>NZ_KB912472.1:0-4745 GCF_000383775.1 Saccharomonospora halophila 8
CGCCTCCGGCGTCGTGCGCACCCGGATCCACGCGGTGCAGGGCACCACCCGGCTCTCGCCGCTGGAGGGCGAGCGGGTCGCCGTGCCCGGCGTCGTGACCGCGACGCGCACGTTCGGCTCCGCGCGCGGGTTCTGGATGCAGGACCCCGACCCGGACGACGATCCGCGCACCAGCGAGGGTCTGTTCGTGTTCACCGGTGCGGCCGACCCGGACCTGTCCCCCGGTGACCGCGTCCGGGTGACGGGGACGGTGGAGGAGTACTACCCGGACGATCCGGCGACCTCGGATTTCCAGTCCGCCACGGAACTGGTCGATGCCACGTGGACGGTCTCCGCCCGTGCGGGGGAGGTGCCCGCGGCGCTGGGGATCGGCCCGGACACGGTCCCGGAGGAACGCACCGCCGAGCCGGGCGGGTCGATCGAACAGGCGCCCCTGCGGCCGGAGAAGTACGCACTCGACTTCTGGGAGGCGCACGAGGGCGAGCTGGTGTCGGTGCGCGACGTGCGCCTGGTCGGGCCGAGCACCGACTACGCCGAGCTGTACGCGACCACGAAACCGGAGCAGCACCCGACCGCACGGGGCGGCACGGTGAACCTCGGCTACGACCGGTCGAACACCGGCGTCCTCAAGATCGAGTCGCTGATCCCGTTCGGCGAGCGCCCGTTCCCGGAGGCGGACACGGGGGACACGCTCACCGGACGGACGGCGGGCCCGTTGGCCTACGACCGGTTCGGCGGCTACACGCTCATGGCGAACGTCCTCGGCGAGGTCACCGACAACGGGCTCGCCCGCGAGGTCACCCGCGCGCAGCGGCCCGGGGAACTGTCCGTGGCGACGTACAACGTGGAGAACCTCTCGGCCGTCGACGCGCAGGCGAAGTTCGACGAGCTGGCCCACGGCATCGTGCACAACCTCCGGTCCCCCGACATCGTCACGCTGGAGGAGATCCAGGACGACAACGGGCCGACCGGGGTCGACGACGGCGTCGTGTCGGCCCGGGAGACGTTGACCCGGTTCACCGACGCCGTCGAGGCGGCGGGGGGACCGCGCTACGAGTGGCGGCAGATCGACCCGGTCGACGGCGCCGACGGCGGACAGCCCGGCGGCAACATCCGCGTGGGCTTCCTGTTCGACCCGCGGCGGGTGTCGTTCGTGGACCGCCCCGGCGGGGACGCCACGACCCCGGTCGCGGTGAAGCGCCACCGCGGTGACGCGGCGCTGTCCGTCTCGCCGGGCCGCATCGACCCCGGTGACCGGGCGTGGTCGGACAGCCGCAAGCCTCTGGCGGGCGAGTTCCGGTTCCGGGGCCGGACGGTGTTCGTCCTGGCCAACCACTTCGCCTCCAAGGGCGGTGACCAGCCGGTACACGGCCGGTTCCAGCCACCGACGCGGTACTCGGAGCAGCAGCGCGTGCGCCAGGCCGAGGTGGTGCGCGGCTTCGTCGACGACCTGCTCGACGTCGACCCGCGGGCCAACGTGGTCGTCGCGGGGGATTTGAACGACTTCCCGTTTTCCCCGACCCTGCACACCCTCACCGAGGGCGGCGCACTGGAGGCGTTGGTGGAAACCCTCCCGCCCGGGCAGCGCTACAGCTATATCTACGAGGGCCGGTCCCAGGTCCTGGACCACATCCTCGTCTCGTCGGCCCCGCACCGGGTGGACTACGACGTGGTGCACCTCAACGCCGAGTTCGCCGACCAGCCCAGCGACCACGACCCCCAGATCACCCGCCTCATCCCGAGGTGACCCCCACCCCGCGAGTCGCCACCCCAGCCCGGCGAGTTGACGCCCCAACCCGGCGAGTTGACGCCCCAACACCACGAGTCGACGGGTCGTGCTTCCCGCGGGGTCGGGCTACCGGGCGCGGAGGGCGCTGCTGCGGTCTTCCGGTGGCTGTACCGGAGGGGGTGACGGGGTTCTCGGAACGCCCGTGTCGACGATGCGGACGTGGGATGACAAATCGCGGGCTTGGAGCGTGAACTCGTGGGCGTGGAGCGTCGACTCGCGGGTACGGAGTGGCGACTCGCGGGCGGGGGCGGGTCAGCGGGCGCGCCAGCCGAGGTCGACGACGGAGCGGGTGAGTTCCTGGTAGGCCGTGCGGATGTCCTCGGCGTAGCGGTCGAGGTGATCCTTGTGTGCCGAGGACGCCGGTTCGGGGTCCGGGCCCGGCTCCAGCCAGGACAGCCGCGAGATCTCGTCGCAGGCCATCCGCCAGAAGTGATACGCGCGCTCGGCCGCCGTGCGCTCGCGCTCGGTCGCCTTCTCGACGCGCTGCTCGGCGGCGCGGATCTCCGCGTCGAGCTCCCGGGCGCGGGCCCGCTCCCAGGAGCGCAGATCCTCGGCCGCCCTGCGGGCCAGGCCCATGACCTCCTTGTACCGCACGGCCGCACCCGGATCGTCAGGCATCGTCGGCCTCCTCTGCGTGGAACGGGATGGTGACCTCGGGGCTCGCGTGCGTGGTGCGGTCGAAGAACAACGCCCGCCCGGGTCGCGGCGACCAGTGCACCACCTGCCCGGCGCAGAACGGGGCGAGTTCGTTGCCCTGCACGTCCAGCGCCACCCACGCGCCGACGTCGTCGGTGCCGGCGAAACCGAGGGTGTCCTTGAGCCGGGACACCCCCCGCCACCAGCCGAGCACGTGGGTGCCCCGCACCGGCCCCTGCTTGAGGACGGTGCGCAGGTGGTCCAGCCCGCTGCTCGTGCCCGGATCCTTCCGTTCGAGCGCGGGCAGCACCGCGTCCACGCCGTGGAGGACGACGAAACGCGTGGTGTCGGTGTCGGACAGGCTCCCCGACAGGTCGGCCAGTGCGGCACCGAGGTCGTCGGGCGCCACCAGCCGCGCCTTGTGCCCCTCGGCGACCAGGGCCTCGCCCAGCCGCGTCACCTCGGGCAGACAGGTCGGCACCGCGCAGCTGAGCACGAACTCGACGTCGCCCGGGGCGAACTGCCGGGACAACGACCGGGTGGCCGCGTCGAGGATCGACAGGGCGTCCCGACGGGTGGTGCCCAGCACGGCGAGGTTGCGGCCCGGCGCGTCGGCCAGTTCGACGGCGTGGGCGTCGTCGGACACCGCGATCGCCTGACCCACCACGGCCCGCGGCCGGTCGGTGCGGGTCAGTGCGGTGAAGGCCGGGGAGTCGTCGAGCCGGGGCGCGATCGCGCCGTCGAACAGCCGGGGGCGGCCCTGCGTCCCGTACCGCTGCCAGAGCTGGCGTTGCAGCGTGGGGAACACGCCCCTGGCACTGGCGTCCGGGATGTGGGCGAGGGCGTTGCCGTGGGCGATGCCGGAGTCGTGGTTGATCACGGCGTGCCAGCGCGGGGCCGACACGGCCGCCTGGTTCGCCTCGGCGAGCACCCGGCGCGCCTTCGGCATCGCCACCCGCAGCGTGCACTGCTCGAACACGGCGGGCTTGCCCCAGAACGCCTCGATCCCGGCGATGTCCTGGCTGGCCAGGATCAGGTGGATGCCCTGCGACCGGCCGCGCCGCGCGAGGTCCTCCAGCAGCGCGGTGGCCATCCCGGTGACGCTGTCGCGTTCGGCGAACAGGTACTGGAACTCGTCGATCACCGCGACGATCCGGGGCCAGTGCCCCTCCGGGTCCTGCTCGCGCAGCTCGGCGAGGTTGGTGACCTCGAACTCCTTGGCCGCGGCCGAGCGCCTGCGCATCTCGTCGGACAGGTACCGCAGCAGGGCCAGGCCGAACTCGCGGTCGGTGTTCACGTTCACCCCGACCAGCCGGGCGTGCGGCAACCAGCTCTCGTCCTTGCGCCCCGGGGCGAGCCCGGCGAACGACACGCCCTCCTTGAAGTCCAGCAGGTACAGCGCCAGCTCGTCCGGCGAGTACCGGGCGGCGAGGCTACCGAGCAGGGCATAGAGGAAGTTGGTCTTGCCCGACCCGCTCGGACCGCCGATCAGCGCGTGCGGGGTGGTGTCGCCGATGACGACCTCCACCGGCTCCCCCTCGTGGAAGCCGACCGGGGCGCGCAGTTCGGCCGCCGAGTTGTGCCTGCCGAACTCGGTGGGCAGCAGGTCGGTGAACGACCGGGGCCCGCCCTGCCGGGCGATCAGCGAGTCGGCGATGCGGGAGGTCGCCGTCGCCACACCCCCGGCGGGCAGCGCCGGGTCGAGGTCAACGGGGACGTCGGTGCCGGTCATCGACGTGATCGCGCGCCGCTCGTCGAGCAGGCTGATCGTCTCCACCGCCCCGCCGAGCACGGTGGGCACGTCGACGAGGATCAACGAGATGCCCGCCGCGAGCGCCCCGCCGGCGATCCGTTTGAGGTCGCGCAGCTGTTCGGGAGGCAGGTCCTCGCCGTTGCCGTAGAGCACGACCACCCGCCACGGCTCGGTGCGTCGCCCGGTGGCCTCCCGCTGCGCCCGCAGCGAGGGGTATCCCGACTGCATCGTCCGGGCGTTGGTGCGGCGGATCTGTCCGGCCAGTTCGTCGAGCAGCTCCTCCAGCCGGGTCGGGTCGTGCACGGTGACCGCACTGGTGCGGGTCAGGGCGTAGAAGTTCGGCAGCACGGTGGTGAGCTGACCGACGTCCAACAGGTCCACCTTGACCGCGCCGGGGACGAACGTGGACAGCACCCGCATCAGCAGGTTCTCCACCACCGCGTCCACGGTGCTCCGGGTCCCGGGCGCGGAGGTGATCGCCAGGTGTGACTCGTCGAGCAGCGGGAGGGCGACGTCGAACGTCTCCTCCCGCACCGCCACGGGATCCGCACCGGGCCCGGCGAGCGG
>NZ_KB912472.1:4845-10155 GCF_000383775.1 Saccharomonospora halophila 8
CAGCCGCAGCCGGGCGAGGTCGGCCTCGGCGGTCGCGCGGTGGTGGCGCGCCGCGCCGAGCACCAGCCCGATCCGGTCGCGGAGTGTGTCGAGCGCCTGCGTGACCCGTGCGCGGCGCTGTGCGCTCCTGCGTCGCACGCCTACACCCTCGAACGGTAGAGGTCGATCATCCGGTCCGCCCCGTCGATCCGCGCGCGGTTCGCGTCGAGCTGTTCGACGGCCCGCGCCAGCTCGTCCGGCAGCCACGGGTCGGTCCGGGCCTGGGCCTCGGTGACCACCCGCCGGTAGTCCTCCAGTAGTTCGCGGGCGGCGGCGCTGTGCGCGCGGACGTCGTCGAGGACGCCGAGCACCTCGCCGAGCTCGTGCCGTAGTTGTTCCGCTGACATGGGACCTCCCGACGCTTCACCGACGTGCGGTCACCGATACGGCCGGACCGGGTGGGGTCACAGCCGGGCCGAGTAGTTCTCGGCGGAGGTGATGCACGCCCGGATGGTGGTCTGGGTGCCGTTGATCCCCTGCAACGCCTCGGCGAGCATCCCGTGCGCCTGGTTGACCTCCTCCTGCGCACTGCCGGAGGTGGCCTGGGCCAGCGACTGTTGGGCTTCCTCGAGGGACTGGGCGGCCTGCTGCAGGGCGGCGATGCTGGCGGAAGCCTTCTCGTTCGCGAGGGCGATCCCCGCGCGAATCTCCTCCACACCGGGCATGGGTCGGGCTCCTTGAGGAAGTCGGGTCTGACGGCGACCAACCTATCGTGATCGATCAGCAGCACACAGCAGGTAGGTGGGGGAATCGATCAGTCACCGTGTGCGCACACACGGGGTGTCGACGATTCATTATCTGCTGTACTATTCAGCCCATGTGGACCTCTGAGACGCGCGGCACCGCGCTCGCCCGACTCGGGCGGGCGCTGGCCGACCCCACCCGCTGCCGCATCCTCACCGCCCTGCTCGACGGCGTGCACTATCCGGGCGCACTGGCCGAACAGCTCGCGCTGAGCCGGTCGAACGTGTCCAACCACCTGGCCTGCCTGCGCGGCTGCGGACTCGTGGCGGCCACCTACGAGGGCCGCCGCGTCCGCTACGACCTCGCCGACCCGCACCTGGCCCGCGCGCTGGGGGAGCTCTCGGAGATGGTGCTGGCCGTCGACACCGACCAGCCGTGCCTGAACGGCACCCCGGTGGCGGCGGACGGCGACGGATCGCCCGCGACCGAGGGGGTGGTCCCGTGAGCCACCCGCCCGACGACGCCGGACACCCGGCGTCGAGGCCGGTCGACGACTGCTGTGCGGGAGCGGACGGAGCCTGTGGTGCGGGCCGGGAGACGTCGGCCGGCACGCCGGAGGCTCCGCTGTCCGAACAGCGACGCGCGGTCCTGACCCGCCGCGTGCGGCTGCTGGTCGCCGCCACGATCACCTACAACGTCGTGGAGGCCGTCGTCGCGATCTCGGCGGGCGCGCTGGCGAACTCCACCGCACTGATCGGCTTCGGGCTGGACTCGACGATCGAGGTCGCCTCCGCCACGGCCGTGGCCTGGCAGTTCTCCGGCGCCGACCCCGAGGCCCGGGAACGGGCGGCGCTGAAGGTGATCGCCGTGTCGTTCTTCGCCCTGGCCGCCTATGTCGGGGTGGAGTCGGTCCGCGCCCTGTTCGGCGCGGCCGAGGCCGAGCACTCGACGGTGGGCATCGTGCTCGCCGCGGTGTCGCTGGTGGTCATGCCCGCGCTGTCGCTGACCCAGCGCTACGTCGGCAGGCAGCTCGGCTCGGCCAGCGCCGTGGCGGACTCCAAGCAGACGCTGCTGTGCAGCTACCTCTCCGGCGTGCTGCTGGTGGGCCTGCTGGCGAACAGCCTGTTCGGCTGGGCGTGGGCCGACCCGATCGCCGCCCTGGTCATCGCCGCCGTCGCCGTCCGCGAGGGCCGCGAAGCCTGGCGCGGCGAACACTGCTGCTGACGGGGGGCGTGGAGTGGTGATAGAAAGTGAACGAAAAACGCCGCTAAGGGCCGCATCGCCGCAGGTCAGAACGTTGCCGGGCGGTGTTTGTCTTCCCCGCGCACGCGGGGGTGGTCCCGCGGCGATCACGTTGCTGGCACCCATCAGGCGGTCTTCCCCGCGCACGCGGGGGTGGTCCGAAGGGCGATCGGCTGATCTTCGCCGACGAAACGTCTTCCCCGCGCACGCGGGGGTGGTCCACACCGTTTCGACCCTGCGGCCGACGACGTTGCGTCTTCCCCGCGCACGCGGGGGTGGTCCGTCGCGCCTGCAGGGCCAGGTGATCGAGGGCCGCGTCTTCCCCGCGCACGCGGGGGTGGTCCCCAGTTGACGGCTGGGTACCTTCTGCGTCACTCGTGGTGACGGGAATGGTGTAGGTGAGTGCGTAGCGGTCTCCGGGGATCACGATGTCGCACGTCTCGACCGGCGTCTCGCCTGCGTAGAGGGTTCGCTCGATGGTGAGCACCGGGGTCCCGGTCGGGATGACGAGTGCGTCCGACTCGGAGGGAAGTGGTGCGCGGGTGGTGACCCGGATCGGGTTCCTGCTGCTCGAACTCGGCTTCACCATCGCCGAAGAAGGCGGCATCGACCCCGCCGGGATCGAACACGCCGTGTCCCACGCCTACGGACTCCCCACCGACTGAGTCCGCGGTGCCGCGTGGCCGGGTTGTGGGTCCGTGGTGCTCGACGTGTGGCCCGAGCGTCGGCACTCCGGCGCGAGGATCGGGTCAGACGGGTGGGTGCAGGGGGCGCCTGCCCTCACCGTCGCACCACCGGCACGCCCGCATCGTCAGCACCGAGCGGCCGATTCCGTCGAGCACGGCGAGCGTGGGATCGGCAACCTGTCCGTCGCCGCCGCACCCGGTGCACACCGCCCGCACCTGTCCGTCGTCGTCACTCATGCCGGATCTCCTCCGAACTCCCCGCTACCGCCGCGAGTTCGGCAGTCTACGGTCTCGGACTTGCTCCGGCCTGTCCGCCGTGCTCCCGCGACGAAAAACGCCGGGCACCCGTGGGTGCCCGGCGTTCCGGTGAGCGGAGGATACGGGATTCGAACCCGTGAGGGCTGTTAACCCAACACGATTTCCAATCGTGCGCCTTAGGCCGCTCGGCCAATCCTCCGCGCAACAGCGTATCAGCCGGGTTCGCGCTGCTCGGAACCACCCGACCGGTGGTGCTGTGCTGCGTGGACGGGGTGCCGCCGCGACCCGGGACGTGCCCTGACGCGGTCGGGTTAGGCGGACGTGACCTCGGGTATCTGCGGGGGACGTGCCGCGCCGGGACCGGCGTGGCGGTGATCTGTGGAACGAGCCGAGGGAAGAGGTGGCCGATGTCCGTGGCGACCGTCGATCGCGAGATGCTCACCGAGCTGGGGCAGCAACTGCGGGTGGACGCGGTGCGCGCGGCCGACTTCGCCGGGTCGGGGCATCCGACGTCGTCGATGTCGGCGGCCGATCTGATGGCCGTGCTGCTCGCCGGGCACCTGCGGTACGACTTCGAGGCGTCCCAGAACCCCGCCAACGATCACCTGATCTTTTCCAAGGGGCACGCCTCGGTACTGCTGTACGCGATGTACGTCGCGGCCGGGGCGATTTCCGAGGACGAACTGCGCTGGTACCGCTCGTCCGGCAGCCGGCTGGAGGGGCACCCGACCCCCGCGCTGCCGTGGGTGGACGTGGCCACCGGCTCGCTGGGGCAGGGGCTGCCGATCGGGGTCGGCATCGCGCTCGCCGGTCGGAGGCTCGAACACCGGGACTACCGGACGTGGGTGCTCTGCGGGGACAGCGAACTCGCCGAGGGGTCGATGTGGGAGGCGTTCGAGCACGCCGGGTACGAGCGGCTGAGCAACCTCACCGCGATCGTCGACGTCAACCGGCTCGGGCAGCGCGGGACCACCCGGCACGGGTGGGACACCGGGGCCTACGCCCGCCGCATCGGGGCGTTCGGCTGGCACACCATCGAGATCGACGGGCACGACGTCGAGCAGATCGACCGCGCCTACGCCGAGGCCGCCGAGGCCGACCGGCCCACCGCGATCCTCGCCCGCACGCACAAGGGGCGCGGGGTGTCGGCGGTGGACGACACCGAGGGCCAGCACGGCAAGGCGCTGCCGAACGCGGACGAGGCGATCGCCGAGCTGGGCGGGCGCCGGTCGATCCGGGTGGACGTCACCGCGCCCGAGTACGAGCGGCCCGCGCCGCCCCGGCTGCACACGCTGTCGATCCCCACGTACTCCGAGGGCGCGGAGGTGGCCACGCGCACCGCGTTCGGCGAGACGCTGACCGCGCTGGGGCGGGTGCGGTCGGACATCGTGGTGCTCGACGGCGAGGTCAGCGACTCCACCCGCACCGGGTACTTCGAGAAGGAGCATCCCGACCGGTTCTTCGAGTGCTACATCGCCGAGCAGCAGATGATCGCCGCCGCGGTGGGCCTGCAGGTGCGGGGTTGGGTGCCGTACGCGGCGACGTTCGCGGCGTTTCTGAGCCGGGCGTACGACTTCGTCCGGATGGCCGCCGTCAGCGGTGCGGACCTGTGCCTGATGGGCTCGCACGCGGGGGTGTCGATCGGTCCGGACGGGCCGTCGCAGATGGGGTTGGAGGACCTGGCGTTCTTCCGTGCGGTGTGGCGCAGCACGGTGCTGTACCCGTGTGACGGTAACCAGACCGCGCACCTGACCGCGGCGATGGCCGAGCACTCCGGCATCCGCTACCTGCGCACCACCCGCCCGGACCTGCCGGTGCTGTACGGGCCGGAGGAGAGCTTCCCGATCGGCGGCAGCAAGGTGCTGCGCTCGTCGTCGTCGGACGAGGTGACGCTGGTCGGCGCGGGGATCACCGTGCACGAGGCGCTGGCCGCCGCCGATTCGCTCGCCGACGCGGGGATCCGGGCGCGGGTGGTCGATCTGTACTCGGTCAAGCCCGTGGACATCGCCACGCTGCACGCGGCGGCGGCCGACACCGGCCGCGTCGTCACCGTCGAGGACCACTGGCCCCAGGGCGGGCTGGGTGACGCCGTGCTGGACGCGTTCACGTCGGCGACCACGATGCCGAAGGTCACCAAGCTCGGCGTGCTGGCGATGCCGGGCTCGACCGGTGCCGCCGAGCAACTCCAGCACGCGGGCATCGACTCCTCGGCCATCGTCGACGCCGCCCGCACCCTGGTCGGCCGGTGAGGGTTGTCGTGAAGGGCACTTTCCCTGCGTCAGACGCCGTGAGGGGCACTTTCCCTGCGTTGGGTGCAGGGAAAGTGCCCCTCACGGCACACGCCGGGGGCGCGGTCAGCGGCACCGGCGTGTGCGGCGGGGGGTGCGGCCGCGGCGGGGGC
>NZ_KB912472.1:10255-14823 GCF_000383775.1 Saccharomonospora halophila 8
CGTCGCTCAGGCCCGCTCCTCGGCGCGCGGGTCGGCCGCCCACGTGGTGTGGAAGGTGCCCTCCCGGTCGGTCCGCCGGTAGGTGTGCGCGCCGAAGTAGTCCCGCTGGCCCTGCACCAGCGCGGCGGGCAACCGCTCGGCGCGCAGGCCGTCGTAGTAGGCCAGCGCCGTGCTCAGCCCGGGCGTCGGGATGCCCAGCCGCACGGCGGTGGTCACCACGTTGCGCCAGGAGTCCTGCGCGCGCTCCACGGCGGTGCGGAACGTGCCGCTGGTCAGCAGGGTCGGCAGCGTCGGTTCCGCCCGGAACGCCGCACGGATGTCGTCCAGGAACGTCGCCCGGATGATGCACCCGCCCCGCCAGATCGAGGCGACCGCGCCGAGGTCGATGTCCCAGCCGTACTCGGCGCTGCCCGCCTGGATCTGGTTGAACCCCTGCGCGTAGGCGACGACCTTGGAGGCGTACAGCGCCTGCTCGACGTCGTCGGCGAACCGCTCGGCCTCGGCGCCGGTCAGCGCCGCCCGTGTCGGCCCCGCGAGACCGCGGGCGGCCGCGCGCAGCTGTGTGTGCCCGGACAGCGACCGGGCGAACGTGGCCTCGGCGATGCCGGTGATCGGGACGCCGAGTTCGAGCCCGTTCTGCACCGTCCAGCGGCCGGTGCCCTTCTGCTCGGCCTCGTCGGCCACGACGTCCACGAACGGTCCGTCCGTGGCGGGGTCGGTGTGCGCGAGCACCTCGGCGGTGATCTCGATGAGGTACGAGTCCAGCCTGCCGGTGTTCCAGGTGCGGAAGACCTCGGCGATCTCGGCGGGGTCGTACCCGAGCGCCCCGCGCAGCAGGTCGAACGACTCGGCGATGAGCTGCATGTCCGAGTACTCGATGCCGTTGTGCACCATCTTGACGAAGTGCCCGGCGCCGTCCGGGCCCACGTGGGTGCAGCACGGCTCGCCGTCCACCTGCGCGGCGATGTCCTCCAGCAGCGGGCCGAGCGAGGCGTACGACTCGGCCGACCCGCCGGGCATGATGCTCGGGCCGTGCAGGGCCCCCTCCTCGCCGCCGGAGACGCCCGTCCCGACGAAGTGCAGTCCGCGCTCGCGCAGTGCGGCCTCCCGGCGACGGGTGTCGGCGAAGTGGGCGTTGCCCGCGTCGATGATGATGTCCCCCGGATCGAGCAGCGGCGCGAACTCCTCGATCACGTCGTCGGTGGGTCCACCGGCCTTGACCATGATGACCAGTCGGCGCGGCCGTTCGAGCGCGTCCACGAACTCGCGCGCCGAGTAGGTGGGCACGAACGTCCCCTCGGAGCCGAACCCCTCGACCAGCTCCCGGGTGCGGTGTTCGGTGCGGTTGTGCAGGGCGACCGTGTGGCCGTGCCGGGCGAGGTTGCGGGCCAGGTTGCGGCCCATGACCGCAAGGCCCGAGACGCCGATGTTCGCTGTCGTGGTCATGGCTGCCCACCTTACGCCGGTGCGGGATTGCTCACGGTGTCCGAGATCCCACCCGGGCCATCCGGAGGAGTGATTCCGGACGGGCCGCCGCGCGCGGTAACGTCTCCGCGCCATGGCCAGCACCGTGACCTCCCGCCGGAAGCAGCTCGGCAACGAGCTGCGGCACGCGCGTATCGCCGCCGGGTACACCCAGCAGCAGGTCGCCGACATCCTGGGCTGCACCCAGGGCAAGGTCAACAAGATCGAGTCCGGGTCGGTCGGGGTCAAGCTGGGCGACGTCCGTTCCATGCTGGACGCCTACGGGATCGCGGGGGAGGAGGCGGAGACACTGCTGGAGCTGGCCAGGGCCGCCACCGGGCGCCGCGGGCAGTGGTCCGGCTACCGCTCGGTGGTGCCGCACTGGTTCCGTACCTTCACCGACCTCGAACCCGCCGCCGCCGAGATCCTCACCTGGCACGGCGAGCGGATCCCGGGGCCGTTGCAGTCCGAGCACTACATGCTCAAGCAGTTCACCGAGTTCGGCGCCACCGACGTCACCGCCCTGGTCCGCAACCGACTCGACCGCAAGACCGTCTTCGAGCAGCAGCACCCGCCGTACTACCGCTTCATCCTCAGCGAGGCGGCGCTGCACCGGGCCCCGGGAGGACACGCGCCGGCGGTGATGCTCGACCAGCTGGAGCACATGCTGGAGCTGGACGAGCGCAGCCGGGTGTACGTGCACGTGCTGCCGTTCGACGCGAAGCTCGCCGCGGTGCCCAACGACTTCACCGTCATGCGGTTTCCGGACCGCACCCGCGACTTCGTCTACATCGAACACTCCGCGGGCGGTGTCTACCTCGACGACGTCAAGGATTTCCAGATCTTCGTGGACGCCTGGGACCGGCTGCGCGGTGCCGCGTTGGAGCGGCAGGAGAGCAGACAGCTGTTGAAGCAGTTCGCCCAGCGGTACCGCGAGTCCCTGGCGTCCTGACCCCGCCTCCGGCGGATCGCGTCACACCCGGCACAGATACCGGAGCGCGAACGGGTCGTCGATCGGGAGGAGCGGCCCGGGATGGCGTCGCGTGGACAGCCGGACGAAGGTGATTCCGAACCGCCCCCGCCGGATCCGGCGGGGGGTCTCCCGTTCGGCCGTCCGGCTCGCGCGTGCGGCGCTCACCGGCTCGACGTCGAGTCGTACGGCCATGCGTTGCCACCATCCCCCACAGTTGTTGTCGATCTCTCAAAAGACCGACCCCGATCGCCCGCCTGTCCTTCTCTACCGATAGTAATAATCGTAGATGCGCAATAATCATGCTGTCGAGCCGTACCGGGGAATGTCGCACGGATGGAGGCATCCTTTGGTCGGATCGGCGGCATGGCGGCGAAACACCGGGCACGACGAACACGGCCCGTAGTCGCCGCCACCGTGTACGGAGGGATGCCATGGCCGATTATGAAGGGCGAGTCGCCTACGACCCGACCACGGCCGAGAGCATGTTCGACCCCGGCGGATGGCGGAAGTCGTTCGCCAGTGAGCCCAACGGGGGCAACTGCGTCGAGGTCAACCTGACCCCGGGCCGGGTCGGCGTGCGGGACACCAAGCTCACCGACAGTCCGGTGTTCGTCTTCGACGAGGGGGAGTGGAACGCCTTCGTCACGGCCGTGAAGGCGGGCCAGTTCGACCTGCCGCACTGAACCCCACGGCCCCGGGCCCGGGTTTCACGGCCGGGCCCGGACCCGGTGCTGTCACCCCCGGCGGTCATCACCTACACTGTTCCGTGGACCCCCGCGACGTCCATCCTGTGAACCTCCCCAGGGCCGGAAGGCAGCAAGGATAAGCAGGCTCTGACGGGTGCGGGGGTCCCCTTCTTTCCCCGGGTGAAACCCCTCCTCCGAGGGCACCGACGTCGCCGGTGGGCGGTACTCTCGCGCCCGTGGCACTAGCGCTGTACCGCAAGTACCGACCCTCCAGTTTCGGCGAGGTCGTCGGCCAGGACCACGTCACCGAGCCGTTGCGCACCGCGCTGGCCGCAGGCCGGATCAACCACGCCTACCTGTTCTCCGGCCCGCGCGGCTGCGGCAAGACGTCCAGCGCGCGCATCATGGCGCGGTCGCTGAACTGCGTCGAGGGCCCGACACCGGAGCCGTGCGGGGTGTGCGGGCCGTGCGTGGCGCTCGCGCCGGGCGGGCCGGGCAGCGTCGACGTCACCGAGTTGGACGCGGCCAGCCACAACGGTGTCGACGACGCCCGCGAGCTGCGGGACCGCGCCTTCTACGCCCCGGCCGAATCGCGCTACCGGGTGTTCGTCATCGACGAGGCCCACATGGTCACCCCGCAGGGCTTCAACGCGCTGCTCAAGATCGTGGAGGAGCCGCCGGAACACCTGATCTTCATCTTCGCCACGACCGAGCCGGACAAGGTGCTGGCGACGATCCGGTCGCGGACGCACCACTACCCGTTCCGGCTGATCCCGCCGAGTGCGATGCGGGAGCTGCTGGAGCGCAACGTGGCGGCCGAGGAGATCACGGTCGAGCCCGCGGTGTATCCGCTGGTCATCCGTGCGGGCGGGGGGTCGGCACGGGACACCCAGTCGGTGCTGGACCAGCTGATCGCGGGTGCGGGGCCGGACGGTGTGACCTACGAGCGGGCCGTGGCCCTGCTCGGGGTCACCGATGTGGCGCTGATCGACGCCATGGTGGACGCGCTGGCCGCGCAGGACGCACGCACCGTCTACGGCACGGTGGAACGCCTCGCCGAGGCCGGGCACGACCCCCGCCGGTTCGCCAGCGACCTGCTCGACCGGCTCCGCGACCTCGTCCTGCTGCGCTCGGTGCCGACCGCGGCGGAGTCGGGACTGGTCTCGGCACCGGAGGAGCAGATCGAGCGCATGGTGAGCCAGTCCCAGCGCATCGAACCGGGCACGCTGACCCGCTATGCCGAGATCCTGCACAACGGGCTGCTCGACATGCGTGGGGCCACCTCGCCCCGGTTGGTGCTGGAACTGCTGTGCGCACGGATGTTGTTGCCGGAGGTCGCCGGGGACGAGGCCGCGATGCTGCAGCGCCTGGAGAGCCTGGAACGCAGGCTCGGTGCGGGCGACGTCGCGCCCGCACCGGCCCCGGCCGCGCAGGCTCCGGCCCCG
>NZ_KB912472.1:14923-22072 GCF_000383775.1 Saccharomonospora halophila 8
CCCGGCGGCGCGTCTGGAGCGTGCGGTGGCCCGCGACGGCGAGGACACCCGGCCGCACCTGGCGGCGTGGCAACGGTTCGAGCGCGGCTGGTACGCGGTGGACCTGACCGGTGGCCACGCGACCCACCGCGTGGCCACGACCGACGTCATTCCCCGCTGGTGACGCACCGGCCGACACGGTCGCTCACCGGAGCGAGGCGCGGAGCCTACGGTTTCCGGGCCAGGCCGCCGGTCATGAACCGCACCCCCACGGTCGTGGGATCGGTGACGAGCTCGTCGGGCCGCCACATCGGCAGCGGAACGAGGCCCGGGGGCAGCAGTTCCAGACCGTCGAACTGCCGGGTGAGCTCGGACGGGGTGCGCACCCTGCCGGTGCCGAGCTGCTCAAGCAGGACCCGCTCCAGCTCGGCGCTCTCCGGTGTGTCGCCGAGCCGGGTGAAGTTGGTGATGAAGAACAGCGAACCGGACGGCACCGCGTCGCGCAGTGCGGCGACGATCCCGTTCGGGTCCTCCTCGTCGAGGATGTGGTGCAGGATTCCGCACAGCATCACGCAGACCGGCTTCTCGAAGTCGATCAGTTCCCGGATGTCGGGATGGTCGAGTACCTCGCGGGGTTCGCGGATGTCGGCGGTCACGACCCGGGTCCGCTCGCTGTCCGCCAGGATCGCCCTGCCGTGCACGAGCACGATCGGGTCGATATCGACGTAGACCACCCGGGCGTTCGGGTCCGCTTCCTGTGCGACCTCATGGGTGTTGCCCACGGTCGGCAGTCCCGAACCGAGGTCGAGGAACTGGGTGACCCCCTCCTGTTCGACGGCGTGGCGGACCACCCGGCGCAGCATCGCCCGGTTGTGCTGCGCGATCTCCTTCAGCTCCGGCATCACGTCGAGGCTCGCGTGCGCCACCTGGCGGTCGACCGCGTAGTTGTCCTTGCCGTCGAGCATCACGTCGTAGACACGGGCGGCGGTGGGGACCCCGTCGTCGAGAACCACGACGTCGGGGGACGTGCCGCCTCCGTTGTCGTGCTCCGGACCGTCCGCGGTCGCGTTCGTGCTGGCCTGGTCGTCAGAGGGCATCCGAACCGTCCCTTTCAGCGCGTACCGTGCCGGATGATCGTAATCACGGGATCGCGATCGGTCACGAACGGGCGCCCGGGATCGCCGCGGAGGATCGGGTCAGGGATCCGCGATCAGGGTAACGACTACCGGCATGCTCGCTACATAGCGTGACTGACGCGAGCTATTTTCGATCACATCGGGCGATGTCGTGTCAGGATCGTAACTTCCGGGGGTTAAGTGAACGTCCGATAACCGCTAGGGTCCCGACATCCGCCACGTCCGGACAGGGCGTGGGTTCGAACCGCTGTTCGCTCAAGAGGTGTCAACATGCATCAGTTGCGGGTGGGCCGATGGCGCCGCGCAGCCCTGACCGGGCTCGCGGGCGCGCTCGCGTTCTCCATGGCCGCGTGTGCCGAGTCCGACCGGGGATCCGGTGAGGGTGGCGACACGTTCGTCTTCGGTGCCGCGGGCGCCCCGGCGAACTTCGACCCGTTCTACGCCTCCGACGGCGAGACGTTCCGCGTGACGCGGCAGATGTACGAGAACCTGGTCGGCATCAAGCCGGGCACCGCCGAGCTGGAGCCCGAGCTGGCCAAGGAGTGGGAGGCCACCAACGACGAGGGCACGACCTGGAAGTTCGCCCTCCAGGAGGGCGTGACCTTCCACGACGGCACCCCGTTCGACGCCGAAGCGGTCTGCGCCAACTTCGAGCGCATGTACAACCAGACCGGTGCGGGCGCCTCCGCGGCGCTGTCCTATTACTGGATCAACAACTTCGGCGGGTTCGCCGAGGACGACAAGGACTCGCTGTACAAGTCCTGCACCGCGACCGGTGAGCACACCGTCGAGCTGGAGCTGACCCGGTTCACCGCGGACTTCCCGACGATGCTGAGCCAGGACGCCTTCGCCATGCAGAGCCCGACGGCGATGGACGAGCACAAGGCCAACGACGTCAAGGCCCAGGGCGACAGCTTCGTCTTCTCCGAGTACGCCCGGAAACACCCGACCGGGACCGGGCCGTTCACCTTCGGTTCGTGGGACGAGGCGAACGGCACGATCACCCTGAACCGCAACGACGACTACTGGGGTGAGCCCGCCAAGGTGGACGAGCTCATCTTCCGCGTGATCCCGGACGAGACCGCCCGCAGGCAGGCGCTGGAGGCCGGCGACATCGACGGCTACGACCTGCCGTCGCCCGCGGACTGGGCCGCGCTGAAGGAAGCGGGCTTCGACGTCAAGATCCGGGACCCGTTCAACATCCTGTACCTGGGCATCACCCAGAAGAACAACCCGGCACTGCAGGATCTGAAGGTGCGCAAGGCACTGGCGTACGCCCTCGACCGGCACAACCTCGTCAGCTCGATCATGCCGGAGAACTCCGAGGTCGCCAAGCAGATGTACCCGGACTCGGTGGACGGTTACGCCGAGGACGTCCAGGAGTACCCGCACGACCCGGCCAAGGCCAAGCAGCTGCTGGCCGAGGCCGGACACGAGGACCTGACGGTCGAGTTCTGGTGGCCGACCCAGGTCACCCGGCCGTACATGCCGAACCCGGAGGCCGTCTACGGCGCGCTCCGCCAGGATCTCGAAGAGGCCGGCATCACCGTCGAGGCGGTCAGCAAGCCGTGGACCGGCGGCTACATCGACGACGTCGAGGAATCCCGGGCGCAGCTGTTCCTGCTGGGCTGGACCGGTGACTACAACTCGCCGAACAACTTCCTCGGCAGCTTCTTCAACGACCCCGAGGGGCAGTTCCACACCGCCTCGTCGCCGTGGGGTGCCAAGCTCGCCCAGGAACTCCAGGACGCGAACTCCATCGTGGACGACGCGGAACGGAAGGCGGCGTACCAGGAGATCAACCGGAAGCTGATGTCGGAGTACCTGCCCGCGATCCCGCTGTCGCACTCCCCGCCCGCCATCGTGGTGGCGCCCGAGGTCGAGGGGCTGGTGCCCAGCCCGTTGACCAAGGAGGAGTTCGCCACGGTCAGCATCGGCTCGGAGTAAGAACCGACACGTGCTCCGTTACACCGTCCGACGGGTACTGCAACTCGTACTCGTCATGTTCGTCCTGTCCGTCCTGCTCTTCGCGTGGCTGCGGGCACTCCCGGGAGGGCCGGTCTCGGCCCTGCTCGGGAACCGCGGCACCGCGGAGAGCAGGGCGGAGCTGCGCCAGACCCTCGGGCTCGACGAGCCGATCATCGTGCAGTACTTCGCCTTCCTCGGGCGGGCACTGAGCGGCGACTTCGGCACCTCGACCGGTGTCTCGCCCGGCAAGCCCGCCTCGGAACTGTTCCTCGAACGATTTCCCGCCACCGTCGAACTGAGTCTCGCGGCGATCCTCATCGCGCTGGTCACCGCGATTCCGCTCGGCTACATCGCCGCGCGCAGGCGCGGCGGGTGGCTGGACAACCTGGGCATCATGGGTTCGCTGGTCGGGATCTCCATCCCGATCTTCTTCCTGGCGTTCCTGCTCAAGTACGTGCTCTCGATCGAGCTCGGGATCCTGCCCACCGGCGGCAGGCAGAGCGTCGGACTCGACGCGACCCGGGTGACCGGGTTCTTCGTGCTCGACGGTCTGCTCACCCGGGAGTGGGACGCCGCACTCGACGCGCTGGTGCACCTGCTGCTGCCCGCGGCCGCGCTGTCCTCGATCCCGTTCGCGGTGATTTTCCGGATCACCCGCGCGTCCGTGCTGGACGTGCTGGACGAGGACTATGTGCGCACCGCCCGCTCGAAGGGGCTGGCGAGCCGGGTGATCCGGGACCGGCACATCATGCGCAACGCGATGCTGCCCGTGGTCACCACGATCGGCCTGCAGACCGGTGCGCTGTTGTCGGGGGCGGTGCTCACCGAGACCGTGTTCGCCTGGCACGGCATCGGCGAGGCGCTGGCGCTCGGATTCGAACGCAAGGACTTCCCCGTGCTGCAAGTGGTCATCATCGCCGCGGCGTCGGCGTACGTGCTGGTCAACCTCGTGGTCGACCTCTCGTACGCGCTGATCGACCCGCGGATCCGGTCGGCACAGAAGGTGGGGTCGTAACTCATGGCCTCGTCCCGTGCCACGAAGATCGACCGGCTCGCCGAGACGGCGGGCCGGTCCCCGGCGGGCGGCACCGGCTCCGGTGTGGAACCGGACCCGTCCGGCGGCGCCGAGGGGGTGAGCCTGGCCGTCTCGGCCTGGCGCAGGCTGCGGCGCAATCCGTTGTTCCTGGTCGGTGCGACGATCATCGGATTGTTCGTGCTGCTGGCACTGTTGGCACCGCTGCTGGCCCCGCACGATCCGGGATTGCGGATGCTGGAGGAGCAGGTCTCCAACGCCCGCAACGAGATCCCGCCCCCGCAGCCGGGGCATCCACTCGGTGGCGACCAGTACGGCCGGGACCTGTTGTCCCGGGTGCTGCTCGGTTCGCAGCAGACGTTGATGGTGGCGGTGCTGGCCACGATCATCGGACTCGGCGGCGGCCTGGTGCTCGGCACCCTCGCGGGCGCGTTCGGCGGCTGGGTGGACACGTTCGTCATGCGCGTGGTCGACGTGCTGCTGTCGATCCCGTCGCTGCTGCTGGCGGTGTCCATCGGGGCGTTGTTCGCGCAGCAGACGCAGTTCTCGGTGATCCTGGCCGTCGCGATCGTGCAGATACCGATTTTCGCGCGGCTGCTGCGCGGCACGATGCTCAGCGTCCGGGAGAGCGACCACGTGCTCGCCGCGCGGGCGCTCGGGGTCCGGCGCGGCGCCATCGTGTTCCGGCACATCCTGCCGAACTCGCTGGGACCGGTGATCGTGCAGTCCACTCTGGTGCTGGCCATCGCGATCCTGGACGCCGCCGCGCTGTCGTTCCTCGGCCTCGGTGCGGCGGACGACTCGATACCCGAATGGGGACAGATGCTCGGCAACGCGCAGGACTACTTCGACTCGCAGCCACACCTCGCGTTCTGGCCCGCGGCCTGCATCGTGGTGGTCGCGCTCGGGTTCACGCTCGTCGGCGAGTCCCTGCGGGAAGCCCTCGACCCACGTCAGAGGCGGTGACCGGCGATGGCACTGCTCGAAGTCCGGGACCTGTCGGTCACCTTCCACCGCAGGGGCGAGCCGTCCACCACCGCCGTGGACTCGATCAGCTTCGACGTCGAGCCCGGCCGCACGGTCGGGCTGGTCGGTGAGTCCGGGTGCGGCAAGTCGGTCACCTCGCTGGCGTTGATGGGTTTGCTGCCGTCGGCCGGTGTGGAGATCGACGGTTCGGCCCGGTTCGCGGGCGAGGAACTGCTCGGCCTCTCCGCGAAGGAGATGGACACCCGGCGCGGGCGCGATCTCGGCATGGTGTTCCAGGATCCGCTGTCCTCGCTGAACCCGGTCGTGGAGATCGGGGTGCAGCTCACCGAGGTGCTGCTGCGGCACCGGGACCTGACCCGGAAGCAGGCGAAGGCGGAGGCCGTCGAGCTGCTGGGCCGGGTCGGCATCCCGGACCCGAAGCGCCGGGTGCGGGAGTACCCGCACCAGCTCTCCGGCGGGATGCGGCAGCGGGTGCTCATCGCCATCGCGCTGGCGTGTGCGCCGAAGCTGCTCATCGCCGACGAGCCGACCACGGCGCTGGACGTCACGATCCAGGCGCAGATCCTGCGGCTGCTGCGGGATCTGGTGGCCGAGACGGACACCGCGCTCATCATGATCACGCACGACCTCGGGGTCGTGGCGGGGCTGTGCGACGAGGTCAACGTCATGTACGGCGGGCGGATCGTCGAACGTGCGCAGCGGCACGCGCTGTTCGCCGAACCGCGCCACCCGTACACCCACGGCCTGCTGGCCTCGATCCCGCGGTTGACCGCGCCGCGCGGGGAGAAGCTGGTGCCGGTGCGGGGCTCGGTGGCCGACAACATCCCCTGGTCACAGGGGTGCGCGTTCGCGCCGCGGTGCCCGAACGCGGTCGAGGCCTGCTGGACCGACGCGCCCGGGCTGGCCGACGACCGGGGTGGGATGCTGCGTTGCCACAACCCGGTCGAAACCGGGGCCGCGGTGGCGGAGGGAGCACGATGACGACGGAATCCACGACCACGGACCACACCCCGGCCTCGCCGACCGACGTGGACGAGGGCGGGGAACTGCTCGCGCTCGACGACGTGACGGTGCACTTCCCGATCAAGAGCGGGGTGCTGTTCGACCGCACCGTCGGCCACGTCTACGCGGTGGACGGGGTGAGTCTGCGGGTGAACCGGGGTGAGACCTACGGCTTGGTCGGCGAGTCCGGGTGCGGCAAGACCACCCTCGGCCGGGCGCTGCTGCGGCTGATCGAACCCAGCGGGGGCCGCATCACCTTCGACGGCGACGACCTCTCCGCCCTCAAGGGGGAGTCGCTGCGGCGTACCCGCAAACGCATGCAGATGGTGTTCCAGGATCCGCTGTCCAGTTTGGACCCGCGGCAGTCGGTGGAGTCGCTGCTGATCGAGGGGATGCGGGCGCACGGACTGGACACCGACCGGGAGTCCACCCGGCAGCGGCTGGTCGAACTGCTGGACGCGGTCGGGCTGCCGCGCACCGCGCTGCGCAAGTACCCGCACGAGTTCTCCGGCGGCCAGCGGCAGCGCATCGGCATCGCGCGGGCGCTGGCGCTGCGGCCGGATCTGATCGTCGCCGACGAGCCGGTGTCGGCACTGGACGTGTCGGTGCAGGCCCAGGTGCTCAACCTGCTGGAGGAGCTGCAGGAGGAGTTCGGTCTGACCTACGTCGTCATCGCGCACGACCTGGCCGTGGTGCGGCACATCTCCGACCGGATCGGCGTGATGTACCTGGGCGCGCTGGTGGAGGAGGCCGACGCGGACTCGCTCTACGCCGAGCCGCGGCACCCCTACACGAAGGCGCTGCTCTCGGCGGTCCCGGTGCCGGACCCGACGGTGGAGGACACCCGGGAGCAGATCCTGCTCACCGGCGACCTGCCGTCACCGTCGGACCCGCCGAGCGGCTGCCGGTTCCACACCCGCTGCCCGTGGCGGCAGGAGACGCTGTGCGACACCGACCGCCCGCACCTGCGGGACCTGGGCGACGGACACCGCGTGGCCTGCCACTACGCCGAGGACATCCTGGCCGGCCGCCTGTCCCCGCGCT
>NZ_KB912472.1:22172-23758 GCF_000383775.1 Saccharomonospora halophila 8
CCGGGCGGAGCTGGACGCCTACCGGAGCACGCCGCGGGGGCGGGTGCGGCTGGCGGTGTTCCCGTCGGCGGCGTTGCTGCTACTGCCCGGCCTGCTCGACCGGTTCACCGCGTATGCCGGGCTGGAGGTGGAGGTGCGCGACGTGGACATGACCCCCGCCGAGGTGCCCGGCCTGCTGGCCGACTTCGACGTGGTGGTGGCCCACCGGGACGAGCACGTCACGGCGTTCGACTCGGAACGGCTGGCCGTGGTGCCGTTGCTGCGGGAACCGCTGGTTGTGGCGCTGCCGCCCGGACATCCGCTCGGTGCGCGGGACCGGCTGGAGCTTTCCGACCTCGCGGACCAGGACTGGATCAGCGTCGACGTCGGTTTCCCGGTGGACGACGTACTGCGGTCGCTGACCGTGCGCACCGGGGTGCGCCCGAGAGTGCTGCACCGCATCAACGACTTCCGCGTCACCGAGGCGCTGGTCGGTGCGGGACACGGAGTGGCCCTGCTGCCCCGGTACACCATGGACACCACGCGGGTGCTCCGCCGCGAGCTCGCCGGCCTGCACGCCGCCCGCCGCATCGACGCGGTTTTCCGCCCGGGCACGACCACCCACCCGGCGACCACAGCGGTCCTGGACGCCCTCCGGGCGGAGGTCACCTCCCGCACCGGGGTTGTGCCGTGAAGGACCCCTTCCCTGCGTTCAGTGCCGTGAGGGACTCCTTCCCTGCATGTGACGCAGGGAAGGAGTCCTTCACGGTCACACGCGGCGATCCCAGCGGAAGAGGCGTTTCGCCGCGAGGGCGCCCAGCAGGGTCCAGGCGGTGAGGACGCCGAGGGCGGGCAGTGCCTCGGTGAACTGTGTGGCCAGGCCGAGGTCCGGGTGGTAGGCGAGCCGGGAGAGCTCGACCAGCGCTCCGCCGGGCAGCAGGAGCTGGACGGTGTCCGGGCCGACGGCGCCGTTGGTGCCCGCCCAGATGGCAGTGCCCAGCAGGAACAGGAAGAACGGCATCGCGGCCATGTCGGCCTGTTGGGTGGTGGAGACCAGCCCGGTGGTGGCGATCGCGAGCAGCGTGCACAGGGCGACGGTGAGCACCACACCGACCAGCAACAGGGGCAGGTTCGTGGGTGCGGCCGGGCCGCCGACCCACACGATCGCCACCACCAGCAGGCACTGGACGAATCCCAGGACGAACGGCGGTGAGCTGAGGCCGGTCAGGATCGTCGCGTCGGAGCACTCGCTGGTGCGCAGCCGTTTGAGGTAGAGGTCCTCCCGGCGGGCCGTGAGGGTGAGCGTGGTGGTGATGTAGACGGTCATCCCGCACATCACGGCCAGCGCGATCGCCACTGGGAACGCCCAGCCGAGCGCGCCCAGCGTTCCCCGGCCGGACCACACCAGGAACACGGCCATCCCGATCGGGAACAGCGTCGCGGTGCCCGCGACCGTGGCGTTGCGCCCGACCAGTTTCGTCTCGGTCCTCAGCAGCACGAACATCTGGTGCGCCGTGCGGTTCATCGTTCCTCCTCGTGCTCACCGGTCGCGCCGGTCGCGCCGGCACCGACGACGCTCGCACCGGCCGCGCCGCCCGCACCGGCCG
>NZ_KB912473.1:0-2389 GCF_000383775.1 Saccharomonospora halophila 8
CCCCGCACGGACAACGGGGCCGCCTGACGGCGGGGCTCGTGTCGGCCACCGCCGTGACCGGCGCGCTCGCGTTGTCGTGGCGGCGCGTGCCGGAGGTGTCGGTCCCGGAGACGGTGGCGGTGGCCGCGGTGATCGTCGCGGCACTCGCGTTCGCCGACCTGTTGTCCGCCCGGTTCTGGGATCTCGTGCTCGAACTCGACCGGGCCCGTGCGTTGGAGGGCGAACTGGCGGCCACCCGCGAGCGCCTCCGATTCGCCGCCGACCTGCACGACATCCAGGGACACTCGCTGCAGGCCATCGCGCTCAAGGGCGAGCTCACCGAACGGCTGATCGGCGCCGATGACGCGGCCGCCCGCGGGCACGCGGCGGAACTCACCCGGCTGGCGCGGTCGGCGCTCACCGACACCCGGGAACTCGCGAGGGGCTACCGGGAGATCGATCTGCGTACCGAGATCGACAACGCTGTGGACCTGATGCGCGCGGCGGGCATCGAGGTCACCGTCCACGGCGACCCGGCGCGGATCGCACCGCCGTTGCAGCGGGCGTTCGGCGCGCTGGTCCGGGAGGGCACCACGAACGTGCTCCGACACAGCCGGGCACGGCGGTGCGAGCTGCGCGTCCACGTGGACGACGACGGGGTGGCCGTGCGACTCGGCAACGACGGTGTCGGCCACGTCGCCGTCCCGGCCGCCGTCCCGGCCGAGGTCCCGGCCACCGCGGGCAGCGGTGTGCGGGGCCTGCGCGAGCGGTTCGCCACGATCGGCGGTGAGGTGACGGCCGGACGCACGGGCGACGACTGGTACGAACTGACGGGACGGGCGCGGGAGGTGTGGCGTGATGATCAGGGTCGTTCTCGCCGATGACGAGGACCTGGTGCGGGGGGCGCTGGCCAGCCTGATCGATCTGGAGCCCGACATCGAGGTCCTCGCCCAGGCCGCCGACGGCGCGGCCGCGGTGGAGCTGACCCGCGAGCACCGGCCCGACCTCGTCGTGCTGGACCTGGAAATGGCGGGCACGGACGGGTTGACCGCAGCCGAGACGATCAGGGCGGAGTCGGACATCCCCGTCGTGATCGTCACCCGGCACGCCCGGCACGGGGTGCTCAAACGCGCACTCGGTGCCGGGGTGCGCGCGTTCGTGCCCAAGGTGACGCCCGCGCCGAAACTGGCCGCGATCCTGCGGGACGTCCACGCGGGGGGCCGCTACGTCGATCCCGAGCTGGCCGCCTCGGCGCTGTCGGCGTCGGCGTGCCCGCTCAGCGAGCGGGAACTGGAGCTGCTGCGGCACAGCCGGGACGGCGCGACCGTCGCGTCGATCGCCGCGGCGACGAACCT
Source organism: Saccharomonospora halophila 8 (assembly GCF_000383775.1). GTDB lineage: Bacteria > Actinomycetota > Actinomycetes > Mycobacteriales > Pseudonocardiaceae > Saccharomonospora > Saccharomonospora halophila. The sequence continues at coordinate 1,335 of NZ_KB912473.1, forward strand.
GGCCCAGGGCACCGTCCGCAACTACCTGTCCTCGGCGATGTCGAAACTCAACGCGGAAACCCGCTACGCCGCCGCCCGACGGGCGTGGGAGGAGGGCTGGATCTGACCGCCCGGGACCGGGCACCGGCCGAGGTCCGTGTTCCGGTGGAGACCGGCCACCGCCGGATGCGTCGGACGACGGAGGCGGTCCGGTGCTCCGCCGGTCTAACGTCGGCACATGAGCGCGCGATTGTCGCATCCCGGGACGGAGCCCGGACGGGTCGAGCCGTGCAGGCTCCTCGAGTTCGACGAGCACGCCGACCCGCGGGGCAGCCTGTCCGTCGTGGAGACCGGTAAGGACATCGACTTCGAGATCAAGCGGGTGTACTACCTCTACGGTCTCCCGGTGGCGACCGTACGCGGAGCCCACGGGCACCGGTGTCTGCGCCAGGTCGTCATCGCCCTGCACGGGCAGTTCGAGATCACTGTGGACGATGGCCACACACGTGGCCGGTATCTGTTGGACACCCCCCGGCGTGGTCTGTTCATCGGGCCGATGACCTGGCGGAACCTGATCAACTTCTCGCCGGGTGCCGTGGGGCTGGTGCTCGCCTCGGAGATCTACGACGAGTCCGACTACTACCGGAACTACGACGAGTTCGTCCTGGCCGCCAGGGCGCTGCGGTGACCGTCCCGTTCCTGGACGCCCGCGCCGCCTACGCCGAACTGCGTGCGGAGACCGACGCGGCCGTCGCCCGGGTGCTCGACTCCGGCCGGTATCTCGCCGGTCCGGAGGTCGCGGAGTTCGAGCGGGAGTTCGCCGCGTACTGCGGCGCGACCCACTGCGTCACGGTGGGCAGCGGGTTCGACGCGCTGGAGTTGGGGCTGCGCGCGCTCGGTGTGGGTGCGGGCGACGAGGTGATCGTGCCGTCGCACACGTTCGTCGCCACCTGGCTCGCGGTGTCGGCCGCCGGTGCGCTGCCGGTGCCCGTCGAACCCGACGAGGACACCGTGACGCTCGACCCGGACCGGGTGGCCGCGGCGGTCACCCCGCGCACCGCCGCGCTCGTGCCGGT
>NZ_KB912473.1:2489-5028 GCF_000383775.1 Saccharomonospora halophila 8
GCGGGGCATCGTGCGGGCCAGGCGCAGCACGGACGGGCCCTTGCGCAGCGACTTCACCAGTTCCGGCGAGGAGAACCAGTTGGCCGGGCTGCCGGGAACCGGGAAGAAGTCCAACCCCGCCTCGGTCACCAGCCCGCGGAAGTCACCGTGGGTGGCCAGCCGCACCTCATGGCCCCGCGCCCGCAGCGCGGCGCCGAGCGCGAGGAACGGCTGCACGTCCCCGCGTGAGCCGACCGCCACCAGAGTCGCCCTCATGCCGACCCCGCCGCCTTCCGGTAGAGCGTGACGTGCCGGTGCGCGCCCGCGGTGAACGGCGCGCGTTCCCAGTCGGCGAAGCGCTCCACCCGCTCCAGCCCGGCCAGGCGCGCCATCAGGTCCAGCTCCGCGGGCCAGGCGTAGCGGCTCACCTCGACGTAGGTGGACACCGTCCCGGCGCCGATCACGGTGTGGATCTCGGTGAGGATCTGTTCGGCGGGGTCGACGGAGATCGTGTCCAGCATGACCTTGTCCGGGGCGAGGTGGCGTGCCTGGAGCTCGGGTTTGGCGAGCTGGTGGAAGAACGTCGGGTCGTACACTTCGACCACGAGCGTTCCGCCCGGTGCCAGGTGGGTGCCCGCGGCGCGGAGCGCGGCGATCTGCTGCTCGACGTCCGGGACCATGAACAGCGTGTTGCAGACCACCCAGCACAGGTCGAACTCGCCGTCGACGACGTCGTCGGTGAAGTCGCCGCACACCGTGACCACCGCACCGTTCCGGTCGCGGGCACGCAGCCGCTGCAGCATCCGCTCGGATGCGTCGACCGCGTGCACGCGCAGCCCGCGGTCGGCCAGCGGAACCGCCAGTCTTCCCGTGCCCGCGCCCAGTTCGAGCACCCGCGCACCGGGTTCGACGAGCGAGGCGAGGAAGTCGAGGGTCGCCGGGGTCTCGTGGTCCGGATACATCTGGTCGTAGACCTCGGCGAACGCCTCACCGTAGGCCTCCGGCCTCACGCGGTAGGACACAGCACCCCGCTCTCCGCCGACCGGCCGGGTCCCGTCGTGTCCCGGGCGGGGGCACCCGTCCGGTGGGGATCGAGGTCGTGCACGTCGGACAGGAACAGCATCCGTGGCTCGACCCGCTCGTCGTGGCCCGCCGACTGGGCGATGAGGAACTGCACCCGCACCGCGTCGGGATGGTGGGGGACCTGGTTGGTCGCGAAGTTCAGCAGCGCCAGGTAGCTGACGGTGAGCGGGATGCGGGACGGGTCCGGGACCGACTCGGTCGCCTTGAGCAGCTCGGAGGCGACGTCGAACAGCGCCTTCTCCATCCGCCGGACGGGATGCCACAGCATCTGCGGCAGTGTGCGCTCGGCGACGATCTCGTGCTCCCGCCACGGTGTGCGGGTGCCGTCGGCGAGTTCGTCGCGGTAGAGCACGTTGAAGTCGTGCCGTGCCGGGGTCGGCGCGAAGAACCGCCAGTTCGGGATGGCCATCGCCGTCGGGTCGAGGCGCTTGGCGAGCGCGGGCGGTCGGTCGGCCTGCTGGCACACGGTGAGCGCGTACCAGGTGGCCAGTGTCCCGTAGAGCCCCCAGCGGCCCGCGGTCCGCAGCACCCGGCCCACCGTCGTCGGTGTTCCGGTCGGCATCATGCCCCCTCCTGTCTCCTGTGGGTCTCGATCGCCCAGCGCACGACCTCGGCCACCCGTGGCGCGAACCGTTCGTCCATCACGAGCGAGTCGTGCTCGGCGGACGGGACCACGTCGTGCCTGCGGACGTCCGACAGCTCGGCCAGCTCCGCCTGCATCCGGCTGTGGGCGACGTCGGTGGCGGACTGCCGTCCCGCGGTCACCACTCCCAGGGGGAGGTCGCGGGCGGGAGTGGACCGTCGTGCGGCGGCGGCCCACCGGGTGTTCCACAGGGCGAACTCGCCCCGCGCGGCGCGCCAGGGTTCCGGGCGCCGCATGACCCGGACGCTGGGTTCGGCCAGGCCTGCCGGCAGCCCGGTCAGCGCGCCGAAGGCGGAATCGTCGTGCCCGTCGAGCAGTCCGAACCGGGTGCGCAGGGACATGGTGGTGATGCCCTGCCGTACCAGTGCGGCACCCTCACGCTGCAGACTCGACCGTTCCATCTGGTCGGGGTGGGACGAGTCGACGAGCACCAGCCCGGCGGTGTGCCGCGGGTTCCGGTCGGCGAACGCGCGGACCAGCAGGCCGCCGACCGAGTGCCCGACCAACAGGTACGGGCCGGGCAGCGCCAGGGTCCGGACCAGGTCGAGGAGCAGCGCGCCGTGGTCCGCGGCGTCGGTGTGCGTTCCGTGCCGGGTGCTCCAGCCGTTGCCGGGGCGGTCGTAGGCCACGAACGGCGTGTGCCCGTCCAGAGCGCGCAGCACCCAGCCCCACTCCGTGCAGGGGCAGGACAGCGCGCTCTCGAACACCACGGTCGGACCCTCCTCGGCGCGGCCGACGAGCGCGTGCAGCACCTCCCCGCCGACCTCGGCCAGTTCCCCGGGCGCGGGCGGGTATTCCGGGGGCCGTCGGCGCAGGGCGTCCGCCGCGCCTAGA
>NZ_KB912473.1:5128-8205 GCF_000383775.1 Saccharomonospora halophila 8
CGGTGACCCGGCCGTCGCCGGCCACGAGCGGGGCGAGCACGTCGGCGCCGCGCAGCAGCCGTGCGCCACCCGATACGGCCCGGGCCAGCAGCGACTCCACGAGCGTGTGGTGACCGACGTGGTAGCCGTGGTCGAATCCCCCGTCCTCGGCGAAGACGCTGCGCCACGGCGGCTCGCCGTTGCCCCAGTCCAGCACCGAGACGTCGCAGCGGGCGAACCCCGCGTCCCGCGTGTGCCCGGTGAGCCCGAGTTCGGACAGCACCGGGTGCACGCCCGGGGCGAGCACCTCCACCCCCTCGACCGGCGTGTGCCCGGTGCGTTCGAGCACGGTGACCGGGATGCCCCTGGCCGTGAGGCACGCGGCGCACGCCGCTCCCGCGAGGCCACCGCCGACGACCACGACGGAGTCGCCGCCGTCCGGGGTCACCGCCGCTCCCCGGCCGCGGGGGTGTCCAGGGCGTGCCACTCGGAGAGGAACACCATCGTGGGTTCGTCCTCGGTCTCGTAGCCGCCGGAGATCGCGATGAGGAACTGGGTGCGCACCGCGTCGGGATGGTGCTCGCGGGCGGTGACATAGGCGAGCAGGGTCAGGTACGGCACGGAGAGCTGCAGACTCGGGTCCGGCCCGCGCCTGCCCTCGCCGTGCTGACCCACGTACCGGAGCAGTTCCGCGACCGAGTCGAAGATCGTCTTCTCGGCGCGTCGGTGGGGATGCCACAGCGCCTGCAGCAGGGTACGTTCGCGGACCCGGCTGACCTCGCGGAACTCGGTGAGTGAATCGTCGGTGAGCCGGTCGCGCAGCAGCAGGTGGTGGTCGTGGATACCCGGGTTCGGCGCGAAGAACCGCCAGTCCGGGATCAGCAGGTACAGCCGGTCCCACACGGTCTGTCTGCGCTGGTCGCGGTACAGCTTCTGCCCGACGACGGTGAGTCCGAACCAGGTTCCGAGGGCGGCGTACAGCACACGACGGGCCGGGGCCGTCACCTTACCTCGCGACATGCTCGCCCTCCCCGTCCGGCACGTTCGCCGTGGCCAGCACCGTGTTGATCGTGTCGGCGACCGTCCGGCCGTGTTCGCGTTCGAGCACCAGACCGAAGTGACTCGCGTCCCGCACGAGCGTGACCACCGGGTCGGGGGCCAACGCGCACAACTCGTCCTGAAGCTTGCGGTGGGCGGCGTCGTTGCGCAGCGACTCCCCGGAGATGACGACGCCGAGCGTGGAGTGGGCGGGAAACGGCCCCCCGGTGAGATCGGCCGGGTCGGCGTTCTTCCAGGCCACCAGCTCCGCGGCGGCGGTGCGCCAGACGCCGGGCACGTGCATCCGCTCCCGGGCCTGCCGCGCGGCGGTCTCCGGCAGCTCGGTGAACTGATCGGCGATCTCCCGGCGGCCGAGCCGCAGCAGCGCCCGCAGCGCGGACAACTGCAGGGACTGCTCCAGCCACGCCATGCCGCGCCGCTGGGTGGCCGACCGGCGCAGCTCCTCCGGGTGCAGCGCGTCGACCAGCACCAGCCCCGCCACCCGGTGCGGGTACCGGCCGGCGAAACAGCGCGTCACCAGGCCGCCGAACGAGTGCCCCACGAGCACCACCGGGCCGGTGACGGCCAGTGCGTCCAGCACCTCGCCCAGTTCGGCGGCCAGCCGTGGGACAGCACGCGGACCCGGTGCCCGGCCGCTGAACCCCGTGCCCGCGCGTTCGTAGCTCACCGTCCGGGCGTGCGGGGTTACGGCTTCCCGCACCCACGTCCAGGCCTGCACCGGTGCGGCCAGCCCACTCTCGAAGACCACCGTCGGCGTCCCGCCGGGGACGCCGTCCGGCGGTTCCGTGCCCAGCACGTGTACCGCACGCCCGCCGATCCGCACGAGGCGCCCGGCCGGACCCGTGGCCCGGACCCGCATGTCGATCACCGACCTTCCTGCCCGGCGGGCACCACGCTCGGCCCGCCGTCCTGGAACTGGATGGCTGTCAATCGCCGGTAGAGCCGGCTGGTCCCGGACAGTTCGTGATGCGTCCCGATACCGTCGACCGCGCCCCGGTCCAGCACCACGATCCGGTCGGCGCCGACCACCGTGGACATCCGGTGTGCCACGCTGAGCACGGTGCACTCGGCGGCGAGGTCCCGGATGCTCGTGCGCAGGCCGAGCTCCGAGTCGGAGTCCAGATTGGATGTCGCCTCGTCGAGCAGCAGCACGGACGGGCGCCGGATGAGCATCCGGGCGATGGCCAGCCGTTGCCGTTGCCCGCCGGAGAGTCCGATCCCGGAATCGCCCAGCTCCGTGCCGAGTCCCTTCGGCAGGGTGCGCACGAGGTCGTCCAGGCCGGCCAGGCACAGCGCCCGTTCGATCTCCGCGGTCGGGGCCTCGGACCGGCCGTAGGTGAGGTTCTCCCCGATGGTGCCGCGCAGCATCGTGCTCTCCTGCTGCACGTAGCCGACGCGCCTGCGCACCTCGCCCAACGGGATGCGCCCGATGTCCTCACCGTCGAGCAGTACACGTCCGGTGTGGACGGGGTAGAAACGCATCAACAGTTGCAGCAGCGTCGTCTTCCCCGCGCCGGAGGGACCGACGATCGCGGTGAGTCCCCGTGCGGGCGCGGTGAACGACACTCCGCGCAGCACCGGCTCGGCGTCGTAGGAGAAACCCACCTCCTCGAACGACACCTCGGACCCCGTGCCGGACTCCCCGGTGTCCGGCACGGGGTCCGCGACGCTCGCCGGGGAAGGGGCGGCGGGGGAAGCGGCCGGGGAAGCGGCGGGCTCCGGTGCCGCGGTGGTCGTGTCCGGTTCCTGTTCGACCGCGGCGAGTTCGTTGATCCGGCCGAGCGCCGCCCGGCCCTGCTGGAGCTGGCCGATCCCCATGAACAGCGTCACCAGCGGGGTGACCAGGTAGAACAGGTACATGATGAACGCCGTCAGGTCGGCCACGGCCATCGCGCCGTGCGCCACCCGGCTCATCCCGGTGACGAGCACGGCCGCGAGCGAGGCCTGCACACCGATGCTCATCGACGGTGTGAGCAACGCGTTGAGCGCGCTCACCCGGGCCCCCGCGCGGCGGGCGCGCAGCGCCAGCCCCCCGAGCC
>NZ_KB912473.1:8305-11207 GCF_000383775.1 Saccharomonospora halophila 8
CAGCCTCCGAGTCCCCCGCGCGGGCGCGCAGCATCGGCGCGAGCGCCCGTGCGGCCGCACGGGGATCGGTGTGTCCGCACGCGAGGTCGATCTCGGCGCTGTAGGCGCCGAGCGTGTCCGCGAACGCGGGGCGTGCCCAGAGACCCCGCAGTACCCCGGGGAGTTCGTCGTGCCCGGTGCTCCGCAGTTCCGAGGTGCCGTCCGGCCGGTCCTCGACGGTCCAGGTCGACGTGGCCGACGGTGGCGGGGTCCCGGCCTCACCGTCGACGAGCCACAGTGCGCCCGCCCGCCCGTCGTGCTCCACCGCGAAGTACACGGGCCCGCCCCCGGCGGCGTCGTCGGCGCGGTAGAACGCACGCCCCCCGACCCGGCGGAGGAAACCGACCGCGAGGTCCGCACCGGACAGCCACGGCCAGGACTGCGGCGCACCCAGCACCGCACCCACCCGCCGGGCCGGCGCGGGCACCCGGTACGTCCCTGCCACTGGCCGTCCCTCGTCCCTCACGGTCGTTGTCGAACGCCCAGACTAGGCCGCGGCCACCCACCCCGACCTCAACAATTCAACGGAATCCCCGCGAGTCGCCACCCCATGCCCGCGAGTCGACGTGCCATGCCCGCGAGTCGAGGCGCCACGGTGACACTGACCCGAAACGGAGCGGAGACCATGCACGGGAAGCCGACGGAAACCGCCCGCGAAACGGTGCCGTGGGGTGGCAGGGTTTCCGGGAAGGGTGGTTTCATGGCTGCGAACGAGACCGACACCGGACACTTCGGCAGGACGTTGCACGGCAAGGTGGCCGTCGTCGCCGGAGGGACCCGCGGCGCGAGCCGCGCGATCGCCGTGGAGCTGGGCAGGCGCGGTGCCTATGTCTACGTCACCGGCCGCACCTCCGGTGCGGACCGGTCCGAGGTGGGCAGGACGGAGACCATCGAGGGTACGGTCGAGCGGATCGAGCGGGCGGGCGGCGACGGCGCCGCGCTCCGGGTCGACCACCTCGACCCGGAACAGGTGCGTGGGCTGGCCGCGCGTGTCGAGGCCGAGCACGGCGGCGTGGATATCCTGATCGACGGCGTGTGGGGCGGGGACGGCCATATCGGCTGGGGGCAGCCGGTGTGGGAGCACCCGCTTCAGGCGAGTCTGCGCATGATCCGGTTGGGCATCGACGCGCACATCGTCACCGCGCACCTGCTGCTTCCGCTCGTGCTACGCAGGCCGGGGGGACTCGTGGTGGAGATGACCGACGGCACCGCCGAGTACAACGCGAACTACCGGCACGGCACCACGCTGGCCTTCCACATCGCCAAGGCCGCCGCCCACCACCTGGCGATCGCCGAGGCCGCGGAACTGTCGGAGGCCGCGGAGTCGTCGGAGGTGGCCGCGCACGACTGCACGGCCGTGGCGCTGACTCCCGGCTGGCTGCGGTCGGAGGCGATGCTGGACGAGTTCGGTGTCACTGAGGCCACCTGGCGCGACGCGCTGGAGCAGCAACCGCATTTCTGCATCTCGGAGTCGCCCACGTTCGTCGGCCGCACGGTGGCCGCCCTGGCGGGGGACCCGGACAAACACCGCTTCACCGGCCGCACCCTCAACAGCGGTGAGCTGGCGAAGATCTACGACGTGGACGACGTCGACGGCAGCCGCCCGGACGGATGGCGTTACATCACCGAGGTCGCCGACGCGGGCAAACCCGCCGACCCGACGGGCTACCGCTGACCGCTGCCCGCGAGTCGCCACCCCATGCCCCGCGAGTCGACGTTCCCTGTCCGTGAGTGCGCACGCTGGGACAGCCGCCGGTCACCCGTGCCGGTCGGCCATCCGCCGGGCGGTGTCGGCGAAGGCCGCCCGAACCTCGTCCGGGCCGAGGATCTCCACCTCCGTGCCGAGGCACAGCAGTTGTCCGGCGGCGATCTCCGGTTGTTCCAGGGCGACGACCACCTCGGTCCAGCCGTCCGGCCCCGGTTCCCCGGCGCACCGCAGTGCCTCGGCGGCGAGGTCGGCGTCCAATGCCGCAGGGAGCGCGCGCACGCCCACCGGGCTCAACCGGAGCCGCACGGGCACCCGCCGCAGGGACCGTTCGAACTCCGCCGACGACCGCTCCCACCAGCTCGCCAGGGCGAAGTCGGTGGGCCGGTCGAACCGCTCGTCCAGCAGGTCGAGCGTGCGGACGCGGCCGACCCGGTAGGTCCGTACGTCATCACCGGCCCCGCCGTCCGCGTCGACAGCCCGTGCGACCAGGTACCAGACCCCCGCCTTGAGCACGAGTCCGAGTGGGTCGACGGTGCGGGCCACACCGCCGTCCCGCCGGGCGTAGTCGAGGCGGGTGCGGCGTTGCTCCCACACCGCACGGGCGAGATCGGTCAGCGGCCCGGTGTCGTCCCCGCGGCGGAACCAGCCGGGTGCGTCGAGGTGGAACCGCTGTGCGAGGTGCTGGGCCTGTTCCCGCAGCGGCGTGGGCAGGGTCGCCGTCAGCTTGGCCTGGGCGGACGTGTCCGCCGCGCCGAGGCCCAGCTCCGCCAGTGCCCGCGGCACGCCCATCGCGAAGACCGTGACGGCTTCGCGCGAGGTCAGTCCGTCGAGCCTGCTGCGCCAGCCCGCCACGAGCCCGACCCCACCGTGCCGGCCGGGCTCGGTCCACAGTGGCACCCCCGCCGCCCGCAGTGCATCGAGGTCCCGGTGCATCGTCCGGGGTGACACGCCGAGCGCGGCGGCGAGTTCGGTGACGGTTGCGCTGCGCCGGCTCTGCAGGGTGAACAGCAGCGCCACGAGACGTTCGGCACGCATGCTGTCGATCATGCCCGGCGGACGCGGACCGCGCGTCGGCACCGGGTCCGGCGGTGCCGCGCTCGCCGCCGGGAGCACCTCACCGCCGGGCGGACACGCAGGACTCCCGCCGGTGCGCCG
>NZ_KB912474.1:0-2973 GCF_000383775.1 Saccharomonospora halophila 8
CGCAGGATCGCGGCGCGGTTGCTCACCGCGTCGCGCCGCCGGGGCGCGGTGGTGTTCTCCGCGGCCGCGGTGGCGTTCTCCGGGGGCGCGGTCTCGCGCGTCGTCTGCCGGGTCACGCCCTCATCGTAGGGCCACGGCGGGCCGCCACGCACCAAGCGGAACATCTGCTCCGCTCCGGGTACAGTGGGGACGAGTCAATCCGGAGCGCACGCTCCGCGCGGTGGTAGCCGGAAAGGTGGAAGCTCGTGACCCCTGTCCTGTCCGTCCTCGACCTCGCCATGGTCGGCAAGAACGAGACGAACCGCGAAGCCCTGGACGCCGCCGTCGTGCAGGCCCAGCGCGCCGAGCAGCTCGGCTACCACCGCGTCTGGTACGCCGAGCACCACAACATGAAGGCCATCGCCTCCTCGGCCACCAGCGTGCTCATCGCACACGTCGCCGCGCACACCCGCAGCATCCGGCTCGGCGCGGGCGGGGTGATGCTGCCCAACCACGCGCCGCTGACGATCGCCGAACAGTTCGGCACCCTGGCCACGCTGCACCCGGGCCGCATCGACCTCGGCCTCGGCCGTGCCCCCGGCACCGACCAGAACACCCTGCGTGCCCTGCGCCGGGACGCCAACTCGGCGGACTCGTTCCCGCAGGACGTGCAGGAGCTGCAGGCGTTCCTCGGCGAGCGCAGCGCCATCACCGGGGTGGACGCCGTTCCCGGCAAGGGCACGAACGTTCCGCTGTACATCCTCGGCTCGTCGCTGTTCGGCGCCCAGCTCGCCGCGATGCTCGGCCTGCCGTACGCGTTCGCCTCGCACTTCTCCCCGGACGCGCTGGAGCAGGCCGTGTCGGTCTACCGGGAGAAGTTCCAGCCGTCCGACCAGCTCGCCGAGCCGCACGTGATCGCCGGGGTGAACGTGCTGGCCGCCGAGTCCGAGGAGGAGGCGCAGGAACAGTTCACCGTGGTCAAGCGGCAGCGGGTGCGGCTGCTGGTCGGCCGGGGACGCAACTTCACCGACGCCGAGGCCGACGCGATCCTGGACTCCCCGCAGGGCGGCCAGCTCAGGAACATGGTCCGCTACAGTGCCGTCGGCACGGCCGAGCAGACCAAGCACTACCTCGACGAGTTCGCTGAACACGCCGATGCCGACGAGCTGATCACCGCCCACCAGGGGCCGACGCCGAAGGACCGTATCCGTTCGATGGAGCTGCTGGCCGAGGCCTCCGGCCTCACCGGGTGAGCCCCGCGAGGTCGCCGACCTCCCCGACCCGGCCCCGCCACGTCGTCCGGGGTGGCATGATGCGCTCCGTCGTACCGTCGCGACCGGGGGAGAAACGGGCGCGGGTGATCGACCGACTCGTCTCACGGGTGCCCGCGGGCGGTGGTCCGCGGGGTTGACGTCACGGGGGTGACATGACCGGGGAGCCCGGAGAACAGGATGACGACATGGCGACGCACGAGGAGACGCTGGCGCAGCTGTATCAGGGTGTGGAGCAGTGCACGAACATCCACAACGCGGTCCAGCACGCCCTGTCGATGGCGGGCGGGCTCTCCGACCTGCTGCGGAACAGCCTCGGCGGCACCGCGGCCCACGACGAGGTCAGCGGCTACTGCGAGAGCGTGCTGACCCGGCTCGAACTGTCCGCCCAGTCGGTCGAACAGACCAGGCACGCCCTCGACACGCTCATGGTGCGCTTCGAGGGCATGGCGTAGTCGCCGGGCGCGCACGGAAAATGCCGTGCCCGGCGCGAGGGTGGCGGCGCACCATGGGCCGATGCTGGACGCACACTTTCCCGTGTTCGGGCTGCGCCTACGCACCCCGCGGCTGGAGCTGCGTCTGCCCGGGGGCGAGGAGCTCGCGGCGCTGGCCGACCTGGCCGTCGACGGCGTCCACCCACCCGAGGTGATGCCGTTCCTGTACCCGTGGACGGACCGTCCGCCCGTCGAGCGGGCGCGGGGGCTCGTGCAGCACCACTGGAGCACGCTGGGCGCATGGGAGCCGGGGGACTGGACGTTGAATCTCGTCGTGTTGCACGGTGGTGCGGTCGTGGGCACCCAGGGGCTCAGCGGCCGGGACTTCGCCGTCACCCGCGTGGTCGGCAGTGCCTCATGGCTCGGGCGGCGGCACCAGAGGCGTGGGCTCGGCACCGAGATGCGGGCGGCGGTGCTGCACCTCGCCTTCGCCGGGCTGGGCGCGGAGGAGGCCGTCAGCGGTGCCTTCCTCGACAACGCCGTCTCCTTGGCGGTGTCCCACAAGCTCGGTTACCGGGCGGACGGGCTCGCCCGGCACGCCGTGCGCGGGGAGGCCGCCGTCGAGCAACGGCTGCGGCTGAGCCGCGCCGACTGGCGCCGGCACCGCACGGTGGATGTGGAGATCGAAGGGCTCGACGAGGCGTGCCGGGCGCAGTTCGGCGTCGGGTCCTGAGCCGCCCCGGTTGCCGGACGCGCCGGGTGGGTACCGGACGATGGGTGGAACGCCCACAGCCGATGCGAGCAGGAGGACGACGACGGTGACCTACCACGCGGCGGTGCGGACGGTGGCTCCGGACGGTTCCGACGACGTCCGGGAGGTTCCGGTCGCGGGGGCCGACGACGTCGACGAGCTGCTCTCGCTGCTGTCCGGCGAGGAGGTGTACACCGCGACGCTGCACGAGGGGGAGGACGACCCGGCGCTCGACGTGCAGATCCACGAGAGCTGGGGTTACCTGCTCTACTCCGGCGACGAACTGCTCGCCTACAGCGTCGGGGACCCGGAGTCGCCCGCGCTGTCCGACGTCTCCGAGGCCCAGTTCCCCAAGGGCAGCGGAGTGCCGCTGGAGACGCTGCGCACGGCGCTGGTCGAGTTCGTCACCAGCGGCGGCGGCGCCCCCGGATCGGTGGGCTGGCAGGACGCCCTGACCGCGCACGAGGGCTGACCGCACGCGCAGGACGGACCGCACGCGCAGGACGGACCGCACGCGCAGGACGGACCGCGTCACGAC
>NZ_KB912474.1:3073-6606 GCF_000383775.1 Saccharomonospora halophila 8
CAGGGAGCCCTCGCCGCCGAAGGTGGCGCCCGCCTCCCGCCACGGCACGCCGGTGTCGATCAGCCGGAACACCTCGCGGACGGTGCCGCCGTAGCCGCGGTCCGGCTCGCGCCGCCACGCCTCGGCGAACTCCGACGCCAGGGTGTCGGAGTCGAGCGCCGGATCGGTACCGAGCCTGCGGGCCAGGTGCCCGGCGAGCACCAGTGCCAGGGCGGTGTCGTCGGTGTACGTCAGCGGCCGGTCGCCGCGCTCCACCGCGAGGATGTCCGCCTCGGTCACGTCCGGGTGCCCTTCGAACGGGGCGCCGAGCGCGTCACCGAGGGCGAGCCCCAGCAGCAGCCCCCGGGCACGGTCGAGCCGGGTGACCGTGGACATCTCCCACCTCCCGGGTCCGCGGGCACGGCGGTCACGGACCGTACGGGCAGGGTACCGTCCCGCGCGGGTATAGTCGTCCCGGTATGTCTGAACTCAGTTCGATGAGCCCGTCATGAGCGCGAAGCCTGTCCCGGGCGCCGCGGGCACCGCGACCGCCGGTGGGGAGGACGTGGCCGCCGAGGCCCGTCGCCGGCGCTCCTTCGCCGTCATCAGCCACCCGGACGCCGGGAAATCGACGCTCACCGAGGCACTGGCGCTGCACGCGCACGTGATCAACGAGGCGGGCGCGGTGCACGGAAAGGGCGACCGCGCGGGTGTGGTCTCCGACTGGCTGTCCATGGAACAGGACCGCGGCATCTCGATCACCTCGGCGGCGTTGCAGTTCGCCTACGGCGACACGGTGATCAATCTGCTGGACACCCCGGGCCACGCCGACTTCTCCGAGGACACCTACCGCGTGCTGTCCGCTGTGGACTCCGCGGTGATGCTGCTCGACTCGGCGAAGGGGCTGGAGCCGCAGACGTTGAAGCTGTTCGACGTCTGCCGCCACCGCGGCATTCCGGTGATCACGTTCATCAACAAATGGGACCGGCCCGGTCGCGAGGCGCTTCAGCTGTGCGACGAGTTGACCGAGCGGATCGGGCTCCAGCCGATGCCGTTGACCTGGCCGGTCGGGATCTCCGGGCACCTCAAGGGCGTCCTCGACGTCACCGACGGGTCGTTCGTGCGCTACGCCCCCACCGCGGGCGGGGCGAGACTCGCCGAGGACGAGCGGCTGGACGCCGACGCCGCCGGGGCGGAGTACGGCGACGAGTGGCACCGGGCCGTGGAGGAGACCGAGCTGCTGACCGCCTCCGACGGCGGGTTCGACGCCGCACGGTTCCTCGACGGCTCGGCTACGCCGGTGCTGTTCGGTGCGGCGGTGCGCAACTTCGGCGTGCAGCACCTGCTGGACCTGTTGGTCTCGCTCGCCCCGGCGCCGGAGCCGCGCCCGGACGTCGACGGGGACCCGCGTCCGCTGGACGCCGACTTCTCGGCGTTCGTGTTCAAGGTGCAGACCGGGATGGACCGGGCGCACCGCGACCAGGTGGCCTTCGCCCGCGTGTGCTCGGGGGTGTTCGAGCGGGGCATGGTGGTCACCAACGCGACCACGAAGAAGCCGTTCGCCACCAAGTACGCGCACCAGGTGTTCGGCTCCCAGCGTTCCACGGTGGAGACCGCGTATCCCGGTGACGTGATCGGCCTGGTGAACGCCTCGGCGCTGCGGGTGGGCGACACGCTCTACACCGGCAAACCCGCGGTGCGGTACCCCGGCCTGCCGAGCTTCGCGCCCGCCCACTTCGCCGTCGCCAGGCCCGCCGACCTGAGCAGGGCCAAACAGTTCCGCAAGGGTGTCGACCAGCTCGCCTCCGAGGGCGTCATTCAGGTGCTCACCTCGGACCTGCGCGGGGACGCCACGCCGGTGTTCGCCGCCGTGGGGCCGATGCAGTTCGAGGTCGCCGAACACCGCATGGCCCACGAGTTCAACGCGCCGGTGCGCCTTGACCGCCTGCCGTACTCGACCGTGCGCAGGCTGGGCGACCCGGCACAGCGCAAACTCGTGGACGGCGGCCGCAACAGCGAGGTCCTCACCCGCACCGACGGCGCCGACCTCGCCCTGTTCACCGACGACATGAGCATGCGCATCCTCCTCCGCACCCACCCGGACCTCTCCCTGGAACCCCTCGTCGCGGAAGGCACCTGACCGGGCCGGTCACCCTGCGTGTGTGCCGTGAAGGGCACTTTCCCTGCGTCCGACGCAGTGAATGTGCCCCTCGCTGCGTGACACGCAGGGAAGGTGCCCTTCACGGTTAACTCAGGAGGGGGAGGCATGCGGGGGAGTCTGGGGGCGTCCGGGTTTTACGGGTGGCACATTGTCGGGTTCTCGGCGTTGATGGTCGCCACGACCGCACCGGGGCAGACGGCGGCCGTGTCGGTGTTCATCGACCCGATGTTGGCCGACCTGGGGATCAGCCGCTCCGCGATCTCGACCGCCTATCTGGTGGGCACCCTGACCGGGGCGGTCGCGATGCCGTTCGTCGGGCGCGCGCTGGACCGGTTCGGGGTGCGCCGCGTCATGGCGGTGATCGGTGCGGTCTTCGCGCTCGCCCTGTGCGCGCTGTCCGCGGTGAGTTCGATCGTGGGACTGACGGCGGGGTTCGTCGCCATCCGCATGGCCGGGCAGGGCGCGCTCGGCCTGGCCGCGACGACCGCGGTCGCCCTGTGGTTCGACCGCAGGCGGGGCACCGCGATGGGGCTGGTCAACGCGGTCGGCGTCTCGCTGATCTCGCTGGCCCCGGTGCTGCTGGAGTCGCTGATCGCGCAGACCGGGTGGCGGCGCGCGTGGCTGATCGAGGGACTCGTCGTCGCCGCCCTGGTGCTGCCCGTCGCGCTGCTGGGGATGCGGGACCGGCCCGCCGACCTCGGCCAACGGCCGGACGGCGGGGTCACCGACGACGCGGCACCGCCCCGCCCGGCCTGGGGTCTCCCCCGTGCCGTGGCGCTGCGGACCCCGTTCTTCTGGACGGTCACCGGCGGAATCGCCGCCACCGGGATGCTGTCCACGGCGATCAACTTCCACCAGATCGATCTGCTCACCTCGCACGGTCTGAGCACCGTGGAGGCCGCCGCGAACTTCGTCCCGCAGACCGTGGCGAATCTCGTGTCGACGCTGGGCGTGGGCATGCTGGCCGACCGGCTGCGGAGCCGGACGCTCGTCGTGCTCGCCATGGCGTTCCTCGGCGGTGCACTGCTGTTGGGCACTTCGGTCACGCCGGGTCTGTCCGCCGTGGTGCTGGGCGTGTTGCTCGGCGCGGCGAACGGCAGTATCCGCGCCATCGAGGCCGCGACCTTCCCCCGGCACTTCGGCACCACCCACATCGGCGCGATCCGGGGAGTGGTCACCGGCGTCAGCGTGGGGTCCACCGCCTTCGGCCCGGTGCTGTTCGCCGTGCTGTACGAGGCCACCGGCAGCTACACACCCGCGCTGCTCGTGGCGCTTCCGCTGCCGCTGCTGGTGATCGTGGCGGCGGTGTTCGTGCGCCCGCCGGAGGTGCCCGCACCCGAGGGCCGGGCGGACACCGCCGGAATCCGCGCGGCCGGGGGCACGGCCACGCCCG
>NZ_KB912474.1:6706-10034 GCF_000383775.1 Saccharomonospora halophila 8
CCCGCCGGCGCAGTCCGCTCCGCAGGCCGCCGCCCAGAACGCCGGGCAGAACGCCGGGCCACCGGCCCAGGAGGACGCCTCGGCGGGTGGGAAGCCGCCGTTGCCCCGCAGGCGCAGGCAGGAGAATCTGGCTCCGCAGCTGCGCGACGAGGCCGGGCCCTCCGAGCAGGGCGGTGACGCCACCGATCCCGCGGAGACTCCCGACGACGCACGTAGCAGGCTCTCGGCGTTCCAGATGGGCACTCGGAGAGCACGGCACCAGAAACCCGGCGGCGACGAGACTGGAGACTGAGACACCATGACGAACTCGGGAGTCAACGAACTCGACTGGCTGCTGGACGACTTGGTGAACCAGGTCGCGGGAGCCGAACGCGCCGTCGTACTGTCGTCGGACGGCCTGTTGATCGGGCGATCGAGTAATCTGTCCGAAGAGGACGGGGAGCATCTGTCCGCCGTCGCCTCGGCGTTCCAGAGCCTGGCTCGGGGCACCGGGCGGCACTTCGGCGGTGGAGCGGTGCGGCAGACCGTGGTGGAGATGGACCATGCGTTCCTCTTCGTCACGGCCGCCGGGCGCGGGGCCTGCCTGGCCCTGCTGACGTCCGAGGACGCCGACATGGGCATGGTGGCGTACTCGATGAACATGATGGTCAAACGGGTAGGCGCGGTGCTCAGCGCGGCGCCGAGGGTGGAACAACAAAGTGCGCCATGAGTGACTTCGGACAGGAGTGGTTCGACGAGGCCGGCGAGACCGACGACGGTGGTGGCCTCGTCCGCTCGTACGTGGTGACGGGCGGCCGGACCAGGTCGGACAACTTCGGCCTGAACATGATGACGCTCGTCGTGTCGCTGTGCACGCCTGCCGAGGCCGCGCATCTGCCCAGCGAGTACGCCCAGATCGTGCACATGTGCCAGCGACCGATGTCGGTGGCCGAGGTGGGTGGACACGTCGACCTGCCCCTGCCCGTGGTCAAGGTCCTGCTCAGCGATTTGATCGAGCAGAATTATGTGATCTTCCGTAAGGCGACGCCCGAGGGCGACGCCCCCAACAAACACGTACTGCAGGCGGTTCTGGATGGCATCCGCAAACTCTGACGAGCGGCGACTGACGGCGACGGCGGTGAAGCTGTTGGTCGCCGGTGGTTTCGGGGTCGGCAAGACCACGATGGTGGGTTCGGTCAGCGAGGTTCCGCCGCTGCGCACCGAGGAGTCACTGACGTCCGCGTCCGAGGGCGTGGACGATCTGTCCGGTGTGGAGGCGAAGACCACCACCACCGTGGCGCTCGACTTCGGGCGTATCACGATCAACTCCGAGTTGATCCTGTACCTGTTCGGGACCCCCGGGCAGGACCGGTTCTGGTTCATGTGGGACGAGCTGGCCCAGGGTGCGCTCGGCGCGGTGGTGCTCGCCGACACGCGCAGGCTGGAGTCGTGCTTCCCCGCGGTGGACTACTTCGAGCGCCGGGGACTGCCGTTCGTGGTGGGCGTGAACTGCTTCGACCAGGCGCACATGTACGGGACCGAGGAGGTGCGCGCGGCGCTCGACGTCGGCCCCGAGGTGCCGCTGGTGCTGTGCGACGCCCGGGACAAGGAGTCCACCAAGCAGGTCCTGATCACCCTCATCGAGTACGTCATGTCCACCGCGGACCTGGTGCCCGCCGCCCGCTGACGGCCCCCTCACCCTGCGTGTGTGGCGTGAGGGGCACTTTCCCTGCGTCTCACGCAGCGAAAGTGCCCCACACGGCGCCGAGCGCGGGGAAAGTGCCCTTCACGGTTCACCCCGTCGGGTGGGCGGTGCCCTGGAGGAGGGGGCTGGCGGGGATCCAGCGGGGGCCTGCCCGGAGGTTCTCCAGCTCGGTGAAGGTGAAGCCGGCGTGTTCGACCGCCGTCCGGGTGTCCCGGTTGGGGTGACATCCCGCGCCGAGACGCTTCCACAACGGGGTGACGCGGTCCTGCCACCTCGCCTGGGCACCCTCGCCGCGGACGTGTTCCAGCACGTACAGGGTTCCCTCGGGGCGCAGTACGCGACGGGCCTCGGCCAACGCCCGCGCGGGGTCGGCCACCGTACACAGCACGAGGGTGCACACCACCGCGTCGAACGAGTCGTCGTCGAACGGCAGCTCCTCGGCGGCCGCGTCGCTGACCTGGACCACCGGCGCGTGTGCCCGGCCGAGCTTGCGCTCCAGCTTCGCGCGCATCGCCGGGTCGGGCTCGGTGAGCACCACCTGCTCGGCGTTGCGGAGGTAATCGAGGTTCACCCCGGTACCGGCCCCGACGTCGAGCACCCGCCCGGTCACCCCGGACAGCATCCCCTCGCGCCGCGGCCCGAGCAGATTCTTCTCGACCGGCGCGGCCATCCGGTCGTACATGGCGGCGAAGATCCGATGTCCCGGCATCCCTTGAGCCTAACCGCCCGTGTGCCCACTCACCGGGTGCCCGTGAAGGACTCCTTCCTCCTTCCCTGCCCTCAACGCAGCGAAGGGGGCCCTCACTGCACTGGACGCAGGGAAGGAGTCCTTCACGGCACCGGGCGCAGGGAAGGAGTCCTTCACGGCACACCGCGGATCGAGCGGTCCAACAGTTGGACGGGGTGTTGGAGGGGGAGGTCGTCGGTGTCGAGGTAGCGGGCGATCTGGAGGAGGCAGCCCGGGTTGGCTGTGACCAGCAGGTCCGGGTGCACCGAGCGGACGTTGTCCGCCTTGCGTCTGCCCAGGTCGGCGGCCGCCTCCGGCTGCAGCAGGTTGTAGACGCCCGCCGAGCCGCAGCACAGCTCCGCGTCCGGCAGGTCGACCACCTCCACGCCCGGGATCGTGCGCAGCACCTGCCGGGGCTGGGACCACACGCCCTGGGCGTGTCGCAGGTGGCAGGCGTCGTGGTAGGCCACCCTCGCCTCGACCGGGTGCCGCGGCGCGCGCGGTTCCAGCTCGGCCAGCACCTCGCTGACATCGCGGACCTTCGCCGACAGTGCCCGCGCCCGCTCGGCCCATTCCGGGTCGTCGGCGAGCAGCGTGCCGTACTCCTTCATCGACGAGCCGCACCCGGCCACGTTGACCACGATGTCGTCCACCGGCAGCCGCTCGAACGTCTCGATCGTGCGCCGGGCCCGCGCGACGGCGTGCTCCTCGCGCCCGGCGTGCAGGCCCAGCGCGCCACAGCAGCCCTGGTCCCGCGGGGTGAGCACCTCGCACCCCTCGGCGGCCAGCACCCGCTGCGTGGCGGCGTTGACCTCGTGGAAGAACACATCCTGCACGCAGCCGGACAACAGCGCCACCCGGCGCCGTGTCGGCCCGGATGGGCGCACCCGCCGCGGCAGCCCCGCGAACGCCTCCCG
>NZ_KB912475.1 GCF_000383775.1 Saccharomonospora halophila 8
GCAGCAGGCCGCGCCCCCGCAGGCCCGGCCGTCGGCGCCGACCGAGCCGGACCGGGCCGTGGCGGTGTCCGACTCGGAGAAGGCGGCACTGCGCGGCACGGTGCAGAAGGCCAGCCGGATCCGGCAGATCACGGCCGAGAAGACCCGGGAGTCACTGCAGGTCTCCGCGCAGCTCACCCAGGTCCACGAGGTCGACGTCACCCGGATCGCCCAGCTGCGTGCCCGGGCGAAGGAGGCATTCCGGGAGCGGGAGGGCGTCGGCCTGACGTTCCTGCCGTTCTTCGCCAAGGCCACGGTCGAGGCGCTCAAGCAGCACCCGAACGTCAACGCCTCCTACAACGAGGAGACGAAGGAGATCACCTACCACGGTGCGGTGCATCTCGGCGTGGCCGTGGACACCGAGCGTGGACTGCTGTCGGTGGTCATCCACGACGCCGGGGAGCTCAGTCTGGCGGGTCTGGCCCACCGGATCGCCGACCTGGCGCAGCGTGCCCGCACCAACAAGGTGACCCCGGACGAGCTGACCGGCGGGACGTTCACCATCACCAACATCGGCAGCAACGGCGCCCTGTTCGACACGCCGATCATCGTGCAGCCGCAGTCCGGGATGCTCGGCACCGGCGCGGTGGTCAAGCGGCCGGTCGTGGTCACCGACACCGAGGGCAACGACACGATCTCCATCCGCTCGATGGCGTACCTGCCGTTGACCTACGACCACCGGCTGATCGACGGGGCCGACGCGGGCCGCTTCCTGACCACGATCCGGCAGCGCCTGGAGGAGGGCCACTTCGAGGACGAGCTGGGCCTGTGACCGTTCGTCCCGGGGCGGCGGCCCCCGGCCGCTGATCCGCCGTCACCCGACACGGGGCGTTCACCACCGTCGGTGGACGCCCCGTCGTCGTTCGACGTCTAGAGTGGCTCCATGCGCGTTCTCGTGGCCGGTTCCAGCGGACTGATCGGTGGTGCGCTCCGCACCCGGTTGACCGGGGCCGGACACGAGGTCCGGCGGCTGGTGCGCAGGCGGCCCGGCCGTCCCGACGAGCACGGCTGGGACCCCCCGTCCGGCCGGATCGACGAGGGCGCGTTCGACGGGGTCGACGCGGTGGTCAACCTGTGCGGTGCGCCGCTGGCCTCCGGCCGGTGGAGCGCGGCCCGCAAGCAGCTGCTCGCCGACTCGCGGATCGAGCCCACCGAGGTGCTCGCCGAGGCCGTGGCCGAGCACGGGGTGCCGACCCTGGTCAACGCCTCCGGGATCAACTACTACGGCGACACCGGCGGGACCGGGGTGGACGAGTCCGCCCCGATCGGTGCCGGCTTTCTGGCCCGGCTGTGCGGCCGGTGGGAGGCGGCGACCGAGCAGGCCCGACGGGCCGGGGCCCGCGTGGTGCTGCTGCGGACGGCGCCGGTGCTCACGGCCGAGGGCGGGCTGCTCGGACCGCTGCTGCCGTTGTTCCGGTTCGGGCTCGGCGGACGGCTCGGCGACGGCAGGCAGTACCTACCGTGGATCAGCCTGCCGGACGAGGTGTCGGCCATCCGGTTCGTCCTGGAGCACGCCGAGGTGGCGGGCCCGGTGAACCTGACGGCACCGACGCCGGTGACGAACGCGGAGTTCACCCGTGCCCTGGGTCGGGCGCTGGGCAGGCCGGCGCCGTGGCGGGTTCCGGGCGTCGCGCTGAAGGCCGCGCTCGGTGAGGCCGCCGACGAGATGCTGCTCACCGGCCCCAGGGCCCTGCCCGGGGTACTGTCCGCGGCCGGGTTCGACTTCCGGTACCCGGATCTGGACGGTGCGCTGGCCGAGGTGACCCGCGCGGGGTGACCCGGGAACGGCCGGGACGGCCGGGACACA
Organism: Saccharomonospora halophila 8; assembly: GCF_000383775.1. Lineage (GTDB taxonomy): Bacteria > Actinomycetota > Actinomycetes > Mycobacteriales > Pseudonocardiaceae > Saccharomonospora > Saccharomonospora halophila. Next base: position 1,847 of record NZ_KB912475.1, read on the forward strand.
GCGGCGTTGCCTTTCCCGCCCGCGCCCGGCGTAACCTCGGCGTCGTGAGTGAGAACCCCAACCTCTCCTGCCGCGCGGCGAGCGGCCCCGTCGACGTCCGCGAGCTCGGCACCATCGACTACCTCCAGGCGTGGGAGCGGCAACGGCAGCTGGCCGAGGCCCGCGCCGACGGCTCCGCGCCGGACACGTTCCTGCTGCTGGAGCACCCGTCGGTGTACACGGCGGGCAAGCGCACCCTCCCGGAGGACCGGCCGACCGACGGCACCCCGGTGATCGACGTGGACCGGGGCGGGCGGATCACCTGGCACGGGCCGGGGCAGCTGGTCGGGTATCCGATCGTCAAGCTGGCCGACCCGGTCGACGTGGTGCACTACGTCCGGCGCATCGAGGAGGCGCTGATCGAGGTGTGCGCGACGTTCGGCGTGCACACCGGCCGGGTCGAGGGCCGCAGCGGGGTGTGGTTGCCCGCCGACGGCCGCGGGGTCGAGCGCAAGATCGCCGCCGTCGGCATCCGGGTGCAGCGCGGCGTCACCATGCACGGCTTCGAGTTGAACTGCGACGCCGACCTCGGCTCGTTCGACCGGATCGTGCCGTGCGGGATCAGCGACGCCGGGACCACGTCACTGTCCGCCGAGCTCGGCAGGGACGTTCCGGTGGCGGAGGCGTTGCCGCTCGCACGGGACGCCGTGCTGGCCGCCCTGGAGGGCGACCTTCCCGTCCGCGACGACCGCTGGCTGACCCGGGACGGGGTTACAACCCCCGACGACGCGTTCGCGCCGCGCGGGTGACCTCCCCGCACCCGCGCACGCCGCACCGGGTGCGGCTCACCCGAGCTGCGGTGCGACCTCCGAGGCGATCAGCTCCAGGTGCGCCGGGTCGGACAGGTCGAGCACCTGCAGGTACAGCCGGGTGATACCGGTCTCCTCCCGCCAGCGGCCGATCGTGTCCACCGCCTCCGCCGGGGTGCCCGCCACGCCGTTCGCCCGCAGTTCGTCGACGTCCCGCCCGATGGCCTCCGCCCGGCGGGTGAGTTCGGCGTCGTCCTTGCCGACCGCCACGACCTGGGCGGCCGACCGGGTGATCGCCGCCGGGTCCCGGCCCGCGGC
>NZ_KB912476.1:0-4078 GCF_000383775.1 Saccharomonospora halophila 8
CGGGGTGCGGGCGGTGGCGGTCAGCCACCGCGTCGGCGATCTGACGATCGGCGATGTGGCGCTGGCGTGCGCGGTGGCGGCGGACCACCGGGCGGAGGCGTTCGCGACCTGCGCCGACCTGGTGGACGAGGTGAAGGCGCGGCTGCCCGTGTGGAAGCACCAGTGGTTCGCCGACGGCACCGACGAGTGGGTCAACTCGCCGTAGCGCGGCGACGGTCGTCGGCTTCCGTGCCGGGCGCGAGGTCCGTGTCCGGTGTCGATTTTCGTCGGCGGAGGGGCCCACCACCCGGGGGACAGCGGTGGGGCCCTCCGTGTGCCGACGCACCGTCCGGACGGGCCCGACCGCGTCGGCCCGGCCCGTCCGGACGGGGGTCACTCGGTGGCGATCTTCTGGCCGACCACGATGTAGTCGGGGTCGGAGATGTAGCCCTCGTTCAGGTCGACCAGCGTCGGGTAACCGCCGTCGACGTCCTTCTCCTCGGCGATCTTGCTCAGCGTGTCGCCCTTCTCGACGACGTAGTCGCCCTCCGGGTTCGACTTCGCCACCCGCTCGGGGGCGGGCTCGGGGGCGGGCTCGGAGGTCTGCTCCGGCTGCGTGGACTGGCTCTGGGTCGAGCCGGAGTCCTGCGCCCCCTGGGTGTTGCTCCCCTCGTAGCTCACGTTCGAGGAGCCCTTCGCGCCGCAGACCGGCCACGCGCCGATGCCCTGTCCGTCCAGGACCCGTTCGGCGACCTGAATCTGTTCGGAGCGGGACGCCTCGTGCGGCATGCCGGTGCCGCCGTAGGCCCGCCAGGTGCTCAGCTTGAACTGGAGTCCGCCGTAGTAGCCGTTGCCGGTGTTGATGCTCCAGTCGCCGCCGCTCTCGCACTCGGCGATCGCGTCCCAGTTGACGCTGCTGTCCGCCGCCTGGGCCGGGGCCGCGGCCACCGACAGCGGTGCGCCCACGGCGATGCCCGCGACGGCGACGCGGGCGAGGTTGCGGGACGCGGCGGACGGTTTGCGGTGCTTGCCTCGATAAGCCATGTCGACTCGGTTTCGACTTCCGCGCCTGTCGAGAACCGCGGGCGGGCGGTGAGGCCGGGCCGACCGTCTCGGGCCGACAGGCGGCACCGGGGGATGCCGCCTCCCTCTCGTCCCAGTCCGAGAAGTGCGTTTCGCTCGGGGTTTTTCCGTGTCTCCGGGATTCCGCCGGACTGGGCTCGGCGCAGACGGGATCCCGGTCGTTCCCGGTTGGTCGGGGCCAACCGATTTGCGACGGTACGTAACAACGGCCGTGATCGGAAATTTACGGAACCGTGGGTTAGACCACAGTAACGGCACGCAACCTTCGCACGATCCGGTTATTTTCCCTGCGTAAGGCGTTGTTACCGGTCCGTGTCCCTCTCGAAACTTTTCACCCGAAGTGAGGTCTGGGTCACGCCCTCGACGACCCGTCTGCTCCCTTCGGGACGACCCGTGCGCGCGGTGGCGACCGGGTGGTCCGGACGAACCGGACAGGTGGACCCGCCCGCCGCGGGAGGTGTACTCCACCCGCCGGTGCGGCCGGTCGGCGGCGGGCTCCTCCGGAGGTGTGAACCGGTCCCGCCCCGTTGGGAGGTCCGGTACTGGTGGGGGACGGTGCGGTGGGGGGTCAGCCGCCCGCGAACGGCGGGAGCACGTCGAACTGGGCCCCGTCGGGCAGACGGCGGGTGTGGTCGCGCACCGCGACGCCGTCCAGTAGGAAACCGGCCGCGTCGAGGATGCGGGGCAGCCCGGTCCCGGCATGCCGCTCGCGGAGCTGTCGCACGGCGTCGGCCACGGACGCGGGTTCGCCCAGCCGGACCGGTTCGGAGTCCAGTCCCGTGGCCGCGCGGGCCGAGGCGAAATACCGCACCCGCACCGTCACCGCGGATCCCGCGTCGTCGTCCGACAACGGCTCCCCCGGCGTCGGGCGTCCCCGCGGTGTCGTGGGGCGTTCCGCCGCGGTGGGGTCCTCCGGTGCCGTGGCACGGTGGCCGGTCCCCGACGTGTGCATCGCCTGCTCCCTCGTTCTCTCCTGCGTGCGCGCGGATCAGCCGCCGATGGAGCTCATCGGCCGGATCGGCTGGGCGAAACCGGCTTCGTTGATCTCGTGCCCGGCGAGTTTGCCCCACATCGCCGCGCGCCAGGTGTCGGCGATCTCGTCGTCGTCGGCACCCTGTCGGACCAGACCGCGCAGGTCGGTCTCGGTGGTGCTGAACAGGCACGAGCGGACCGCGCCGTCGGCGGTGAGCCGGGTCCGTTCGCACGCGGCGCAGAACGGCCGGGTCACCGAGGGAATGATGCCCACCTCGTGCGGGCCGCCGTCGACCAGCCACCGTTCCGCCGGGGCGCCGCCGCGCTCCGTCGGGCTCGGGGTCAGGGTGAACTCGGTACCCAGCAGGTCGAAGATCTCGTCCGCAGTGATCATCTCGGCGCGGCTCCACCCGTGCTGGGCGTCCAACGGCATCTGCTCGATGAACCGCAGGTGATAGTCGTGCTCCACGGCGAAGCGCAGCAGTTCGGGCGCCTCGTGCTCGTTGACCCCCCGCAACAGCACGGTATTGATCTTGACCGGGTCCAGTCCCGCGTCCCGGGCGGCCGCCAGTGCGTCGAGGACGTGCCGCAGCCGGTCGCGCCGGGTCACGCGCGCGAACGTCTCCGGCCGCACCGAGTCGAGGGAGACGTTGATGCGGTTCAGGCCCGCGCTCGCGAACCGCTCCGCCCGCTTCGCGAGCCCGATGCCGTTGGTGGTCATGGACAACCGTGGCCGGGGCCGCAGCGCGGTGATCCGGGCGACGAGGTCCTCCAGATGCGGACGCAGCAGCGGCTCGCCGCCGGTGAGCCGGATGTCGGTCACCCCGAGCAACCGGACGGCGACGTCCATCAGCCGCACCAGCTCGTCGTCGGACAGCACCTGTTCACCCGGGGCCCAGTCCAGCCCCTCCGCGGGCATGCAGTACGTGCACCGCAGGTTGCACTTGTCGGTCAGCGACACCCGCAGGTCGGTCGCGACGCGCCCGAAGCTGTCGATCAGCGAGGGGTCGTCCGGGCGTGTGTGGTCCGGTGCCGTGCGTGCTCCGGGCACCCTGGGGATGCCGAGGTCCGTTCCCGTCACCCTGTCCAGCCTAGTCGGGGAACCGACGAGAATAGGACCTCCATCACACCGTCGGCCGAGTGACCGCTGGCGGAGGCGCATGTGCGGCGATATTGTGCGTTTCATGCCGCAGTTTCGGCTCTCGGAGGCCGCCCGCCTGCTCGGCGTGAGTGACGACACCGTCCGCCGCTGGGTTCGCGCCGGGCGGCTGACCTCCGCCGGGGACGACGCCGGGCGCATGGTGGTCGACGGGGCGGAACTCGCCGCGTTCGCCCGGGCCGCCGCCGATTCCGCGCCCGACCCCACCGGTGTGGGGCGCTCGGCGCGCAACCGGTTCGTCGGGTTGGTCACCGACGTCGTGGCCGACACCGTCATGGCCAAGGTGGAGCTGCAGTGCGGGCCGAACCGGCTCGTGTCGTTGATGAGCGCCGAGGCGGTGCGGGAGCTGGGGCTCGCCCCGGGGGTGTGTGCGGTGGCCGTGGTCAAGGCGACCCAGGTGATCGTCGAGACACCGGGGGACGGGCCGTGAGGCGCGCACCGGTGGGCGGCGCGCGGGTGCCCCCCGTGCCGCGCACGCTCGTTGCCCTGCTGCTGGCCGTCGGCATGCTGACGGTGGTCGCGTGCGGTGGCGTACCCGGGCGGGACCGCACGCTGACCGTGTTCGCGGCGGCCTCGCTGACCGGCGTCTTCGGCGAGCTGGACCGGCACTTCGAACGCACTCACCCGGACGTGGATGTCCGGCTCAACGTCGGCGGGTCGGCCCGGCTCGCCCGGCAGATCCTCGAAGGCGCACCCGCCGACGTGTTCGCCTCCGCCGACGCCCGCACGATCCGGTGGGTCGCCGACGCGGACCTGCTGGCCGGGCCGCCCACGACGTTCGCGACGAACACCCTGGCCATCGCGGTCCCGCCGGGAAATCCCGCCGGAATCGACGGTCCGGCCGACCTCGCCCGGCCGGGGGTGCGGACGGTGGTGTGCGCGCCC
>NZ_KB912476.1:4178-13283 GCF_000383775.1 Saccharomonospora halophila 8
CGGGCCCGCCCTGCGGTGCCGGGCGCGTCCCGGCGGCGGTGGTTCAGCCGTCGTCGGCGGCTCCCTCGTCCCCGGCCGGGGTCAACAGACCGCCCTGCCGGACCGACGACAGTGCCAGCGTGCGGTACCCGCCCTCGTCGAACAGGACGGTGAGCCGGTCGGCCTCCCGGGTGGCCACGGTGCCCCGGCCCCACTGCCGGTGCCGCACCCGGGTGCCCACGTCGAACTCGACGTCGTCGTCCGCGGGAGGGGCGTGGGCTCCGGCGGTACCCGCCGCACAGGTGTCGCAGTCCCCGCACGGGTGGGCGAGCCGCTCGCCGAAGTAGCCGAGGAGGAACTGCCTGCGACAGGCCGCGGTCTCGGCGTACTCCCGCAGCACCGCGATGCGGGACCGGTCCAGTTCCCTGCGCCGTTCGAACTGCCCCGCCGCGGCCCGCGCGGGTGGCGTGTCCGGGTCGGTGACGGTGAGGCCGCCGTCGGGGGCGGTCCCGACGATGCCGGCGCGTTCGAGCAGGCCGAGGTTGCCCATCGTGCTGCGGTGCGACTGGTCGACGTCGTGGTCCAGCTCGGTGGGGGTGGCGGTGCCGTCGTACTCGGCGACGGTGTCGGCGACCTCGGCGACCTTGTCCTCGTCGAACGAGCCCGCCGTGAGGAACCGCTGGAGATCGAAGTCGTCGGCGCGGTGGATGAGCAGCGCCTCGGCCCGCCCGCCGTCCCGTCCCGCCCGGCCGATCTGCTGGTAGTAGGAGTCCAGCGAGTCGGGCGGGGCGGTGTGGACCACGAACCGGACGTCCGGCTTGTCGATGCCCATCCCGAACGCCGAGGTCGCGACGACGACGTCGACCCCGCCCCGGGTGAAGGCGTCCTGCACGCGCCTGCGTTCCTTCGCCGGAAGGCCCGCGTGGAAGGCCGCCACGGAGACCCCGTGTTCGGCCAGTTCCGCCGCGAAGGTCTCGGTGTCCGCGCGGGTGGGCGCGTAGACGAGGCCGGGTGTGGGCCCGGCGAGCACCCGGTCGCGCACGATGTCGTGGCGTTGCGTGTCGTCGGTGATCCGGGTGGCGGCGAGGAAAAGGTTGGGCCGGTCGAACCCGGTGACCACGCGCACGGGGTCGACCATGCCCAGGTGCCCGACGATGTCGTCCCGCACCGGGCCGCTCGCCGTGGCCGTGGCGGCCAGCACCGGCGGCCTGCCGAGTTCCTCCACCGCGTGCCGCAACCGCAGGTAGTCGGGACGGAAGTCGTGTCCCCAGTCGGACACGCAATGGGCCTCGTCCACGACGAACAGCGAGGGCTCGGCGCGGCGCATCCGGTCCACCGTCCGGGGATCGGCCAGCTGCTCCGGGGACAGGAACAGGTACTCGGCCTCGCCCCGGCGTACTGAGCGCAGGGCCCGGTCGGACTCCGCGCCGGGCTGGGCCGAGTGCACCGCCACCGCCTCCGGCGCGTCCGGGTCGTCCGCCAAATGACCGAGCTGGTCGCGTTGCAGCGCGATCAGCGGGGAGACCACGACGGTGGGGCCGGGCAGGAACACGGTCGGCACCTGGTAGACGAGCGACTTGCCCGCACCGCTGGGGAGCACGAGCAGCACGTCCCGGCCGTCCAGCACGGCCTCCATGGCTCTGCGCTGCTCGGGGCGGAGCGCGGCGACGCCGAACGACTCCTCCGCGACGCGGTCGAGGGAGCGGGAGGTGGGAGACACACGACCGGGGTTCCCCCGCCCCGGCGGGGAAACCCGCGTTCCCCGTGTCGGCTACCGGGCCTCGGCCAGCGTCCTGATCCCGTCCAGGGTGGCGTGCATCCCGTGGCGCAGCTGCGTCAGTCGGCCCGTGACGATCGCCTCCTCCTTTCCCGGTGCCCGGGTCACCGCCGCGGTCAGCCCGGACGGCGCCGGACCGAGGCGCACCGCGAGCCGCAGCCGTGTCCCCACACCGGCGGGGTCGACGACGAACCGCCAGGTCGCGACCGGATGTGCGGGGTCGGCGCCCGCCGGACCGAACCGGCCGTCGGCGTCGAGCACGGCCCAGCCGAACACGCGCGGTGCGGTGTACTCCACGACCTCGGAGACGGTGCGCCAGTCACCCAGCAGGTCGTTGCGGTTGTGCCCCTCGAATCGCGCGCCGACGGCCGGAACGTCCGCCCCGTCCAGCCACCGCACCGTGTGCAGCTCGGGACTGAACCGGGTGGGCAGCTCGATGTCGGTCACCAGGTCCCAGACGACCGCGGGCGGTGCGTCGACGGGGACGGCGACCTCCTCCGTCGGTCGGTCGGCGATGCGCATGTCGTCTCCCGGATCTCGGCACGTCGAGGGAGACGGTAGCCGCCCCCCGCGTGCGCGTCGCGGGTCTCCCGGCACGTACGCGCGGGGTGGGCCGTCAGGTGGACACGACCTCCCGGCCGAGGGGCAGCAGCGACACCGGCACCATCTTGAAGTTGCCGAGCCCCAGCGGGATGCCGACGACGGTGAGGCACAGGGCGATCCCGGTGACGATGTGCCCGATCGCCAGCCAGATTCCGGCCACGAGGAGCCACACCACGTTGCCCAGCATCGACGGCACCCCCGCGGTGCCGCGTTCGGTGACCGTGCGGCCGAAGGGCCACAGCGCGTACCCGGCGATCCGGAAGGAGGCGAGCCCGAACGGGATCGTCACGATCAGCAGACAGCACAGGATTCCGGCGACCACATACCCCAGCGCCAGCCACACCCCGGCCAACACCAACCAGATCACGTTCAACACGGCGTTCATCCCACCAGTCTCTCGTACCCCGGTCGGGTGTTGCCGTGAAGGGCACATTCCCTGCGTGTGACGCAGTGAATGTGCCCCTCGCTGCGTGTGGTGCAGGGAAGGTGCCCTTCACGGTTACTACGGACGGTCACCGTGCCCGGGCGAGGGTGTGGGCGATCTCGGTGGGGGTCAGGGGGGTGGCGCTGACGTAGTAGAGCGTCGAGCCGGGGGGTAGTTCCTCCTGCCAGTCCGGGTTGACCAGCAGGTGGTCGCCGGTACGGGCGGCCAGCAGCGTGGCGCCGTGGTTGCGGCCGAGCGCGGTCCGGCAGGTGTCGACGAGGACGGGTCCGGCCGTCTCCGGCAGCGTCACCGAGTAGGTGTTGGCGCCGCCGTGCGTCATCAGTTCCGCGTAGACCTCCGTGATCCCGGGCGACTGGAGCTCCTCGGTGATCATCCGTGGGGTGTGCCACTGCACGGGGCGGATCCGTTCACCCACATAGCCCAGCAGCGAGGACCGTTCCATGTCGCGCAAGGTCACCACGGTGTGTGCGTCCCGGTTGAGGTGATCGACGGCCAGCGTGACGGCCAGTGCCTCGTTGTCGTCGCGGACGTCGACGAGAATGCGTGCCGCCCGGTCGACACCGGCGCGGCGCAGCACCCCGGCGTCGGTGAGGTCGCCCCGGACGAACTCGACGGGCTCACCCGGCATGGGGTGGGTGGCCACGTCGTCCCACGTGCCCAGCACGATGCCGCTGCCGTCCTCGGCGCGGAGTTCGGGAACCACCCGCTCGGTGCGCCCGGGCAGGTATCCGAGCAGCACCGTGTGTCCGGACAGGTTCACCCTGATCGCTCCCTGCATCCGTTGTCCCCTCGCCTTCTCCAGCAGCGACGCGAGCTTGGTGAACACCGTCGTCAGCGCCGCGATCCCGCCCACGATCACGTAGGCACCGACGACGTGCCCGGCGGGCGAGGCGGGGGAGAGATCGCCGTAGCCGACCGTCGCGGCGGTCACCACGAAGTACCACCAGTAGTTCGCCGGTTCGACGAGCTCACTGCCGTCCGGCTCGGCCAGTGCCATCAACGGCCAGCTCGTGAGGAACACGAACACGGTCACGGCGATCGGCGTGCCCCACGAGGTCAGCAGACTGATCCTCGCCAGCAGGCGGGACAGGAAGAACGGCACGGGAGCTCCCGGAGGGTGGAGGGCCGGTCACCGTTGTAACACGGCTCCCGCCCCTCCGGTCACCGGGCGGCGGCCTCGGCGAAGGCCTTCTCGTCCTCGCGGCCGAAGGTCTCCTCCAGCTGCTCGGGGGAGTAGTCCACGTCGATCTCGGCGACGTCGGCGCCGCGCGCGGACTCGATGGCGCCGAGCCTGCGCTGCGCGCGGTCCGCCGCGTACTGCACGAACTCCTGGTTGTCGACGTCGAACGGCTGCTCGTCGAACTGCTCGTTCACCCACTCGATCATGCCGAGCGCGTGCGGGAGGAGTTCCCCCATCCGCTGCTGCACGACCTCCCAGAGGGAGTCGTCGGCCGCCACGTGCCGCCGGCAGGTGAACGTGCCCCACGCCATGTGCCTGCGCTCGTCGTCGCCGATCCGGCGCACGAGCTGCTGCATGCCCGGCAGGATGCCGCGTCCGGTGCAGATCTTCTGCCAGGCGTAGTAGCCGGTCAGCGCGAGGCTGCCCTCGATGACGTGGTTGTAGGTCACGCTCGCCCGGATCTGGTTGACCGGGCTCGGATCCTCGGTGAGAAGACCGAGTGAGGTGGGCAGTTCCTCGTAGAACAGCTTGCGGTAGTGCGGGTTCTCCGCCACGAAGGAGTGCAGGTCCCCGGTGAGACCGACGGCGTCCATCCAGCGCCGGAACACCTCGGTGTGCTTGGCCTCCTCGAAGCAGAACTGGCTGAGATACATCTCGTCGGCCAGCCTGCCCTCGGCCGCCATCGCCTGCATGAACGGCTGGATGTCCTCGGTCACCGCCTCCTCGCCCGCGATGAACTGCGCGCAGAGGTAGGTGGCCGAGCGGCGCTGCTCGTCGTCGAGGGACTCCCAGTGCTCGCGGTCGGCGCTGAAGTCGAGGTCGGCGGGGTTCCAGAACTTCTTGTTGCCCTTGACGAACAGGCGCAGCGGGAACGAGTCCCAGTTCAGTCCGCCGCGGCGCAGGGACTGGAAGCCGTCGCGGCGCTCGGGGCCGGTGTCCAGGGTGCCGGTCATGGGTGATTCCCTTCGGTCGCGTCGGTGTGGGTGGGGGCCGGGGTGGCGCCGAGGAGGGGGCCGAGGACGGCGCACACACCGTCCGCGGCTCCGGTGGGCGACGCCGTGGGCAGCACCAGGTAGCTCAGCGTCAGCCGGGTGGCGGTCTCGGCGACGAACCGCGGATCGGGCAGCTCCGGCCGTTGCTCCCGCAGATAGGACTCCGCCATGTCGGTGGCCGCCCGCAGGACCGGTTCGCCGCGGGTGGTCAGCAGCGGAAGCAGGTCCTCGGCGACCTCGGTGCCGGTCACGGCGGCGACCAGCGGGTTCTCCCCGGCGTGTTCGATGGTGTAGGCGGTGGCGGCGTGCAGACCCGCCAGCACGTCGCCCGCGGTGCGCAGCCGGTGCCGGATGCCGTCGGTGAACTCGGCGAGTGTGCGCAGGGCGACCGCCTGCACGAGCGCGCGCTTGTTGCCGAACTCGTTGTAGACCGTCTGTCTGCTGACCCCGACCCGGGTGGCGACGTCGGCCATCCGCACCCGCGCGTAACCGCGGTGGGCGAGCAGCGTGGTCGCGGCGTCGAGCAGCTCCTCGCGCAGGGACGACCGGACACGCCGGGCATAACCGGTGGTGCGGGACACGCCGTGATCTTGACATCTGTCGGCACCATGTCAATTGCCTTGACACCGTTTTGCAGCATGTCAAGAAATTAGGGTGGGCCCGTGCGACTCTGCGTGGGCTTCGACCTGGACATGACCCTGATCGATCCGCGACCGGGCATGGTCGTGGCCATGGACCGGCTCGCCGAGGAGACCGGCTTCGCCTTCGACGGCGAACGGTTCGCCGCGAACCTGGGGCCGCCGCTGGCGAGCGTCCTGCGGGAGTTCGGTGCCCCCGCCGACCGGATCGGCGAACTCGTGTCCCGCTTCCGCGCCGACTACCCGGACCTCGTGGTGCCCCGCACCGTCGCGCTGCCCGGTGCGGAGGAGGCGTTGGCCGCCGTGCGGGCGGCGGGTGGCCGGGTTCTCGTCGTCACCGGCAAGTACGCACCGAACGCCGCCCGGCACCTGGACGCGCTCGGCTGGTCGGACCACGTCGACGAGCTGGTCGGCGACCTCTGGGCGGCGGGCAAGGCCACGGCCCTGACCGCGCACGGGGCGCAGGTCTACGTCGGCGACCACACCGGGGACGTCGCGGGCGCACGCGCCGCGGGGGCGAGGGGCGTCGGGGTCGCCACCGGGCCGTGTTCCCACGCAGAACTGCGCGACGCCGGGGCACACACGGTTCTCGGCTCACTCGCGGAGTTCCCCGGGTGGCTGGAGTCCGCGTTCGGCGGTTCTCCCTCCGTCACCGGCACGGCCGGCCCCGCCGAACCGCTCCGGTGAGCACGGCCGGTGGCGGTTCCGGCCACTACCGGCGGCGGTGCTCCCGGACCAGGGCGATCAGTCCGAGCCCGAGACCGAGCGGGGTCAGCACACCCGCCACGGCCGACAGCCACACCGGCAGGTCGGAGAACCCGGCGGCGAACAGGACGAACACCGCGACCACGGCGATCATGCCGAGCGCGAACATCCCGATACCGACCCGCATCAACCACGGTTTGCGCGTCGGGGCGGAACCTGTGTCGTGGACAGCGGTCTCCATGCCGCACATCCTAGAGCGGCGCAATCACCTTCGCCGTCGCGCCCGTGGCGAGATACGCTTGTCCGGTGCGCGTCCTGGGTACGCCTGGGGCGCGTTCGTCGTGCGGGGCCGTGGTGACGCGGTCCGTTGCAGGAGAGCGAAGGAACGGTGAGGGCAGTGCCGACCGGCAAGGTCAAGTGGTACGACGCGGACAAGGGGTTCGGCTTCGTCACACAGGACGGAGGAAAGGACGTCTACATCCGGAAGTCCGCGCTGCCGGAAGGTGTCGAGGCTGTCAAAGCGGGTCAGCGGCTGGAGTTCGGGGTCGCCGACGGTAAGCGCGGCCCGCAGGCCCTCTCCGTCCGGTTGCTCGACCCTCCGCCGTCGGTGGCCGAGGCCCGGCGCCGTCCGGCCGAGGAACTGCACGGCATGGTCGAGGACATGATCAAGCTCCTGGAGGCGCGGGTGCAGCCCAACCTGCGCAAGGGGCGCTACCCGGAGCGCAAGAACACCAAGCGCATCGCCGAGGTGATGCGCGCGGTGGCCCGCGACCTGGACCCGTGACGTCCGGTGCCGGGCGCGCGGCGGTCGGGTGGCCCGGCCGCGCGTTCTCCGATCTCACCCGGATCGCCACCGAGATCTTCGGCGCCGGGATGGTCTCCGACGAACCGGCCGCAGCAGGCGCGGGCCGTCAGGACGGATCGATGCGCAGGGCCCACACGGCGCGGGCGACGAGTTGGGGCCGTCCGGACTCGTCGACGACCGGGTTGCCCTGCGCGTCGGCCGCGTAGGCCTTGCTGAGCTGCTGGACCTCCACCACGAGCAGCTGTTCGGCCGGTGCCTGGGGCACGGCCGTGTAGGCGTGTCGCTCGCCCGGGGTGAACACCTCCTGCCGGATCGGCCGCACCGTCCCCTCGGAGTCGGTGTACTGGATGTTGACCAGCCACGGGGTCTCGGCGACGTCCGTGGGAACCGAGACCTGCACCGGCTCGCCCGCCCGCACGTCGAGGACGGAGGGCTCATCGGGGTCGGACTCGCAGGACGTCACCAGCGCGTCGCAGTAGCGCCACGGCTGGGCGTGCACCGACTCCCCGTCGGCGTAGAAGGTGACCTCGGGAGGTGCGGGCGCCGAGCAACCCGCCAGCACGGCCGCGCCTGCGGCCAGCGGTGCCACCCGTGCTACTACTGTGCGTCGCATGCGGGCGAGACTACGAGCCGCCGCCGACCGGAGCGGTCTCGGGGCTGTCCCGGGCGTCCCGCTTCCGGCGCCCCCGGAAGCGGGAGGGCAGCGGCGACGTCCCACGCCGCACCAGCCAGGTCCGGGTCAGCCCGAGCGCGAGTAGCGCGGACACCACGAGGAACCCGATCCAGTACGTCGGCGGCAGCAGCAGACCCACCGCCCCGCCGGACACCCATGCCAGCTGCAGGACCGTCTCCGACCGTCCGAATGCCGACGCGCGGGACTCCTCGGGCAGGTCGTGCTGGATCACCGCGTCCAGGCTGTTCTTCGCCAGCGCGCTCGCCGTCGCGCCCACCAGACCCACCACGGCCGCCGTGGCCAGGCCGGACAGCACCGCCGCGAGCACCGTGGAGGCCAGCGTGGCCGCCAGGCAGGCGAGCACGAGCTGGTCGGGTCGGCCGAACCGCATCCGGGAGCGTAGCGCGTTGCCGAGGAAGCCGCCCGCCCCCGCCGCCGCGCCGATCACACCGAGCAGCAGGAGCTGGACGAACGGGCTCCGCCCCGCGTCCTCGGTCTGCACCTTCACCGCGAACGCGGCGAACATCATCAGGAAGCCGGTCAGCACCCGGATCGACCCGTTGCCCCACAGTCCCACCACGACGTGCCTGCTCAACGGCTGCCGCCGGGTCACGGCCGGGCGGGGAGCGGTCAGCGAGGCGGGCACCTCGCCCTCGGTGACCTCCACCCACGCCGGGATCCGCAGGGCCAGCACCGCCCCGGCCACGCACAGCACGGCGGTGAACCACAACGCGCCCGCCGACCCGAACGCCCAGCTCACCCCGCTCGCCACCGCGCCGAACACACCGCCCGCGGCGAGGCCGAACACGGCCAGCCGCGCGTTGGTCGTGGACAGCGTGATCTCGGGCGGCAGCACCCGGGGTGTGACGGCGGCCTTGAGCACCAGGAACGACTTCGACAGGACCATCTTGCCGAGCGCGGCCGGGTACAGGAGCCAGGTGTCGAAGTTCAGCGCCATGACCACGCACATCAGGGCCGCGCCCACCGAGGCGAGGCACATGGCCAGCCTGCGGCCCCTCTGGATGCGGTCGAGCGCGGGCCCGATCACCGGTGCCACCAGGGCGAACGGCGCGATCGTGATCAACAGGTAGAGGGCCACCCGGCCGCGGCTCTCCCCGCTGCTCGCGGCGAAGAACAGGGTGTTCGCCAGCGCCACGGCCATGGCGGCGTCGCTGGCGTAGTTCAGCATCACCGCGTACGTCAGCGAGGTCAGCCCGGACCTGTCCGCCCCGTCGGCCCGCGTGGCCCGCTGGAACAGCGCGACGGCGCTGCCGCCGAGCTCCCGGCCGCGCAACGCGGCGACCCGGG
>NZ_KB912476.1:13383-16187 GCF_000383775.1 Saccharomonospora halophila 8
GGGGCGCCGGTGCCTGCCGCGTCCGGGACCGTGCACGCGGCGGACTCGCCGGAGGGGCTGGCGCGGGCGTTCGCGTGGGCGGCGGACCGGTGGTCCGATCGTGCGATGATCGTCGCGTTGCTGGAGGATCCGGAACCGGATGTGCTGCTCGGCTGAGATGCTCGACCGAGGTGCTCGGCCGAAGTGCGCGGCCGGGGCGTTCGGACACGTCCCGCGCGTCGCCCGATCCGGTCGGTGTGTTAAAGGTTTCTCTGACCGAAACGGGACCCCCTGCGGGAGGCCGCCCGCTGCCAGAGCATGATGCTCATGCCGAGCAGCCCGACCCCGGCGCCCGCGAGGGTCGTCCACAACCACACGCCGTGGATCCCGAGAATCAACAGCACCACGAAGGCGCACAACCACGCGGTCGTGCCCCCGATCACGGGAACCCACGGACTGACCAGAGGCCGGGGCAGATCCGGGGGAGGACGAAGCCGTCCTGTGACCTCGGGTGTGTTGCTCGGTTCGTCCACGCAGGCCAGGCTACCGCTGCCGGTACCGACGCGAGGCAGGTGAGTGATGTCCGAGGTGACCATGGAGGACCCGGCGCGGTCCCGGCTGGACCGGTTCTTCCGGATCAGCGAGCGCGGGTCCACGCCCGGCAGGGAGGTGCGGGGCGGGCTGGTCACGTTCGTGACGATGGCCTACATCATCGTGCTGAACCCGCTCATCCTGGGCAGCTTCTCCGCCGACGATCCGGGGGCGGCCACCGACGCCACCGGCGCGATCCTGCCGGTACCGCAGGTGGCCGCCGTCACCGCGCTCGTCGCCGGGGTCATGACCATTCTCATGGGGGTGGTCGCGAACTACCCGTTCGCGCTGGCGGCGGGGTTGGGCATCAACGCCCTGGTGGCGGTGAACATCGCCCCGCTGATGACCTGGCCCGCCGCGATGGGGCTGGTGCTGGTCAACGGCATCGTGGTGCTGATCCTGGTGCTCACCGGGGTGCGCACGATGGTGTTCAACGCGGTGCCGCAGCAGCTCAAGGCGGGCATCGCCGTGGGGATCGGCCTGTTCATCAGCCTGATCGGCCTGGTCGACTCCGGGTTCGTGCGCCGCGTGCCGGACGTGGCCGACACCACCGTCCCGGTGCAGCTGGGCATCGACGGCTCGATCGCCTCGTGGCCGACCGCGGTCTTCGTCGCCGGTCTGATCATCATGGCGGTGCTGGTGGCGAAGAACGTCAAGGGCGCCATCCTGATCGGGGTGCTCGCGGGCACGGTGCTCGCGGTGATCGTGGAGGCCGTCGCCGGGGTCGGCCCGTCCGCCGGGGAGGACCCGAAGGGCTGGAACCTCGGCTACCCGGCCCTGCCGGACGACCTCGTCGGCCTGCCGGACCTCTCCCTCGTGGGGGAGGTGTCCTTCGGGGCGTGGGCGCAGGTGCCCGCGCTCACGGCGGCGTTGCTGGTGTTCACCCTGGTACTCACCGACTTCTTCGACACGATCGGCACGATGACCGGGCTCGGCCGGGAGGCGAACCTCGTCGACGAGCGCGGGAACCTGCCCAACGTCGGCAAGACCCTGTTCGTCGACTCGCTCGGCGCCGTGGCCGGTGGTGCGGCCTCGGCCAGCTCGAACACCGTCTTCGTGGAGTCCGCCTCGGGCATCGCCGAGGGGGCGCGCACCGGTATGGCGAACGTGGTGACCGGCCTGCTGTTCCTCGCCGCGATGTTCTTCACCCCGCTGTACGAGGTGGTGCCGATCGAGGCCGCCGCCCCGGCGCTGGTGATCGTGGGTGCGTTGATGATCCGGCAGATCACCGAGATCGACTTCCGGGATTTCTCGATCGCGTTGCCCGCGTTCCTGACCATCGTGGTGATGCCGTTCACCTACTCGATCGCCAACGGCATCGGGGCCGGATTCGTCAGCTACGTGCTGATCCAGGCCGCCACCGGCAAGGGTCGCCGCGTGCACCCGCTGATGTGGATCGTGGCGGCCGCGTTCGTCGTCTACTTCGCCATCGGCCCGATCCGGGACGCGCTCGGCTGAGGAGTCCACGCCCGGGAGCCCGCGACTCCGCCCCGGGTGGTTCGCCCACGTCGGCTACTGTGCGCCGATCGCCCGGAACCGGACGGTGCGAAGGCGGTCCGGTCCCGGGCGATCGGGCGCGTCCGGTGTGAGCCCGCACCCGTTCGCTGTGTGGGGAGTCGATCGTGAGGTATGCTAAGGATGTGTCGGGATCAGCTGAGCAGCGGTCGCTGGCCAGTCGCCTGCGGCTCGCTGTGGTGCGGCTGAACCGCAGGTTACGGGCACAGCGAGGGAGTCAGGACCTGTCCCTGACGCAGATCTCGGCGTTGTCCACACTGCACAAATGCGGGGCGATGACGCCCGGGCAGCTGGCGGCCAGGGAAGGCGTGCGTCCACCGTCGATGACGCGGGTGATCACCGCGCTGGAGGAGATCTCCTTCGTCCGGCGGAGTCCGCACCCCACCGACGGCAGGCAGGCGATCGTGGCCCTGACCGACACCGGGCTGGACTACGTGCACGCGACCATCTCGCGGCGCGAGGCCTGGCTCGACGAGCGACTGGCGGAACTGAGCGGCGAGGAGCGCGAGGTGCTCTCCCGCGCCGCGGAGATCATCGACAGGATGGCCGGACACGGTTGACGCCCGGCCGTCACGGGAGGCGACACCACGGCGTGAGTATCACGGATAGCGACGAACGACCGACCGGACAACGCCCCGCTATCCGCAGACCCACCACCGACCCGCCCCCGCGACCGGCCTGCGCGTCCCGCACCCGCGCCGCGGGCCCGGCAGCACCGG
>NZ_KB912477.1:0-2237 GCF_000383775.1 Saccharomonospora halophila 8
CCTCGCGGAGGCGGCGCCCTGCTGGCTCCCGCCCTGGTGGCCGCCCTGCTGACCACCCTGATAACCGCCGCCCTGGTGGCCGCCGCGGTCGTCCCCCTGCGGGGACGGCAGCGAGCCGGACTGCGTGCCCTCACCGGTCGCGGACGGCTGCGGCCTGCGCACCGGTGGTGTGGGGTTGGTCGGATCGGTGTCCGGCTGTCCGCCCCCGGTCTCGCCCCGACCGGTCCCGACGGGCACGCCGTCCGACCCCGGGGCCTGCACGCCCGGCGGTGCCTCCTCCCCGGCGACGCCCCCCCGTGCGGTGAACGTTCCGGGGTCCAGCTTCTTGTGGGTGGGTGCGCCGGCGTCGAAACCGGCGGCGATCACCGTGACCCGGACCTCGTCGCCGAGCGAGTCGTCGATGATCGTGCCGAAGATGATGTTCGCCTCGGGGTGCGCGGACTCCTGCACCAGCGACGCCGCTTCGTTGATCTCGAAGAGGCCGAGGTCGGACCCGCCCGCGATGGACAGCAGCGCGCCGTGCGCGCCGTCCATGGAGGCCTCCAGCAGTGGCGAATTGATCGCCTTCTCCGCGGCCTGCACGGCCCGGCCCTCCCCGCGGGCGGATCCGATTCCCATCAGGGCGCTGCCCGCCCCGGACATCACGCTCTTGACGTCGGCGAAGTCGAGGTTGATCAGGCCCGGGGTGGTGATCAGATCGGTGATGCCCTGGACGCCGGAGAGCAGGACCTCGTCGGCGGAGCGGAAGGCGTCCATCAGGGAGACGCCGATGTCGCCGAGCTGCAGCAGCCGGTCGTTGGGGATGACGATGAGGGTGTCGCACTCGTTGCGCAGGGCCTGGATGCCGTCCTCGGCCTGCCGGGCGCGGCGCTTGCCCTCGAACGAGAACGGACGGGTGACCACGCCGATCGTCAGTGCGCCGAGCTTGCGCGCGATCTGCCCGACGACCGGGGCACCCCCCGTACCGGTGCCACCTCCCTCACCCGCCGTGACGAAGACCATGTCGGCGCCCTTGAGAACCTCCTCGATCTCCTCGCGGTGGTCCTCGGCGGCCTTCTGCCCGACCTCGGGGGAGGCGCCCGCACCGAGCCCGCGCGTCAGTTCGCGCCCGATGTCGAGCTTGACGTCGGCGTCGGACATCAACAGGGCCTGCGCGTCGGTGTTCACCGCGATGAACTCCACGCCTTTCAGGCCGACCTCGATCATGCGGTTCACGGCGTTCACGCCGCCGCCGCCGATACCGACGACCTTGATCACCGCGAGGTAATTGTGCGGGGGCGTCATCGGGGTGCCTTCCTGATCGTGGTGGTGCTCTCGTGCGTCGGCGCCGGATGTCGGCGGGCCGGTCGGCTCCCGCGAACCCTCAACCTCAACCCGAGCTTCAGAGTTGTGTCAACTACCGACGTTGCTGGTGGACGGTAAGCATCGAACAGCGTGGAATCCAGCAGCAACCCGGCGTGTCGCCGAGGTGTTTCAGACCACCCGTGCCGTCGGACCCGGGCAGGACACGGTCAGGACACGGTGGGCAGTTCGGGGCTGGCGACGTCGTAGACCGAGCCGTCCCTGGTCAGCAGGACCGACAGCACCCGTGCCTTGATCCCGTTCTGTTCGGCGTCCCCCCACCGCACCGTCGACCCGTCCGCGAGGTCGAACCGGACGTCCCCGGGGGTGGCGGCCCGGACGGCGGTGACCCGCCCGGACAGCTCCGGCGGCAGGGACGCCAGCACCGTCGCCGCCGCCCGGCTCGCCGGGTCGTCCGGGGACGGGTCCGCGATCTCGAACCGGGGCAGCCCTCCGGGTACCTCGTCGACCCGCTTGAACAGGGTCGCCGCGGTGTCGACCAGCGACACCGTGACCCCGTCCACGTGGTACGCGACGGCCACCCGCTCCCGGACGGTCACCGTGAGGGTCGACGGCCACGACCGTGTAACCGCCACATCGGCGACCTCCGGCAGTGCGGCGACCCGCCCGGCCACCTCGTCCGTGTCCACCCGCAGCATCGGCCGCTCCCGCGACACGTCCGCCGCGCTGCGGACGTCGTCCGCCACCGCCCCGGACACCCCCACGACCTCGACCGAGCGCACCCCCAGCGTCGGGGTGAACAGCAGGACGTATCCCAGCCCGACCACGGTCAGCACGCTGAGCACGGCCACCCTGCGTCGCATCGCGACCTGCGGTCCGGACAGGCCCCGCCCGCGTGCCCCGGCGGGGGAACGCCGCCGGGACACGGCCGCCGG
>NZ_KB912477.1:2337-4126 GCF_000383775.1 Saccharomonospora halophila 8
CGCCGCCGCCAGCGCACCCGCCACGGACCGGCCGGTGACCCCGGCACCCGCGACGAGCACCGTCCTGCCCGCGAGCTCGGCACCGCGCATCGTCACCCGCCCCCGAGACCGAGCTGTTCACTGTAGAACAGGCCGAGGCCGAACATGCAGCAGATCGCCGCGAGCAGCCAGAACCGGATGATGACGGTGGTCTCCGCCCATCCGGCCAGTTCGAAGTGGTGGTGGAACGGCGCCATCCGGAAGATCCGCTTGCGGGTGGTGCGGAAGATGGCGATCTGCAGCACCACCGACATCATCTCGACCACGAACAGGCCACCGATCACGATGGCGAGCAGCTCCGTGCGGGTCGTCATGGACAGACCCGCGATGAGACCGCCGAGCGCCAGCGACCCGGTGTCCCCCATGAAGATCTTCGCGGGGGCGGCGTTCCACCACAAGAAGCCCACGCAGGCGCCGGTCGCCGCCGCGGCGACGACCGCGAGGTCCAGCGGATCCCGCACGTTGTAACAACCGACCTGGTAGCCCTCCACGCAGCTCAGCCGTGCCTGCCAGAAGGAGATCACCACGTACGTGGCCAGCACCATGGCCCCGGCGCCACCCGCGAGCCCGTCGAGGCCGTCGGTGAAGTTCACCGCGTTCGACCACGCCGAGATCAGCAGGTAGCAGAACAGCATGAAGATCGGCAGCGGGAACACGATCAGTTCGAGGTCCCGCGCGTAGGACAGATTCTGCGAGGCCGGCGTCAGGCCGTTGGCGTCCGGGAACTGCACCACCAGCACCGCGAAGCTGAGCGCCACCAGAAGCTGGCCGACGAGCTTGGCCGTCTTGTTCAGGCCGAGGTTGCGTTGCTTCCGGATCTTGATGAAGTCGTCCAGGAACCCGACCAGTCCCAGCCCCACCGCGAGGTAGAGCACCAACAGCCCGGAGGCGGTGGGACCGTCACTGGGCGAGTCGCGCCAGACATCCACCAGATGGGCGACGAAGTATCCGACCACCAGTGCGACCAGGATGGCGACGCCCCCCATCGTGGGCGTGCCGCGTTTCGACCTGTGGCCCTGTGGCCCCTCCTCCCGGATCTCCTGGCCGAATCCCTGATAGGAGAACAGCCGGATCAGGTACGGGGTGAGCAGGATCGACACACCGAGCCCGACGGAGGCCGCGATCAAGATGCTGATCACGCTGTGTGCCTCCCGCTCGTCCCGCCGTCGCTGTTCCGGCTCTGTTCCTCGTGTCGTGATGTGTTCGGGCTCACGCGCTACCGCCTTCTCCCAACAGCGCGTCGGCTACCCGCCACAGCTCGGCAACCTTCGAGGCCTTGACGAGGACGACGTCGTCCGGCCGGACCTGGTCGCGCAGCAGCGCGACCGCCGCATCGGTGTCCGGCACCAGGACCGACTCCTCTCCCCAGGAACCCTCGTGACTCGCGCCGTGGTGCATGGCGGCAGCCTGCTCGCCGACCACGACGAGCCGGTTGATGTTGAGCCGGACGGCGAGCCGACCGATCTCGTCGTGCGCGGACACGCTATCGGCCCCCAGTTCGCCCATGACACCGAGGACCGCCCAAGATCGGCTTTCCGAGGTCATCGAGGCGAGCGTCTTCAACGCGGCCCGCACCGACTCGGGGTTGGCGTTGTACGAGTCGTTCAGCACGGTGACCCCGTCGGCGGAGGTGGTGACCTCCATCCGCCGGGCCGACCGGCGGGTGGCGGCCCCGAGATCCGCGGCCACGTCGGACACCGGGGAGCCCAGCTCCAGCGCGACCGCCGCGGCGGCGAGCGCGTTGGCGACG
>NZ_KB912477.1:4226-6744 GCF_000383775.1 Saccharomonospora halophila 8
CGAGGGCGGCGGATACCACCGAGCGCCCGTGGTCCACCGCACGGGCACCCCCGGCCTGCGGGAACGCGCTCGCGCCGTCCGCGGGTGTCGAGCAGGGCGGAACGGCGGGCGAGGACCTCCTCCGCCGCGACCGGTTCGAGCTGGCGCCCCATGTCACCGCGGTCGCGGTAGGTCACCAGGCCCGCGTGGGTGGTGACGGCGGCGAGCACGGACGCACGCGGATCGGGAAGCCGTCCCGCGCAGCAGTCGTCGTCGAAGCACCGCCACGGGGCCCCGGCGCGGATCCCGACCGTCCACAGGGCGTGCGTGACCGGCACGCCGACCTCGTCGAACGCCGTCATGAGCGCGTCGACCAGGATGTGCGCCGCGTATCCCGGCGCGGACGGGGACCATCCGCGTGGCTCCGGGCGTCCGGTGAGCTCGCCGGCTCCGGGTGGTTCGTCCTCCCCCGGCCCGGCCGGCCCCCGGTCGTCCGGGTCGTCTCGGTCGTCCGGGTCGTCCGGGTCGCGGGGGTCCGGACCGACCACGACCACGGTGACGGCGACGGAGTCGTGCGCCAGAGGATTCCGCAGACGCCGCGCCAGGGCCGTCTCGTCCCCCGGCGGGGGAAGGTCCGCCCGCAGGACCGCGCCGATGCGCGTGCCCGTGGGCGCCCGGTGCCCGATGACGAGCACGGAGTCGGTGGGGCGGAACCCGAGCAGCTGTGGCGTGGCCGCGAGCAGATCCCCCGGCGATCGCAGGTCGACGGTGGTCGGTGTCGTGGAAGGCGGTGTCATGGCTCCACCATGGCGGCGCCCGGCCGTCCGTGCGTGCCTGCGCACGGAGTTGTCCACAGGGGCGGCCGGGTGTGGACGACACCTCCGGTCAGGACGGGCCGAACGCCCCGCGCAGACCCCGCTCGCCCCCGACGACCGGCACCGTGACGGAGGTCCGGCGCACGTCGACCGCCAGGCCCGTTCCCGGATCCGGCCGCAGCGTGAAGTCGTGGTCGCTGGACAGCACCACGAACTCCAGTCGGTGTCCGGTTCCGAGCACGTAGTCCTGGGGTTGCAGATCGAACGCCACCCGGTACGGCACGCCCGGGTGCACGAACTGGGTGTGCCCGCGGTGGTGCCGGTTCTGCGGATCCGTCCACCCGCGGGTGATCACGTGCGAACTCCCGTCCGGCGCGCGGTCCACCAGCACACCGGTGACGTTGGCCGCGGGACGGTCGAACGCGATCCGCAGGTCCACCCTCGGCGTGCCGCTCAGCCGCACCGGCTGCCCGGCCGGGTCCGTGGTGTAGGCCAGCCGGTGCGGCGAGGCGGGGGCGTCCACGAGCTCCTCGACCGTTCTCGTGGCGTCGTCGGTGAGCTCCTCGAACACCGGCCTGCCCCGGTCCGGTCGGGGATCGAGTCCCCCGCGCCCGGCACCGCCCGCCCTCGGATGCAGGGTGGCGTCCGCGGCGCCGGGCGCGGGCCAGTCGGCCTCCCGGGTCCAGGTGCCGTCCTCCCGCTGGACGGTGGCCCTCGGTCCGGTGTCCGCGCCGTTGTCGACGCCGTACAGGTAGTGCGAGAACCAGCGGTTGAGGGTGGTCAGCCAGACGTCCCGGCGCAGGTAGTAGGGGTCGGTGTGCCCGGACTGGTGCAGCCAGATCTTGCGTTCGACCCCGTTGCGGGCCAGCGCCTCGTACCAGTCCGCCACCTGGCTGAGGGTGACGTTCCAGTCACCGAGGCCGTGCACCGCGAGCACCGACGCGCGCACCCGGTGGGCGTCGTCGAGGTAGTTCCGCTCGCGCCAGAAGGCGTTGCCGTCGCCGGTGACCCGGTCCTGGTGGGCCGCGAGTTCGTCGATGACGGGGCGGCAGATCTCCCGGTCCTCGCGGGTGTAGACGTACTCGGCGAGCACGTCGGCGTCCTCGCCCTGGAAGCCACCCGGCGCGACGACGGCCCCGTTCTCCCGGTAGTAGTCGTACCAGTCGGAGATGGCCGCGATGGGCACGATCGTCTCCAGGCCGTCGATCCCGGTCGAGGCCACCGCGTTGGGCAGGGTGCCGTTGTACGACACGCCGATCATCCCGGCCTTCCCGGTGCTCCAGTCCGCGGTGACGGGGGCTCCCCCGGCGTCCCGTGCCGGGGCCCGCCCGTTCAACCAGTCGATCACGGAGGCGGCGCCGACGGTCTCGTTCTCCCCGCCCGTCGTGGGACACCCGGTGGAGTCGCCGGTTCCCAGCGACTCGGCGTAGACCACGGCGAAGCCGCGGGAGACGAAGTAGTCCTCGTAGCGCGAGGTGATCCGCGGGTCCGGCCCGGCGGGACGGGTGGGAACGTGCAGTTCCACGTCGACGTCGTGGTTCGTCACCGGGTTACCGCCGGAGAAGTACGGACTCGCCTGGTACACGACCGGAACGCGCAGGCCCCGCTCGGTGGCGCGGGGCCGGACCACCTCGACGTGCACCCGGTCGTCGGCGCCGTCCCGGTCGCTGTCGACGTCCGCGCGGACCCACGCCTCCTCGCGCACCGCGTCGCCGGGGTCGAAC
>NZ_KB912477.1:6844-14883 GCF_000383775.1 Saccharomonospora halophila 8
GCCGCGGACGTCGTCGCGGCCGTGTCCGGCCGGGTCCCGGGCAGCCGGGTGGGGCTGACCGTCCACGACCGCGCCACCGGGCGCACGGTGGCCGAGCACGACCCCGGAGGGCGGTTCTACACCGCCTCGGTGGTCAAGCTGGCCATCGCCGGCCGGGTGCTGCGCACCGCGGGATGGCGCCCACCGCCCCCGGGGCCGGAGCGGGAGCGTCTCGTGCGGATGTTGGCGGCCAGTGACGATCCGGTCGCGTCCGTGCTGTGGTCGCGGTACGGGGGCCCCGCGGTGGTGCACCGGACGGCGGCGGAGGCGGGTCTGCGCGCGACCACCGCGCCGGCCGAGCCCGCGGAGTGGGAGTTGACCGTCACCACCCCGCGTGACCTGCGCATCCTGTACACCTACATCACCGACGAGATTCCCGCCCCCGCCGCCGATCTCGTGCTCGGCGCCCTGTCCGGAGCGCAGGCCACCGCCGCCGACGGCATCGACCAGAGCTTCGGCATCCCGTCGGCCCTGCCCGACACCGAAACGGCGGTGAAACAGGGGTGGATGCGTGTCGACGGGGAGCTCGTCCTGCACACGACCGGGCTCGTCGGGGCGGATCACCGCTACGTCGTGGTACTGCTGTCCCGGCACCCCGCCGGCACCGACCTCACCACGGCCGCCACGGCTCTCACCGAGGGGGTGGCCGCGCTGGCACCCGCCCTGACCGGGACCCGGACGCCGTCGGGGTCACCCGGGAGCGACTGTCCCCCCGGCCCCCGTGCCGAGGAGACCTGTTGAGGACGAGCACACCCGGTCGACGGGCCGGGACGGACGGCTCCGGGCAACGGCATCGGAGCCCGGCTCATCCCGTGGTGTCGAACCTGCCGCCGACGATGTAGGACTCCAGCTGCTCGCGGTCCTGCTCCAGTTCGTCCATCCGGGACTTCACGACGTCGCCGATGCTGACGATCCCGCCGAGGGCGCCGTCCACCAGCACCGGCACGTGCCGGATCCGCCGCCGCGTCATCACGGCACTGAGCTCGTCCACCGAGTCCTCCGGGGTGCAGCCCGCCACGTCCGTGGTCATGATGTCGCCGACCCGGGTGGCCAACAGCCCGGCGCCCCGTTCGCGCAGCCCGCGCACGACGTCCCGTTCGGAGACGATGCCGATCACCTCACCGGCGGGACCGACCACCACGAGGGCCCCGACGTTGTGCTCCGCCAACCGGGCCACCAGGCCCTCGACCCCCGTCTCCGGGCTGACCGTGGCAACCGTGGAACCTTTGCGCCGCAACAGATCGGCGATCCGCATGGGTCTCCTCCCCGTCGGTGAGGCAGCTCACACCAGGCTACCGGGTGTCCACGCTGGGGAAAAGGGCAGCGGGTCGGCTGGCAGACTCGGTGGGATGAGTGAGGCGCACGTGACCGCGGACGACGACCCGTTCCTCTGGCTCGAGGAGGTCGAGGGCGCCGAGGCGCTCGACTGGGTGCGGACCCGCAACTCCGAGACCGTGGACGGGGGCACGCACCGGGAGTCGTTCGACCGGTTGACCGGACGGCTGCGGGAGGTACTCGACGCCGACACCCGCATCCCCGTCGTCCGGCGGCGCGGCGACCACCTCTACAACTTCTGGCGGGACGCGGCCCACCCCCGGGGACTGTGGCGGCGCACCACCCTCGACGAGTACCGCAAGCCGGACCCGGAGTGGGAGGTGCTGATCGACGTCGACGCGCTGGCCGCCGCCGAGTCGGAGAACTGGGTCTGGCAGGGCGCCACGGTACTGCGCCCCGACCACCGGCGGTGCCTGGTCGAGCTGTCCCGCGGCGGCGCCGACGCGGCGGTGGTGCGGGAGTTCGACCTCGACGGCCGGGAGTTCGTCCCCCACGGGTTCCGGCTGCCCGAGGCCAAGAGCGCGGTGTCGTGGATCGACCGCGACCACGTCTACGTGGCCACCGACTTCGGTCCCGGTTCGCTGACCGATTCCGGCTACCCCCGGATCGTCAAGGAGTGGCGTCGGGGCACTCCCCTGGAGGAGGCCACCGTCGTGCTCGAGGGCGAGGCCGGTGACGTGGCCGTCGGCGCCACCCACGACCCGACCGAGGGGTGGGAACGCGGCCTGGTCCGGCGCGACATCGACTTCTACCGCGGCCGGACGTGGGTGCGCACCGACGCCGGGCTGGTGTTCCTCGACGTCCCGGAGGATGCCGTCGTGTCGGTGCGCCGGGAGTGGCTGCTGGTCCGCACCCGGTCCCCGTGGTGCCCCGCGGACGTCCGCCATCCCGCGGGAGCGCTGTTGGCGGCCCGCCTGGAGGACTTCCTCGCCGGGGACCGCACCCTGACCGTGCTGTTCGAGCCGGACGCGCACACCTCGCTCGACCGCTTCGCCTGGACCCGGAACCACCTGCTGCTGGGCACACTGCGGGACGTGAAGACCCGGTTCCGCGTGCTGACCCCCGCCCCGGACGGGTGGCGGGACGCACCGCTACCCGGGGTTCCCGAGGTGGGCACCGTGGACCTCGTGGGCACCGACCCGCACGACAGCGACGAGTACTTCCTCCAGGTCACCGGCTACACGCAGCCACCGGTGCTGCTCCGGGGCACGCTCGGCACCGAGCCCCCGGAGGCGGTCGGGGCCACACAGCCGGAGGCGGCCGGAACCGGCACGACCGAACGACTGCGGGACACCCCCGCGTTCTTCGACGCCACGGGCCTCGACACCACGCAGCACTTCGCCGTCTCGGCGGACGGCACCCGTATTCCGTACTTCGTCGTCGGCCGGGCCGACCGGCGACCCGGACCGACGCTGCTCACCGGCTACGGCGGATTCGAGCTGTCGGTGACCCCGTCCTACAGCGGGGTGGTCGGCCGCGGATGGCTGGAGCTCGGCGGCACCTACGTGGTGGCGAACCTGCGCGGGGGCGGCGAGTACGGACCGGACTGGCACAACCAGGCGGTCACGCGGGACCGCCTGCGGGTCTACGAGGACTTCGCCGCCGTGGCCTCCGATCTCTTCGACCGGGGTGTCACCGCCCCCGACCTCCTCGGTGTCGAGGGCGGCAGCAACGGCGGACTGCTCACCGGGGTCATGCTCACCCGCCACCCCGACCTGGTCGGCGCGGTGGTCAGTCAGGTGCCCCTGCTGGACATGCGGCGGTACCATCTGCTGCCCGCCGGAGCCTCGTGGATGGCCGAGTACGGCGACCCGGACGACCCCGGCGACTGGGCCACGCTGCGGCGGTACTCGCCGTACCACAATCTCGACGCCGATGTGGACTACCCGCCGACGCTGGTCATGACCTCCACCCGGGACGACCGGGTCCATCCCGGGCACGCCCGCAAGATGGTGGCGCGGATGCGCGAACAGGGTCACGACGTGACCTACTACGAGAACATCGAGGGCGGACACGGCGCCGCCGCCGACAACGCCCAGGCCGCGTTCAAGTGGGCGCTGGTGTTCGACTTCCTCTGGCGACGGCTCACCGGGAAGGCCGCCCCGGAACCCGGCTGAGCGGGCTCCGCCGACCGCCTCGTCCGGTCGGGGTCCGGGCGAGACCGGCCCGTTCGGACACCGACCGGTTGTAGGGTGCCACGGACGAACGGGACCGCGATGCGAAGGAGCCGTGCGATGGGCCGGTCCGAACAAGGCGATACCGGGATCACGGACGCCGCGACCGGAACGGTCGTGGTCGACATCTCGGTGTCGGTCGACGGGTATGTCGCCGCCCCGGGCACCGATGCGCGCCACGGTCTCGGTGTCGGGGGCGAGGTCCTGCACGAATGGGTCTGGGCCGAGCAACGAAGCTCGGACGCCGACACCGGGATCCTCGACGAGGCGGTCACCCGCACGGGCGCCGTCGTCCTGGGCAGGCGCACGTTCGAGTTCGTCGACGGGCCCCACGGGTGGAACGACGACATCGGCTACGGAGCCGACCGCCAGGGCACCGAGGCACCGCCGGCCTTCGTGCTCACCGGTTCGCCACCGGAGGCCGTGCGCCTGGCGGACCGCTTCTCGTTCGTCACGGACGGCCCGCACGAGGCTCTCGAGCGGGCCCGCGCCGCGGCGGGCGGCAAGGACGTGGTGGTCATGGGCGGGGGGCGCACGGCGTCGAGCGTGCTGCTCGCCGGACTGGCCGACGAACTCACACTGCACCTCGTCCCGGTCGTCCTCGGCGGCGGCACCCCGCTCTTCCCCGGTCCGGGGACCACCGTGTTCCGCCGCTTGGAGCGGGTCCGATCGGTGTCCACCCCGGCCGCCGAACACCTCACCTACCGGGTACTCCCGACGCCTGCGGACTGACCGGACACCGCGCACCGCGCGGTGTCCGGTCAGCTGCGCGGTGTCCGGTCAGCTGCACCCGGAGGTGGCCCCGCAGCCCTCGCAGGCGTAGCAGGAACCGGCCGGGCGCATCTTCGTCCCGCAGGTCATGCACAGCGGCGCGTCCGCCGCCTTGCCCATCTGGAGTTCCCGCAGCTCGGTCGTGCTGTGCGCCTCGCCCGCGGGCCCGCCCGGCGCGGAGGAACCGCGGTTCCCGCTCGCCCGGCCGGTGTCCGTGTCCTCCGCGTTCTCCGTGGATCCCGCCGACTCGACCGTGCTGCGCAGCGTGTTCAGATCCACGTTCTGCTGTCCCGGATCCGCCCCACCGCCGTAGTCGGCCTCCACCTGGGCGGTGCGCTCGTCCGCGGTGAACACGCCGAGCACGGCACGCTTGTCGTACGGCAGGTAGTCCAGCGCAAGCCTGCGGAACAGGTAGTCCAGCACGCTCGTGGCGATCCGCACGTCCGGGTCGTCGGTCATCCCGGCCGGCTCGAACCGCACGTTCTGGAACTTCTGCACGTAGAACTCCAGCGGGATGCCGTACTGGAGACCCACCGAGATCGACATCGAGAAGGCGTCCATCACGCCCGCCAGTGTCGACCCCTGCTTGCCCAGCTTGACGAAGATCTCGCCGAGACCGTCGTCCGGGTACGAGCCCGCCGTGAGGTAGCCCTCGGCGCCACCGACCGTGAACGACACCGTCTGGCTGGGCCGCTTCTTCGGCAGCCGCCTGCGCACCGGCCGGTACTCGACGACCTTCTCCGGTTCGGCCTCCTCCGCGGCGTCGGTCCCGTTCTTCTCGTTCTTCCCGGTGGACAGCGGCTGACCGACCTTGCAGTTGTCCCGGTAGATCGCCAGCGCCTTCAGACCCAGCTTCCAGCCCTGGAAGTAGATCTCCTCGACGTCGGCGACCGTCGCGGACTCCGGCATGTTCACGGTCTTGGAGATCGCCCCGGAGATGAACGGCTGCACCGCCGCCATCATCCGGACGTGTCCCATCGGGGCGATGGCGCGCTCACCGACCGCGCAGTCGAACACCTCGTAGTGTTCCGGGCGCAGGCCCGGAGCGTCGATCACGTGCCCGTGCTCGGCGATGTGGTCCACGATCGCCTCGACCTGCTCGTTCTGGTAGCCCAGCGACCGCAGCGCACGCGGCACCGCGTTGTTGACGATCTGCATGGACCCGCCACCGACGAGCTTCTTGAACTTCACCAGGGAGAAGTCCGGTTCGACACCGGTGGTGTCGCAGTCCATCATGAACCCGATCGTGCCCGTGGGGGCGAGCACGCTGGCCTGCGCGTTGCGCCAGCCGTTTGCGGCGCCGATCTCGTTGCCGCGTTCCCACTCGCGCGTCGCCCGCTCCCGCACGGCGGCGTCGTTGCCGTGGTAGGTGCGGATCAGCTCGTTGGCCGCCGCGTGCTTGCGCATCACGCGCTTGTGTCCCTCGGCGTTGCGGGCGTATCCCTCGTACGGACCGACCACACCCGCCATCTCGGCCGAACGCCGGTACGACACCGCGGTCATCAGCGAGGTGATCGACGCGGCGAGGGCGCGACCGCCCTCGGAGTCGTAGGCGTGGCCGGTCGCCATCAGCAGCGCACCCAGGTTCGCGTAACCGATCCCGAGCTGCCGGTACTTCCGGGTCGTCTCACCGATGGCGTCGGTCGGGAAGTCGGCGAAGCAGATCGAGATGTCCATCGCCGTGATGACCAGCTCGACCGCCTCGGCGAACCGCTCGGCGTCGAAGGTGCCGTCGTCGCCGAGGAACTTCAACAGGTTGAGCGAGGCCAGGTTGCAGCTGGAGTTGTCCAGGTGCATGTACTCCGAGCACGGGTTCGACGCGGTGATCCGCCCGGAGTCGGGGCACGTGTGCCAGTCGTTGATCGTGTCGTCGTACTGCAGGCCCGGGTCGGCGCACTCCCACGCCGCACGGGCCATCTTCCGGAACAGCGGTTTCGCGGGGGTGCGCTCCACCACCTCACCGGTCATCCGTGCCCGCAGGCCGAACTGCTCCCCGGTCTCCACGGCCTGCATGAACTCGTCCGAGACCCGCACCGAGTTGTTCGCGTTCTGGTACTGCACCGAGGCGCTGTCGCTGCCACCGAGGTCCATGTCGAAACCGGCGTCGCGGAGCACGCGGATCTTGTGCTCCTCCTTCGCCTTGGTCTCGATGAACTCGTCGATGTCGGGGTGATCGACGTCGAGCACCACCATCTTCGCGGCCCGCCGGGTGGCACCGCCGGACTTGATCGTCCCGGCGGAGGCGTCGGCGCCGCGCATGAACGACACCGGTCCGGACGCCGTGCCGCCGGACGAGAGCAGCTCCCGGGAGGACCGGATCCGGGACAGGTTCAGTCCCGCGCCGGAACCGCCCTTGAAGATCAGACCCTCCTCCTTGTACCAGTTGAGGATCGACTCCATGGTGTCATCCACCGACAGGATGAAGCACGCGGAGACCTGCTGTTTCGAGGTGGTCCCGACGTTGAACCACACCGGCGAGTTGAAGCTGAACACCTGGTGCAGCAGCATCCAGGTCAGCTCGTGCTCGAAGATCTCGGCGTCGGCCGGACCCGCGAAGTAACCGTGCTCGGTCCCCGCGGCGACGTAGGTCTTCACGACCCGGTCGATGAGCTGCCGGAGGCTGTACTCCCGTTCCGGGCTGCCGTCGGCACCGCGGAAGTACTTGCTGGTGACGATGTTGGTGGCGTTGACCGACCAGAACTCGGGGAACTCCACCCCGCGCTGCTCGAAGTTGACCGTGCCGTCACGCCAGTTGGTCATGACGACGTCGCGCTTGACCCACCGCACCTCGTCGTAGGGGTGTACACCCTCGGTGGTGTGGACGCGCCGGATACCCAGCCCCTTGCGTGCGCCCGCGCCCTGACGCTTCTTGCCCTTGTGCGAGGCGTCTGCGCCCGCCCCCACGGTTTCTGTCATGACTCCCTCTCCCGCGTTCACAACTGGCGGCGACGTCCCGCGTCGTCCGCGCTCCTGGCGCTGTCGTCCGGTTGGTCCGTCGAATCGGCGATCACCTCGCGCAGTCCCCGGATCTCGGCCTCGAAATCCTCGATCGAGGAGAAGGCACGGTAGACACTCGCGAACCGCAGATACGCCACGGTGTCGAGCTCCCGCAGCGGACCGAGGATCGCCAACCCCACCTCATGGCTCGGCACCTCGGCGATCCCGCTCGCCCGGACGGTCTCCTCCACCCGCTGCGCGAGCTGCTGGAGGGCGTCGTCGTCGACCGGGCGTCCCTGGCACGCGCGACGCACCCCCCGGACCACCTTGTCCCGGCTGAACTGTTCGGTGACCCCGGAACGTTTCACCACCGCGAGGACCATCGTCTCGGACGTGGTGAACCGGCGACCGCACGCCGAGCAGGACCGGCGTCGCCGGATCGCCTGCCCCTCGTCCACCTCGCGGGAGTCGACGACCCGGGAATCGGCGTTCCGGCAGAACGGGCATCGCACCCTTCTCGCACCTCCCTGCGCACGCTTGCGCGCCCGCGTCGGACCTGACCGGAGCGGAACCTCCGCCCGCGAAGCCTACCGCGATGGTACCCCAACTTGTGGACCAACTACAGCAATGTAACTACTAGATGTGGGGGTCGACTCTATGGGGCGGCGGACACCGGCGCAAGCCGACATCCGCGCCGCGGCAGGTGACGACCGACATACCGGCGACACCGACCGTCACGCGGGCGAGGCGCCGCGCGGAGCGCGCAGCGGCTCGCCGGGCACT
>NZ_KB912477.1:14983-21314 GCF_000383775.1 Saccharomonospora halophila 8
CGGCTCGCCGGGCACGGCCACGGGACCCACGACAGAGGCGACCTCAGGAAACTCGCCACGGACCGGCCGCGGCGCGGGCCCACCCTACGACGCCGCGGTCGCGCCGCCGCGTCCCGGACCATCGCGACCTCCCACGCTCGAACCCCGTTCGATCGAACGTACGTGCGATTCTGGCAGAACGTCGGAGGAGAATCGAGACACTCCGGCACAGCGGTCGAACATGCGTTTGAGAAACGTGTCGATGACAGATAGTGTCGACAGTGGACATGCAGCATCGGGCACGGCCGACGCGTCGCGCTCTCGACCGGGAGGCAGTACGGGGTGGCACGCAAGACGGAGGACAGCGGCACGGTCGGCGACCTCACGCCCGTCGCCGAGGAACCCGACGAGAGTCTGACCCCGCGGCAGCGCACGGTCCTCGACGTGATCCGGGACTGGGTGGACCGGTACGGGTACCCGCCGAGCGTACGGGAGATCGGCAAGGCCGTGGGACTGACGTCGACGTCGTCGGTTTCCCACCAACTCCGCGCCCTGCAGCGCAAAGGTTACCTGCGCCGGGACGCGAACCGGCCGCGCGCCGTGGGCGTGCTGGCCTCCGACGTCGAGCGCACCGATCCGACGGCTCCGGTGGGGACGGCGGCGAACGCGGCACTGGTGCCGCTCGTGGGGCGGATCGCCGCGGGCGGTCCCGTGCTCGCGGAGGAGTCGATCGAGGACGTCTTCCCGCTCCCGAAGGACATCGTCGGCGAGGGGGAGGTCTTCCTGCTGAGCGTCACCGGCGACTCCATGGTCGACGCCGCGATCACCGACGGCGACTGGGTCGTGGTGCGGCAGCAGCCGACCGCCGACAACGGCGACATCGTGGCGGCCATGATCGAGGGAGAGGCCACGGTGAAGACGCTGAAGCACCGGGACGGCCACGTGTGGCTGCTGCCGCACAACGAGGCGTACGAGCCGATCCCCGGGGACGACGCCACGATCCTCGGCAAGGTCGTGGCGGTGCTGCGCCGGCTCTGAGCGTCGGCTCCGAGCGCGGTTCCGAGCGCCGGTCACGGGTCGGCGCGAGGGTCAGCGCCGTCGGAGCCTGCCGAGACCGACCATGACCACCGCGGCGAGCCCGAGGGCGACCAGGACGCCGGGGAGCGTGGCGATCCCGGACCCGTCCGCGCCGTCGGACGCGGTGTCCGCCCGTCCCCCGGATCCGGTGTTCTCCGGTCGGGTCCGCGGCCCGGGTGCGGGTTCTGTCGCGTCGTCCGGTGACGGGGTGCGGGCGAGCGCGGCCGCGTCCGGGACCACGCGGAGCGGACTACCCACCCCCTCGCTCACGGACAACAGGGCGCCGTCGTCGGTGAACGCGAGCGACTCACCCTGTGGCTCGTCGGGCAGCGGGATCCGGACCGGCTGCCGCTCCAGGGCCGCGGGCAGGTCGCCGTCGTCGACCGGGTACAGGTACGCGTCGGTGTAGGTGCGCACGGCGAGCACGGACCCGCCCCGGGCCAGGGCCGCGCCGGTGATCAGTGTCGAACCGACACCGCCGACCGGGCCGCCCGGGGTGTCCGTGGGGGTGTGGGAGACCGTGCCGACCTTGTCCAGCGGGGTCGGTCCCGGCGCCGTGAGCGGCCCGGCCGGCCGGTACACCGCGGACGGCCCGAGCACGTCCTTGGTGATGATGTGGGGGACACCGTCCTCGTCCACCACGAGCGCCTCCGCGTCGTGCGGACCGTCCGGATACGTCAGGCGGTACAACGCCGCCCCCGCGTCCCGGTCCGTCCCGCGCGGGACGGCGTGCAGGGCGACCGTCTCGCGCCTGCGGCGGTTGTCCCCCGTGTCCCCGAGCCAGAGGGTCCCGTCCGGGCCGAGTGCGAGGTCCTCCACATCGTACGGATCGGTCGGGTGCCGCAGCACGTCGCGGACCGCGCACCCGTCGTCCAGCACGAACACCTCGACCCGGGTGCCGCCGTCGTTCACCGCGTACACGTCCCCGTCCCGGGCAGCCAGACCGGACACCTCGTCGAGCCGGTCATCGGTGAACGAGCACCGCACTCCCGGCTCCGGCACCGACCCGGCCGGGTCGGCCCGCACCGTCGTGCCCACGGCCGGCTCCGGCATCGACCCGGCCCCGGACCCGGACCCGGGAGGAACGGGAGCCTGCGCGGAGAGACAGAGGAGCACGGCCGTCGCGACGCCGAGTGCGGGACCGTTCACTCCCGCGACGATAGCGGACCCGGGCCGTCACCGCCGCACCCGAGCCCGCGCACGCTCACGTCGGGGACGCGTGGGTGACGTAGCGGTCCAGTGCGGCCGCGAGGTCCGGGTGGACGCGGGCACGCAGGTGGGTTCCCTCGGAGGTGTGGTCCTCGGCCAGCACCTCACCGTCGGCGTGGGCACGGGCGACGAGCTCGCCCCGGGTGTAGGGCACCAGGGCGTCCACCGTCACCTCCGGGTGCGGCAATCGCTCGGCGACCTCCGTGGTCAGTTCCGCGATCCCCGCCCCGGTGTACGCCGAGACGAGGACGGCGTCCGGGGCGAGATGGCGCAGCCGGGCGAGGGTGACCTCGTCGGCCGCGTCGATCTTGTTGATCACCACGAGTTCGGGCGGCAACGTCGCGGAACGCTGCTCGGCGATCTCCCCGAGGACCTGCCGCACCGCGGTCAACTGGTCCTCCGGGGACGCGGCGGACCCGTCCACCACGTGCACGAGCAGATCGGCGACGGCGGCCTCCTCCAGCGTCGAGCGGAACGCCTCCACCAGCTGGTGCGGCAGGTGCCGCACGAACCCGACGGTGTCGGTCATCGTGAAGACCCGGCCGTCCGGGGTCGCCGATCGCCGGGTCGTCGGGTCGAGGGTGGCGAACAGGGCGTCCTCGACCAGCACCCCCGCACCGGTGAGGGCGTTGAGGACACTGGACTTGCCCGCGTTGGTGTAGCCGACCAGCGCGACGCTCGGCACCGCGTTCGCCACCCGGCGCCCCCGCTTGGTGGCGCGGATGGTGTCCATCGCGTCGATGTCCGCGCGCAGTTTCGCGACCCGTTTGTTGATGCGCCTGCGGTCGGTCTCCAGCTTCGTCTCACCGGGACCGCGCAGCCCCACACCACCGTTGCCGCCGCCCGCGCGACCGCCCGCCTGCCGGGCGAGGTTCTGGCCCCAGCCGCGCAATCGGGGGATCAAATACTGCAGTTGTGCCAGCTCGACCTGGGCCTTGCCCTCCTTCGAGCGCGCGTGCTGGGCGAAGATGTCCAGGATCAACGCGGTCCGGTCGATGACCTTGACCTTGATCTTCTCCTCCAGCTGCCGCAGCTGGCTCGGCGAGAGCTCCCCGTCGCAGACGACGGTGTCCGCGCCCGTGGCGAGCACGATGTCGGCCAGTTCGCGGACCTTGCCCGCACCGATGTAGGTCGCCGGGTCCGGCCGCGACCTCCGCTGGATGAGCCCTTCGAGCACCTCGGAACCCGCGGTTTCGGCGAGGCGGGCGAGCTCGGCCAGCGACTCCTCCGACTGTTCCGCGGTGCCCTCGGTCCACACCCCGACGAGCACGACGCGTTCGAGGCGCAGCTTCCGGTACTCGACCTCGGTGACGTCGGTCAGCTCGGTGGACAACCCCGCCACCCGGCGCAGCGAGGCGCGTTCGGCGAGGTCGAGCTCCCCCTGCGAGAGCTCGCGGTCGTCGAGCTCCGCGTCGGAGAGATCGTTGCGTGTCGGTTCTGTCATCGTCTCCCTATCGTCCCACGCCACGTGGGAAAGAACGAGCGAATTTACCCGTCCGGACGCCCGTACCCCGGACGCGGACGGGCGTGTCCCCGGATCAACCGGGAGGTACGCGGACCTATTCCCACCGCGCCGGCCCCGCCCTCCGCATCACGCGGCTCACGCCGTGGCGTCCCACCACACGGAGTCGAGTTCGCCCCGGGCGACGAACACGGCCGGGCCGCTCAGCGTCGAGCCGTCCCGGTCGACGGTGACGTGCACCGTGCCACCGGGAACGGCGACGTCGGCCTCGCCCTTCTCGGCCCCGCGCAGATGAGACACGGCGGCCACCGCCGCCACGGTCCCGGTGCCGCACGCCCTGGTCTCCCCGACCCCGCGCTCGTGCACCCGCATGCGCAGCCGCTCCGGGGCGAGCACGTTGAGGAACTCGAGGTTCACCCCGTCGGGGAAGATGCCGTCGTCGTAACGCGGCTGTTCGCGCAGATCGAGGTCGGTCACGTCCTCCTCGAGCACCGCGACGAGGTGCGGATTGCCGACGTCCACCGCGACCCCGGACAGCGCACGGTCGCCGACCACGGCCACCGACGTCCCGGTGACGGCGGCGCGGCCCATCCGCACGGTGACCGAGAGGTCGTCGTGGACCCGCACCGGCCGGTCGCCCGCCCGGGTGCCCACGGTGAACTCCCGCCTGCCCTCCAGCCCGGCCTCCACGAGGTACCGGGCGAACACCCGCACCCCGTTGCCGCACATCTCCGCGAGGGATCCGTCCGAGTTGCGGTAGTCCATGAACCACCCGGCCGCGGAGTCCACCCCGACCGCCTCCGGGCGTACGACCCGCAGCACGCCATCGGCACCGAGCCCCCGCTGCCGGTCACACAGCGCCGCCACCCGGCCCGCCGTCAGGTCCAGCGCGCCCGCGGCGTCCGGCAACACCACGAAGTCGTTCT
Source organism: Saccharomonospora halophila 8 (assembly GCF_000383775.1). GTDB lineage: Bacteria > Actinomycetota > Actinomycetes > Mycobacteriales > Pseudonocardiaceae > Saccharomonospora > Saccharomonospora halophila. Next base: position 19,637 of record NZ_KB912477.1, read on the forward strand.
GTGTGCCGTGCCCCTTCAGGAACTCGATACCACCCATGCGCACGAGGCTACCGAGCCAGTTCCGCACGCACCCGGTCGAGGGGATCGGCGCCGGCACCGTCGATCCAGCGGATCCGCCCGTCACGGCGGAACCACGACCGCTGCCTGCGCACGAACCGACGGGTGGCGACCACCGTGGCTCGTTCCGCCGCCTGAAGGTCCCCGTCGCCCGCCAGCGCGTCGAGCACCTGGCGGTAACCCAACGCCCGCGGCGCGGTCGTCCCCTCCCGCAGGCCCTTCGCCTCCAGTGCGCGGACCTCGTCGACCAGGCCGTCGGCGAACATCCGCTCCACCCGTCGCCGGACCCGCTCGTCGAGCTCGTCGACGGCGCGGTCGATCCCGATCAGCACCGTGCCGTACCGCGGGGGTGCGGGTCCGGGCAGGTTGGCCGAGAACGGTTCCCCGGTGATCTCGATGACCTCCAGCGCACGCACGGTACGCCGGGTGTCCGACGGCAGGATCGTCGCCGCGGCGCGCGGGTCCAGTTCCGCCAGCCTGCGGTGCAGCGCCCCGGTTCCCCACTCCGCCGCCTGCCGCTCCAGATCCGCGCGGACCCGCGCGTCGGTGCCGGGAAAGCGCAGGTCGTCGACGACCGACCGGACGTACAACCCCGACCCGCCGACCAGGACGGGCACCGTCCCCGCCGCCCGCAGTCGCTCGATCACCGCACGGGCGTGGCGCTGGTAGGCGGCCACCGACGCGGACTCGGTGACGTCGAGGACGTCGAGCAGGTGGTGCGGGATCCCGCGTCGCTCGGCGGCCGTGGCCTTGGCGGTACCGATGTCCATCCCGCGGTAGAGCTGCATCGCGTCGGCGTTGACCACCTCACCCCCGAGCACCCGCGCGAGTTCCACCCCGAGCGCCGTCTTCCCGGTGGCGGTGGGACCGACGAGGGCGACCGGCCGGATCCCGCCGCTCACCCGTGCCTCCGCGCGGTCGCCGCACCCCGGCACGGCGCGCCGGGTGCGCGGGTGGGTGCGGAACGCCTGCGAGCGGGCATGATGGGGACACACGCGAGCACGATCCCCGAGGTTACCGGTGCGGTCGTGACGTGGTTCCCGTGGAGCACGGGATACCCAGAGAGCGTGGTGACCTGGTTGAATGCGGGCCGACAACCCGTACCCGCACCACCCGGCCCCGCCCCGCGGGGCGCCCGCGCCGCACGCGGGCCGGACAGGCGAGAAGGAGCCCGCCATGGCCGAGCACAACCCCCACACCAGTGACGTCGGCGGAGGTGACGCCCCCGCACCGGGCCAGGTGCCACACGGACGGGGCGGCACTCCGACCCCCGCCGTGCCGGTCGCCGAGCACCACCCGTCCCGCTGGGGTCGCATCGACGACGACGGAACGGTGTACGTCCACACGACAGCGGGCGAACGGGCCGTCGGCGTCTGGCAGGCGGGCTCGGCCGAGGAGGGACTCCGACACTACGCCCGCCGGTTCGACGACCTCCGTACCGAGGCCGAACTGCTCGAAACCCGGCTGACCTCGGGGACCGGGGACCCGAAGCAGGCGCTGACCAGCGCCACACACCTGCGGGACGGGCTCGACGAGGCGGCCGTCGTCGGGGACCTCGCGGCCCTGCGCGCCCGGCTCGACCACGTCATCGACCACGCCGGGCAGGCCCTGGAGCGGGCCC
>NZ_KB912477.1:21414-39739 GCF_000383775.1 Saccharomonospora halophila 8
GCGCGGCCGAGGAGGCCGTGGCGAACCGCTGACGGGGACGTCGCGGCGTCGACCGGTGCGGACGGACGGGCATCCGGCCCGTCCGTCCGCACCCTCACGGCCGGGAGAAGGCCAGTCGCATCCACTGCGCGGCGAGCACCGCCATGGCGACGGCGGAAAGCACCAGTCCGATCCCGGGCCCGCCACCGGCGACGCCCGGGGCGGTGGCGGACTGCTGCGACCAGATGGCCAGGATGCCGTCGACGAAGGCGAACCACCCGCCGACGGCGCAGACCCAGGTCAGCCACCAACGCCGGGTGGCGAGTGCGACGGCGGAGGCGAGGACTCCGAAGCCGGTGGCGGTCGTGGCGAACAGCTGCGGGATCGCGTCGGTCCCGCCGAGCAGGACCTGCCACCCGGCGAGCCCGTCGACCCACGGCAGCACGAGTCCCACCAGGAGCACGAACACGGTCACGGCCACGGCGAAGCCATGCCTGCCGAACTCGACGGTCTTCACGGCACGGTGCAGCGCCGCCTCCGCATCGGCGGCCAGGTGACCCAGGTCGTCCCCGCGGTGGTCGTGGTCGCTGTCCGGCCTCGCCCGGTTCATCACGCACACCCCCCGTCACCACAGGCTCCGGCGGGTTCCGGCTCGGCCCGGGGCGCACCGAAGGACGGCAGTCCCAGCCCCACACCCCGGGTCTTCGGCCGCAGCCCGGCCTCGACGTTGTCCCCCGCCGCGGTCCGGCGGTGGGACAACAGGTCCGCGTCGGCGACCAGGTGGTGCGGGGCCGCGTAGGTCACCGTGGTCTCCACGACGTCCCCGGGCCGCACCTCCCGGTCCACCGCCCCGCCGGTCGGGGTGAAGTGGACCAGCCTGCCGTCCCGCGCGCGCCCGCTCAGCCGGTTGGTCTCGGCGTCCTTGCGCCCCTCGCCCACGGCGACCAGGAGTTCCGCCTTGCTCCCGACGAGAGCCCGGTTCTCCTCCCAGGAGATCTCGTTCTGCAGTGCCACGAGCCGCTCGTAGCGTTCCTGGACGACGTGCTTCGGGACCTGCTCGGCCATCTCGGCGGCGGGCGTGCCGGCGCGCGGCGAGTACTGGAACGTGAAGGCGCTGGAGAACCGAGCCTTGCGCACCACGTCGAGCGTGGCCTCGAAGTCCTCCTCCGTCTCCCCCGGAAAGCCGACGATGATGTCGGTGGTGATGGCCGCGTCCGGCATCGCCGCCCGCACCTTGTCGAGGATGGACAGGAACCGGCTCGACCGGTACGACCGGCGCATGGCCTTCAGCACCCGGTCGGATCCGGACTGCAACGGCATGTGCAGTTGCGGGCAGACGTTCGGGGTCCCGGCCATCGCGTCGATCACGTCGTCGGTGAACGCCGCCGGGTGCGGCGAGGTGAACCGCACCCGCTCCAGTCCGTCCACCGAGCCGCACGAACGCAGCAGCTTGCCGAACGCGTACCGGTCGCCGAACTCGACGCCGTAGGAGTTGACGTTCTGACCGAGCAGGGTGACCTCGGAGACCCCCTCGGCCACCAGCGCCTCGACCTCGGCGAGGATCTCGCCCGGCCGCCGGTCGCGCTCCTTGCCGCGCAGCGAGGGCACGATGCAGAAGGTGCAGGTGTTGTTGCACCCCACCGAGATCGACACCCAGCCGGAGTACGCCGACTCCCGCCGCGCGGGCAGCGTCGACGGGAACGTCTCCAGCGATTCGAGGATCTCGACCTGGGCCTCGTCGTTGTGCCGGGAACGTTCGAGCAGCGTGGGCAGCGCGGCGATGTTGTGCGTACCGAACACGGCGTCCACCCACGGCGCGCGGCGGACGATCTCGCCGCGGTCCTTCTGCGCCAGGCAGCCCCCGACGGCGATCTGCATGCCGGGCCTGCTCCGCTTGCTCGCCCGGAGGTGCCCCAGATGGCCGTAGAGCTTGTTGTCGGCGTTCTCCCGCACCGCGCAGGTGTTGAGCACCACGAGGTCCGGCGCGTCACCGCCGGTGACCGGCCGGTAACCGGCATCCTCCAGTTGGCCCGCGAGCCGCTCGGAGTCGTGGACGTTCATCTGACACCCGAAGGTGCGGATCTCGAAGGTCTTGCTACCGCTCACCGGGACTCCTGGTGCGCGCAGGCCGACAGGTACGTCTCCAGGGTAGGCCAGCCGGGTCGCGCCGCCGAACCGGCTCCGGCGGCCCCGACGGCTCCGGCGGGGCCGCCGTCCTCGGCACGCCCGGGTGCCCTCGAGTACGCCGTTCGGGCGTTCCGTCGCGCCGCCGGATCCGGTAAAGGTTCGGACACGTCTGCGCGATGCCCTTCCCGGGGCGCGGGCATGGACACGTATGGTGTCGTCCCGGCTCGAAACCCGGGCCCTATTGCCCCGAAGGTGTGAGCACCCGGTGTTACCGGTGACAGCCCGCGACCCGTGGCGTGCCGAGTGATGGAGGTCTGATGAGCACCGCGACGTCCGCCCCGCCGATGATCAAGGCGGCGGCGGTCAACAAGCACTTCGGCGACCTGCACGTGCTCCGGGACATCGACTTCGAGGTCCCGCGCGGACAGGTCGTGGTGGTTTTGGGCCCGTCCGGCTCCGGCAAGTCGACCCTCTGCCGGGCCATCAACCGTCTGGAACCCGTCGACTCCGGGGAACTCGCCGTGGACGGCGAGCCGCTGCCCGCCGAGGGGCGCGCACTCGCCGCGTTGCGGGCCGACGTCGGCATGGTGTTCCAGCAGTTCAACCTCTTCTCGCACAAGACGATCCTGGACAACGTCACGCTCGGGCCGATCAAGGTCCGGAAGACCTCCGCCGCCGAGGCCCGGGAGCAGGCGATGGAGCTGCTCGACCGGGTCGGTATCACCGACCAGGCGGACAAGTATCCCGCCCAGCTCTCCGGTGGCCAGCAACAGCGGGCGGCGATCGCACGGGCTCTGGCGATGCGGCCGAAGGTCATGCTGTTCGACGAGCCCACCTCCGCGCTCGATCCGGAAATGGTGCAGGAGGTCCTGGACACCATGACCGAGCTGGCCGACGAGGGCATGACGATGCTCGTGGTCACGCACGAGATGGGCTTCGCGCGCCGGGCCGCGCACCGCGTGGTGTTCATGTCCGACGGCGAGATCGTCGAGGATTCCACCCCCGAGGAGTTCTTCACCGCGCCGAAATCCGACCGCGCGCGGGACTTTCTTGGCAAGATCCTGACCCACTGACCGCCGGCGGCGCGCGCCGCCGTGGGAAGCCGGGGCGGCGCTGCCGCCGTGGAACCGGGGCGGCACTGCCGCCGTGGAAGCCGGGGCGGCACGAGCCGTCTCAACCGGAAAGAGGAGAGGTGCACATGAAGTTCCGCACCCTGGCGGCCGGTGTGCTGGCCGCGGGTCTCGTCCTGACCGCGTGCGGCAGAGAGGGTTCGCCCTCCGACAACGGAGAGGGCGGCGGAGGCGACGGCGACAACGCCGCGGCCGCGCTGAGCTACGAGGTCGCCTCGGACGTCACCGTCGAGGGTTCGCCCACCTTCCAGACGATCACCGACCGGGGCAACCCGATCGTCGGGGTGAAGGAGGACCAGCCCGGCCTCGGCGAGAAGGACGCCATGACCGGCGAGTTCAGCGGGTTCGACATCGAGATCGCGCGGATGGTCACCGCCCGGCTCGGCTTCGACCCGGGCGACATCGAGTACAAGGTCGTGCCCTCGGCCGGACGTGAACAGGCGCTGGTCAACGGCGACGTGGACTACTACGTCGGCACCTATACGATCAACGACAAGCGCAAGGAGCAGGTCGACTTCGCCGGCCCGTACTACGTCGCGGGCCAGAGCCTGCTGGTCTCCGCGGACAACGAGGACATCACGAGCAAGGACGACCTGAAGGGCAAGGCGGTCTGCTCGGTCAGCGGCTCGACGCCCATCCAGCGGGTGCGGGAACAGGGCCTGACCGAGAACATCGTCGAGCTGCAGACCTACTCGCAGTGCGTCACCCAGCTCCAGCAGGGCGAGGTCGACGCGGTCACCACCGACGACGCGATCCTGCTCGGCTACGCCGCCCAGGAGCCGGACAAGCTGAAGGTCGTCGGCGACACCTTCTCCGACGAGCCGTACGGCATCGGTCTGCCCAAGGGCGACGACGCCCTGCGGGAGAAGGTCAACGACATCCTGCAGGAGGCCATGGACGACGGCACCTGGCAGGAGATCTACGACGCCACGCTGGGCAAGTCCGGCATCGAGGCCGAGATGCCCACCATCGACCGGTACTGACGCCCGCGGTACCCGTTCCGGCCCGGTCACGGTCCACCCCGCTCACGCGGGTGGGCCGTGACCGGGCGCGCGCCCGCCCCACCGCTCGCGCTCCACCGAGGGAAATATGGACGTTCTGCTGGACAACCTCGACCTCTACGGTCCGGGCTTTCTCAACACCCTCACCCTGTTCGCCCTCGCGGCGATCGGCTCGCTGGTGCTGGGCACCGTCCTCGCGATGCTGCGGGTCTCGCCGGTGCCGATCCTGCGGGCCACCGGCGCCACCTACGTCACGCTGTTCCGCAACACGCCCCTGACGCTGCTGTTCTTCTTCTTCGCCTTCGCGTACCCGCTGCTGGAGATCGTCGACCTGTCGTACTTCGCCGCGGCGGTCGTGGCGCTGATCGTCTACACCTCGGCGTTCGTGTGCGAGGTGGTGCGGTCCGGCATCAACACCGTCCCGGTCGGCCAGGCCGAGGCGGCGCGCGCCGTGGGCCTGACCTTCGGCCAGATGCTCGGCCAAGTGGTGCTGCCGCAGGCCACCCGCTCGGTGGTCCCGCCGATGATGAGCACGATGATCGCGTTGCTGAAGAACACCACGATCGCGGCCGGCTTCTCCGTCGTCGAGGCCGGCGCGATCCAGAACTACCTCTCCGAACGCGGCTACAGCGTCATGGTGGGTCTGCTGTGGGTCGCGCTCGGCTTCGTGATCCTCGTCGTCCCGATGACCCTGCTGCAACGCAGCCTCGAGAAGCGCTGGAGCGTGGCCCGATGAGCGCGGTCCTGTACGACGTCCCCGGCCCGAGGGCCCGCGCGCGGCACCGCGTGTACGCCGTGGTCGGCGTGCTCGCGCTGGTGTCCTTCGTCGGTTTCGTGGTGTACCAGTTCGCCGACGCGGGCCAGTTCGACGGCGAGATGTGGGAGTGGATCCTCTACGAGCACGTCCAGCTCCAGCTCCTCGGAGCTCTGGGCAACACCCTGCGGGCGTTCGCGGTGGCCGCCGTGCTGGCGCTGGCCTTCGGCGCGATCTTCGCGGCGGGCCGGCTGTCCGACCACGCCGCCGTCCGGGTCCCGGCCACGATCATCGTCGAGTTCTTCCGTGCCGTCCCGCTCGTGGTGATGATCTTCTTCTTCTACTACGGGATCGGGGTGGGCGAGCCGTTCCACTCGGTGGTGTTCGGGCTGACGCTGTACAACGGCTCGGTGCTGGCCGAGGTCTTCCGCGCCGGGGTGCTGTCCCTGCCGAAGGGCCAGGGTGAGGCCGCCTATGCGATCGGGATGCGCAAGACCCAGGTGATGCGGTCGGTGCTGCTGCCCCAGGCACTGCGCGCGATGCTGCCCGCGATCATCAGCCAACTCGTCGTGCTGCTCAAGGACACCGCACTGGGCTTCCTCATCACCTACGAGGAGCTGCTGCGCTACGCCCGCTACTTGGGTGGCGTCGTTGACTTCGACCGGCCACTGGTCCCGGTGACCCTGGTGGTGGGCGCCATGTACATCGTCATGTGCCTGGCACTGACGGGCCTGGCGCGGTACCTGGAGTCCCGCAACCGCCGCAACCGCAAGGCCCCGGTCCCGCAGGTCACCCGCCGGAGCAACGACACGGCCCGCGAACACGAACCCCTGGAGTGACCGCACCCGGCGCGTGGCGTGGTGCCGTGAAGGACTCCCTGCCTGCGCTGAGACCGGGTTGCGGATCAGCTGCCCTTGCGGCGGAAGATCGTGTCGCCGAGCCAGACCAGGGGGTCGTAGCGGCGGTCGGCGACGCGTTCCTTCATCGGGATGAGCGCGTTGTCGGTGATGTGGATGTTCTCCGGGCACACCTCGGTGCAGCACTTGGTGATGTTGCAGTAGCCGAGGCCGTGCTCGGTCTGCGCCTCGTTGCGCCGGTCGGCCACGTCGAGCGGGTGCATCTCCAGCTCGGCGATCCGCATGAGGAACCGCGGCCCCGCGAACGCGGACTTGTTCTCCTCGTGGTCGCGGATCACGTGGCACACGTCCTGGCACAGGAAGCACTCGATGCACTTGCGGAACTCCTGCGACCGTTCGACGTCCTCCTGGGCCATCCGGTACTCGCCGGGCGCCCGCTCCGGCGGCGGCGCGAACGCCGGGACCTCACGGGCCTTGGTGTAGTTGTACGAGACGTCGGGAACCAGATCCCGGATCACGGGGAACGTGCGCATGGGGGTGACCGTGATGACCTCCCCCTCCTCGAAGATCGACATGCGGGTCATGCACAGCAGCCTCGGCCTGCCGTTCACCTCGGCCGAACAGGAGCCGCACTTGCCCGCCTTGCAGTTCCACCGCACCGCCAGGTCGGGCTCCTGGGTGGCCTGCAGCCGGTGGATCAGGTCCAGCACGACCTCGCCCTCGTTCGCCTGGACGGTGTAGTCCCGCAGTTCGCCGGAGTCCTCGTCACCCCGCCAGACGCGGAGGGTGGCCTCGTAGCTCATGTCACGGCGTCCTTTCCCCCGTGCGCGGTCAGTTCGTCCGCGGTGTAGTACTTCTCCAGCTCGGCGAGCTCGAACAGGTCGAGCAGGTCGGCACGCATCGGCTCCTGGGGCTTCGCCTCGACGGTCACCTCCGGCACCACGGCGGCCTCGTCGTCCCGTGCCGTACACACGAGCAGGGTGTTGCGCCACTCGGCGTCCATCGCCGGGTGGTCGTCGCGGGTGTGCCCACCCCGGCTCTCCGTGCGCCGCAGCGCCGCACGGGCGACCGACTCGCTGACCAGCAGCATGTTGCGCAGGTCCACCGCCGTGTGCCAACCGGGGTGGTACTCCCGGCTCCCCTCGACCGTGACGCCCGGGATCCTCGCGCGGATTCCGGCGAGCGCCTCGAGTGCCTTCTCGATCTCGTCGGCCGTGCGGATGATGCCCACCAACTCGTTCATGCACTGCTGCAGCTCGGCCTGCACCGCGTAGGGATTCTCCCGCCCGACCCCGTCCCGCGGGCCGTCGAACGGCGCGAGCGCGGTCCGCGCCGCCATCGCGACGTCCACCTCGGACACCCCGGGTCGCCGCCCCAGCGAGTCGACGTAGTCCGCCGCCCCGATCCCGGCCCGCCGTCCGAACACCAGCAGGTCGGACAACGAGTTGCCACCGAGCCGGTTCGACCCGTGCATCCCGCCCGCGCACTCCCCGGCGGAGAACAGCCCGGGCACACCCGCACGGGCCGTGTCCGGGTCCACCTCGATCCCACCCATCACGTAGTGGCAGGTCGGCCCGACCTCCATCGGTTCCCGGGTGATGTCCACATCGGCCAGCTCGCGGAACTGGTGGTACATCGACGGCAACCGACGCCGGATCTCCTCGGCGGGCAATCTGCTCGCGATGTCCAGGAACACCCCGCCGTGTGGCGAACCGCGTCCCTCCTTGACCTCGGCGTTGATCGCCCTGGCGACCTCGTCCCTCGGCAGCAGGTCCGGGGTCCGGCGGTGGTTGTCCGGGTCGGCGTACCAGCGGTCGGCCTCCTCGGCGCTCTCGGCGTACTGCCCCTTGAACACGTCCGGCACGTAGTCGAACATGAACCGCTCGCCCGCGGAGTTGCGCAGCACCCCGCCGTCCCCGCGGACGCCTTCGGTGACCAGGATCCCGTTCACACTGGGCGGCCAGACCATGCCGGTCGGGTGGAACTGGACGAACTCCATGTTGATCAGCGGCGCACCCGCACGCAGCGCCAGCGCGTGCCCGTCCCCGGTGTACTCCCAGGAGTTCGACGTGACCTCGAACGACTTGCCGATGCCGCCCGTCGCGAGGACCACGGCCGGGGTCTCGAACAGCACGAACCGGCCGGAGGCCCGTCGGTACCCGAACGCGCCGGCGATCGCGCCGTCCTGCTTCAGCAGTTCGGTCACCGTGCACTCGGCGAACACCGTCAGCTTCGCCTCGTAATCACCGTGGGCGGCGAAGTCCTCCTGCTGCAGCGAGACGATCTTCTGCTGCATGGTGCGGATCAGTTCGAGCCCGGTGCGGTCGCCCACGTGCGCCAGGCGGGGGTAGGTGTGCCCGCCGAAGTTGCGCTGGCTGATCCGGCCGTCGGCGGTCCGGTCGAACAGCGCGCCGTAGGTCTCCAGCTCCCACACCCGGTCGGAGGCCTCTTTCGCGTGCAGTTCGGCCATCCGCCAGTTGTTCAGGAACTTGCCCCCGCGCATGGTGTCACGGAAGTGCACCGCCCAGTCGTCGTTCGGGTTCACGTTGCCCATCGACGCCGCGCATCCGCCCTCCGCCATCACGGTGTGGGCCTTGCCGAACAGCGACTTGCACACCACCGCGACGCTCAGCCCCCGCTGCCGCGCCTCGATCGCGGCACGCAGACCCGCACCCCCGGCACCGATCACGACCACGTCGTAGCTGTGCCGTTCGACCTCGGTCATCGAAATGTGCCACCTCTGGTAGTCGGCACCGGTGTCCCGGTGCGGATTCTGACACCGGTGTCCCGGTGCGGATTCAGTTGACGAAACGCAGGTCCGGGATCGTGCCGGTGGACACCAGCCACACGTACAGGTCGGTGATCACCAACGAGGCGAGGGTGACCCACGCGAACTGCATGTGCCGGACGTTCATCCGGCTGACCCAGGTCCAGATCCGGTACCGCACCGGGTTCCGGGAGAAGTGCTTGAGCCGCCCGCCGGTGACGTGTCGGCACGAGTGGCAGGACAGCGTGTATCCCCACAGCAGCACCACGTTGACCAGAAGGATCACGTTCCCGAGGCCGAAGCCGAGCCCGCGTTCGCCGTCGAAGGCGAGGATCGCGTCGTAGGTGTTGATCAGCGTGATGACGAACGCCGCGTAGAAGAAGTACCGGTGCGCGTTCTGCAGGATCAGCGGGAGCCGGGTCTCGCCGGTGTAGCGGGGGTGCGGTTCGGTGACCGCGCACGCGGGCGGTGCGAACCAGAACGAGCGGTAGTACGCCTTCCGGTAGTAGTAACAGGTCAGGCGGAAGCCCAGCAGAAACGGCAGGGAGAGGAACGCCAGCGGGATGAACCCGGGCAGCTCCCCGATCGGCGTGCCGAAGTGGCTCGACCCCGCCACGCAGGAGTCACTGAGGCAGGGCGAGTAGAACGGTGTCAGGTAGTGGTTCTCGGCGTCCCAGTACCCCTCGCGCAGGAACGACCGGACGGTCGCGTAGACGACGAAGGTGGCGAGCCCGAGTGCGGTGAGCAGCGGAGGCAGCCACCACCGGTCGGTGCGCAGGGTACGGCCACCCGGGGTGGACCCGGCCGGCCGCGCCGCGGCCCGGTGCGGTGCGGTGTTCACGGAGTCGGTCACGGATCCCTGCCCGGGCCGGTCAGTGCTGGTCACGCTGATGACCGCCCACGCCCTCGTCGTCCGCACCCTTCCACAGGTCCGGGTCGTACGGCGTGTCCGGCACCGGGACGACGTCGGTCCGGCCGGCGGCCCGGCCCTGGACCGGCACGGGCGGTGTCTGCGCGAGGTCGCCCGCGTCGATGTCGAGCCGGTCGACGTCGTTGGCGATCCGGCGGACCGCGGCCGCCTCGCCGTAGCGGGACCGCAACGCACCGACGCACTGTCTGAGCTGGCCGATCGCCCGGCGCAGCTCGCTCAGTTCCGCACTGGACATTCTCACCCTCCGAGGTCGTTGTCCCACCGGTCGCTGCCGACAGCGCCGACTCTGCCCCGACACAGGACGTGTGACAAGTCACAACCCGCGCGTGTCCGGCGTGATCGGGATCACTCATCCTGCCCTACTTAATCGATTTTGTGCGCGCCGAGCTCGACTGTATCGTGTCAGTGATCCACGGCCGCGAGCGTCAGTGCCGCCGTCCGCTGCCTGTCCTGATCACACTGAGCGACCGGGAGCGCCGTTGACCTCTCTCCACCCCGTCCTCGCGGACGTCACCGACCGCATCACCCGCCGCAGCGAGGCCACCCGCCGGGACTACCTCGACCGCGTCGCCGCCGCCGCGGCGGAGGGACCCGCCCGGGCGGGCCTGGGCTGCAGCAACCTCGCGCACGGTTTCGCCGCCTACTCCGGCACCGACCGCGCGGCGCTGCGCGGTCTGCGCAAACCGGGAGTGGCGATCGTGTCCGCGTACAACGACCTGCTGTCGGCGCACCAGCCGCTCGGCACGTTCCCCGAGCGGATCAAACGGGCCACCCGGGACGCCGGGGGCGTGGCGCAGTTCGCCGGCGGCGTGCCCGCGATGTGCGACGGCATCACCCAGGGCCGCACCGGGATGGAACTGTCCCTGTTCAGCCGGGACGTGATCGCGATGGCCACCGGCGTCGCGCTGTCCCACGAGATGTTCGACGCCGCGCTGCTGCTCGGCGTGTGCGACAAGATCGTTCCCGGGCTGCTCATCGGCGCGCTGTCGTTCGGGCACCTGCCCGCCGTACTCGTCCCCGCGGGGCCGATGACCTCGGGCCTGCCGAACCGGGAGAAGGCCCGGGTGCGGCAGGACTACGCCGAGGGCAGGGCCACCCGCGCCGACCTGCTCGACGCCGAGGCCGCCTCCTACCACTCCCCCGGCACCTGCACCTTCTACGGCACCGCCAACTCGAATCAGCTCGTGGTCGAGGTGATGGGTCTGCACCTGCCGGGGGCGAGCTTCGTCCATCCCGGCACCGACCTGCGCGACGCGCTGACCGAGGAGGCGGCGCGCCGCGCCGTGGAGATTTCGCGGGGCGACGGGTACACCCCGCTCGCCGAGGTGATCGACGAGCGCGCCGTCGTCAACGGCCTCGTCGCGTTGCTGGCCACCGGCGGGTCGCCCAACCACACGCTCCACCTGGTGGCCGTCGCCGCGGCCGCGGGAATCCAACTGACCTGGGACGACTTCGCCGACCTCTCGGCGGTCGTGCCGCTCGTGGCCAGCGTCTACCCGAACGGCAGCGCCGACATCAACCACTTCCACGCCGCCGGGGGCGTCCAGGTCCTCGTCGGTTCCCTGCTCGACGCCGGGCTGCTGCACCCGGACGTGCGGACCGTGGCCGGGGACGGTCTGCACCGCTACCGGTCCGAACCCGTTCTCGACGACGGGCGACTCACCTGGCGCGAGGTCGAGACCCGCAGTCTCGACGAGGATGTGCTCCGGCCTCCGCAACGGCCGTTCGCACCGGAGGGCGGCCTGCGGGTGGTGGACGGCAACCTCGGCCGCGCCGTCGTCAAGGTCTCCGCCGTCGCCCCCGAACACCGTGTCGTGCGGGCACCGGCACGGGTGTTCGCCACGCAGACGGAGTTCGACGACGCCTTCCGCGCGGGCGAGCTGGATCGCGACGTCGTGGTCGTGCTCCCGCACCACGGGGCCCGCGCCCGCGGGATGCCGGAACTGCACGGCCTGATCCCCGCACTCGGCTCCCTGATGGACCGGGGGTACCGCGTCGCACTCGTCACGGACGGGCGCATGTCCGGCGCCTCCGGCAAGGTCCCGGCGGCGATCCACCTCAGTCCGGAAGCCGCGGACGGGCCCCTGGCACGCGTGGCCGACGGGGACCTCGTCCACCTCGACGCCGACACCGGGCGGCTGGACCTGCACGTGGACCCGGCCACCCTCGCCGCCCGCACCCCCTCCACCCCGCCGGACGAGCACACGTGGGTCGGCACGGGCCGAGAATTGTTCCGTGCCCTGCGCCGCGGTGTCGGCACCCCCGAACAGGGCGCGAGCGTGTTCACCCCCACGGCGGCGACCAGCGCGGCGGAGAACGCCCCGGAGAACGCCCCGGAGAGCGGCGCGGAGAGGAGGACGGCGTGAACGGGAACGGATCTCGGACACCCGACCCCCGGGGGCTGCTCGGCCTGTCCCCGGTCCTGCCGGTCGTCGTGCTGGACGACGCCGACGCCGCCGTGGCCACCGCGCGCGCCCTGTTGGCGGGTGGGGTCGGCGTCATGGAGGTGACCCTGCGGACCCCCGCCGCGCTGGAGGCGATCACCCGGATCCGGCTCGAGGTACCGGACATCGTCGTGGGTGCGGGGACCGTCACCCGCCCGGACCACGCCGACCGTGCCGCGCACGCCGGTGCGACGTTCCTGGTGACCCCCGGCCAGACCGACACGTTGCTGGACGCGGCCGTCGCCACCGGGCTGCCCGTCCTGCCCGGGGTGGCCACGGTCTCCGAGGCGCTGCGGGCGGCCGAGCGGGGGCTCGACACGCTGAAGTTTTTCCCGGCCGAGGCGAGCGGTGGACCCGCGGCGCTGTCGGCCTTCGCCGGACCGCTGCCCGACCTCCGGTTCTGTCCGACCGGAGGGATCACCCCGGCCAACGCCGCGCGATACCTGGCACTGCCCAACGTCGACTGTGTCGGCGGCTCCTGGCTCACCCCGGCGGACGCGATCGCCGCCCGTGATCTCGGCAGGATTGAGACACTGGCACGCGAGGCCACCACGCCGGCCGCCTGAACCGGGCCACCCCGGCCGGCCCGGCGCGGGACACGGCGTGAATCACCACGGGGAACACCGTGCGGATCGCTGTGTGGATCGCCGTGTGAACCACCGCGAACGGGAGGGGAGAACGTCCGGTGCACTGGGACTGGTTCACCGCCGACGGGTACTGGGCGTCCCGCCTGGTGTTCCAGAAGCTACTGGCCGCGATCTACGTGGTGGCCTTCGCGTGTGCGTGGAACCAGTTCCGGGCGTTGCTCGGGGAGCGCGGCCTGCTGCCGATCCCCGAGTTCGTCCGCCGCGTCCCCGCGCGCGAGGCACCCAGCCTGTTCCACTGGCACTACAGCGACCGGTTCTTCGCCGTCGTCGCCGGGACCGGGATCGCGGTGTCGGCGGCGTTGCTGCTCGGTGCGGGCGACCGGGTTCCGGTGTGGGCCGCCCTGCTGCTGTGGGCGGTGCCGTGGGTGCTGTACCTCTCGATCGTCAACGTGGGCCAGGCCTGGTACTCGTTCGGCTGGGAGTCGCTGCTGCTGGAGGCCGGGTTCCTCGCGATCTTCCTCGGTCCCGCGCACACCGGTGTGCCACTGCCGATCCTGCTGCTGCTGGTGTGGTTGCTGTTCCGCGTGGAGTTCGGCGCGGGGCTGATCAAGCTGCGGGGTGACCCGTGCTGGCGGAACCTCACGTGTCTGCACTACCACCACGAGACACAGCCCATGCCCGGCCCGTTGAGCTGGTACTTCCACCACGCACCCGGCTGGGCACACCGGGCGGAGGTGCTGGCCAACCACGTGGCACAGCTCGTCGTGCCGTTCGTCCTGTTCGCGCCGCAGCCCGCGGCGACCGTGGCGGCCTTCCTCGTCCTCATCACCCAGGGCTGGCTCCTGCTCAGCGGGAATTTCGCGTGGCTGAACATGCTGACGATGGCGCTCGCGGTGCCCGTGATCGACGGGCGGCTGTGGCCGTGGGCACCGCCCGAACCCCCCGCCGACCCGCCGCTCTGGTACGGCGCGGTGGTCGTCGCGGTGACCGTGCTCGTCGTGGTGCTCAGCTACTGGCCCGTGCGCAACCTGATCGGGCGCGGACAGGTCATGAACACCACCTACAACCGGTGGCACCTGGTCAACTCCTACGGGGCGTTCGGCAGCGTCACCCGGGACCGCTACGAGGTGATCATCGAGGGCACCACCGACGCCCACCTCGGCGAGGACACGACCTGGCGGGAGTACGAGTTCAAGGGCAAGCCGGGCGACCCGTACCGGAGGCCGCCGCAGATCGCGCCCTACCACCTCCGACTGGACTGGATGCTGTGGTTCGTCTCGCTGTCCTCCCGCTACGGGGGCCGGTGGCTGCCCGCACTGGCGACCCGGCTCCTCGACGGCGACCCCACCGTCCGCCGCCTGCTCCGGCACGACCCCTTCGACGGCGAACCACCGCGGTTCCTCCGCGCCCGGTTGTTCCACTACCGCTTCACCACCCGCGCCGAACGCCGGGACACCGGCGCCTGGTGGGTACGGGAGCCGGTGGGCGCCGTGGTCCGCACCAGCCGCCTGGCCCCCGACGGCACCCCGATCCCGGTCCCCCTCCCCGACTGACCCACCCACCCCCGCGAGTCGACACTCCACGACCGCGAGTCGACACCCCGGAACCGCGAGTTGACGTACCAGGGCTTCGAGTCGGCACCCGGACCGCGAGGCTCCCGAGTGAGGCCCGGTGCGTACGCGGGCACGCAGGCTCGTCAGCCCGTCCGCACGAGGTGTCGATCCGTCCGCGCGAGGTGTGAACCCGTGGGCGTGAGGTGTCGACTCGCCTGCACGGGATGTCGACTCGCGGGCACGGGGTCTCGACTCGCGGTCAGGGGTCGGTGAGTTCGGTGCGGACGACCGAGTAGGACAGCCCCTCCGGGTAGCCCTTGCGGGCCAGCATGGCGAGCAGGCGGCGGGTGGCCTTCTGCTCGTCCACACCGGTCATCGTGCGCAGCTTCTTGCGGACCAGTTCCCGCGCGCGCTGCTCCTCCGACTCCTCGCCGATCTCGTTCGCCGCCTCGGCGGCGACCTCGGCGTCCACACCCTTGCGTTTCAGTTCGGCCACCAGGGCACGGCGGCCCAGGCCCTTGTGGGTGTGCCGCGAACGCACCCACGTCTCGGCGAACGCCGCGTCGTCGACCAGCCCGGCGTCGTCCAACTTGGCGAGCAGGCTCCCGGCGATCTCCTCGTCACAGCCCTTCCGCGCCAGCGCCTGCCGCAGTTCCTCCCGGGTGCGGGGGCGGGCGGCCAGGAGGTCGAAACAGAACTCCCTGGCCTTACGCCGCGCCTCCTCCGGCGGCAGATCCGCCATCGACTGCGCCATGAGCGGCCGGTCCCTAGAACTCGGCCGACGCCGGCTCGTCCGTCGACTCGGCCTCGGCCTTGGCGGCCCCGACGCCCAACTTCTCCTTGATCCGCTTCTCGATCTCGTTCGCGACGTCCGGGTTGTCCCGGAGGAACCGGCGCGCGTTCTCCTTGCCCTGACCGAGCTGGTCGCCCTCGTAGGTGTACCAGGCACCGGACTTGCGCACGAAGCCGTGATCCACCCCCATGTCGATCAACGAACCCTCGCGGGAGATCCCGACGCCGTAGAGGATGTCGAACTCGGCCTGCTTGAACGGCGGGGCGACCTTGTTCTTGACCACCTTCACCCGGGTGCGGTTGCCGACCGGCTCACCGCCGTCCTTCAGCGTCTCGATCCGGCGCACGTCCAGCCGCACGGAGGCGTAGAACTTCAACGCCTTCCCACCGGTCGTCGTCTCGGGGCTGTTATGCACCATGACCCCGTCGACGAAATAGTTGTGGTTCCCTTCGACCTCGATGTCGAAGCGGTGCATGGACCGGGTCGCCGGCTTCGTGTGGATGTCGAGGACCCGGGCGGGCGTCGGCCGCATTCGTGGCTCGGCGAACTCAGGCTGAACGGAGCACCGCCCCCGCAACCGGGGCAGCAGCTTGTACTCCATCGACGTCGGCACGTACGGGGCGATCATCTCCTGGAACCGCTCGGTCGCCGCCGTCGAGAAGCGCAGGACCGCCATTCCCCGGGCGCCGCGGTAACCGAGCTGGACGTCGAGGTCGTAGCTGTCCCGGAGGTGGTCGAGCAGCCGGGTCCTGGTGTCGGTTCCCATCGCCTCGACACAGATCTCGATCCGGCCGCTGCCCCCTTCGGTGCGTTGCTGCACACCCTTCGAGCGCATCGTGAAACTGCCGTCGTCCAGGTACCAGACCGCGAGCGCCAACGGAGTCAGCGCCTTCAGGTAGTCCCAAGATAGGTGCTTCTTGCCGTCACCGAAGTAGACGGCGCGGCGGATCTCGGCCAACTCCGGAAGTGGCGTGAAATCCGCGAACGAGGCGCCCTTGTCGTTCGCGGACCTCGTGCAGGAAACATTACCCAGCAGCGACACCTTCCAATCGAGGTATTCCGTCCGCTGCGCACCGTGCCCCATCCGGAACCGTACGCCCGAACGGTCATGCCGATTCGGGGAGATGCTCCCGTCGCCCATCAGGGACCCGAGCACCAACTGCCACTGCTGTTCCGACAGGACTTCCTTCTCGTTCGCCATCACCCGGTCGCCCGGGGTCAACTCACCCGCGTGCCGCCACCCGCCGGGCGTCCGGACGAGGTGGTTCTCCGTCGCGGCGAACTGGGCGCGTCCGTTCCCTCCGGATTTCTCCACCGTGAACTGGAGGAATTCCTCCGCCGGCCCGTTGTCGAACCAGTCGACGACCTTGCGCGGAACGACACGGTCCGCGTCCGGATCGTACGAGAGGACCTCGACCGGGAGTTTCTGGTTGACGATCTTCCCGATCTTCTCCTGACTTCCGTCGGCCAGGGTCACCCGTGTGGAGTAATTGAAACATCCGAACATCACACCGACTTTTTCGCGGAGTTGGTTGATGAAAATGGCGGTGGTTCCGGAATTGTGCAGTGCGCCGGTGATCTTGCGGAGTGCCTGGCTCATCAGGCGGGCCTGCAGCCCCACGTGCGAGTCGCCCATCTCGCCCTCGATCTCGGCCCGGGGCACCAGCGCGGCGACCGAGTCGATCACGACGACGTCCAGGGCGCCGGAGCGGATCAGCATGTCCGCGATCTCCAGCGCCTGTTCCCCGGTGTCCGGCTGGGAGACCAGCAGGGCGTCGGTGTCCACGCCGAGCACCTTCGCGTACTCCGGGTCCAGGGCGTGCTCGGCGTCGATGAACGCCGCGATGCCCCCGCCCTTCTGCGCGTTGGCGACGGCGTGCAGGGCGACCGTCGTTTTACCGGAGGACTCCGGCCCGTACACCTCGACCACACGTCCCTTGGGCAGCCCGCCCACGCCGAGGGAGATGTCCAGCGCGATGGCTCCGGTCGGGATGGCCTCGACCGGCGGCCGGTTGTCCTCGCCGAGCCGCATCACCGAGCCCTTGCCGAACTGTTTGTCGATCTGCGCGATGGCGAGATCGAGTGCCTTGCCCTTGTCCGGCGCTGCTGGCATGGAATCCACCTCATTGACTGCTGGCTGTTTGGCTGCCGTCCCCGCCCCGGTACCCGGAAGAGGCCGGACGGCCGTGTGGCGTCACCCCGGAAGGCGTGGTGTCGGGTCCGACGGTACGGGGCCCGTCCGACAGTTTCGACGCCACGACCGCCACGTTGTGGACCGACGACTGCCTGTGGACAACACCCTAGCCGAACACCTGTTCGACGTCGAATCGACACACCGGCATGGTAAGCTCTTTCGCTTCTCTCCACCCACCACCGGCACCACGGAGCGCGGGAACGGTGCCGGCGGGGCCGGTCAGCGCCGTTCGGCGGGGATGTCGAACTCCGCGCACACCTGACGCCAGATCTCCTTCGGGGAGACCCCCTCGTCCAGGGCCCGCTCGATCGTGCGCCCGCCGAGGCCGCTGAGGACGTGGTCGGCGGACAGCGTCTCGGCCCGCGCGGCCCCGAACTCCTCGGCCATCAGCCGCCGGAAAACCGTGATCCGCATCGGTTCCAGGGTAGTCCGGCTGCGGCAGGGTCCCGGCCCCCGCCGTACGGTGAGGGCATGCTGCTCGCACAGGAAGCGTCCGAGCTGGGCTCACTGGCTCTGCGGATCGCCGCGATCGCCGTCGTGGCGTCCGCGCTGATCGTTCTGATCATCACGGTGCGCAACAACCGGCGGAAGTGACGCCCGGACCGCCGCCCGGCCCGCGGGGCGGAGCCGGTCACTCACCGGGCTGCACGGTGCGCTCGAAGTAGTCGGCCATCGCGTCGGGCGAGGTCGGCTCGCCGTCCCCGTCGACGTCGAGCTGGTACACGAATCCGGCCACCGGTCGGTCCCGCACGGTGAACACCAGCACCGACGCGGTTCTCCCGGCCGCCGCGGCGTAGCTGCCGTCGAGCGCGTTGCCCCGCCAATCCGCGCGGACCTGCTGGAGGCCGCCCGTCCGGGTCAGCAGGCTCTGGGTGGACCGCTCGACCGCGCCGTCGGCACCGCCGTGCAGATACGTGATCTGCGCACCCGGCAGTCCCGGGGCGGAACAGGTCACGCTCGCGCCGAGTTCCGCTCCGTCGACCGCGGCGGCCGCGGGGCCGGTCCCCGTACCCGGTTCGCAGTCCGCACCCTCCGGCAGGGTTCCCGCGAGCTGGCGCAGGCACCCGGTGAAACCCTGCGCGTCCACACTGCCCGGTTCGGCGCACTCGGCCGCGGTGTAGGTGGTCACCGTGGGCCCGGCGGTGAGCCACAGGACCGCCCCGACACCCAGCCCGATCGCGACCACGCCGATCGCCGAGCCGACCAGC
>NZ_KB912477.1:39839-43244 GCF_000383775.1 Saccharomonospora halophila 8
AGGCCGTGGTGCTGGCGGCGGCCGACCCGGCCCAGCCGTACGGTGCGGCGTTGCCGTGGCCCACGGTGCTCGGCGACACGAAGCACCGGCCCGCCCGTAAGGCGGGGGCGCTGGCCGTGCTGGTGGACGGTGTCCCCGCGCTCTACGTCGAGCGGGGCGGCCGGTCGCTGCTGTCGTTCACCGAGGATCGTGCGACGTTGCACGCGGCGGCGACGGCGCTGTCCGCGGCGGTGCGGGACGGCTGGCTCGGCCGGTTGCAGGTACAGAAGGCCGACGGGGAGCGCGCACTGACCTCCGGTCTCGCGGAGGTGCTGCGGGAGGTGGGGTTCCGCGCGACCCCGGCGGGGCTGCGGCTGCGGGCGTGAACCTGCGCCGTCCCGGCGGGCTAGGGTGAGCGCGACCAGGAAAGGACGAGACTCCCCATGACGGTACGTGACCTGCGCTATTTCGGTGACCCGGTGCTGAAGACGGTGGCCGGCCCGGTCACCACGTTCGACCGGACCACGAAGGCACTGGTGGACGATCTGCTCGACACCGTCGGACTGCCGGGCCGGGCGGGGCTGGCCGCGCCGCAGATCGGCGTGGGCCTGCGCGCGTTCAGCTACCGGGTCGACGACGCCGTGGGATACGTGCTCAACCCGGTCCTGGTCGAGGTGTCCGAGGAGACCCACCTGCTCGACGAGGGCTGTCTGTCCGTGCCGGAGCTGAGGTTCCCGACCGAGCGGGCACGCCGGGCCGTCGTGCGTGGTGTCGACCTCGACAACGAGCCGGTCACCGTGGAGGGGACCGGTGTGCTGGCGCAGTGTCTGCAACACGAGGTGGACCACCTCGACGGTGTGCTGTATCTGGACCGGCTCACGACGGACCGGCGGCGGCAGGCGTTCCGCGAGGCGCGGCGGCACGACTGGTTCTGGTCCGTATAGGACTGACACCCGCCGTGATCAGCGGTGATTTTGATCTGTGTCCGTCGCCACTCCGTCGTGACACTTTCGTTGCCGGTTCTTAATCTGACCGCCATCGCCGTCACCGGAATGAGGGAAAGATGGCTGGTCGACACCGCGCCAAACCACGGAGGCCGTGGGCCACACCCACGGCGGTCGGACTCCTCGCCGCCACCGCACTGGTCGGCACCATGGCTCTGACGGGCACCGCACCGCCGGCGAAGGACCGCACCACGGCGGTGGCCGCGGTCGCCGCCGGTCTACCGGCCCCGCCGTCCACCCCGTCCCGGTCCCGGTCGACCGACCCCACGTCGAGCACTCCGGAGAGCACGACCACCACGAAGAGCACGACCACCACGTCGACCACCTCCGCGGAACCGGAGACGACCGGGGAGGCCCCAGAGGAGACCACGGACGTCGCCGCGACCACCGAGGCCGAGACCACGGTGGAGTCGTGCCCGACCGAGCTGGAGGGCACCGTCTCCCACGTCGCACAGGTCGGCAACCATCTGCTGGAGCGGTTCTCCGTCGACTCGGTGGGTGGCCGGGCACCCCGGTCGAACCCCAGTGACCATCCCGCCGGACTGGCCCTCGACCTCATGGTGGACGTGCCCACCGGCAACGCGCTGGCCGACCACCTGGTCGAGCACCGCGACGAGTTCGGGGTCAAGTACGTCATCTGGCGTCAGCGCATCAACCACGGTGCCGGGTGGTCGGCGATGGCCGACCGCGGCAGTGCCACGGCGAACCACATGGATCACGTACACGTCTCGTTCCGCAGTGGCGTGGACGTCTCGGTCACCTGCTGAGTGCCGTCCCGGCCCGCGGCGGAGTGTGCCGGGAACTCACCACGGGCCGCGTCGACCAGGTCGAGCAACGCGCACACACGGGCGAGCTCCAGCTGCGTGAACGGTGCCCACACCCGGCTCAGGACGAGCATCCGTCCGGAGCGGTCCGGCAGGACGGCACGGTGCCCCCCGTCGGTCCGGTCCGCCTCCGCAACGTCCGCGGAGACGACGGCCACCCGGGCGGGCCAGATGAGCGCGGAGACGGCGTCGAGCACCGGCCGGGTGCCGTGATGCGGGCCGGGCCCGGCGAGCATCCGGGCCGCCGTGCCCAGTGCCGCGGTGACCGGGTCGACGAGGTCGTGCACGTCGGCCTCGGTGATCCCGACGCATTCGTACCCTTCGTCCTCCACGGCACGGAGAAGATGTCCCGGGGGCAGGCCGATGGCGGGGCGGACGACGATCTCGTCGAGCACCCCACCCGGGACCGGCAACACCCCCAGTCCGAGGATGTTGCACTCCAGATCGGCGAGCCTGCCCGCCACACGGGCGAGGGCTCCCGGGTCATCGTCCATCCGGATGCGCACCCGCCACGCGGGCGTGGCCGCGAGTTGCCGCGCGGGGTGACCGTCCGTCGGCGGGAAAGGGGCCCCGTGGTCCGTGTTCCTGTCCATACCCGGCACCCTGCCGGACCGGTGTTGCGCGTCGACGACATCGACATTGCGTCCACGTCAGGTCGCGCCGGACACGGCCGGGTTGTGTTACACCACCGGAAAGGCGAGGGGCACCGGACGCCTCAGCGCGTGGCCAGCCGCAGGAGTGCCCACATCTGGGCGACGGCGTCGTCGTCGCCGTCGACGGTGACCGAACCGGGCCCCTCCCTGCCCCACAACCACAGGTAGACCCGGGTGGCGGCGCCGGACACGACCGCGTCGACGCGGTCGTCCGGTCCGCCCGGAGCACCGTCCCCGCGGACGACCACGGCCCCGTCGGGTCCGGCGTGGGTGAGCCACCTGTGCCCCGCCGTGTCCACCGCCACCGCGGCCGGTCTGGTGCCGGTGACCCCCATCCGCCGCAGCCGGTGGCCGAACCACAGGTTCACCGCCTCGTCCACCCCGTCCACGGCGACCTCGTCGGCGATCGGGGACGGCGCCGGCCCCGCGGCGTGTTCCACGTCCACGCGGTGCACGGTCACCTCGTGCAGCATGCGTCTGCGCCAGAACCCGAACGTGCGGTCGGTGTCCCACCACGTGGCCGCGGGCTCGGCGGGCCCGTGCGCGGCGAGCAGGTCCCGGAGCGCGGACACCCCGTCCCGGAGGTAGGCCTGCGGCGTCTGTCCCGCGGCCGGGGCCCTCCGCCAGTGCCGGGGTGCCTGCCCCTCCCGGAGCCACCCGGAGGCGGCCCGCGCGACGCTTCCCACGTGCCGGACGACCTCCCCGACCGTCCATCCCGGACACGTGGGCACGACCGTCTCCGGCGGTACCGCGTCCGCCGTCCGCACCAGAAGCTCCACCTCGTGGTCGAGTGCGTCGAGCATCCGCCCGTGATCGGTCCGGGTGCCTGCCCGCATCACGTCCTCCGGCCCCGTTCCGGCCCGGCTCCCCCACACCGCACCGCGGGTCCGTCCGTCACCGCGGGTCCGTCCGTCACCGCCTGCCCGGCGGCGGTGGCGGTCGCGC
>NZ_KB912477.1:43344-46212 GCF_000383775.1 Saccharomonospora halophila 8
GAGCGGATGCAGACCGGCCGCCCCGGCCAGAACCGAGCCCGCCGGACCGCCGGTCCCCCACAGCACCCCGGCGGCGAGCAGGCCCACCGTGGCCACGGCGGGGTCGGACGAACGGAGCCGGGCCACGGGCACTTGAATCCTCCGGCGTGTCGTCGGCGGATCGGCCCGTCCGGACCGAGGGGACACGTCCTGGAGGATAGCCCCGCCCCCGGGGTGTCGTGCCGTAGAGTTTCGATCTTGTGGACCGTGGGAACATTGCCCGGGTGCCGGACACCGCCCCCCACCTACCGCCCCAGCTCCCCACGGCCGCACTGATCTCGTTGCCCGGTCTCTACCTCGGGGGCGCCGACTACCTCGGGCTGCCGCACCCCGCGGTCGCGGCCCCGCTGGCAGCGGTGATCTACGGCATCGCGATCATCGGCGCGGCCTTCCTGCTGTCCTGGGCCGCCGAGGCCGCCCAGGTCGACATCAACGGCGGGCTCGCGCTCGCCCTGCTGGCCTTCCTGGCGGTGCTGCCGGAGTACGCCGTGGACTTCGTGTTCACGATGCGGGCGGGGATCATCAACGCCGAACAGGGGCACTGCCTGCCGGACACGGAAGGAGCCAATCCGTGTTCACTGGCGCTGGCCAACATGACCGGTGCCAACCGGATCCTGGTGGGGATCGGCTGGCCGCTCGTGGTGCTCGTGGCCACGCTCGCGGTCGTGCGGGCACGGCGCCGGGGCGGCGCGCACAGCGCCTCCGCACACGTCGGGTGGGTGCGCCTGCCGCGGCGGATGTCGGCCGAGGTGTTCTTCCTCGGTGCCGCGACGGTGTACTCGCTGCATTTCCCGCTGCGGGACTCGCTGACCCTGGTGGACGCGGCGGTGCTGGTGTCGCTGTTCGTGCTGTACGCCTGGCGCCTGGCCAAGGCACCGGTGGAGGAGCCCGAGCTCACGGGCACGTCGGCGTGGGTCGGCACCCGACCGGCACGCCCGCGGCGCTGGCTCTACGGGCTCATGTTCGGTTACGCGGCCGTGGTCATCCTCGCCACGGCGGAACACTTCGCCGAGAACCTCGTGCACACCGGCACCGAACTCGGCATCGACCACTTCCTGCTCGTGCAATGGGTCGCACCACTGGCCAGCGAGTCGCCCGAGCTGATCGTGGCCTGTCTGTTCGCCTGGAAACTGCATGCCAGCTCGGCCCTGGGCACGCTGCTGTCCAGCAAGGTCAACCAGTGGACCCTGCTGGTGGGCACGATCCCGGTCGTGTTCGCGCTGTCGTCGGTCTCGTTCGACGGCCTGCCGATCGATCTGCACCAGCGCTTCGAGCTGCTGATCACGGCGGCGCAGTCGCTGTTCGCGGTCTGCATCCTGCTCACGCTCACCATGACCGCCCGCTGGGCCACCACGCTGCTGGTGCTGTTCCTCATCCAGTTCGGCACCAGCATCGCGCTGCCCGAGGAACAGGACCGCATCGTCATCGCCGTGCTGAGCGTCGTCTACGGCGTCCTGTCGCTCGGTCTGCTCATCGCCCGGCGCGCGGAGCTGAAGCGGGTGATCCGGGACGGGACCGCGACGCCGTTCGCGGTGCTCCAGCGCGCCGACGAGCAGGAGGCGGTGCGGCTGAGCGGGGAGTGAGCGAGGTTGCCGTGGAAGGTCACCACCGACCGGCGTGGTGTCGCGGTTCCTCCCACGGCCCCCGCCTCAGGTGTCCGCCATCAACTGCGTGCGCAGGGTGTCCAGCCCCATCCCGCCCATCCGCAGGGCCCGGGTGTGGAAGTCCTTGAGGTCGAAGGCGTCCCCGCGGCGACGCCGGACGTCCTCCCGGGCGTCGAGCCACAACCGTTCCCCCAGCTTGTAGGCCGGGGCCTGCCCCGGCCAGCCGAGATACCGGTCGATCTCGTCGTGCACGTGGTCCGCATCGGTGATCGTGCGGGTGAGCATGAACTCCAGACCCAGGTCGGGGGTCCAGCGCTCGCCCTCGTGGAAGCCGGTTCCCGCCGGGATCTCGAGTCCGAGGTGCATCCCGATGTCGACGATCACCCGCGCGGCCCGGAACAGGTGCGCGTCCAGCATCCCGAGCAGGTTGCCGTCGTCGGTGAGGAAGCCGAGATCGCGCATCAGCCGCTCGGCGTAGAGCGCCCACCCCTCGGCGTGCCCGGAGGTGAGCGCCAGCAGACGCTGGAACCGGTTCAGCGACGCCTCGTGCACCCCTGTCGCGATCTGCAGATGGTGCCCCGGCACCCCCTCGTGGTAGACCGTCGTGGCCTCCCGCCACGTGGAGAACTCCGTCCGGTCGGCGGGCACGGACCACCACATCCGACCCGGCCGGGAGAAGTCCTCGCTCGGCCCGGTGTAGTAGGCCCCGACCGGCCCGCCGGGCGGGGCGATCCGGCACTGAAGGCCCATCAGCGCGTCCGGGATCTCGAAGTGCGACCCGCGCAGCGCCGTGAGAGCGTCGTCGGACAGCCGTTGCATCCACTCGCGCAGCGCGTCCTGTCCGCGCACGCGGTAGCGCTCGTCGGCGTCGAGCGCCTCGGCGGCCTCGGCGGGCGTCGCCCCCGGCCGGATACGGCCGGCGACCTCGGCGATCTCCCGCTCGATGCGGGTGAACTCCTGCCACCCCCACTCGTAGGCCTCCCGCGGGTCGAGGTCGGCACCGAGGAAGTAGCGGGACCACAACCGGTAGGTGTCCTCGCCGACGGCGTCGGTGGTGGGCGCCTCGGGGGCGAGCTCGGCGCGCAGGAACCCGGCGAGCTCGGCGTAGGCCTCCTGAGCGGTGTGCGCGGCGTGCCGGAGGTCCGCACGCAGGGAATCCGGCACGTCCCCGACCCGGTCCGCCCCGGCCACCAGCGTCTCGAAGTAACCGGTTCCGCCGCTCAGT
>NZ_KB912477.1:46312-49533 GCF_000383775.1 Saccharomonospora halophila 8
CCGTCGCGGCGGCCGAACTGATCAGCACCGCCCGCAGGCTGGTTCCCGAGCACCGGCGGCTGGCCGCCACGACGCTGATGTTGGCGGGCGAGGCCAGCTTCGTGGCCGGGGACAACGCCCGCTACTGCGCCATGGCGCAGGACGCGGCCCGGATCCGCGCGTTCGACGAACTGCCCGCGACCCGGGTGGTGCTGGAGCACTTCGCGGCGATGTCGGCGACCTTCAGCGGCCGCCACCACGACGCCGCCGAGCCGCTGCGGCGGGTCGTCGACCTCGGGGACGCCACACTCGACCCGTCCGCGAAGACACTGGCCAGCCAGGCCGCCTTCACCCT
Source organism: Saccharomonospora halophila 8 (assembly GCF_000383775.1). Classification (GTDB taxonomy): domain Bacteria; phylum Actinomycetota; class Actinomycetes; order Mycobacteriales; family Pseudonocardiaceae; genus Saccharomonospora; species Saccharomonospora halophila. Next base: position 46,647 of record NZ_KB912477.1, read on the forward strand.
CGGTGAGGCTCCCCGGGCCCGCACCCTCGCCGTGCAGGCGGTGACCTCGGCGCGGGCGCGGGGAGAGCTGGCCGAGGTGCCGTGGTCGATGATCTACGTGGCGATGTCGGAGATGTTGTCCGGACAACTGGCCACCGCCACGGCGACTTCGCTGGAGGCCCTGCAGCTGGCCGAGTCGCTGGGCCAGTCCAACTCGGCGGTGGACCACCTGACCGTGCTGGCGATGCTGGCCGCCCTCCAGGGTGATCAGGAGACCGCCGGGCTGCGGCTGGCCGCCGCGTCCGCGGGTTACGTCGAACGCGGGCTGAGCAGGCCCGGAGCGCTGGGCACCTGGGCGGCGGCGTGTGTCGACCTGGCCCACGACCGGCCGGCCGAGGCACTCGACCGGTTCCGTCGCATGTCGCTCGGGCAGTCGCGGCACTGTTCGCCGATCCGGGTGATGGCCGTGCCACACTTCGTGGAGGCCGCCGTCCGCTGCGGGGGAGCGCGAGGCCGCGTACGGGGCGCTGACCGCGTTCGAGCGGTGGGCCACGACCACCGGCGGCACGGGCCGCATCGCGTTGGCGCACCGGTGCCGGGCGCTGCTGGCCCAGCACGAAGGGGAGGCCCACGAGCACTTCACCGAGGCGATGCGGCTGCACCGGGAGGCGGACTCCCCGCACGACCTGGCGGGCACGGAGATGCTGTACGCGGCGCGGCTGCGCCGCAACCGCAAGCCCAGGCAGGCCAGGGAGGTGCTCCGGGAGGCGGTGCAGATCTTCGACGAGCTGGGCGCCCGCCACTGGGTGGACCGCGCCTCGCGGGAGCTGCGGGCGTGCGGCCATCCGGGTCGGGCGGGACGTACCTCGGCGGAGGCCGCGACACCGAGGGGGCACGGCGGCCCCGGTGGGCTCGGCGACCTCACCCCGCAGCAGGAGCAGATCGCCGCACTCGTGGCCGAAGGGGCCACCAACCGGGAGATCGCCGCACGGCTCTACATCAGTCACCGGACGGTCGACCACCACCTGCGCAACATCTTCGCCAAGCTCGACCTCCGCTCGCGGGTGGAACTGACCAGGCTCTACCGCTGACCGTCCCGGTGACCGTTGACCCGGGCCGCTTACCTACCAGCGCGTAGGTACCGGTGATTTCACCGATGTCGACCCGGCCACCTCGCCCCGAGAATCAACGCCGTTCGTCACAGCGCGAACGCACCCGGCGGCCGAGACGCCGGGTGGTTCTCGCGAGAGGAGTCGACAACGTGCGAACCCGAGTGCAGTCGGGCACCGCGGCCCGCGGCCGGTTCAGGCGGACACTGGGCGTCGTCACCGCCGCCCTCGCCCTCACCGGTGGTGTGGCGGGAGCGGGTGTCGCCAGTGCCCAGGGCAATCCGTACGAACGCGGGCCGGACCCCACCGAGGACAGCATCGAGGCGCCGCGCGGCCCCTACTCGGTCGACGAGGACAGCGTGTCGTCGCTGGTCTCCGGCTTCGGCGGGGGCACCATCTACTACCCCACCGGCACCAGCGAGACCTTCGGCGCCGTGGCCGTCTCCCCCGGCTACACCGCCGGACAGAGCACGATGAGCTGGTACGGTCCACGGCTGGCCTCGCAGGGCTTCGTGGTGTTCACCATCGACACCAACACCCGCTACGACCAGCCCGGCAGCCGCGGTGACCAGCTCCTCGCGGCCCTGGACTACCTCACCGACCGCAGTGACCGGGACGTGCGAGACCGGATCGACCCGGACCGGCTCGCCGTGATGGGCCACTCCATGGGCGGCGGCGGCTCCCTGGAGGCCACCGCCGACCGGCCGTCGTTGCAGGCGTCCATCCCACTCACCCCGTGGAACCTGGACAAGACCTGGGGCGAGGTGACCGTGCCCACCTTCATCATCGGCGCCGAGAACGACAGCGTCGCCTCCGTGTCGTCGCACTCCGAGCCGTTCTACGAGAGCCTGTCCGGCTCGCTGGACAAGGCCTACCTGGAACTCGCCGGAGCCACGCACTTCGCCCCGAACACGTCCGACACCACGATCGCCAAGTACAGCATCTCGTGGCTGAAGCGGTTCGTCGACAACGACACCCGCTACACGCAGTTCCTCTGCCCCGGCCCCGACGACGGGCTGTTCTCCGACGTCGAGGAGTACCGCTCCACCTGCCCGTTCTGACCCACGGGGTGAACCTTTTCGATTCCGCAGCCCAAGGGGCGGTGCGCGGCCCGATACCGGTCGCGCACCGCCCCTCGGGCTGTGCGTGGCGAATCCGCGGAATCGGCCGTCCCGGTTTTCCCCGGTTCCACCCGGTGACCGGGAGGATCCCGGCGATTTCACCGATGCCCGATTCGGCACCCGGTGTCGATACTCGGAACCGTTCGTGACGAAGCGAACACACCCGGCGGCCGAGACGTCGGGTGGTTCTCACGAGAGGAGTCGACAACGTGCGAACCCGAGTGCAGTCGGGCACCGCGGCCCGCGGCCGGTTCAGGCGGACACTGGGCGTCGTCACCGCCGCCCTCGCCCTCACCGGTGGTGTGGCGGGAGCGGGTGTCGCCAGTGCCCAGGGCAATCCGTACGAACGCGGGCCGGACCCCACCGAGGACAGCATCGAGGACCGGCGCGGTCCCTACTCCGTCGACGAGGAGAACGTGTCGTCGCTGGTCTCCGGCTTCGGCGGAGGCACCATCTACTATCCGTCCCGCACCACCGAGACCTTCGGCGGTGTGGCGATCTCCCCGGGCTTCACCGCCGGGGAAAGCAGCATGAGCTGGTACGGTCCACGGCTGGCCTCGCAGGGCTTCGTGGTGTTCACCATCGACACCAACACCCGCTACGACCAGCCCGGCAGCCGCGGTGACCAGCTCCTCGCGGCCCTGGACTACCTCACCGACCGCAGTGACCGGGACGTGC
>NZ_KB912477.1:49633-53072 GCF_000383775.1 Saccharomonospora halophila 8
TGGCCGGACGGATGCCGTGCGGGCTGCACCGGCTCGCCGCCCGCGGGGTCGGACACGCAGCGCCGCTGCTGTTCGACACCGTGGTGACCAGCGTCGGCCTGCCCGGCCTGCCGATGAGCCTGGCCGGCGCTCCGCTCCGGGACGTCTACCCGTTCGTGCCGCTGGCCCCGCACCAGTCCCTCGGCATCGCGGCGGCACCCTACCGCTCCGGCCTGCACGTCGGGCTGCAGGTCAACGCGGACGCCGTCGACGACGTGGACGCGCTGTCCGACGCGGTGACCAAGTCACTGTCGGCGCTGTACCATCGCCGCCCGTGAGCCCGGCCGGCCCGGCGGATCAGGCGCGGATCAGGCGCGGATCAGGCGCGCAGCATCTCGGCGACGAGGAAGGCCAGCTCCAGCGACTGCTGGGTGTTCAACCTCGGGTCGCACGCCGTCTCGTACCGGCCGGAGAGGTCGAGGTCGGAGATGTCCTGCGCCCCACCGAGGCACTCGGTGACGTCCTCACCGGTCAGCTCCACGTGGATCCCACCGGGGTAGGACCCGAGCTGCCGGTGCACCTCGAAGAAGCCCTGCACCTCGTCCACGACGCGGTCGAAGTGCCGGGTCTTGTAGCCGTTGGACGACTCGTGGGTGTTGCCGTGCATCGGGTCGCACTGCCAGATCACCTTGTGTCCGGACGCCTCGACCTTCTCGACGATCGCGGGCAGCACCTCGCGCACCTTGCCGTTACCCATCCGGGAGATCAGCGTCAGCCTGCCCGGCTCGTTGCGCGGGTCGAGCCGTTCGACGTACTCCACGGCCTGCTCGGGCGTGGTCGTGGGACCGATCTTCACCCCGATCGGGTTCGCGAGCAGCTCGGCGAGGGCGATGTGCGCACCGTCGAGTTGGCGCGTGCGTTCCCCGATCCACAGGTAGTGCGCGGAGAGGTTGTACAGCTGCGGCTCCGCGGACTCCGGGTCGTCGAGCCGTAGCAGCGCCCGCTCGTAGTCCAGCAGCAGCGCCTCGTGCCCGGCGAAGATCTCCGTGGAGTGCAGCGAGCTGTCGCTGACCCCGCAGGCCGACATGAACCGCAGTCCCCGGTCGATCTCGGAGGCCAGTGCCTCGTACCGCTCCCCCGCGGGCGAGGTGCGCACGAAGTCCTTGTTCCAGTCGTGCACGCGGGTGAGGTCGGCCATGCCCGCGCCGGTCAGCGCCCGCACCAGGTTCATCGCCGCGCCCGCGTTCGCGTAGGCGCGGATCATGCGCCCCGGGTCCGGGATGCGCAGCTGCGGGTCGGGCGCCAGCGAGTTGACGATGTCACCCCGGTACACCGGCAGGCCGAGCGCGTCGGTGTTGTTGGACCGCGGCTTGGCGTACTGCCCGGCGATCCGGCCGAGCTTGACCACCGGCAGGCTCGCGCCGTACGTGAGCACGACCGCCATCTGCAGCAGTGTGCGCAGATTCGCCCGGATGTGCGGCTCGGTGTTCGACTCGAACGTCTCCGCGCAGTCGCCACCCTGGAGCAGGAAGGCCTCCCCACGGGCCACCATCGCCAGCCGCTCCCGCAGCCGGTCGATCTCGGCGGGCACGGTGACCGGAGGCACGCTCTCCAGCACGGCGCGCACCCGGGAGAGGCCGTCCGGGTCGGGCCACTCCGGCTGTTGCGCGGCGGGGCGGGAGAGCGCGTCGTCCAGCCGCCTGCGCAGCTCGGTGGGCAACGGCGGAAGCGAGGGCAACGTGTCGACGGGGACATCCACGGTCCAGTTCACGATCCCCAGCATACGAACCGGCGCCCCGCCACGGTCGCGGGGCGCCGGTGACCGCGCCGGGACCTTCTGTGACAACGCCCACCCGACCGGGTCTTCCGCGGACGACCACCGACGGCGGGACGCGGGCCGGCGGCGGCCTCCGCCGAGCAGTACCCCGGGGCGGCGCCGTCCGGGCTGGTACCGTCCTGGCCGACGCGGGCGGGAGCGAAGTCCGGTGGGATTCCGGCGCTGTGCCGCAACTGTGATGGGCCGACGGTGTGCCGTGGAGACACGGTCCGACCGGGCCCGAGCCAGGTCGCCTCCCGTCCGTGCCGACGCCATCCGCCTCCGGCGCAGAGGTGGCGGCGTCCGCGACCGCGGAAGCGGTCCGGCGCGGCCTCCGGCGCCGGACCGAGAGACCGAGGTCCGCTCTTGTCTGTCAGACGGTTGTTGCTGCCGCTGTTGCTGGTCCTGTCCCTGACCGCCTGCGCCGAACGGGAACAGGCCGAATCCGCCCCTGCGGGGGACTCCGGGGACTTCCCCGTGCAACTGCGCCCCGAGGGGGCCCCGGCGGTCACACTGGACCAGCGGCCCGACCGCATCGTGTCCCTGTCCCCGTCCACGACCGAGACGCTGTACGCGGTGGGTGCGGGCGAACAGGTGGTCGCCGTCGACGAGATGTCGACCCACCCCGAGCAGGCGCCGCGGACCGACCTGTCCGGGCTCAACCCGGATCCCGAGTCGATCGCGGGGCACGACCCCGACCTGGTGATCGTCCAGTCGGACCGGGACGGCACGCTCGCCGACTCCCTCGCCGAGACCGGGATCGAGACCCTGGTCCTGCCCGCACCGGGGACACTGGACGGGATGTATCACCAGTTCGAACTGGTGGGCAGGGCCACCGGCCACGCCGGGGCCGGGGCCGAGCTGGCCGAGGAGACCGCGGCCGAGATCGACGGGCTCGTCGCCGCGGCCCCGGAACGGGCCGGGGAGCTGAGCTACTACCACGAACTCAGCCCCCAGCTGCACAGCGTGACCTCGACGACCTTCATCGGGCGGGTCTACGACCGGTTCGGCCTGACCAACATCGCCGATCAGGGAGACCCCGGGGCGCACGGGGGCTATCCGCAGCTGTCCGCCGAGCGGGTCCTGGAGGCCGACCCGGACCTGATCGTGCTCGCCGACACCCGGTGCTGCGGGCAGGATGCGGACACGGTCGCGCAGCGGCCGGGGTGGGACACCCTCACCGCCGTCGAGCGGGACCGGGTCGTCGGCGTCGACGACGACCTCGCCTCCCGCTGGGGACCGAGGCTGGTCGAGTTCGTCCGCACCGTCTCGGACGCGGTGCGCCGGACGCACGGATGACCGTGCTCCGACGGCGGATCGACACCGACACCCCTCCGGGCGCCCCGGCCGTGGCCGGCGCCGGGAGGGGCACTCGCCCGCCGACGTCTCGGGCCGGGACCACCCGCCTGCGCGTGCGGACCGTGGGGCTGTTCGTGCTCACCCTGCTCGCCGTGGTCGTGTTCGCGATCGTCGTCGGATCCGGTGAACTCGGCGGGCAGCGGGTACTCGCCGAGATCGTCGCCCAGCTCACCGGGGGCGTCTCCCCGTTGTCGGAGCGGGAGGCGGCGATCGTGTGGCAGTTGCGCGCGCCCCGGGTGCTGCTCGCCGCGGTCGTCGGTGCGGCGCTGGCCGGGGCGGGCGCGG
>NZ_KB912477.1:53172-57572 GCF_000383775.1 Saccharomonospora halophila 8
TCCGGGGCCACGGTGGCGGGCCCGGCGACCGCGCCGGCTGAGCGTCCACGGTCCCCTGCCCGGGCGAGCCGACGAGGTCCCCGGATCAGGCCGGCTTCAGGACCCGTCGTCGGGTCGGGCGTCCCGGACCGCTCCACCGCCGGGGTCCCCGGTGCGTGCGGTGTCCCCGGCGTGCGTGGAGCCCCCCGTGTCCCCGCCACGATCCACGAGGGCGTCGCTGTCCCCCCGGTCGCTCCGGTCGTCGCCGTTGTTCCGGTCGTCGTCCCGATCACCGTCGTTCCGGTCGTCGTCGGGGCTGCGCAGTGTCTCCGGCGCCTCCCGGGGGCCGCGCCGACCGGCCAGCAGGACGTACGTCACCGCCCCGGCGAAGACCAGCATCGACGTCCACACGTTGACCCGGAGGCCGAGGATCTCGTTCGCCTCGTCGGCGCGCATCAGCTCGATCCAGAACCGGCCCGCCGTGTACCCGGCGACGTAGAGGGCGAACACCCGCCCGTGGCCGAGGCGGAACCGCCGGTCGGCCCACACCACCAGCAGCGCCACCCCGAGGTTCCACAGCAGCTCGTAGAGGAAGGTCGGGTGCACCACGGTGAGCGGCACGTCGCTGACGGCCACACCGTTCAGCGGCCCCGGGTTGTCCGGGGTGCAGGTGGCGGGTGGGACACCCCCCGTGCCGCGGCAGTAGATCTCCAGGCCCCACGGCAGATCCGTCGGCCCGCCGTAGAGCTCCTGGTTGAAGTAGTTGCCGAGCCTGCCGATCGCCTGGGCGACGACGATGCCCGGCGCGACCGCGTCGGCCACGGCGGGCAGCGGGATCCCCCGGCGGCGGCACGCGATCCACGCGCCCACCGCGCCCAGCGCGATGGCACCCCAGATGCCCAGTCCGCCGTCCCAGATGTAGAGGGCACGGACGGGATCCCGGCCTTCGCCGAAGTAGAGCTGCCAGTCGGTGAGCACGTGGTAGAGCCGGCCGCCGATCAGCCCGAACGGCACGGCGAACACCGCGATGTCCACGATCGTGCCCTTGGTGCCGCCCCGGGCGACCCAGCGGCGCTCGCCCCACCAGATGGCGACGACGATGCCGGCGATGATGCACAGCGCGTACGCCCGCAGGGGGAACGGGCCGATCTCCCACACGCCCCGGTCCGGGCTGGGGATGGTCGCGAGGAAGGTGGTCGCGGCGGTGGTCACCGGGCCACCGTAGCGCGCGGGCACACCGCCGGGACGGGGGCCTCGGGCCCGATCACGCCCCGTGCGCCGGACGGCGGACGCCGTCGGCGAGTTCGGCGGTCAGCTCCGCCACCGCCGTGGGACCGTCGGCCGCCTTCGCCACCAGGGCCGAGCCGACGATCACCGCGTCGGCGAATCCCGCCACCTCAGCGGCCTGCTCCCCCGAACGGACGCCCAGTCCGACCCCGACCGGCAGATCGGTGTGCGCGCGGGTGCGGCGCACCAGCTCCGCCGCATTCGCGCCGACCGACTCCCGCGCACCGGTGACCCCCATCACGGCGGTCGCGTAGACGAAGCCGGTGGTGGCCTTCGTGGTGAGCGCAAGACGCGCGTCCGACGAGGACGGCGCCACCAGGAAGATGCGGTCCAGCCCGTGCTCGTCGGAGGCGGTCACCCACTCCGGCGCCTCGTCCGGGGTCAGGTCCGGAGTGATCATCCCCAGTCCGCCCGCCGCGGCGAGGTCGCGGGCGAAGGCGTCCACGCCGTAGCGGTGCACGGGGTTCCAGTACGTCATCACCACCGCACGCCCACCCCGGGCGGCCACGGACTCCACGACCTCGAACAGGTGCTTGAGCCGGAAGCCGCTTCGCAGCGCCTCGTCCGCGGCGGCCTGGATGGTGGGCCCGTCCATCACCGGGTCGGAGTAAGGTACCCCGACCTCCACGAGATCGGTGCCCGCGTCCAGGGTGGCGGCCAGGAGCTCCTTCGATCCGTCGACGGTCGGATACCCCGCGGGCAGATAGGCCACCAGTGCACCACGCTGTTCGTCCCTCGTCCGGCCGAACAGCTCGTCGAGCCTGCTCACACGTCCTCCACGAGGTTGAAGTAGCGGGCGGCCGTGTCCACGTCCTTGTCCCCGCGGCCGGACAGGCTGACCACGATCGTCGCACCCGCGCCGAGTTCGCGGCCGAGGGTCAGGGCCCCGGCGAGCGCGTGCGCCGACTCGATCGCGGGAATGATCCCCTCGGTCTTCGACAGCAGCTGGAAGGCGTCCATCGCCTCGGCGTCGGTGACCGCGCGGTACTCGGCGCGGCCGCTGTCCTTGAGCCAGGAGTGCTCCGGCCCCACTCCCGGGTAGTCGAGCCCCGCCGAGATCGAGTACGCCTCGGTGGTCTGTCCGTCGTCGTCCTGCAGCAGGTACGACAGGGCACCGTGCAGCGTTCCGGGGCTCCCCTTCGTCAGGGTGGCGCCGTGCCGGTCGGTGTCCAGCCCCTTGCCGCCCGGCTCCATCCCGACCAGCCGCACATCCGTGTCGTCGAGGAAGCCGTGGAAGATGCCGATCGCGTTCGACCCGCCCCCGACGCACGCGGCGACGGCGTCGGGCAGCCGTCCGGTCGCGTCGAGGATCTGCGCGCGCGCCTCCTCGCCGATGACCGTGTGGAAGTTGCGCACCATCAGCGGGAACGGGTGTGCCCCCGCGGCGGTACCCAGCAGGTAGTGCGTGGTGTCCACATTGGTCACCCAGTCGCGCAGGGCCTCGTTGATGGCGTCCTTGAGGGTGCGCGAGCCGGTGGCCACGGGCACGACCTCCGCGCCGAGCAGCCGCATCCGGGCGACGTTGAGGGCCTGCCGCCGCGTGTCCAGCTCGCCCATGTAGACCACGCATTCGAGCCCGAGCAGCGCGCACGCCGTGGCCGTGGCCACCCCGTGTTGGCCCGCCCCGGTCTCGGCGATGACCCGGGTCTTGCCCATCCGCCGGGTGAGCAGGGCCTGCCCGAGCACGTTGTTGATCTTGTGAGATCCGGTGTGGTTGAGGTCCTCCCGCTTGAGGAAGATCCGGGCCCCACCCGCGTGTTCGGCGAACCGGGGTGCCTCGGTCAGGCGCGACGGCCTGCCCGCGTAGTCGGACAGCAGCCGGGAGAACTCGGCCTCGAACGCCGGGTCCTGCCGCGCCTTGTCGTACTCGGCGGCCAGTTCGTCGAGCGCGCCCATGAGCGCCTCGGGCAGGAACCGCCCCCCGTAGGGGCCGAAGTGCCCGCGGGGGTCCGGGTCGTGTCCGGTCGGCGGCGTGGGGTGCGTACTCACCGGCTCGGCCTCGGGCATGCCGGGTGCGATCCCGCCGTGACGAGCTTGACCAGCGCGTTCTTCGGATCGTCGGTAGCGACCAGCCCCTCGCCGACGAGCACCGCGTCCGCGCCGTGGCCCGCGTAGGCCATCAGGTCCCCGGGGCCGCGCACACCGGATTCGGCGATCTTGAAGGTGTCCATCGGCAGTCCCGGGGCCAGCCTGCTGAACACGTCCCGGTCCACTTCGAGGGTGTGCAGGTTGCGCGCGTTGATCCCGACGACCGACGCACCGGCCTCCAGGGCCCGGTCCGCCTCCTCGGCGTTGTGCACCTCGACCAGGGCGGTCATGCCCAGCGACTCCACCCGGTCGAGCAGGGACACCAGCGCGCTCTGCTCCAGCGCCGCGGCGATCAGCAGGATCATGTCGGCGCCGTGCAGCCGGGCCTCGTGGACCTGGTACGGGCTGACGATGAAGTCCTTGCGCAGCACGGGGACGTCCACCGCGGCCCGCACCGCGTCGAGGTCCGACAGCGACCCGCCGAAGCGGCGGCGCTCGGTGAGCACGCTGATCACCCGCGCACCCGCGTCCTCGTAGTCCTTCGCCAGCGTCGCGGGTTCCGGGATCGCGGCCAGCTCGCCCTTGGACGGGCTGCGCCGCTTGACCTCGGCGATCACCCCGATCCCGGACTCACGCAACGAGCCCATCACGTCCCGCGGTGCCGGCGCGTGTTCCGTGCGCCGCTTCAGCTCGTCGAACGGTAGTGCCGCCTCGCGTTCCGCGAGATCGGCCCGGACGTCGGAGATGATGTCTTCGAGAACGCTCACCGGGCGGCCCCACCGGGAGTCACGACTGTTGATTCACTCGCAAGGTGGCTCACAAAAACCTTCCCCTTCCCGCCGGACCGATGCTAACCCGCACGGTGTCGTGCATCGGCTCCGGGTCGGATTCGCCGTGCCTGCCGGGAACAAACACCGGTGTCACCGTTCGCGTGCCGTCGGATCCTCTCCCTCGGTGAGCGCGTTCCACAGTTCCGTGTCGTCGTCGCGTGCCCGGTCGGGTGCCGTGCCGTCCCGCGCGGACGTGGACCGCCGCGCCGTCGTCGGCGCGGAGTATTTCGCCCCCATCCGGGGCATGGCGGGCCCGCGCCACGCCGCCACGGCTCC
>NZ_KB912478.1:0-2114 GCF_000383775.1 Saccharomonospora halophila 8
CGCAGCGGGCGGGTCTGCCGGAGTACCGGTCGGTGATCACCCAGCACCTGCTGCGGCACCGGGGACTCGACGCCGCCACCCAGTCGGTCCTGGCCACGGGCGGCACCACGGCCGCCGTCGTCGAGATCGCCGCGGCGGCCCTGCGTCCGGGCGACGTCGTCGCCGTGGAGGAACCCGGCTACCAGCGCGCCGTGCGCGCGTTCCGGTACGCGGGGATGCGGGTCGTGCCGGTCGGGGTGGACGGCGAGGGACTGCGGTGCGGCGACATCCCGCCCGGGGTGGCCGCGGTGTACTGCTCACCCGCGCACCAGTACCCGATGGGTTGCCGGATGAGCGCCTCCCGCCGGGTCGCCCTGGTGGAACGCGCCCGCGCCGACGGGTTCCTGGTGTTCGAGGACGACTACGACGGGGAGCTGCGCTACGACGTCGCCCCGCTGCCGATGCTGGCCGCGCTCGCCCCGGACGTCGTCGTCCACCTCGGCACCACGAGCAAGATCCTCACGCCGACGCTCGGCGCGGGGTGGATGGTCGCCCCGCCGGGGGTGGCCTCGGCCGTGCTCGACTACCGCGATGTCACCGGTACCCGCGCCTCCCCGGCGGGGCAGCGGGTGCTGGTGGAGCTCGCCCGGCACGGTGACCTCGGCAGGCATCTGCGGAAGCTGCGCCGGGAGCTGTCCGAGCGCCGGTCGATGTTGACCGGCGCGCTGCGCCGCGCGGGGGTGCCGTACCTGGGGGACGACGCGGGCGCGCACCTGGTGGTGCCCCTTGAGTCCGGGGACGGGGAACGACGCAGGCTCGCCGAGGGACGTGAACGGGGACTGCTGCTCGACGGGTTGGGCAGGCACTTCGCGGGCACTCCCCACGCGGCGGGCATCGCCGTCGGGTACGCCGGCTGCTCGCGTGCGGAACTGCGACAGGTGCTCGGGGTGCTGGTCGAGGTGCTCCGGCCGAGGCGAGGGTAGGGTGCCGACCCATGAGTAGCCGCAAGACCCGAGTGGCCGTCGTGTTCGGGGGACGCAGCACCGAGCACACCATCTCCTGCGTGTCCGCCGGCAGCGTCATGGGCAACCTCGATCCCGAGCGGTTCGAGATCGTGCCGTTGGGCGTCACCCCGGACGGTGGCTGGGTGCTCGGCACGAGCGATCCCGACCGGCTGCGCATCCACGGGCGGGACCTGCCGTCGGTGGAGACGGGGGACGCGCTCGTGCTCGCCGGCGACCCCACCACGGGCGGGGTCGTGCGCCTGGAACCGGGGCGGCGCGCCGAGGTGCTCTCCGGGGTGGACGTCGTCTTCCCCGTGCTGCACGGGGCCTTCGGCGAGGACGGCACGATCCAGGGCCTGCTCGAACTGGCCGACCTGCCCTACGTCGGCGCGGGGGTACTGGCCAGTGCCGCCGCGATGGACAAGGAGTACACCAAGAAGCTCCTGGCGGCCGAGGGACTGCCGGTCGGCGACTACACCATGGTCCACCGTGGACAGTCCTCCCCCGATGCGGCCGACGTCGAGCGGCTCGGGCTGCCCGTGTTCGTCAAGCCCGCGCGGGCCGGATCCTCGATCGGCATCAGCCGGGTCACCGACCGGGCACAACTGGACGAGGCGGTGGCCACCGCACGGCGGACCGACCCGAAGGTGCTCGTGGAGGCCGCGGTCAGCGGGCACGAGATCGAGTGCGGGGTGCTGGAGTTCCCGGACGGACGGGTGGAGGCGTCGCTGCCCGCCGAGATCCGGGTGGTCGGCGACGACGCCGACGCCTGGTACGACTTCGAGACCAAGTATCTGGGCGAGGCCGCCGAGCTCGACATCCCCGCGAAGCTGGACGACGAGGTCACCGAGCGGCTCCGGGCGTGCGCGGTGCGGGCGTTCCACGCCCTCGACTGCCAGGGACTCGCCCGGGTGGACTTCTTCGTCGGTGACGACGGCACCCTGACCATCAACGAGGTCAACACCATGCCCGGCTTCACCACCACCTCGGCCTACCCGAAGATGTGGGAGGTCACCGGGCTCGACTATCCCTCGCTGCTGTCCACGCTCGTCGACACCGCGCTCGCGCGCGGCACCGGCCTGCGCTGACCACGCGGCCGTCCCGCCGCCGGGGTGCCGCCCCGGTGCGGCA
>NZ_KB912478.1:2214-3397 GCF_000383775.1 Saccharomonospora halophila 8
CGGCGAACGTGCCCACGGCCACGGCCGCGGCCCGGTACTGCCGTTTGATCAGGAAGAACAGCACGAAGATGAGCGGGGTCAGCTTGGGGGGAGGCGACGAGCCCGAGCACGACGACCGCGACGGCCAGCGCCGAGGCCAGTGCCGCGGCGACGATCAGACGGACGCGCGAGGGAGCTGCGGTGTCGCTCACGCCCCCACTACAGCACAGCCTCACAGGTGGACGACGGGGCAGGTCAGCGTCCGTGTGATCCCCTCGACGTTCTGCACCCGGGCGACCACGAGCCTGCCGAGCTGGTCGACGTCGGCCGCCTCGGCGCGGACGATGACGTCGTAGGGTCCGGTGACGTCCTCGGAGCTGGCGACCCCGGGGATGTCGGCGATCTCGGCGGCCACCGCGGCCGCCCTGCCGACCTCGGTCTGGATGAGGATGTATGCGTGCACCACGGCGCTGCACCCTTTCGTGTCGGTCGCCGCCGACGGCGACCGGTGGACAGGAAACCCGGTGGACACAGGGAACCCGGCGGACACCCGGACGGCGACCGGGCACCCGACAGGCAAGGTACCGCAGCGTCGCGATGATCTCAGATGCGCGGATCCGGTAGGCGCGCATCGACCCGAGAACCGGAGGTGTGTGTGGAACACGACTCGACGCCCGGCGCGGACACCGTGGCGGGCGCCGGTGAGTTCGGCCTGATCCACGCGATCACGACGGGGCGGAGACAGCCGTCGGGAACGGTGCTCGGCCCCGGCGACGACGCCGCGGTGGTGGCCGCTCCCGACGGGCGGGTGGTGCTCACCACGGACACGCTCGTCGAGGGTGTGCACTTCCGCCTCGACTGGTCACCCCGCCCAGTGGGGCGGAAGGCGGCGGCGGTGAACCTCGCCGACGTCGCCGCCATGGGGGCGACGCCGACCTCGGTCGTGGTCAGTCTCGCGTGCCCCGGAGAGACCCCCGTGACCACCGTCACGGAGCTGTTCGACGGGCTCGCCGCCGAGGTGGGGCGCACCCGGGCCGGTGTGGTCGGCGGGGACACGGTACGGGCGGACAAGATGATCATTGGGGTGACCGCACTCGGGGACCTCGGCGGTCGGGAGCCGGTGACCCGGTCCGGGGCGCGACCCGGGGACGTGCTCGCCGTGTGCGGCCGACTCGGCTGGGCCGCGGCGGGGCTGGCCGTGCTC
>NZ_KB912478.1:3497-9270 GCF_000383775.1 Saccharomonospora halophila 8
GTGGGCGAGGGCGTCGCCACGGACCTGGCGGGCGAACACCCGATGAACCGCCTGCTGCAGGGCGAGGTCGGCAGCGGCAAGACCCTCGTGGCGCTGCGTGCGATGCTCCAGGTGGTCGATGCGGGCAGGCAGGCGGTGCTGCTGGCCCCGACGGAAGTGCTGGCGGCCCAGCACGCGCGGTCGCTGCGGGACCTGCTGGGCGGGCTCGCCCGGGCCGGGGAACTGGACGCCGCCGAGCAGGCCACCCGCGTCACCCTGCTCACCGGCTCGATGCCGGCGAAACCGCGGAAACAGGCGTTGCTGGAGGCCGCGAGCGGCGAGGCGGGCATCGTCGTCGGGACGCACGCACTGCTGCAGGAGCACGTGAACCTCGCCGACCTGGGGTTCGTGGTGATCGACGAGCAGCACCGGTTCGGCGTGGAGCAGCGGGACGCGCTGCGCACCCGGGGCGGGAACGGCACCGCCCCGCACGTGCTGGTGATGACCGCGACGCCGATCCCGCGCACGGTGGCGATGACCGTCTACGGCGACCTGGAGACGTCCTCGCTGCGGGAACTGCCCGGCGGCCGCCGTCCGATCTCCACCAGCGTGGTGCCCACCGCGGAGAAACCCCGGTGGCTGGAGCGGGCCTGGGACCGGGTCCGGGAGGAGGCGGAGGCGGGCAATCAGGTCTACGTCGTGTGCCCGCGCATCGGGGACGAACCGCCGTCGGACAAGACCGAACGCCCCCCGGTCGCGGTGCTCGATCTGGCCCCGCAGCTCGCCGAGGGGCCGCTGGAGGGGCTGCGGATCGGCGTGCTGCACGGGCGGCTGCCCGCCGAGGAGAAGGACGCCGTAATGCGCTCCTTCGCCGCCGGGGAGCTGGACGTGCTCGTGGCGACCACCGTGATCGAGGTGGGGGTGGACGTCCCCGGCGCCACGGTGATGGTGATCATGGACGCCGACCGCTTCGGGGTGAGCCAGCTGCACCAGCTGCGCGGCCGTGTGGGCCGGGGCACGAGGCCGGGGCTGTGCCTGTTGGTCACCGAGGCGGTGGAGGGCACCTCCACCCGAACACGGCTGGAGGCGGTGGAGTCGACCACCGACGGGTTCGAACTCTCCCGCATCGACATGGAGCTGCGCAGGGAGGGCGACATCCTCGGTGCCGCGCAGTCGGGCACCCGGTCGGGACTGCGACTGCTGTCGCTGTTGCGGGACGAGGACGTGATCGCGCGGGCACGGGGGGTCGCCGAGCGGCTCGTGGCCGACGATCCCGACCTGACCGGGCACCCCGGACTGGCCGCGATGGTCGCCGACACGCTCGACGCCGACCGGCTCGACTACCTGGAGAAGTCGTGACCGGGCACCCTCGGTGTGTTCCGGGAGCCGTGCGGGACGGGTGCGCGCGGGTACGCCGCATGAGGTCCGTCACGCCGGTTGTGGACTCCCGCTGAGCGGGAACTCCGATGTACCGTGCCTGATCGACCGATCCGAGAGCAGGAAGGACCGGGCATGTTCCGCAAGGTACTCGTCGCCAATCGCGGTGAGATCGCCATCCGCGCGTTCCGCGCCGCCTACGAACTGGGCGCGGGCACGGTCGCGGTGTTCCCGCACGAGGACCGCAACTCGCTGCACCGGCTGAAGGCCGATGAGGCGTACGAGATCGGCGAACCGGGACACCCGGTCCGCGCCTACCTCTCCGTCGACGAGGTCGTGGACGCGGCGGTGCGCTCCGGCGCGGACGCCGTCTACCCCGGGTACGGGTTCCTCTCCGAGAATCCCGACCTGGCGCGCGCCTGTGCCGAGGCCGGCATCACCTTCGTCGGCCCGGACGCCGACATCCTCGAACTGACCGGGAACAAGGCGCGTGCGGTGGCCGCCGCCCGCGCGGCGGGGGTGCCGGTGCTCGGCTCGTCCGCCCCGTCGGCCGACGTGGAGACGCTGGTCGAGGCGGCCGGGGAACTCGGTTTCCCGGTGTTCGTCAAGGCCGTCGCGGGCGGCGGCGGGCGCGGGATGCGCCTGGTCACCGACCCCGGGGGGCTGACCGAGGCCGTCGAGGCGGCCTCCCGGGAGGCCGAGTCGGCCTTCGGCGACCCCACGGTGTTCCTGGAGAAGGCCGTGGTCGAACCCCGGCACATCGAGGTGCAGATCCTGGCCGACGGCACCGGTTCCGACGAGGGGGTCATCCACCTCTACGAGCGGGACTGCTCGGTGCAGCGGCGGCATCAGAAGGTCGTCGAGCTGGCGCCGGCCCCGAACCTCGACCCACAGCTGCGCGAGCGGATCTGCGCCGACGCCGTCCGCTTCGCCCGCCAGATCGGCTACCGCAACGCGGGTACGGTCGAGTTCCTCGTCGACCGGGACGGCAACCACGTCTTCATCGAGATGAACCCCCGCATCCAGGTGGAACACACGGTGACCGAGGAGGTCACCGACGTGGACCTGGTGCAGTCCCAGCTGCGGATCGCCTCCGGCGAGACCCTGCCCGGGCTGGACCTGTCGCAGGACCGGGTCTACCTGCGCGGGGCGGCGCTGCAGTGCCGGATCACCACCGAGGACCCGGCCAACGGGTTCCGGCCGGACACCGGCATGATCAGCGCCTACCGTTCGCCCGGCGGCTCCGGCATCCGGCTCGACGGCGGCACCGCGTTCGCGGGTACCGAGATCAGCGCGCACTTCGACTCGATGCTGGTCAAACTGACCTGCCGGGGGCGCACGTTCGCCACGGCGGTCGACCGCGCCCGGCGGGCCGTGGCCGAGTTCCGCATCCGCGGGGTGGCCACGAACATCCCGTTCCTGCAGGCGGTGCTGGACGACCCGGACTTCCAGCAGGGCCGGGTGACGACGTCGTTCATCGAACAGCGGCCGCACCTGCTCACCGCGCGCCACTCCGCCGACCGGGGCACCCGGCTGCTGACCTACCTCGCCGACGTGACGGTGAACAAGCCGAACGGCGAGCGGCCGCGCCTGATCGACCCGGTGCGTAAGCTGCCGGACGTCCCGGACGGGACCCCACCGGCCGGGTCGAAGCAGAAGCTGACCGAGCTCGGCCCGGAGGGCTTCGCCGAGTGGTTGCGGTCGTCGCCGCACATCGGCGTGACCGACACGACCTTCCGCGACGCGCACCAGTCGCTGCTGGCCACCCGGCTCCGGACGAGGGACCTGCTGGCCGTGGCGCCCGCGGTGGCGCACACGATGCCGCAGCTGCTGTCGGTGGAGTGCTGGGGCGGGGCCACCTACGACGTGGCACTGCGCTTCCTCGCCGAGGACCCGTGGGAACGCCTCGCGGCGCTGCGCGCGGCGATGCCGAACGTGTGCCTGCAGATGCTGCTGCGCGGGCGCAACACCGTCGGCTACACCCCGTACCCCACGGAGGTGACCGAGGCGTTCGTCGAGGAGGCCACCGCCACCGGGATCGACATCTTCCGCATCTTCGACGCGCTCAACGACGTGGAGCAGATGCGTCCGGCGATCGAGGCGGTGCGGTCGACCGGATCGGCGGTGGCGGAGGTGGCGCTGTGCTACACCTCCGACCTGTCCGACCCGGCCGAGAACCTCTACACCCTCGACTACTACCTCAAGCTCGCCGAGCAGATCGTGGGCGCGGGCGCGCACGTGCTGGCGATCAAGGACATGGCCGGGCTGCTGCGCGCGCCCGCCGCGCGCACCCTGGTCACGGCCCTGCGCCGGGAGTTCGACCTGCCGGTGCACATCCACACGCACGACACGGCGGGCGGGCAGCTGGCGACCTACCTCGCCGCGATCGACGCGGGCGCCGACGCCGTCGACGGCGCGGTGGCCTCGATGGCGGGCACCACCTCGCAGCCCTCGCTGTCGGCGATCGTGGCCGCCACCGACCACTCCGATCGGCCCAGCGGCCTCGATCTGGGTGCGGTGGGGGAGATGGAGCCGTACTGGGAGATCGTGCGCCGGATCTACGCGCCGTTCGAGGCGGGTCTGGCGGCACCGACGGGGCGGGTGTACCACCACGAGATCCCCGGCGGTCAGCTGTCCAACCTGCGCACGCAGGCCAGGGCCCTCGGGTTGGCCGACCGGTTCGAGGAGGTCGAGGCGATGTACGCCGCCGCCGACCGCATCCTCGGGCGGCTGGTCAAGGTGACCCCGTCCTCGAAGGTCGTCGGGGACCTGGCGCTGCACCTGGTGGGCGCGAACGTGGCGCCGGAGGAGTTCGAGGCCGACCCCGGCCGGTTCGACATCCCGGAGTCGGTGATCGGCTTCCTGCGCGGGGAGCTGGGCGAGCCGCCGGGCGGCTGGCCCGAGCCGTTCCGGAGCCGGGCGCTCGCGGGCCGGGGCGAGGCCCGTCCGACCGAGGAGCTGTCCGACACCGACCGGCGCGGGCTGGCCGAGGACCGGAGGCGGACGCTGAACCGGCTGTTGTTCCCCGGGCCGACGACGGAGTTCGAGAACCACCGCGAGGCCTACGGCGACACGAGTGTGCTGCCGAGCAAGGACTTCTTCTACGGGCTGCGGCCGGGGGAGGAGTACGCGGTCGACCTCGAACCGGGTGTGCGCCTGCTCATCGAGCTGGAGGCGATCGGCGAGGCCGACGAGCGCGGCGTGCGCACGGTGATGTCCACACTGAACGGACAGCTGCGCCCGATCCAGGTGCGCGACCGGTCCGTGGCCTCGGACCTGCCCGCGAAGGAGAAGGCGGACAAGAACGACCCGGGGCACGTGGCCGCGCCGTTCGCCGGGGTGGTGACCGCGGCGGTCGCGGAGGGCGACACCGTCGACGCGGGCGACACGGTGGCCACCATCGAGGCGATGAAGATGGAGGCCGCGATCACCGCCCCCACCGCGGGCACGGTGCACCGCCTGGCCGTCAACTCGGTCCAACAGGTCGAGGGCGGCGACCTCCTCGTCGTCCTGCAGTGAACGGTGCGTTCCTCCCCCGTGGGTGAGCGTGAGGGGCACATTCGCTGCGTGTGACGCAGGAAATGTGCCCCTCACGGCACCCGACGCAGGGAAAGTGCCCTTCACGGCACACCCCGGCGCCGTGGGGTCAGAGCGCGATCGGGTGGCCGGTCCGGGCGGCTTCGGTGATGGCGAGGGTGGTGCGGAGGGTGTGGAGGCCCTCGCGGCCGTCGACGAGCGGGGTGGCCTCACCGCGGGCGACCGCGCGGAAGTGGTCCAGCTGCGCGGCGAGGGGGTCGCGTGCGGCCACGTCCAGCACCGACGTGTGGAACGGGGCCCACCACGACGGCTCGCCGGAGTACACCCGTAGCCGCAGGGTGGGCACCCCCAGCGATCCTCGCGTGCCGGCGACGAGGTAGCAGTCCTCGTCCGGATGGTGCGGATAGTCGGGATTCTCGCCGGAGGTCTGCTCCCAGCTGCGCGCGGCGGCCGCGGTGTCCGAGAGCAGGAAGCTGCCGAGCGCGCCGGAGGCGAACCGCATCGTGATCGCCGCGGTGTCCTCGACCGCGAACCCCCGTGCGGCGTTCGAGGCGCGCGCCTGCACCTCCACGATCTCGCCGCACAACGCGCGCAGGTTGTCGACGTCGTGGATCAGGTTGATCAGGATCGGGCCGCCGCCGGGCTCGCGGCGCCACGCGGCGTGCGCGAAGTAGTCGTCCGGCTTACGGAACAGGGCACTGCCCTGCACCGCGACGACGTCGCCCAGGGTGCCCCGGCGGAGGGTCTCCCGGGCGGCCGCCATCCACGGGCTGTGCCTGCGGTGGTGCCCCACGAGCAGTGGCACCCCGGCGTCCTCGGCCGCCGACACGGCGCGTTCGGCCCCGGCGACGGTGTCCGCGACCGGCTTCTCCACCAGCAC
>NZ_KB912478.1:9370-11696 GCF_000383775.1 Saccharomonospora halophila 8
CCGACCCGCCGGGCCGCTCCGTCCCGCCGGGCTGCGCCGTCCCGCCGGGCTGCGGTGGGTCGGTGTGTTCAGCCATTCCGGTCCTCCTGCCAACCGGTGAGGTCGATCCAGGACTTGCCCGGCACGGTCCGCGCGCCGGCGAAGGCGTCCGCCGCGGCGTCCGGTGTCGCGGTGTACCGGAGGACGTCCGCCGGAGCGAGGACGCCCGCGGCGACGGTGTCCACGGTGTCCCGGAAGTCCTCCGGGTGGTCGTAGATCAGCGACCCGCGCAGGGTCACCTGCCGTCGCGTGAGATCGGCCGAGGTGGCCGAAACCGTGCTCCCGCTCATGCCGATCAGGACGACCGAGCCGGTCGGGCGCACGGTGCGTAGCGCCAGATCCCAGGTGTCGGCGAGGCCGACGGTGTCGAACACGACGTGGAAGCCGTGCGCGGCGTCCGCGGTCCGTCCGGGGTCCGGGACGTGCTCCGGGGAGAGCCGGCGCGCGCCGAGTTCCTCGGCGAGCGCGGTCCTGCCGTCGTGCGGTTCGCTGACGTACGGCCGGACACCGAGCGCCCGCAGTGCCTGGCAGACGAACAGGCCCTGGGAGCCGGCCCCGAGGACCAGGCACCGGTCCGCCGGGCGCACCCCGGAACGCCGGACGGCGGCGCGGGCGACGGCGAGCGGCTCCAGACACGCCAGGGTCGGATCGTCCACGGTGTCCGGGACCGGCCGGGCGAATCGTGCGGGTACCGCGACCCGTTCGGCGAGCAGTCCGGGGACGTTCATCCCGACGATGCCCCGGTCCGGGCACGCCGAGGTCGCCCCCTCCGCACAGGCGGCGCAGGCCAGGCAGCCGTAGTTGGGTTCGACCACCACCCGCTGTCCCGGATGACGGTCGGTGACCCCGGGGCCGACCGCGACGATCTCGCCGCCGCCCTCGTGCCCCATCACCCACGGGAGTTCGGGGGTGGCCCGGTGCCCGTCGTAGACACCCAGGTCCGACCCGCACAGCCCGACGGCCCGTATCGCGACGAGGACCTCGCCCGCGCGGGGTTCGGGCTCGGGCCAGGTGTCGACCTCCCGCACCTGCCCCGGGCGGGTCAGAACGATAGCCCTCATCAACCGTGTCCCTCTCGACGCCGTTGTCCGTCTTCTCCGCCGCGTCGGCGCGCGGCAACCGGACCACAACACACCCGGTCGGGGGCCGCCGGGCGAAGCCGCAGCAGACCCTAAGCAGGCGGGCAACCGACTGACAAGCGGTTGCCATATGTTGCCACCCGGGCCTATGCTCGGCACCGCCTGCGGACCAGACGGAGCGGAGTACTGCGGTGGCGCACAGTGAGGGACGGCGTCCGACGATCTACGACGTGGCCCGCGAGGCGGGGGTGGCGACGTCCACGGTCTCCCGGGCGCTCGCCAGACCGGGCCGGGTCAACACCCGCACCCGGGACCACGTCCTGGAGGTGGCCGAGCGGCTGGGTTACCGGACCAACCCGCTCGCGCGGGCGCTGCCGTCCGGTGACACCCGGACGGTGGCGCTGTTCGTCGCGGACATCACCAACCCGCACTTCTTCGGCATCATCCGGGGCGCCGAGCAGCAGACCCGCGCGGCCGGGCGCACGCTGATCCTCGGCGACACCGAGGAGTCGCCGGACCTGGAGTCGGGCAACGTCGAGCGGCTCAGCGGTTCCGTGGAGGGCTTCGTGATCGCGGCGAGCCGGATGTCCGACGCCCAGATCCGCGAGCTCGCCTCCGCGCACCGGCTGGCCCTGGTGAGCCGTCGGGTCGACGGCCTGCCGAGTGTGACCGTCGACCACGAGGACGGAACCCGGCAGATCGTCGAACACCTCGCCTCGCTCGGGCACACGTCCGTGGCCTACCTCGCGGGGCCGCGCCGGTCGTGGCTGGCCGCCGAACGGTGGCGGGTCATCCGGGAGACCGCCGACGGACTCGGTGTCCGGGCGATACGACTCGGCCCGTTCCCCCCGGCCGTGGAGGGCGGTGCCGCGGCGGCGGACGCCACGCTCACCCGGGACGTCACCGCGGCCGTGGCACACAACGACCTGATGGCCATCGGCATGCTGCGCCGGTTCGCCGCCCGCGGCGTGCGGGTGCCGGGCGAGCTCAGCGTCGTCGGCTACGACGACATCTTCGGTGCCGATTTCTGTTCCCCGCGGCTGACCACGCTGGCCGGGCAGTTCGACGAGGCCGGACGGGTGGCCGTGGACCTGCTGTTCGACGGGCGTCCCCGGTCGGGGGCCGAGGTCGTGCTGCCGTCGCACCTCGTGGTCCGGGACTCGACCGGGCCCGCACCGCGCACGGCGCCGGGACGGACCGGGGCGGTG
>NZ_KB912479.1:0-1832 GCF_000383775.1 Saccharomonospora halophila 8
CCGCGACCGGGGTGAGGGCGGTGGCGCCGAGGAGTGCGGCGGCGGCCAGTGCGCCGGCCGCCGCGAGGCGGGCCCTCATCGGTCCAGGACGTCGGAGGGGACGGTGTAGCCGCGCACCCGCTGGGGGTGATCCCCCACGGGGATGCGGGCGATCTCGCGCGGGTCGTCGTAGGAGACCACGGAGATGTCGTCACTGTCGGCGTTGGACAGGAAGCAGTACCGGCCGTCGGGGGAGGTGGCGGCCCAGTACGGTTTGTCCCCGACGTCGACGATCGAGTCCACCGTCAGTTCCGGCACGGACAGCACGGCGGCGTAGTCGGAGATCGTGCCCGCGTCGCAGATCTTGCTGTGGTCGTTGTTCATCGCCAGGCCGTGGTGCGCGGAGTCCAGCGGGTAGTCGCTGCGGTCCATCTCCCGCGCCTCCTCCGACAGCGGCAGGTGCACCGTCCGGGTCCGGCGTCGCTGGTCGAGGTCGTACTCGATGAAGCCGTTGTGGAACGACAGCTGCGCGTACATCGTGCGTTCGTCGGGCAGCACGACGAACGGGCGGATGCCCGCCTCGAACTCGATCGTGTCGGTGACCTCGAAGGTCTCCGCATCGGCGATGGTGATCTCGCGGTCCCCCTTCACCGGGTCGAGGATCTCCGCGTCCGGGGCGATCACGTTGCCGATGGAGGCGTTGTAGATCGTGTCCCCGTCGGCGGAGTAGCGGTTCTCGTGCGGGAAGTCCCCGGCGTCGAACCGTCCGACGATCTCGCCGGTGGCCGGGTCGAGCGCGTTGACCGTGTCCGCCGTGGTGGCCGAGACCAGCAGGGTCTCCCCGTCCGGGGACAGCGCCATGTGGTCGGACCGGTAGCCGTCCACCCGGTTGAACCACAGCTGGTCGCCGTCGGCGATGTCGAACGCGGCGACGTCGCCGAGGCTGGGCCGGGAGACGTACATCGTCCTGCCGTCACCGGAGACCATGATGTCGTCCACGAGCTGGTCGTGGCCCTCGCCCGCGGTCTCCCGGATGACCCGCATCGCGAGGTACTGGTCGACCCGCATCTCGGACTTGCGGTCATCCAGGTCCGGGACCACGTCGATGCGCTGGTACGTCTCCAGCGTGCGGGCGTCGATCAGGTCGACGGTGCCGTCCCAGTTGTTCCCGACGAACATCACGTCGCGGTCCGGTTGCGCGTGGGCCACCGGCGTGCCGGTGAGCGTCGCGGTGAGCACGGCCGTGGCGGCCAGTGCGCACACGCGCCCGAGTCGCTGTCGCATGACAACCTACCCCATCGTAGACATGAATTGGATTCACGAATTGTGCGGGGTGGGCGAACCGGACGCAAGGGTGCCGCGGCGGGGACTCCGCGCCTCCGCCCGGTGGTCGTGTCCCTGCGCACGCCCCGCGGGCGACTCCGGTCACCGCACCGTCACGGCCCGGCCGGTTAGGCTGCGACCGTGGGAGTGCGAACCGTGCCCGACCCCGCCGTGCCCGGGGCGGCGGCATGACCGGGACCGCTCCGTCCGCGGGTTCCCGGGCGGCTCGCGGGGAGCTCGCCCGCTACTGGCGGCATCCGGGGGTGGCCGGGGTGGACGTCATGTGGGCACGCTTCCGGCGGCACCGGTTCCCCCGGCACAGCCATGAGACGTTCGCGGTCGGTGTGGTGGAGACCGGGGCCGAGGAACTGCGCATCGGCGGGGGCACCGAACGGGTCGCGGCGGGCGGCACGGTGCTGCTCAACCCGGAGGTGGTGCACACCGGCGGTCCCGCGCACACGGACGGCTGGACCTACCGGGTGCTCTACCTGCCGGTCGACGCGGTGGCCGCCGCGGCGGGCGGCCGGGGC
>NZ_KB912479.1:1932-6039 GCF_000383775.1 Saccharomonospora halophila 8
CGGTCGCGGACCGCGACCGCGCGGGCCCGCGGTCCGGTGCCCGTCCGGTGCGGCCGTGTCCGTGGTCGTCCCCGTGTCCGTGGTCGTCCCCGTGTCCGTGGTCGTGTCCGTGTCCGTGGTCGTGTCCGTGGTGTTGGCCGAGTCCGTGGCCGTGTGGTTCCGGGCCCCCCGTGCCGTCGTGGTGCCGGGTCCGAATTCGCCCACCGTGGCTCACCTTCCCCTCCGCACGCCCGTCCCGCCGGGCGCGTCATCTCGCCCTGACACACTTGTCGTACAGATCCAGCAGCCGTCGCCGCGGGTCGTAACGGTCCTTCAGGTCCGCGTAGGCCGTGCCGTTGTAGAGGCGCCAGAAGGTCCGCTCGTCGTAGAAGCTCTCCGAGTACAGCGACTTGCGTCCGCCCAGCGCGGTCACCGTGTCCTCGATCATCCGGTTGTGCGTGCCCGGCGGCCGGTCCGCACCCGCGGGCACGCTCGCCCAGAACCCGAAGTTGACGTACAGCGTGTGCGGGTCCAGCTGGTACAGCGGCCACTGCCGGTCGGCGTGGCGTTGCCGGACGGGGCACACCCACACCGGGCTGATCGGAATCTCCCGGTGGAAGAAGTCGAGGAAGTCCGCGGCGGCCCGCACGGGGACCTCGACGTCCTGCACCACCATCTCGTGCGGGGGCCTGCGCAGCAGTCCGCGCACGCGGTCCAGCACACGGTGCCGTCGCTCGAACGACACGATCCGGTGGTACACGTCCGAGCGCAGCCTGCGCGGTCCGACCAGCAGCCGCACGGGGCGGTGCTGCACCCCGAGAGCGCGTGAGCACCAGAACCAGTCGGTGTCCCACCGCCAGAGGTAGTCGCGGGTGTGCAGGTAGTCGATGTCGCGTCGGCGGATCGAGGTGTAGTAGATGTCCAGCCAGGTGTAGTCGCTGGTCTCCGGGGCCTCGTCGGTGAACGTGCCCAGCGTCAGATACATCTCGCCCGGCGAGAAGATCGTGCCGTCCACGAAGTCGGCGGCCTCGTCGCGGCAGACGCGGTCCAGTTCGGCGAAGTACGTCCGCGGGTCGCTGTGCCGGACGTGCCGCAGGCGCACGTACGGCTTGACGGGTTCGAGCTCGATCGTCAGCCGCAGCGCGTAGCCCAGCGTGCCGTAGGAGTTGGGGAAGCCGAAGAACAGGTCACGGTGCTCGTTGTCCGGCCGGGCGAGCACGATCCGCCCGTCCCCGGTGAGGATCTCCATCTCCAGGACCGACTCGTGCGGCATGCCGGACCGGAACGAGGACGACTCGATCCCGAGCCCGGTGACCGCCCCGCCCACGGTGATGGTCTTCAACTGCGGGACGACCAGCGGCATCAGTCCGTGCGGGAGGGTCGCGTCCACCAGGTCCTCGTAGGTGACCATCCCCTCGACGTCCGCGGTGCGGGAGACCGGGTCCACGTGCAGCACGTGCGTGAAGCCGGAGACGTCGAGCCGGGGCCCCGCGGCACGGGCGCGGGGGCGGAACAGGTTCGAGGTCCGCTTCCCCAGCCGCACCGGCGAGTCGGCCCCCACGGTGGCTAGTCGCGCGCGCAACGCCGCCAGCCGGGCCCGGTACCCGTCGCCGGTCGGAGCGGGGACCTCGAGCGCCCGGTCGTGAAGCACCATGCCTCAATGATCGGACGGGATCGGACGTGGTGCCAGGTGACGGACGGACTTTCACCCGTTTCCCGCGGAGCGGGCCGCGGGGGCGGCGACTTGACCGATTTTCAACCCATCGAGAGGGGGATTCGGTGTGTTTTTCGTCTCCCTCGCCGGGTATATCAAGATCATCCGGCCGTCGAAAGGAGACCCCGATGCAGTACGACCCCGACCCGGCGACGCTGGACCACGCCGAGTACGGAGAGGCAGGCACCACCCTGGGCACCGGATCCGGTGTCGGGTGGGTCGCCGTGTTCGACGAGGACGACGAGTTGGAACCGACGATCGTGCGCGGGCGGGAGTGAGCGCCCCGGGGACCGCGCAGACGGCGAGGGCCGACGGCGGGGCGGATCCGGTCGGGGATCCGCGCCGTGCCGTCGGCCCTCGGTAGCTCCAGTGCCCTCGGTAGCTCCAGTGCCCTCGGAAGATTTTTGGTGCCGTCGGTGGGTTCCGTACCGCCCGGCTCGCCGGGCAGGGCGGGTCACCGGCCTTCCCGGCCCTCCTCCATGGCCTCGCCGAACCCGGCGACGGCGGGATCGTCGTCGGCGGGCGGCTCCGGGTCGCGCCACTCCTCGGCCCGGCTCGGGCGGTTGCCCTTGAGCATGCCCTGCATCTCGGCCTTGAGTTCGTCGTCCTCGCGGGGGCTGTGGGTGTCACTGTCGCGGTGCATCCGCGCGGCTCCTCTCACCGGGTCGCACACGTCCGTCGTCGGTGCCTACCCGTGCGCCACACGGGTGAAACACCGGGTTGACCGTCGCTCGTTCCGGGTATTCGCGGCGGGATCCGGCAGTGCAACGCGGTGTACGGGAGGAGCCATGACCGCGCAAGGTCCGGACCCCGACCCGCGGAACACGCCGGGTCTCGAGGAGGGCGGCGGTGTCCCCCCGGGGGAGACGCCGCCGGATTCCGCGCAGACGTCCGGGACCACGCACCGCGAACCACGGCAGTCGAAGGCGATGTCGGTGGCGTGGGTGGTGACGATCGTGCTGGCGATCGTGCTGGTCGCGGGCTTCTTTCTCGCCTATTTGATCGTCTACCTCGTCAACGGTGGCTAGGAGGTCCGTGTGCCGAAACGGATTGTGATCGTCGGAGGCGGCTATGTCGGCCTCTACACGGCGCTGCGGCTGCAGCAGTGCCTGCGGGACGGTGAGGCCGAGGTGACGGTGGTCAACCCGGAGAACTTCATGGTCTACCGGCCGTTGCTGCCGGAGGTGGCCTCCGGAACGCTCGAACCGCGGCACGCCGTGGTGCCGTTGCGGGCGGTGCTGCGGGGGACCCGGTTCATCGCGGGAACGCTCACCGGAATCGACAGCGACCGCCGCACCGCCACCGTGGAGCCCATGGCCGGGCCCGCGCTGGAGTTGGAGTACGACGAACTCGTGCTGGGGCTCGGCGCCACCTCGAAGCTGCTGCCCATCCCCGGCCTGGCCGAGCACGGGATCGGCTTCAACTCGCTGGCCGAGGCCGCGCACATGCGCGACCGGGTGCTGGGCCAACTGGAGATCGCGGCGGCCAGCGACGATCCCGAGCTGCGCCGCCGTGCCCTGACGTTCGTGTTCGTCGGCGGCGGCTACACCGGCGTCGAGGCCGTCGCCGAGCTGCAGGACATGGCGATCGACGTGCTGGAGGGCTATCCGGAGATCGACCGCACCGAGATGCGGTGGGTCCTGGTGGAGGCGGTCGACCGGATCCTCGGCACGGTCACCCCCGACCTGGCCGAGTTGGCGACCACCGAGCTGACCTCGCGCGGCATCGACATCCGGCTGAACACGCTGCTGGAGTCCGCCGAGGACGGGGTGCTGGCGCTGTCCGACGGCACCAAGTTCGAGGCCGACACCCTCGTCTGGGTGGCCGGTACCCGGCCCCAGACGATCGTGGGGCAGCTCGGTCTGCCCGTGGACGACCGGGGCCGACTCGTGGTCGACGACACCATGCGGGTCAACGGGTACTCGAACATCTGGTCGGCGGGGGACTGCGCGGCGGTCCCGGACCCGGAGAAGGGCGGCACCTGCCCGCCGACCGCCCAGCACGCGGTACGTCAGGCCCAGCAGCTCGGCGACAACCTGCTGTACACGGTGCGCGGGCGGTCGGTGAAACCGTTCCGGTACAACAGCCGTGGCGAGTTCGTCACGCTGGGCAAGAACAAGGCGGTGGGCGAGGTACTGGGCCGCAAGGTGAACGGCTCCCTGGCCTGGACGCTGCGCCGGGCCTACTACGCCACCCAGATCCCGACGTGGAACCGTACGGTACGGGTGCTGGGCGACTGGCTCGTCGGGACGCCGTTCGGGCACGACGTCGTCAACTTCGGCTCCCGGGAGCAGCCCCGCGGCGCGTTCGAGGAGGCCGCCCGCACCGACTGAGCGCGGTCCGGTGCGGGACGCCGACGTCCCGGTGCGGTGGTCAGCCGCCGAACCGGGACCGCACCGCGGCGCGGAGGTCCT
>NZ_KB912479.1:6139-8440 GCF_000383775.1 Saccharomonospora halophila 8
CCCAGCGTCCCGGCGATCCGCAGGCCGTGTTCCAGCGCGACCTCGTCGGCCGCGCCCGGGGCGGCGGCCCGGGGGTCGGTGTCCACCCGCCCGGTGAGCGGGTCGACGCGGGCGTGCGCGTCCACCCGGTGCAGGGCCACCACGACCAGCGGTGGGGCGTGCCCGATCGCCTCAGCCATGCCGGAACACCACCCCCTGCCCGCCGTCCGGGTAGCTCCACCGGATCGCGGGCCGCTCGGGCGTACCCCCGTCGCAGACGAGGTAACAGGTGCCGCACTCGAAGCACTGCTCGTAGTTGAACAGGATGCCGCCGTCGGAGGTGGGCACGAACAGATCCGCCGGACAGGCGTGCACGCACGCCTTCGTCGGACAGGTGTGGCACACGTCGGTGTCCACCACGATGTGCGGCTCGTCGGCCACCCGGAACTCGACCCGCCCCATCCGCTCGTCGAACCCCACCTCGGCGAACCCGCCGCCGCTCACGCCGCTCACCGCCCGTCCCCGGTCACCGGGGTTGCCGTGAAGGGCACATTCCCTGCGTGTGATGCAGTGAATGTGCCCCTCGCTGCGTGTGACGCAGGGAAAGTGCCCTTCACGGCACAACAACGGGGCTGTCGGGGCATCGCGGACCTCCTCGGGGGTGGGTTCAGCCGAAGGTGCGGAGGGCGGTGAGGGTGTCGCGGGCGAGGTCGCGTCGGCGGAGGCGGTGGCGGCGGAGCGCGCGGCGCAGCAACCGGCGCAGACCGGGCTTCGGACGTGGGTTGTCCACGGTGAACATCCCCTCGGCCAGGTCACAGATCAGGCCGGGGTAGCGCCGCTGCATCCGGTCGGACAGCACCAGCCCGGGTGCGTCCCGCAGTTTGCGGTGATCGCCCAGCACGAACGAGTCCTCCAGCAGCGTCCGGTACCGCGCGAGCGTGCCGGAGTCGCCGGTGCGCACCGCCTCGGCGGCGGCCCGGCCCGCGTACATCCCGGAGCCGAGGGCGAAGTTCACCCCCTCCAGCCAGATCCCCGCCGCCAGGCACATCGCGGCCGCGTCCCCCGCGACGAGGATCCCGTCGCCGACGAGCGTGGGCATGCTGCGGTAGCCGCCCTCGGGGATGAGGTGCGCGGAGTACTCGACCACCTCGCCGCCCCGCACCAGCGGCCGCACGGACGGGTGGTTCTTCAGCTCGGTCAGCAGGTCCTCCGGACGACGGCCCGCCGCGGACAGCCCCTCCAAGCCGAGGACGAGCCCGACGGCCACCGTCTCCCGGTTGGTGTAGACGAACGCCCCGCCCGGGATCTCGCCGGTCCCGCCGAGGATCTCGATGTCGACGCCGTCGCTGCCGCGCACCCCGAAGCGCTCCTCGATCGTGTCCCTCGGCAGCGCCAGCGTCTCCTTCACCCCGAGCGTGGTGTGCGCGGCCTGCACACCCGTGTGCAGGCCCGCCTGCCCGGCGAGGAAGGAGTTCACCCCGTCGCAGGCGATCACCACCCGCGCCGTCAGATCGCCGTCGGGGCGGTCGGTGCGCACGCCCACGACCCGGCCGGTACCGGTGCGCAGCAGCGCGGTGACGACGGTGGAGGGGACCAGCGTGGCGCCCGCGGCCTCGGCCCGCCCGGCGAGCCAGTGGTCGAACTCGGCGCGGTGCGTGGTCGCACCGTTGTACGGCTCGCGGCCCCAGTTCTGGCTGCGGAAGTCCACGGTGAAGCTGCGCTCGCCGTCCAGCACCATCGTCTGGCGCCGGGTGACCCAGCGCTGCACCGGCATCCGCGCGGGCCAGTCGGGGATCAGCTCGTCCAGCACCCGCCCGTAGACCACCCCGCCGTAGACGTTCTTCGACCCGGCGAACGGCCCCCGTTCCAGCAGCGCCACCGAGTACCCGGCGCGGGCCACCTCCAGGGCCGCCGCCGACCCCGCGGGGCCCGCCCCGACCACGAGCACGTCGAAGTCGTACCGCGCCGGTTCGGGCACGGTCACCGCCGCGCCCGCCGGTCCCGCCCGGTCACGCATCTCCGGCCTCCAGTCGACGGGCCAGTTCGGTCAGCAGCTCCCGTGCGTCGGTGACGAGGCCGAGGTCGGCCAGGGCCGTCATCGGGGAACTGGCGTCGGTGTTCACCGACACGACGTGCCGCGGCGCCCCCAGTCCGCCGGTGTGCTGGGCCGCGCCGGACACGCCGAACGCGACGTAGAGGTCCGGGTCGACGACCACGCCCGTGGTGCCGATCTGCCGTTCGTAGGGTGCCCAGCCCGCGTCGGTGACGATGCGGGTCGCCCCCACCGACGCACCCAGCGCGGCCGCGACCGCGCCGAGTTCG
>NZ_KB912479.1:8540-15214 GCF_000383775.1 Saccharomonospora halophila 8
GTCCGCGGTCGGCGGGAGCCGGAAACTCAACGCCAACGTCGTGGCGCCCGTCGGCGAGGTTGGTCACGTGCGGGCCGAACAGCACGCGGGACGGCGCGGTGCGCCCGGCCAGCGTGATCGGGCCGGTCGGGTCCGGGTCACCGGAGCCGGTCGTTGCCATGTCGGGTGCTTCCGGTCGTGGTCGGCGGGGACCGGGTGGTCGGGGGGCGGCGTGGGTATGTCCGGCGGGGTCGGTCGCCCGCGTGGGACATCCCGGGACGGGCGCACCCGGTGGGTGCGGGGACGACCGTCGTGGGTGCGGACCGGCGAGCCGGTCGGGTCAGGGGCGGAAACCCGCCAGCGGGCTGGTGTCGCACGCACGGTCCGGTATCCGGTCCGGTGTGGACGCCGTCGCGTCCTCCGGCGGTCCCCACCCGAGCGGCACCGACACCCGCTTGCGGCCGGGCTTCGAGTGGTCCTTGTCCGGCTTCGGAGCGGCGCCCACACCCGCGAGCGCGCGTTCGCCGTTGCCCTTGACGCACTCGGGGTCGGGACCGTCCAGCGGCAGCCCGGTGAAGAACTTCGCGGCCATGCACCCGCCCTGGCACGAGTCGTAGGCCGAGCACGAGGTGCAGGCCCCGCCGGTCTGCGGTTCGCGCAGCCGGGTGAACAGGTCGGACCCGCGCCACACCCGGGTGAACCCGCCCTCGTCGCGGACGTTGCCCGCCAGGAACTCCTCGTGGATGGCGAACGGGCAGGCGTAGACGTCGCCGACCGGGTCGATCAGGCACACCACCCGGCCCGCGCCGCACAGGTTCAGCCCGGGCAGCGGGGTGGAGCCGAGCGCGTTGAGGTGGAAGAACGAGTCGCCGGTGAGCACGTTCTCGCCGTGCTCGACCAGCCAGTTGTAGAGCTGGAGCTGCTGGTCGGCGGTCGGGTGCAGCTCGTCCCAGGTGTCCGCGCCGCGGCCGGACGGGCGCAGGCGGGTGATCCGCAGCTGCGCCCCGTGGTCGTCGGCCAGCCGCTTGAAGTCGTCCAGCTGGTCGACGTTGTGCCGGGTCATCACGACGCTGATCTTGAAGTTCGTGAAGCCCGCGTCGCGCAGGTTCCCCATCGCGGTGAGCGCGGTGTCGAACGAGCCGGGGCCGCGGACGTGGTCGTTGACCTCCGCGGTGGCGCCGTCCAGGGAGAGCTGCACGTCGACGTAGTCGGTCGCCGCCAGCCACCGGGCCCGCTCGGGGGTCAGCTTCACCCCGTTGGTGGAGAACTTCACCCCGACGTGGTGGTCCACCGCGTACTCGACGAGGTCCCAGAAGTCCGACCGCACCGTCGGCTCCCCGCCGCCGATGTTGACGTAGAAGACCTGGAGACGCTGGAGCTCGTCGATGACCGCTCGGCACTCGTCGGTGGACAGCTCGCGGGGGTCACGTCGCCCGGACGCGGACAGACAGTGCACACAGGACAGATTGCAGGCGTAGGTCAGCTCCCACGTCAGGCAGATCGGTGCGTCCAGGCCGTGCTGGAAGTGTTCGACCAGCTTCATGGCCACCTCTCATCGTGCTTCGATCGTGCCCGCGGACAGCAGGCCCGCCAGCGCGTCGAGATACCGGGTGCGTTCGGGGGCGGGGACCCCCGCCGAGTCGAGCGTGGCCGGCACGTCCGGCTGGTTCTCCAGCTCACGGACCACGTCGACGAGCAGCTGGGTCTTCAGAAAGGACAGACGGCGGGTGCCGAAGTCGTACACCAGCGCACCGAACGGCTCCGGCCGCAGCGCGACACCCGGGGAGAGCCGGTACGGCCGGGCCGGATCGAACGGCTCGGTGCGGACCTCGGCCCCGGCCTCAGTAGACACCGCACATGCCGTCGATGGAGACGTCCTCGACGAGCAGGTCCTCTTCGACGGTGTCGGAATCGGCGGTGTCGGCTTCGGCGGCGGCCGGGGTGCTCGTGTCGACCGTGGTCTCGGCTTCGTTCATGGGAGGCTACTCCTTGTCCGAGTAGGGATGACGACCGTGCGTGCCACAGTAATGGCACCGAGTGCCAAATGGAAGGGGTTATGGCCCAGACGAATCCGGAGCCGACCGCGCGCCCGGGCAGACGGAGGTCGACCAGCCACGACGAGCTGGAACGGGTGGCGTTCGCGTTGTTCGGGCGGGACGGATTCGACGCGACCACCGTGGACGACATCGCCCGTGCGGCGGGTATCGGCAGGCGGACCTTCTTCCGCTACTTCGACTCGAAGAACGACGTCGTGTGGGGCGACTTCGACGCCCACCTGGGGCGGATGCGCGCGCGGTTGCGCGCCCGCCCCGCCGACGAGCCGCTGACCGAGGCCATCCGGACGGGGGTGGTGGAGTTCAACCGGGTCGAGCCCGAGGAACAGCCGCGCCACCGCGCGCGGTTGGAGCTGATCCTGCGTGTGCCCGCGCTCCAGGCGCACTCCACCCTGCGTTACGCGGACTGGCGGGCGGTGGTGGCCGAGTTCGCCGCCGAGCGCCTCGGGGTGCCGGTGACGTCGCTGTGGCCGCAGACCCTGGCCCACGCCACCCTCGGCGTCGCCCTGGCCGCCTACGAGCAGTGGCTCAGCGCGGACAACGCCGACACGGACCTGACCACCCTCCTGGACCGGGCCCTGACCGCCCTCACCACCGGCTTCGACCACCTCCCCTGACCCACCCGGGTCCCACCCCCAACCCCGCGAGTCGCCACCCCGAGCCCGCGAGTTGACGCCCCGAGCCCGCGAGTTGACGCCTCAGGCTCACGAGATGACGCTTCCGGGCCACGAGTCGGCCGAGATCCGTCGAACCGACACGGAAGGCCGGACGGCTGTCACGCCGCCCGCGGTGCCGTGAACGTCGACTCGCGGACCTGGAACGTCAACTCACCGGCCTGGAGTGGCGACTCGCGGGCGTGGGGCGGGGGTCAGGAGGGGAATGTGAGGGTGACGATCTCCGCGCGGGCCTCGCCGCCGGGGGTGCGGTAGGTGATGGTGTCGCCCTCCCGGTGGCCGGCGACCGCCTGGCCGAGCGGGCTGTCGGAGGTCAGCACGGTCGCGTCGTCCTCGGCCTCGTCGACGTGGCCGACCACGGTCAGGTCCTCGGTGTCGCCGTCGTCGAACCGCAAAGTCACCCGCGTTCCGGACGGCAACCCGCTCTCCGCCTCCTGGGAGGGCCCGCCGTGCAGCAGATCGGTGATCTCGGCGATGCGCCGGTCCAGGCGCGAGGCCAGCTCCGCGCGTTCGAGCAGATCCGCCTGGTCGGCACTGTCACCCAACGGGTCCTCACCGAGCCGCGGTGCCATGGCCGCGCGCTGCTGCCGCAGCTGTTCCAGCTCGCGTTCCAGCCGTTCGCGGGTGGCCGGACTCAAACCTCCGGTCGACGTCATCCGCCCATTGTCAGGCCTGAGCCTCCGGCTCGGCGAGCCGCGACCGCATCGGCGCCCGCCACAGATGGCAGATCGCCAACGCGAGCGCGTCGGCCGCGTCCGCGGGGCTGGGTTTCGCCGCCAACCCGAGCAGTCGGGTGACCATGGTCGTGACCTGCGCCTTGTCCGCCCGCCCGGATCCGGTGACCGCCGCCTTCACCTCGCTGGGCGTGTGGAAGACGACCGGGAGCCCACGCCGGGCGGCGCTCAACGCGACCACGCCCCCGACCTGGGCCGTACCCATCACCGTGCGGACGTTGCTCTGACTGAACACGCGCTCGACGGCGACGACCTCCGGTCGGTGCGTGTCGAGCCAGGAATCCACCTCGTCGCCCACCCGCAGCAGGCGGGTGGCGAGTTCGACATCGGCCGGGGTCCGGACCACGTCCACGGCCACACACCGGACGGAGCGGCCGAGGGCCCCGTCGACGACCCCGAGGCCGCACCGGGTCAGCCCGGGGTCCACACCCAGCACACGCACGCCGCTTTCCGTCCTTTCCGCGAACACCCGTTCGAGCCCGCAGGCTACGCTACCGCCCCCGCGGACGATCACGGGCGACGGACACGCCGGTGCCCCCGGCGTGCGCGTCAGGGCCCGTCGATTCCGGGGGTCCAGTTCTCCGGGGCACCGCTGACGGTGAGGACCGGCTGCCACCGGGCGAACCCGGCCGGCGCCGCGGGGGTCCACGGCCACTGCCCGCCCGGGGTGGGCACGAGGATCTGCACGGCGGGAAAGTCGCCCTCCGGGTAGACCAGGAAGGCGCTGCCGAAGAACTCGGGGTAGTGCCCGGTGGCCACCCGTTCGAAGGTGACCGGCACACCCTCGAAGAAGTCGTGGTACAGCGTGCCGAACTCGAAGCGCTCCCCGGTCGCGGCGCGGTCGACGTAGGCGTCGAGCAGCACGGTCGCCTGCTCCTCCGGCAGTCCGACGACCACCGCCTCGGGGACCGCGTGCATGGCCCACGCGCACACCGTGAAGGCGTAACCCGCCCCGTGCTCGTCGGTCGGCACCGAGACCACCGCGTTCCCGCGCCGCTCGGCCTCGGCGACGATCCACTCCCGGAGCTCACGGTCGTCGTCGGTCTCCCCGTCGCCGTCCGGGTCCGGGAGTGTTCCGGTCTCGGGCAGGTGGTCGGGATCCGGCATGGCGGGCTCCGGGGCCTCCGGGTCGGTGGCGGTGTCGGGGGTCACGGCGGTCATTGTGCCGCACTCCGTCGGCGCGCGGGGAGAACCTCCGCACCCCGCGCGCCGCGGGCGATGCCCGCCGGTCGCGGGCTCAGCCGACCTCGGCGAGGACCTCGTCGCTGACGTCGAAGTTCGCGTAGACGTTCTGCACGTCGTCGCAGTCCTCGAGTGCGTCGACGAGCCGGAAGACCTTGCGGGCGCCTTCCGCGTCCAACGGCACGTTGACCGACGGGAGGAAGCTGGTGTCGGCGGACTCGTAGTCGTAGCCCGCCTCCTGCAGGGCCGTGCGGACGGACACCAGGTCCCCCGGCTCGGAGAGGATCTCGAAGCTCTCCCCGAGGTCGTTGACCTC
The DNA here is from genome assembly GCF_000383775.1 of Saccharomonospora halophila 8. Lineage (GTDB taxonomy): Bacteria > Actinomycetota > Actinomycetes > Mycobacteriales > Pseudonocardiaceae > Saccharomonospora > Saccharomonospora halophila. Next base: position 13,480 of record NZ_KB912479.1, read on the forward strand.
CTCGGCACCGGCGTCCAGCACGGCCATCAGCACGTCGTCCTCGGAGAGGTCGTTCTTCGGCATGAGCACCACGCCCCTGCGGGTGAACAGGTAGGCGACCGAACCGGCGTCGGCCAGCGTCCCCCCGTTCTTGCTCAGCGCGGTGCGGACCTCCGAGGCGGCGCGGTTCTTGTTGTCGGTGAGGCACTCGATGAGCACCGCGACGCCGTTCGGCGCGTACCCCTCGTAGGTGATGTTCTGCCAGTCGGCGCCGCCGGCCTCCTCACCGTTGCCCCGCCGGCGTGCCCGCTCGATGTTGTCCTGCGGGACCGAGCTCTTCTTCGCCTTCTGGATGGCGTCGTACAGCGTGGGATTGGCCTCCGGGTCGCCACCGCCGGTGCGCGCCGCGACCTCGACGTTCTTGATCAGCTTCGCGAACAGCTTTCCACGCTTGGCGTCGAGGGCGGCCTTCTTGTGCTTGGTGGTGGCCCACTTCGAGTGGCCGCTCATCTCTCCTCCAACTCTCTCACGCGACTGCGCACACTCCGGCGACCGCGTCCTCTGCGGTGACCGCGTCCTCTGCGGTGACCGCGCCTACTCACCGGCTGTGCCTTTTCACCCTGCCGTGCCTTTCACCCTGCCGTGCCCTCTCCCACCGCCGGAGTCTCCCGGTCGGCCGCGAGCTCGGACACGGTCCGCACGAACAGCCGGTGCAGCCGCCCGTCCCCGGTCAGTTCGGGATGGAACGCGGTGGCGAACACCCGCCCCTGCCGGACGGCGACGATCCGCTCCGCCGCGGCGCCGGCCTCCGCGCTGTCCGGGATCCGGGCCAGCACCTCGACGTCGGCACCGGCCTTCTCCACCCAGGGCGCGCGGATGAACACGGCGTGGACGGGACCGTCGTCGATACCCCGGATGTCGAGGTCGGTCTCGAACGAGTCGACCTGCCGGCCGAAGGCGTTGCGCCGCACGACGACGTCGAGCCCGTCCAGCTGATGCTGATCGGGCCTGCCGTCGTACACCCGGCGCGCGAGCAGAACCAGTCCCGCGCACGAGCCGTAGACCGGAAGACCGTCCCGGATCCGCTCCCGCAACGGGTCGAGCAGACCGAACGACGCGAGCAGCCGGGACATCGTCGTGGACTCGCCCCCGGGCAGTACCAGCCCGTCGACGTCGGCCAGCTCCGCGACGCGACGGACCGGCCGGGCCCGCGCGCCCGCGCGTTCGAGCATCGCGGCGTGTTCGGCCACGTCACCCTGCACCGCGAGGACACCGACCTCCGGTCGCCGCTGCACGTTCGTCACCCCTCCCGCGATCGGGTCAAGCCTACTGGCCGGGGTCCGCGGGTCTCCGGTCAGGGCACTCCGAGGAGCCGCAGACCGGCCGCCGTGGCCCCCGCGGCCAGCACAACGACGACGAACGGCGCCTTCTTCCACGCCAGCACCCCGCCCACGGCGACCCCGGCGGGTCGGGCGAAGCCGGCGAACCCGGAGCCCTCCAGCAGGGCGGAGGTGGCCACCAGCGCGGCGAGCAGGACGACCGCCGCGACCGCGATCAGATGCTCCCCCCGGGGCGAGAGGGTGAACCGGGCACGCAACAACGGCCCGGCGAACCGGAAGGCGAACGTACCCGCCGCGAGCGCGACGGTGATCAGGATCAGGGTGAGCGGGGACAGCGCGGTCGTCACGGGCCCACCTCCGGATCCTCGCGCCCGGGGCCGCCCGGGGCCGCGCGGGCGGGACGCGCGGGGTGGGCG
>NZ_KB912479.1:15314-18383 GCF_000383775.1 Saccharomonospora halophila 8
ACCGTCGTCACGCCACGTTCGTGGGCCGCGACCCAGTTGTCCCCGCACTCGGTCTCCCCCGCGGCGGCGGCCAGTGCGGCTCCCACCTCGACGCCGAGGTGGGGTGGCTTCACCAGCGTCCAACGCGCGAGCACCGTCGTTCCTTCCCCGGGGCGGGAGTGGATGTCCACGAAGTCGGCCATCCTGCGCACACCGCCGAGGCCGAGCCCGAGGGTGCCGGTGGTGGAGTGCCCGTCCCGCACGCTGTCCGGGACGTCCGCGATCCCCGGCCCGAGGTCGGTGGCCACCACGTCCAGCCCGTCCGGCCGGGGAACCACCATCAGCAGGCCGCCCGTGGCGTACTTGACGAGGTTGGTGGCGAGCTCGGAGGTCGCGAGGACGACCCGCTGCACCGTGCGCCTCGGCCAGCGCCCGGGAGTCGCCGGTGGGGACGAGCACCCCGGCCCGCCCGTCGTCGAGGACCCGGCGGAACGAGTCGAGCCCGCTGGCGACGACCGGGGTCCCGGCTGCCATCGCCTCGGTGAGGATCATGCCGAAGCTCTCCCCGCCGCTGTTCGGGGCACAGTAGACGTCCGCGCTGCGCAGGGCGCGGGCCTTGGTGGCGTCGTCGACCTGGCCGAGCAGGTCGATCCGGTCGGCCAGCTCCGGGCCGGCCTGCCGGTACAACGTCTCGGCCTCACCCCGGCCGACCACCAGCAGCCGCAGGTCGGGCAGCCCGGGAGCCAGCTGCCGCAGCGCGTCCAGCAACACCCCCATGCCCTTGCGCGGCTCGGTGAACCGGCCGACGAACCCGACCGTGCCGCCCGCGCGCGGATACCCGGGCAACGGCCGGGCCGTGGAGAACAGCGACGTGTGCACCCCGTTCGGGATCTCGACGGCGTCCCCACCCAGGTGCTCGACCTGGACCCGGCGTGCCAGCGCGGAGACCGCGATCCGGGCGGTGACCTTCTCCAGCAGCGGGCGCAGCACGGGTTCGAAGGCCGCCAGGGTGCGCGACCGCGGGGTGGACGTGTGGAAGGTCGCCACGATCGGCCCCTCAGCGAGCTTCAACGCGAGCAGGGACAGGCTCGGCGCCGTGGGCTCGTGCAGGTGCAGCACGTCGAAGTCGGATTCGCGCAGCCACCGCCGGACCCGGGCGTAGGAGACCGGGCCGAACTGCAACCGCGCCACGGACCCGTTGTACGGGATGCCCAGCGACCGCCCGGCCGGCTGTACGAAGTCCGGCAGGTCCGGTCCGTCCTCGTCCCCGGGCGCGAGGACGGACACCGTGTGCCCGAGCGCCCGCAGCGCCCCCGCCAGGTCCCGCACGTGCCCCTGCACTCCACCGGGCACGTCGAAGGAGTACGGGCAGACGATCCCGATTCTCATGCCGCACCGGTCCTCACGCCGCGCGCCCCCGCACGGGCTCCGCGGAGCGGTCGGCCGCCCAGAACGTCTGCAGCATGTGCCAGTCGGTCGGGTGCGCGGCGATGTCGCCGGCGAACACGTCCGCGACCGCCTGGGTCGCGGCGCCGACCTCGTCCCGGTTGTTGATCCGCACCGGCGGGTGGATGCGCAGGCCCCAGCCACCGTCGGTGAACCAGGTGCCGCACGGGAGCAGGGCGGCCCCCGTGCTCAGCGCCAGCCGTGCGGGCCCCACCGGGAACCGCGCGGTCTCGCCGAAGAACGACACGGCCTGGCCGGAGCCGGTGATGTCCCGGTCACCGACCAGGCACACCACCTTGTTCTCGCGCAGCCTGCGCAGCAGGGCGCGGAACGACACGCTGCCGTCGGCGGGCACGACCTCGAATCCCAGGGACTCCCGGTAGGCCACGAACCGCTCGTACAGCGACTCGGGTTCGAGCCGCTCCGCCACCGTGGTGAAACTACCGGAGTGGCCCACCAGCCACACCCCGGCGACGTCCCAGTTCCCGGTGTGCGGCAGCGTCATCACCGCACCGTTGCCCTGCGCCAGCGCGGAGTCCAGGTAGTCGGCCCCGGTGACGTCCACCCGCGCGCGGACGTCGGCCGCCTCGCCGGCGGGCAGCCGGAACGCCTCGTGCCAGTACCGGGCGTACGAGCGCAGCGCCCGGCGCGTGAGGTCGTCCAGTTCGGTCGGCCCCGCCTGCGGAACCACCCGGGAGAGATTGTCGCGCAGCCGACCGACCCCGGCGGGCGCGCGCCGGGCCACCAGGTCGGCGGCCACCGAGAACAGCGGGGCGGACACGCGCTCGGGCAGTGCCGGCACCAGCCGCCACCCGAGGGCGTAACTCCAGTCGGCGACCCGCATCCCGAACGTGCTCACGTCCGCGCCCCTCCCGTGGCCCTCGACACGCCCACGATCCGTTGCACCAACGTCACCAGCGACAGCACGGCGAGCAGCCACTGCGACGCCTCGACGGCGTGGGGCAGCCCCAATCCGTACAACCCCGTCCCGACCAGCGCGATGATCAGTCGTTCCGCCCGTTCGACCAATCCGCCGTTCGCCGCGTCGGCGAAGCCGGACGCCTCGGCCCGCGCCTTGATGTAGGAGGTCACCTGGGCGAGCACCAGGCACAGCAGTGCCGCCGCCGCGACGCGCGGATTGTCCGCCACGGCGAAGGCCCACCAGGCGATCGCGGCGAACACCGCGCCGTCGACCAGGCGGTCGCACGTGGCGTCGAGCACCGCGCCGAAGGGCGTACCGCCCTTGACCCGGGCCATCGCGCCGTCGAGGAGGTCGAGCATGACGAAACCCCACACGACGAACGTGCCGGTCAGCAGCATCCCGAGCGGGAAGAACACCAGGGCACCCGCCATCGCGCCCACGGTGCCGAGCACGGTCATCGCGTTGGGCGTCAGCCCGAGCCGGACCAGCGCCGCACCGAGCGGGTCGGTGACGCGGGACACGGACGCGCGCGCGAAGATGTTGAGCATCTCTTCCTACGGGAGCCGGTGCTGATCGGGTTCGATCGACAAACCCTATCGAGTTGCCCCCGCACCACCGTCCGATGCCCTCGCCCCCGGCGTGTACGCCGCTCCGCGGCGCCGTCCGGGAGGGCTCAGCCGGTCGGGTCGCCGTCGCGCGCGGCGACCCGGTGGTCCCCGTCG
>NZ_KB912480.1:0-3673 GCF_000383775.1 Saccharomonospora halophila 8
CCTCCCGGCGGGCGGAGGCGCGCCGTGCGCGCCGAGCCGCGGCGGTGTCCGGACGGGAAGGGCCGTCCCCGGCCCTGTCCTTGTCCTTCTCGCCGTCGTCGCTCACGAGCCACTCCTCCGCTCCGCCGGACACGTCAACGCAGGGGTGACAGGACTCGAACCTGCAACCTGCGGCTTTGGAGGCCGCTGCTCTGCCAATTGAGCCACACCCCTCCGGGCGGGAGGTCCCACCCGAACGGTACGCGCTCCAGGTACCGCTGACCCCGACCGGAATCGGGGCCGGACCGTCGTCCGGATGCCTGTCGTACGTTCCAAGTTCCGCAGTCTACGGCAAGGCCATCGGCTACTCGCAACCGCGTTCCCCATGTCCGGCACGAGCCCCTCGCCGCCCCGCGGGAAGCTACCGGCTGGAGGGCGGTTGTCCTCGTACGATGCCGTGCGTGGGAAAATCGGCGCATGGCCGTTTCCCAAGATACCGCCTCCAGTACGCAGTCCCGCGTGTCCGCCCGTATCGCGGGCATCACACCGTCCGCCACGCTCGCCGTCGACGCGAAGGCCAAGGCGCTCAAGGCCGAGGGACGTCCGGTGATCGGCTTCGGCGCGGGCCAGCCGGACTTCCCCACCCCGGATCACGTCGTGGAGGCGGCCGCGGCCGCGGTCCGCGACCGAGCCAATCACGGCTACACCGCCGCGGCCGGGCTGCCGGAACTGCGGGAGGCCATCGCGGCGAAGACGGAGCGGGACTCGGGCCTCTCCTGCTCCGCCTCACAGGTGCTGGTCACCAACGGGGGGAAGCAGGCCGTGTACTCCGCGTTCGCCACGCTGCTCGACCCGGGCGACGAGGTCCTCCTCCCCGCCCCGTACTGGACCACCTACCCGGAGTCGATCACCCTGGCGGGCGGTGTCCCGGTGCAGGTCACGGCGGACGAGTCGACCGGGTACCGGGTGGGAGTCGACCAGCTCGAGGCGGCCCGCACCGAGCGGACGAAGGTGCTGCTGTTCAACTCGCCGTCCAACCCGACCGGGTCGGTCTACTCCCGCGAACAGGTGGCCGAGATCGGCCGGTGGGCCCTGGAGAAGGGGATCTGGGTCGTCACCGACGAGATTTACGAACACCTCGTGTACGACGGCGTCCGGGCGGAGTCGATGCCGGTCGTCGTGCCGGAGCTGGCGGACCGCACGCTGGTGCTCAACGGGGTGGCCAAGACCTGGTCGATGACCGGGTGGCGGGTCGGCTGGCTGATCGGCCCCGAGGACGTCGTCTCGGCGGCCGCGAGTTTCCAGTCGCACCTGTGCGGCAACGTGGCCAACGTCTCGCAGCGCGCGGCGCTGGCCGCGGTGGCGGGTCCGCTCGACGTGGTGGAGACGATGCGGTCGGCGTTCGACTCCCGTCGTCGCACGATCGTGTCAATGCTGTCGGACATCCCCGGGGTCGAGTGCCCGACCCCGGAGGGGGCGTTCTACGCCTACCCCTCGGTCAAGGCGCTGCTCGGCACCGAGATCCGCGGGCAGCGCCCGACGGACACGGTCGAACTGGCCGACCTGATCCTGGCCGAGGCCGAGGTCGCGGTCGTGCCCGGCGAGGCGTTCGGCACCCCGGGCTACTTCCGCTTCTCCTACGCGCTGGCCGAACAGGACCTGGTCGAGGGCGTCACCCGGGTGGCCGACCTGCTCGCCGAGGCGAAGTAGCGCGGCCCGCCCACAGGATCCACACCCGCCCCCGCGGCCCCCGGTCGCGGGGGCGTTGCCGTTCGCGGTCCCGTGACAGAGCTACATTTGTTCTAGTAGCATTAGAACAATGCTCGTTCGTCTCGATCCGTCGTCGACCGTGCCGTTGTACGACCAGGTGGCCGTCTCGATCCGCCGCGCCCTGTCCGACGGCGGAGTCACCTCGGGTGAGCGCTTGCCGCCCGCCCGGGAACTGGCACACCACCTGGAGATCAACGTGCACACGGTGCTGCGTGCCTACGCGCTGCTGCGGGACGAAGGGCTGATCGAGTTGCGCCGCGGTCGCGGCGCAGTGGTCGCGCCGGGTGCGGACAGGAATGCCCGGCTGACCGCGTTGGCGAAAGAGCTCGCCGACGAGGCACACCGGCTCGGTGTGGGCCTCGACGAGCTGGTCACGATCCTGAGAAGGAGTTACCCGTGAGAAACGCCGCTCTCCGTCTCGTCCTGGCGACCGGCGGGGTGCCCGCCGTCGTCCTCGCGGTCGCCGCCGCGTTGCGTTCGGCCTGGTCGTCCCGGCTGCCCGAGGTTGTGGCGACGCACTGGGGGGTGGGCGGCGCCGCCGACGGCTCCACCGGGCTCACCGCATTGACGACCTGGTGCCTGTCGCTGGGCGGTGCGCTCACGGTCGCCGGGGCCGTGGTGTCGGTGGTGCTGCTGCGACACGGGCGCGGCAGCCACCGCGGTCACGTGGCCCTCTGGGTCCTCCTGGCGTCGATGCCCTCCACCGCGCTGCTGACCTCGCTGGTGACCACGCTCGACGCGCCGGACTGGCGGCAGGCCTCCGGTGCGGGCGTGGCGCTCGGTGTGCTGCTCGGCGGAAGTGTGGCGGCCGGCGGTCTGGCGGCACTGCTGGCCCCGAGCGTGTCGCCCGACCGGAGTCTCGACGCTGCCCCGGGGGCGCGAACGGTGGGGCTACGGGACGGTCAGCGCGCGACATGGATCGGGAGCAGCACCAACCTCGGGCTCGCCGTCCTGTCCGCGCTCACCCCGCCCGTGGTGGTCGTGCTGATCGGACTCGTGACCGGGAGCAGGCCCGGCTGGGCCGTCCTCGTCGTGCCGACCGCGATCGGTGTCCTCGCCGGGCTGGGCGTGGCCCGGGTGCGGGCGATCGTCGACGCGGACGCGGTGACGGTACGAATGGGGTTTTTCGGGATGCCCTACCGGACGATCCCGCTCGGGGAGATCACCTCGGCGGCGACCGAGCACCTCCCGCTGTTCGGGATGGGCGGCCTCGGTGTGCGGACCACCGTCTCCGGCGACACCGCGTACAAGTGCCGGGGCGGTCCGGCCCTGGTCCTGACGCTGCGTTCGGCGCGCCGGGTCCTGGTGACGGTGGACCGGCCGGGGGAAGCCGCCGGGCTCGTCAACGACCTCCTGCGGCGGGCGGAGCCCGCGCAGGACTGATACACCGAAACGGTGACGATGAGGAGACGGGTCGCCGCCGGTATCGGCGCACTGCTGGTGACCGGGGCGGTCGCCGCCTGTGCGCCCGCGCCCGAACAGGACACCCCGCCCCGTACCCGCACCGACCGGGCCGGGACGAGCGCCCCACCCGGCGACTCCGGGCCGCGCCGGTCCGGGCCGTACGTCGCGCTGGGTGACTCGTACACCTCGGCACCGGGCACCGGTGATCCGGTCGGTGCGCCCCCCGGGTGTCAGCGCTCGGACAACAACTATCCCCGGCTGGTCGCGGAGCGGCTCGACGTCAAGCGGTTCACCGACGTCAGCTGCGGGGGCGCGACCACCGAACACGCGGTCGTCGAACAGCGCACACCCCGGGGCACCAACCACGCCCAGCTGGACGCGGTGGGTCACGCGACGTCGCTGGTCACCCTCGGCTTCGGTGGGAACGACGTGGGGCTGGTCGAGTTGGCCGTCCGCTGCGCGGGTGCGGCGAGCGCACGCGCCCGCTGCGCCCCCGGCGAGGGGGGCGACCCGGCCGACC
>NZ_KB912480.1:3773-6200 GCF_000383775.1 Saccharomonospora halophila 8
GCGGCGCACCGGGGGCCGGTCAGGCGACCGCCAGGGCGGGGCGCTTCTCCCGCACGAACGCGTACATCCCGGCGGAGGCGAGCATGATGCCGCCCGCCACCCAGGTGCCGACCGACCAGCTGCCGGTGGCGTCGCGCAGCACACCGCTGACCACCGGGCTGGCCACGGCGCCGATCTCGGAGACCAGGTTCAGCAGCCCGAACGCCGAGCCGCGCTGGGCATCCGGCACGAGGTCGCCGGTCATGCCCTGCGCGATCGGTTGCAGGGCGTTGAAGAACAGCCCCGAACAGAACAGGATCAGCCCGAGCAGCCACAGCGACGGGGTGCCGCCACCGCTGATGGACAGGGCGAAGCAGAACACCAGCAGCGAGTAGATCACCGAGAAGCTGATCAGTAACGGCTTGCGGCCCCGGCCACGGCGCAGCGCACGGTCGGCCAGCCAACCACCGGCGGGGAACCCGAGGATGCCCGCGCCCGCGTTGAACGCCGCGGTGAGGGCCGCGGCGAGCAGGGAACTGTCGGCGGCCTCGCGGACGATCTCCACCGACCAGAAGCTGAAGAACCACAGGTTCCACAGGATGGCGATGTAGGCGAAGTAGATGATGACGATGTCGCGGGAGAGCAGGGTCGCCGCCTCGGGGGTGCGGCGGATGCGCAGCACCACGGCCCCGATGACCAGGACCGCGAGCATTCCCGAGCCGAGCGCGGTGCCCCAGGTCGGCCACTGCAGCCGGTCGGCGACGACGAACAGCAGCAGCACCGCCGCCAGCAGCGGGGTGGACACGGCGACCATGCGCAGCAGCGGCGGGCCCAGGCGCAGCCTGCCGCCGAGGTGCCGGTGGAAGAAGTACCAGCAGCCCAGCGCCACGAGCACCGAGAACACCGCGAACACCAGGAACGGCACCCGCCACGCGTCCGTGCCCAGGCCCATCGACGTGCCCCAGTCGATCAGCACGGGGGTGAGCACGATCCCGACCGTGAGACCGATCGACAGACCGGAGATGACCACCCCGAGTCCGAGTGTGCGTCGCTTCGGCGGGGTGTTGTTCATGATCAGCGTGCGGTCGTTGGAGTAGAAAACCCCCTCACCGAGGCCCGTGAGCACGCGGGCGCCGACGAAGGCGATGAGCCCGACGACGATGCCGGACAGCGCCGTCATCACGCCCGCCCATAACAGCGACAGCACGATCATCTCGCGGTGCCCGAACCGGTCACCGAGCCTGCCACCCGGGTACTGGGTGAGCATGTAGCCGGTGAAGAACAGGGACCCGACCAGGCCGCCGAGCGCGCGGGGGTCGCTGGACTCCCCGATGAACCCGACGTCGTTGGCGATCATCCAGCTCACGACTGGGCCGGTGAGCGTCCGGTCCGCGTAGCTGACCACCCAGCCGAGCAGCAGCATCGCCCACAACGCCCGGTACGGCTTCCGGTTCTGTTCCTCGGCGGGGAGGAAAGTCGACTCTGACCTCGTCATGGGCCGGGAGACTAGGCACGGGGCGGGACGGGCGAGCCGTTGTGTGGTCTGTCGAACGATGTCAGCGGGAATGTTTTCACTGGGTGAAAACACCCGTGGCTCTCCAGGCACCCGTGGCCGAGGCTCGGGTGGTTCGCGGTCCCGTGCGACGACCTGTCCGGCGTGTGGCGCCGGCCGACGGAGGTGGATCCGGTGCCCGGCGAAACACGGTCGGTGACGTCGAAGGTGCTCTCCCTGCTCGACGCGTTCAGCCCGGCCTTTCCGACGTTGTCCCTGACGGAGCTGGCCCGGCGGGCCGGGGTGTCCCTGCCGACGGCCCACCGGCGCGCGGCGGAGCTGGTGGACTGGGGCGCGCTGGAACGCGGCGCCGACGGGCGCTACCGCATCGGTCTGCGGCTGTACGAGGTCGCGTCGCTGGCCCCGCGTGGTCTGGGCCTGCGGGAGGCGGCGATGCCGTTCCTGGAGGACCTCTACGAGGTCACCCACGAGAACGTGCAGCTCGCGGTGCGGGAGGGTCCCGAGCTGGTGTTCGTCGAGCGCATCGCGGGCTGGGACGCCGTCCCGGTGCGCACCCGGGTCGGCGGGAGGTTCGCCCTGCACGCCACGGGGGTGGGGCTGGTGCTGCTCGCGTACGCGCCGGAGCGGGTGCAGCGCGAGACGTTGTCCGCGCCGCTGGCCGCCTACACCCCGAAGACGATCACGGATCCGGAGCGGCTGCGTTCGGTGCTGGCGACGGTGCGCAAACAGGATTTCGCGGTCAGCGACGGGCAGGTCACGCTGGACGCTGTGTCGGTGGCGGCTCCGGTACGCGACCATGCGGGGGCGGTGGTGGCCGCCCTGTCTTTGGTGGTGAACGCCCGCGGGGCGCGGCCGGGCACGCTGGCGCCCCTCGTCCAGTCCGCCGCACGCGGGATCTCCCGGACCGTGGCCTCCCGCGGAGCGTGACCCGGCGG
>NZ_KB912481.1:0-1834 GCF_000383775.1 Saccharomonospora halophila 8
GCGTCGTGGTGCCGCACCGGGGCGTGGCCGCGCTGGACCCGCTGGTGGTGAAGGCCTCCGCCGGGGTGGCCTTCCGGGCGCCCGTCCTGCGCTGCGCCACCGCGGGGGAGGCCGTCGAACGACTCACCGAGTCGGGCTACGCCGTGTACGCCCTCGGTGCCCGTCCGGACACCGCACCGGGGGTGGCTGTGGACTCGCTGTTCACCTGCGAACTGCCCGCCCGGACGGCGTTCGTGCTCGGCGGCGAGACGCAGGGGGTGGGCACCGACGTGACCGATCTCGTCGCGGGTTGGGTGTCGATCCCCATGCCGGGTGAGGTCGAGTCGCTCAACGTCTCCTCGGCCGCGGCGGTCGTGTGTTTCGAACTGGTCCGCCGCGCTCGGAGCCGCTGAACCGGCGTCACGTCCGCAACACTCCCCCCGGGATCGGTCGATCGGTTTCCCGGAGTAGCCGACGGACGCACCCTTGTTCAGGGGGAAGCGGAATCCTCCGGGAACAGGGCGGCGAGTTCCATGAGGGTCTGCGCCACCGAGACGTGCCGGACACCGACCATTCCGGCCGCCACGGCGCCCGCGACATGGCGGGGCGAGTCGTCCACCAGCACGCACTCGGCCGCGGTGAGGTCGAGACGGCGGGCCGTCAGGTGATAGATCTCCGGGTCCGGTTTCGCGGCGCCGACCTCCCCCGAGAACACCAGGGTGTCGAACCGGCAGGACAGGCGCGCGCGGACGTCACCACCGCCCGCCGCGTTGGACAACACCGCCGCACGCACGCCGCCCGCACGGGCGCGGTCGACCGCACCCAACAGCAGTCCGGCTTCCGGGTCGGTCAGCACGCCCGCGTGGTCCAGCACGAGTCCGCGCAACATCCGGTCACCGTAGCCGAACGCCCCGCGCGATTAGCACCGCAGCCCGACCTGCGCCGCTCGGGAGCGGAGTATTTCACCCCTTCAGGCGGCCTGCGGATCCGAAAACCGGTCGGTAACCCTCTCTACCGGTGGAGGCGGTCGAGGGGGCCGCCCCTCGGAGCAGATGCGACCAGGGAGGGGACTGCGCATGCACCCGTTCTCACCGGACAGCGGGGTCGTTCCGCTGAAGCCCTACGAACCCGGGCACATCGACGACCCGCCCGACCCTCCTCCGGTGGCGGACGGCCAGCTCACCCTCGACGAACTGCTCGTCGAGCTGCACGAGGAGGAACGACGCCGCAGCGCGATCACCCCGCCGGGACGTCGGCTCCTGCACCGGGTACTGACCGGACTGCTCGAGGCCTACACCGGACGGCGTCCCCTCGCCCAGCTGACGGCCTGGCTCGACCCTCCGCTGCACCGGCGCCTGCGGGCGACCGTGCCGGGCAACGACAGGCCGCGCTACGTCCTGCGCAACATCCACGTCTGCCGTCCGGCCGAGGAGGCGCTGGAGCTGTGCGGCACCGCCACCGCCCCCACCCGGGCCTGCGCCGTGACGGCCCGGTTCGAGCACGGGGTACACGGCTGGTTGTGCGTGTCGTTCAGCGTGCTCGAACCGGGCTGACGCGTGCCGGGATCAGCGACGCGCGCCCTTCTTGTCCTTCTTCGCCTGTTCCCGGGCGGCGGCCCGGCGCTCCCGTCGCGAGCCGCCGCCCCCGGAGCCACCGGTCTGCTTCCCGTTGCCCGTGCGCTCGTCGGCCCCGGCCGTACCGTCGCCACGGGACTGGACGTCTCCGCTCTCGGACGGGCCGGACAGCGTCAGTCCCTGGGGTGTGGCGCCGTCGAGGCCCTTGCCCTGCAACGCGGCGGGAACGGGCTCGGTCTGCGGCCCGGGCTCCGGCTGGGGCGGGACCGGCCGGGCGTGCC
>NZ_KB912481.1:1934-3706 GCF_000383775.1 Saccharomonospora halophila 8
GTCGGAACGGTCCGGGTCGGTGGCCCCGGTGCCGGCCTCGGTGGCCCCGGTGCCCCCGGTGCCCCCGGGTCGGTCCCCGCGACCGTCGTGATCCCCGGTGTCGTCGCCGGAGCGCTCGGGTGGGTCCGGCGGCAGGCCCAGCGGGCTGTTCTCGACAGGTTCGTCCCGGGTGAGCGGCAGGGTGAGCCGGAAACACGAGCCGTGTCCCGGCTCGCCCCACGCCTCCAACTCCCCGCCGTGCAGGCGCGCGTCCTCGAGACTGATCGCCAGGCCGAGGCCCGTCCCGCCGGTCCGCCGGTTGCGCGACGGATCGGCGCGCCAGAAGCGGTTGAACACCAGTTCCGCCTCCCCCGGGCGCAGCCCCACACCGTAGTCCCGCACGGTGAACGCGAGGGCGTGGTCGTCGGCGGCCAGCCGCAGGCGTACGGGGAGGCCCTCACCGTGGTCGACGGCGTTGCCGAGCAGGTTCCGGAGGATGCGTTCGACCCGACGGGCGTCGATCTCGGCGTGCACCTCCCGGTCGGGCAGTTCCAGCTCGATCGGGCTGCCCGCACTGCCCGCGATGGCGCCGACCTGCTCGGCGGCCCGCTCCGCGACGGGCCGGACGTCGCCGCGCTCGGCGGAGAGGTCCTCGACACCCGCGTCGAGTCGGCTGATCTCCAGGAGGTCGTGCAGCAGCGCCTCGAACCGGTCCAGCTCGTCGACGAGCAGTTCCGCCGAACGGGCGAGCCCGGCCGGGAACTCCTCGCGGGAGGCGTGCAGCACGTCCGCGGCCATGCGCACCGTCGTCAACGGCGTACGCAGCTCGTGCGAGACGTCCGAGGTGAACCGGCGTTGCAGCTGCCCGAACTCCTCCAACTGCCGGATCTGCTCCTGGATGCTCGTCGCCATCCCGTTGTACGAGTCGGCGAGTTTCGCCAGATCGTCCTCCCCGCGCACGTCGAGCCTGCGGTCCAGATCCCCGTTCGCGAAGTCCTCGGCCGCCGAGGCGGCCCTGCGCACCGGGGTGACCACCTGGTGTGTGACGAGGTTCGTGATCGCCGCGAGCAGCACGAGCAGGGCCAGCCCCCCGACGAGCATGGTGCTCTGCACCGTGGTGACCGTCTTCTGGTCGGTGCTCAGCGGGAACAGCAGGTAGAGCTGCATCGGCTGGGTGGCCGAGGTGACCGGGGCGCCGACGGCGAGATAGGTCGAGTCTCCCGGCGGGGTGTGGAACTGGGTGGCCTTCTGATTGCCCTCGACGTAGTTGCGCAACCCGGTCGGGACCTTGTCGAACGGGCCCGCGTGGACGGGCTGCTCCCCCGCACGGTCCCCGTCACCCGCGGCCAGCACCGGCTCGAACGCGCCCGCGGAGGAGTTCTCCGTGTCCTGGGTGGCCAGCGAGTTGTTCGTGATGCTCTTCAGCGCGTTGTTGAGCCGGTTACGCAGGGCGTCGTCCCGGCCGGCCTCGCCGACGAGTTCGCTCTCGGCGGTGCGCACCGCGACCCGCAGCTGGTTGAGCGCCGCGCTCTCCTTGGTGTCGACGAGCCGGTCGACGATCTGGTTCTGCAGGACCATCCCGAGCACGAACACCACCGCCGACGACAGTGCCAGGGTGGACACGGTGACCCGGAAGCGCAGCGACCGCTGCCACAGGTCACCGAAAGCGGCCGAGACGCGCCGACCGTACGCGGCGGCCCGGCTGCTGACCGGGAGCACCGACCGCGCGGGCGAGACCGGGTCACCACTCATGCCCGGATCGCCGTCCCGCGGCGGGACGCACGCCGGGCCGG
>NZ_KB912481.1:3806-5852 GCF_000383775.1 Saccharomonospora halophila 8
GGGCCCCCGGGTCGGTCCAGCACCGCCGCGCATTCCGCGCAGCACGCGGTCCCGGGCGCGCCGCAGCCCGCACACGACGTGGACACCAGCAGGTCGAGGCCCGTCCGACCGAGGGCGCGGGCCGTCTCCAGCACACGAGTCGTCACCGCTTCAGGGTGCCGCCGACGACCGACAGTCCCCGCGGAACCGACACCTCAGCCCGGGTAGAACGGCTCGGCACCCGGCCTGCTGTGCGGGTGCGGCACCCACACCGCGCCGACCTCACCGGCCGTCCACAACCCGTGGGTGTCGGCCACCACGATCTGTCGGCCCGGCGCGGCGGTGATGGCCTCGGTCGGTGGCCCGAGGTTCGAGCTGTTGAACGTGTCGTGCTCGAAGCCGTCGACCGAGACCCGTACGACCGGCCGCCACTCGGACGAGGTCGCCACGACCAGGGTGTCCTGCGAACTCCAGTCGACGTCGACCGCCGAGGTGAGGATGTCGCTCTTGAGGGCGCGCGGTGACCGGAGCGAGACCTCCGAGCTCGTGCGCACCACCGAGGCGACCCAGAGGGTGCCGTTCACCACGAGCGCGGCCCGGGTGCCGTCCCGGGACAACCGCAAGGCGGTGATGGCCCCCTCGTCCGGGAGTTCGCTGACGGTGACCGGTTGCGGCACCCAGGAGCCGTCCGGGCCACGCTGGACACGCACGATCGACTTGCCGTCCCGGACGGTCCACAACTCGCTCGACTTGGACTCGTTCGACGACGGCGGTCGCCAGGTCGGTCGGGTCAACCGCTCGGCGGACAGGTCGACGACCCGCCCCGGCGAGCCGTAGTCGCCCACCCGCAGGCGGTGGCCACGATCGCCGAGGTCCTCCACCACGGCGAGCTGCTGGCCGTTGATCGACTGCGCCGCGCTCTCCACGTCGTAGACACCACGGCCGAGCGGCCCCTGTACGGGCGCACCCGTGTCGAGGGAGCGGATCCGGCCGGCCTCCGTCGTCATGAGCCCGGGCAGCTCCGAGCTCGGCGAGGTGATCGACTCGTAGGCGGGCAGGTCGCCCGGCCGCCAGTCGAGTGTGCCCGGGACCAGCGCCACCCCGTCGGAGAGCAACCGGATCCGGCTCGTGGTCACGTGCTGCAACGACCGCACCACCTGGACGGCCATCCGCTCGCGGAGCTTCTCGCTCTCCTCGGTGATCCCCGTCAGCGGGACCACCAGCGCCCCGTCGCGTGCCGTGTCCACGTTGCTGTCGAGTTCCGCCGATTCCCCGAGCGGGTTCACGACCGCGCCGGCGAGCCCGTTCGAGGGGCCGCCGAGCACCAGGTCGACGACCCGCGCGGGCAACCCCGAGCGGGGCCGCGCGACCACGTAGCGGGGGTCCGGCACGGGGACCGACGAATCCGGTGAGAAGAAGTAGACCGGCACCTCGAAGTACGATTCGGAGAAGTCGCTCTCCGTGATCAGCACGGTTCCGGGCGCGTCGACGATGCGCCACTCCCCGTTCGGCTGCCTACCGACCCGCACCGGTGCCTCGAAGTCCCCGCTGACGGAGACGAACGCGCTGTCCGAGGTCAGCCGCCCGAGTTCGGAGGCACGGAGGGACACAACCCGGTGATTCTCCGGGTCCGGCGACTCCTCCTCGCCCAGATACACGGTGCCGAACTCGTTGCGGATCACGGTCAGGCTGTCGTCCGGCTGCCACCGCTCGCGCGCGGCCTCGCTGAGGTAGGCCCGTGCGGCCGCGTGGTCGTTGGCGGGCCGTGCGCTCGCCCGGACGAACTGACGGACCACCGACAACGGGTCCAGCCCCTGTTCCGGTTCCGGGACCTCCTGGGTGGCCTGTCCCCCGCCCTCCTGCGGAACGGGATTCGGCTGCGAGGTGGTGGGGATGGCCGCGCAGCCGCTCACGACCACTACGAGGGCCAGCACCGCACCCAGGATGCGGGTGTGCCGCCCGGACGACCTCGGCCGCACGCTGCTCACCGCACCTCCTCGTGTCCGTCCTCGGACCCCGCCGCGCGGCCCACCGGGGTGGGCCCCGGCCGCTCGTCCGCACCGTCGG
>NZ_KB912481.1:5952-11114 GCF_000383775.1 Saccharomonospora halophila 8
TGCTGATCCCGACGACGCTGCTCGCCCGGCGGAGGTGGGCCGACCTGCCGACACGGCTCCGGCCGTGGGCGGGCGGGTGGTTGGCCGCCCCCACGGTGGCCTTGGCGACCCTGCTCGGTGGCGGCTTCGGCGCGGGGCTGGCCGTCACCGCCCGCCACCTGCTCGACGCGGAGCTGCACCTGCCCGAGGGCTACGACCTGGTGACCCTGCTGTGGGGTGGCGGACTCGCTCTGAGCACCGTGGTCGGCCTGTTCGGGGTGGCCGTGGCGGTGCCGTTCCGGCGGGCGCGGCGCGGGGTGCCCGAGATCCTCCGGCTGATGGGCATCCGGGCGCGGGACCGGCGGGAGGCCGCCGACGCCTGGGCCCGGGCCGGATGGGAACGCAAGTATCTGCACCGGGTCGTGCTCGGGATCGCGCTCGCCCTCAGCGCGGGTGCCACGGTGCTGGTCGCCCTGCGGGTCGCCGGGGTCGACGTCCCCCCGGCGCTGGATCCGTTGTCCGGCGCCGGTGTGCTCGCCCTCGGGCTGCTCGCTGCCGGCCTGCTGCGCGCCGTGTACACCTCGGCGACGGCACCCCGGCACGGGCGGCATCTCGCGGCCTTCGCCGACCTGGTGTGCTTCTGGCCGCGTGCGGCCCACCCGGGTGTCCCCCCGTCCTACGCCGTCAAGGCCGTTCCCGAACTCGCCGAACGGGCGCGCGGCCAGCTGCGGGATCCGGAACGCCGGGTCGTCCTCGCCGGCTACCACGTGGGCGGCCTGCTCGCCGTGATGGCCGCGGGCCGACTCGCCGCGGACCTGTCCCCCGCCGAGCGGGACCGCCTGGGGCTGGTCACCGCCGGGGCGCCGTTGCAGTGGGGGTACCAGCGGGCGTTCCCGGCCGTGTTCGCCCATCCGGGCCTCGCCCGCCTGTACGGCATGCTCGGTCAGCGCTGGCGGGGGTTGTGCCGCGGTACGGACACTTTCGGCGGGGGCGCCACCACCTGGCGTCACCAGGTGACCGACGGCGCCCTGCTCGGTGTCGGATACCTCCCCGACGGCAGCGTGGGCCCTCTTCCGGCCGCGTTCCGGAACGAGCCGGGGGTGCTCGTTCTCGGCGGCGACCACTGGTTGCCCGACCCGATGCCGGAGCCCACGGAGGCCCGTCGCTGGGTGGCCGGGCTCCGCAGGCACGCCGACTACGTCGTCGACCCGGAGTGGGACCGGGCGGTCACCCTCGCGGCCGGCCTGGAACCCCCACCGCACCACCCACCACCCCCCGAGACCGCGGGCGGCGCGGCGGGCGTCCCGACCTCTCCCCCGTCCGGGAGACCGTGAAGGGCACTTTCCCTGCGTGTGACGCAGTGAGGGGCACATTCCCTGCGCCGGACGCAGGGAATGTGCCCCTCACGGGAAAGCCCGGGTCGCTCAGCCCCTGGAGCGGCGGATGCGGGTGAGAGCCAGCAGTGCGCCGCCGCCGAGCAGGAGCGCTGCTCCCAGAGCGATCAGCCAGCCGCTGCCGAAGCCGGTGGAGGCGAGGTCGTCGTTCTCGTTCACCGGGGACACCGTGGTCTCGGTCGTCTGCGGCGTGGTGCCGGAACCGCCGGTCCCGGTCGTGGTCACCTCGGTCCCGGTCGGGGTCTCCCCGCCCGGCTCCGTCCCGGTGGTGGGCCGGCCGGACGAGGTACCCGGTGCGTCCGGCCCGTCGTCCCGCGTCGGCTCGTCCGGCTCCGAGGTGGGGGTCTCGGACGTCGTTTCGGTGGGCTGGTAACCACAGGCGAACCAGTGACTGATCGCCGGGATGTTGCCGCCGCCGTTCAGCGGGGCCCGCAGATCCGTCCACGCCGGCTCGCCCGGCAACCCGTTCTCACCGGGCTTGTAGACGTTGTAGCCGTTGGCACCCTTCACCACGATCGCGGTGACCTCGGTGCGCTCGGGAACCTCGGTGATGTCGACGAAACGGTTCTGTTCCGGGACGCCCCGTTCATAGACGAGTTCCGGGACGTTCTCGACATCCCCGTCGTCGCCGTAGCTGACGAGGATGCCGCCCTCGTACTCCTCGCACGTCGTCGTGTTGCCGCCGTGCGCGACCGCGCGGGGGTCCTCGCCGGGCTGCTCCTCCGCGGCGACGGCACCCGCGGTGGCGGTGGCCGTGCCGACGAGCAGGCCGCACGCCAGACCGGCGGCGACGGTGCGGGGACGGAACCTCGACATCAGGGACATTCGGCACTCCGGGTACGGAAAGGAGGAACTGATCAGGGGGGCCATGATCTTGGCATGGTCCGGGAGGACCCTAATACGCGGGTGGCCCGGACAGCCCGCCCCGCGTTTTCGGTGACCGGATCGACTCCGATCCTTTACCGCAGCCGGTGCGAATCGCGTCCGATTCGCAACCTCGGACGCGATTCGCCGCCCCTCACACCGGCACGCGGTACAGATCCGGCTCCAGATAGATCAACCGGGCGGCCGGCACCTCGGCACGGACGCGGTGTTCCGCCCCGTCGATCGCGGCCGCCACCGCGGCCAGTTCGAGCCCCGGTCGCAGGGCCAGCTTGGCGGCCACCAGCAGTTCGTCCGGGCCCAGGTACTGGGTCCGGACGTGGATCACCCGCTCGACCTCGTCCCCGTCGGCGAGCCGCTCGACGATCGTCTCGAGTTCGCGGTCTCCGGCGCCCTCGCCGACGAGCAGACTCTTCATTTCCACGATCAGGACGAGGGCGATAATCCCCAGCAGGATCCCGATCATGATCGTGCCGACGCCGTCCCACACGGGGTTGCCGGTCACCACGGCCAGTCCGACCCCGAACAGCGCGAACACCAGTCCGAACAGCGCACCCGCGTCCTCGAGCAGTACGACGGGCAACTCCGGGGTCTTGGCCTGCCGGATGAACGCCCACCAGGACCTGTCTCCCTTGATCGCACGGGACTCGACGATCGCCGTGCGGAAGCTGTAGGTCTCCAGTGCGATCGCCACCAGCAGGATCACCACGGCGACCAGCGGCGAGTCGAGGTCCTCGGCGTGGCCCACCTTGTGCACGCCCTCGTACAGCGCGAACGCCGACCCCAGGGTGAACAGCACCAACGCCACCACGAAGGAGTAGAAGTAGCGGTCCCGCCCGTACCCGAACGGGTGCAACCGGGTCGCTCTGCGCTTCGCCGTCTTCTGCCCGAGCAGAAGAAGTCCCTGGTTCGAGGTGTCCGCCACCGAGTGCACCGACTCCGCGATCATCGACGACGAGCCGGTGATCAGGAACCCGACGAACTTGGCCAGAGCGATCCCCGCGTTCGCGAACAGTGCCGCCAGGATCGCCCTCGTTCCCCCGTCGGCCGCCATGCGTGTCCCCCTCCGTGTCTCGTCTCACCACCGGACCCGGGCAGTCTAGAGCCGAACACGATGCGCCACCGCGACGCCGGGAGAACGGACGGCCACGGTGTGTCCGGCCCCACACGGGTGACCGCGGCCGGTCCGGACTCCGCGGGACGATGCGGGACGATCCGGACACCCCGGGGTCGGTCAGGTGCAGGTACCCGCGGTGGCGCGGAAGACCCGCGCGGGTGCCGCACCGACCGGACGCAGCTCCACGGCCGGGTCGGCGGCGGGCAGCCACACCGACTGCCCCCGCCGCAACTCGACCTTGGTGCCGTCCTCGGAGCACAACAGCAGCTCGCCCGCCGTACACAGCAGGATCTCCGGACCGGTGCCGTCCAGGCGGACCCCGGCCCGCTCGTGGGAGGACCATTCGAGGCGGGACAGCTCGAACTCGGTGGCGTCGGTGTGGTACACCGCCACCCGTCCGTCACCGTCCGGACTCCCGCCGGTCAGCACCGGCATGTCGCCGCAGGCGAAATCGACCACCCGCAGCAGTTCCGGGACGTCCACGTGCTTCATCGTCAGCCCGCACCGCAGGATGTTGTCCGAGTTGGCCAGGATCTCCACGGCCGTCCCGTGCAGGTACAGGTGAAGATTGCCCGCGGGCAGGTACAGCGCCTCCCCTTCCCGCAGGGTCAGCCGGTTCAGCAGCAGCGCGGCGAGCACGCCCGCGTCGTGGGGATGTGTCTCCCCGAGTTCGAGCACGGTGCGGCACTCGGTGTCGAACTCTCCCTGCTCCTTGACATGCCGGACACACGCGTCGAGCACCTCGGGCAACAGCCGGTCCAGCGTGGGCTGTGGCAGTGTGATCCACGTCGTGAACAGGGTGCGCAGCCCGTCCGCATCGGGCTGGGCGGCCAGCAGGTCGGTGTACTTCGTGAGGCCGGGCGTGTCGATCGCCCGCAGCAGCCGAACCGTCCGGTGCGGATCGCGGAACCCGGCGAGGGCGTGGAACTCGGTCAGTGCGCAGACCAGCTCCGGCTTTGCGGTGGAGTCGGGGTAGTTGCGGTGGGCGGCGTCGCGCGGGATGCCCGCCTTCTCCTCCCGCGCCCATCCCTCGGCGGCCTGCTCGGCGGACGGGTGCGCCTGCAGCGACAGCGGTTCCTCGACGGCCAGAATCTTGAGCAGGAACGGCAGCCTTCCGCCCCAGCGCGCCGCGCAGCGGGGGCCGAGCTGTCCTTCCGGGTCGCCGTCCACGAGGTCGAGCAGGTTGTGTTCGATGCCGTCGGCGTCGACGACGTGGGAGGGGTCGCCGGGATGGGCGCCCACCCACAGCTCCGCCTCCGGGTGGGGGGCCGGTGCGGGCCGACCCAGCAACTCCGGGATCGTGGTCCGGGAACCCCACGCATAGGGCCGGACTGCGTTCCGCAGCAGTTCCACGGTCAACTCAACTCCTCGCCGGCTGTCGTCACCGGCCTGGTCACTCGGGCCTGGTCGCTCGGTCGCGCCGGCTGCTAGACGGTCACCGGTGCGGCGTGGCCGGTGCCTCCGATCGTTCCCGCCGCGAGGCCGAGATACAGCGCCGCGATCTCGAGTCGCAACGCCAGTACGGCCGCGCGGCCCGCCTCGTCGGCCGAGATCTCCTCGGCGGGGGCCAGCAGATCGGCCGAGGTCAGGATCTCCCCGGCCTGGTGGCGGGCGGTGTCCGCGACCGGTCCGGTCCGCACGGACAACAACAGCGCCCGGGGTGTCGGGCCCTCCGTGGAGAGGTCGTCCGGGTCGGCGAAGATGTCCCGCTCCCCGGAGCCCGCGACGGCCGCGCGGCGCAGCGCGGGACGCGCCATCGCCTGGCGGTACCCGGACACGTCCGCGACGAC
>NZ_KB912481.1:11214-13582 GCF_000383775.1 Saccharomonospora halophila 8
TGACGGCGCGGGCGTGCCGCACGCGGGCACGCGGCACGCACAGCACCACGCGCCCCGAGGCGTTCGCGCGCCACCCGAAGTCCAGGTCCTCCCGCAGCAGCGGGATCCCGGTGTCGAATCCGCCGAGGTCGTCCCACGCCGCCCGTGAGACGAGCGCACCCGCGCTCGGCACGGCCAGGACCTCGGTGGTCTGTTCCGGGGTGCCGGCACCGGGCCCGCGCGGGTCCACCTGCCTGCGGTGACCGGAGGCGTCGGTGGACAGACCGGACTCGACCACGACCCGGGGATCGGTCCAGTCCACCGCGAGCGGCCCCAGCATCGCCGCCGACGAGGCGGTGTCGGCCGCCCGCAACAACAGATCGAGACAGTCCGGATCGGGTGCGCTGTCGTCGTGCAGCAGCCACAACCACGGCCCCGGATCACCCCACCGGTCCAGACCGGCTTCGACGGCGGCCGTGACCGCGGCCGCGTAGCCGGTGTCGGCCGGCAGGGTCAGGATCCCGTCGACGACCCCGTCCTCGGCGGCCCGGGCGAGCAAGTCCGGTGTGTCATCGGTGGAACCGGTGTCCACGGCGAGCACGTGCCGGGGGCGGACGGTGCCCTCCTGGAGTGCGGCCAGGACGTCGGGCAGCCAGCACTGCCCGTTGTGACCGACCAGAACGGCCAGGACCGGGGCGGTGCGCACGGGAGACGACACCGACGCGGAAGTCCGGGGCACGTACCTCTCCCGGGATCGAGGGGGCCAGGGTGACTCGTCACCCTATCGAGCCACCCGGCGCCCTCGTCACCGGTATGTCGATCACACGGCGCGCTTCTTCAGCTTCCGACGTTCACGCTCGGAGAGCCCGCCCCAGATGCCGAACCGCTCGTCGTGTGCCAGAGCGTACTCGAGACAGTCGTCCTTGACCTCGCAGACCTGGCAGATCCGTTTGGCCTCCCGCGTCGATCCCCCTTTCTCCGGGAAGAAGGCCTCGGGATCGGTCTGCGCGCACAACGCACGCTCCTGCCAATCCTGCTCGCCCGTCATGTCGAGGAGCTCGGCGAGGACACCCAGATCGGGATCCGGGCCTCCGCCCCACTCCATGACGTGCTCCCCTTCTTTTGCAGTAGTGTCCAACCGCACGTCCGCCTCCTCGCTCTCACGCACTCCCGGGACCGGCGGTACTGGATGCCACCACTACCCCCCTTTTCAGACAGCGAATGACATCAATGTGATTACACCTGTGGTATGCGGTTGGGTCAAGCGGAGTAGCAAGGATGGGGGACGCTCGCGAGCGGCACACGCAAGTGGACACGCCGACGGAACACACCCGGATTTCACGGCATCCTGGAAGCTCGACACCCCCGGGGAGTTGACAGCGCTCCCGGACCCGACCGGAACCCACCCACGGTGACCCTCGCGGTGACCGGACCGATGAACGGAGGGGACACTGACGACCGTGCAACGCTCACTCGTCCGCCCCAGCCTGCTGTTCTACGTCATCCTCGCCGTGACCGTCCTGGGCGGTGTCCTCACGGCCACCGTCGGGTTACGGGAGGTGCTCGACCGCACCGTCCTCGGTTCGGCCGGGGTCTTCCTGCTGGTGATCGGCGGCTGGGCGCTGTCGTTGACCCTGCACGAGTTCGGTCACGCGATCGTGGCGTACCGGGGCGGCGACCACGAGGTGGCGGCGAAGGGCTACCTCGCCCTGGACATCCGCCGCTACACCGACCCGGTGTTGTCCCTGCTGCTTCCGCTGATCATCCTCGCCATCGGCGGGATCCCCCTGCCCGGCGGCGCGGTCTGGATCAACCAGTGGGCGCTGCGGTCCCGGGCGGTCTCGTCCCGGGTCTCCCTGGCCGGGCCGTTGACGAACCTCGCCCTCGGTATCGTACTGACGATCGCGGTCGTCAGCGTTGACATGCCGGTCGGGCTGCTCGCGGGCCTGTCCTACCTCGCGTCGTTGCAGATCCTCGCCTTCGTGATCAACATTCTGCCGGTGCCCGGTCTGGACGGCTACGGCGCCCTTGAGCCCTACCTGCCCCCGCGGGCCCGCGAGTTCGGCCACCGGGCGAGGCCGTGGGCACCGTTGGTGCTGCTGGCGCTGATCCTCGCGGTGCCCACCGCGGGACAGGCGCTGTGGGGCCTGTCCGACCTCGTGTTCGGCGCGGTGGGCGGTGACCCCCGGGCCGCGGGCATCGGGCAGTACCTGTTCATGTTCTGGCGGTGACGACCGGGCACGTCGACACGCGGGTGCGGGACGCCGACTCGCGGACCCCGGGTGGCGACTCGCGGGTCTCGGGTGTCAACTCGCCGGGGTGCGGGTCGGCCTTCGCGCGAGGGCGTTGCCGAGGGCGACGGCGGCGGGGAGGGCGCCCGCACCCAGCA
>NZ_KB912481.1:13682-21688 GCF_000383775.1 Saccharomonospora halophila 8
CCGCGCAGTGCGGCCAGCCCCCCGGCCGTCGCCTCGCGGGAGGCGACGGTGTGGAACAGCCGGCGCACCCACGGCGACCGCGCGACCGCCGCCGTGGTGATCTCGTGGGCCCGGATGTGGTCCGGATGGCCGTAGCCGCCGTGGTCGTCATAGGTGACCACGACCTCGGGACGGAGCTCGTCGAACACCGCCAGCAGCTGGTCCACCTGCTCGGCCACGCGCCCCTGGACGAACGCCCGGGGGTGTTCGGCCGACGACGTCCCCGCCATGCCGGAGTCCCGCCATCTGCCGATCCCCCCGAGGAACCGGTGTTCGGTCCACCCGAGCGCGGCCCCGGCCGCGGCGAGCTCCCCCGCGCGGTAGCCACCGAGCTGGTCACCCGCCCAGGCCCCGAGCTGGTCCAACCCGGCGGGGATGATCTCGCCCTCCTCGCCCAACGTACAGGTCACCACCGACACGTGTGCGCCCTCGGCGGCGTAGCGGGCGATCGTCCCGCCCGTGGTGATGCTCTCGTCGTCCGGGTGCGCGTGGACGAACAGCACCCGGTGTGCAGCGGCAGCGGTCACGCCTTCAGCGTAACGACGCACGCGGAGCGCGACCGACCCGCGACCCTGAGGTCACCGATTGGATTCAGTTCTTTCGTCGTGTCCACATATCGGGACGCCTCCGTTATCCTCCACTGAAGTTATGGCAAGGGACACGTCAAGGTGAGAGGCGCTCGTGCGGGACGGCCTGGTGATCGCTCTCAGTCGCGGGCTATGCTCCCGTATCACTCTTTCGGAGTACATCGCGAGGTATCACCGTTGCATCACGATTGCCCTCCGGAGCGACTAACGCGCCGTAACAGTGCCTAGCGTGCGGCCCCACGGCGAGCGTTCGGTCACATCGAGGGCTCACCGCGAAGGAAGAGATCGCCTCTGACCCCCCTGATGGCGTCCAGCAAGGAGATTCAATGTTGAGAAGCAAGTCACGCGTGGCGCGCTACGCCGCGCTCGTCGCCGGGGCCTCCCTGGTGCTGGCCTCGTGCGGCGGTGGCGGCAACGGCGACGGCGGCGAGGGCACGACCGGCCAGGCTTTCGCCGACTGTGACGCCAACCCCAACACCTGCAACGAGGTCGCGCGGGACCAGCTGCAGGACGGTGGCGAGGTCACCTTCGCCATGGAGAAGAACATCGAGAACTGGAACGTCACCTCTGCCGAGGGCAATGTTCTCGACTCCGCGATGGCGATCAAGGAGACGCTGCCCTACACGTTCTACACCAAGCCCGATCTCTCCGTCGCGCTCAACGAGGACCTGTTGGAGAGCGCCGAGATGACCAGCGAGGACCCGCAGGTCATCGAGTACAAGATCCGGCAGGACGCCCAGTGGAGCGACGGCACGCCGATCACCGCCAAGGACTTCTCCTACAACTGGAAGGTCCAGAACGGTGAGGACTGCACCGACTGCGCTCCCGCGGGGACCATGGGTTACGACCGCGTCGAGTCCATCGAGGGCTCGGACAACGGCAAGACCGTGACGGTCACCTTCGCGGAGAAGTTCACCGACTGGAAGCAGATGTGGGCCGCGGGCGCTCCGATGTACCCCGCGCACATCGCGGCCGAGCACGGCGACCTGGAGACCTCCGAGGGTCTGGCCAAGGCCTTCGAGTGGTTCGGCAAGAACGTGCCGAACTACTCCGGCGCGGCCTACAAGATCGGCGAGTGGCAGAACAACCAGGCGCTCACCCTCGTACCCAACGACAACTACTGGGGTGACAAGCCCAAGCTCGACCGCGTGGTGTTCCGCGTCATCACCGATGCCGCGCAGGAGCCGACGGCCCTGCAGAACGGCGAGGTGGACGTGATCTACCCGCAGCCGCAGGTGGACATGGTCAACCAGGTCCGCAACATCCCGAACGTGTCCTCCCACATCGGCAACGGGCTGACCTGGGAGCACTTCGACTTCAACATGGACAACAAGTTCCTCGCCGACGAGCCGCTGCGGGACGCGTTGTTCACCGCCGTGGACCGGCAGGGACTGATCGACAAGACCGTCGGCCAGTTCACCGACAGCGTCGAGCCGCTCAACAGCCACAACCTCGTGCCGCAGCAGGAGGGCTACAAGGATGTGGTGAGTGAGCACGGCCACGGCTCCGGTGACATCGAGGCGGCCAAGAAGATCCTCACCGACGCGGGCTACACCCTTGAGGGCGGTCAGCTCAAGACGCCGGAGGGCGAGACGGTCGCGCCGATGCGGATCGGCTACACGGCGGGCAACCAGATCCGCAAGGACGAGTCGGAGCTGTTCGCCAACGCCGCGAAGCAGCTCGGGGTCACGGTCAACGTGGAGCCGACCGACGACCTCGGTGGCACCCTGGTCGAGGGTGACTACGACATCATGGTCTTCGCCTGGGTCAGCTCGCCGTTCCCGTACGGTGGCGCGCTGCAGCTGTGGCACTCCGAGTCGGACAGCAACTACGGCGGCTACAAGAACGAGAAGGTCGACCAGCTACTGACCGAGGCCGCGGCCGAGACGGATCCCCAGGCGGCCAACAAGAAGCTGAACGAGGCGAACTCGCTCATGGCCGAGGATGCCTACGTCCTGCCGCTGTACCAGAAGCCGACCTTCCTGGCGGCGTACGACAACATCGGCAACATCCGCGGCAACTCGACCCTGGACAGCCCCACCTACAACCTCGAGGACTGGGGCCTGCGGGCCGAGTGACGCACGAGCGTCGCACCGCGTGAACACCCAGGGGCTACCGCCGGACACGCTCCGGCGGTAGCCCCGCCCGATTGATCACCTCTCACGGACGTACGCTGCACCAACGGCGATTCCGCCACAAGCGGCGACGCCGCACGACGACCCGGACACAGCAGGGAAAACCTCCATGCTCGCCTACGCACTGCGCCGGTTACTGATATCGGTGCCGATCCTTCTCGCCTCGACGTTCGTCGTCTTCGTGATGTCGGCGCTGTCGGCCAACCCGCTCTCGGACCTCCAGGCCCGGAACCCCCCTCCCCCGCCCCACGTCATCGAGCTCGAACGCCAGCGGCTGAATCTGGACGAGCCGCTGCTGGAGCGCTACTGGAACTGGCTCGTCGGGCTCTTCCAGGGTGACTTCGGCCCCTCCGTCCACTCCACGATGGACATCGGCAGCGAGGTGATCGACCGGTTCGGGGTCACCTTCCGCCTCATCTTCCTCGCGATGTTCGTCGCCCTGATCCTCGCGATCCTCGTCGGTGTCGTCAGCGCGGTGAAGCAGTACAGCAAGCTGGACTACTCCGCCACGTTCTTCGGCTTCCTCTTCCTGGCGATGCCTTCCTTCTGGTTCGCCATCCTGCTCAAGGAAGCGGGCATCGGCATCAACAACTCGGTCGGCGACCAGGTGCTCTACACCATCGGCGACTCCTCGGTCCATGTCGCCGGCGGATCCTGGGACCAGTTCCTGGACGTCCTCGGCCACATGATCCTGCCGACGATCTCGCTCGCGCTGTTGTCGTTCGCCGCGTGGAGCCGGTTCCAGCGCGCGTCGATGTTGGAGGTACTCAACAGCGACTACGTCCGCCTGGCGCGCGCCAAGGGGCTGCGCCGCGGCACCGTGATGCGCAAGCACGCGCTGCGCACGGCGCTGATCCCGCTGACCACGGTGACCGCGCTCGACCTCGGTACGATCCTGTCCGGGGCCGTGGTCACCGAGAACGTGTACCAGTGGCGGGGCGCGGGCAGCTTCCTGCTGGACTCCATCAAGACCGGCGACGTCTACGCCATCCAGGCGTGGCTGCTCATCTCGGCGGCTTTCATCATCCTGTTCAACCTCATCGCCGACCTGCTCTACGGCGTACTCGACCCGAGGATCCGTTATGCCTGACACGACCGGTAGCGGCGCCGAGACCACCGTGCCGGCGTCCGACACCTCCCCCACCGCGTCGGCCCCGACGACGACCTCGTCCCCGGCCGAGCGCGAGTTCACCGTCGCCCAGCGCAGCCAGGCGCAGATGGTGCTCAAGCGGTTCTTCCAGCACCGGCTGGCCGTGGTGAGTCTGATCGTGCTGGTGGCCGTGCTGCTGCTGGCCTTCGTCGGCGGCTGGCTGTGGACCTACGACGTCGGGGACATCACCGGGGACGAGTCCCAGCCGCCGTCCTGGAAGCACCCGTTCGGCACGGACGCGGTGGGCCACGACAGCTTCGCCCAGGTGCTGCGCGGTACGCAGGTGTCGGTCGGGGTGGCCGTGCTGGTGGCGGTGTTCTCCACCATCATCGGCACCATCTGGGGCGCCATCGCGGGCTACTACCGCGGCTGGTTGGACACGGTGCTGATGCGCATCGCCGACCTGGTGCTCACGCTGCCGCTGCTGGCGGTGGCCGCGGTGCTCGGCGAGGTCGCCGGAGGCAGCTGGTGGCTGATCGCCGTGGTGATCGCCGGCCTCTACTGGGCCTACGTCTCCCGGGTGGCCCGCGGGGTCGTGCTGTCGCTGCGGGAGAAGGAGTTCATCGAGGCGTCCAAGGCACTCGGGGCCGGTGACCTGCGCATCATCTTCAAGCACCTGGTGCCCAACGCGCTCGGCTCGGTGATCGTGAACGCGACGATCCTGGTGGCGATCGCGATCCTGATCGAGACGTCGCTGTCCTACCTCGGCTTCGGCGTCCGTGCCCCGGACACCTCGCTCGGCCTGCTCGTCAGCGACAACCAGACGGCCGTGTCCACCCGGCCCTGGCTGTTCTACTTCCCGGGCCTGTTCATCATCGTCATCGCCCTGACGATCAACTTCATCGGGGACGGACTCCGCGACGCGTTCGACCCCCAGCAGACGAAGGTACGCGCATGACAACCACCGACACCACCGCGACGACGGCCGATCCCGTCCTGCGGGTGACGGACCTGACCGTGCAGTTCCCCTCCGAGGAGGGGCTGGTCGAAGCCGTCCGTGGCGTGAACTACGAGCTCCGCCGCGGCGAGGTCCTCGGCATCGTCGGCGAGTCCGGCTCCGGCAAGTCGGTGACCTCGCTCGCCGTGATGGGCCTGCTCGCCGCCAACGCCCGCGTCTCCGGCTCGGTCCGCTTCGGCGACACCGAGCTGCTGGGCGCAGACGACAAGAAACTGTCCAAGGTCCGGGGCAAGAACATCGCGATGGTGTTCCAGGACCCGATGACCTCACTGAACCCCGTCTACACCATCGGCGACCAGATCGCGGAGACGATCCTGGCGCACAACGACATCAGCAAGGACGCGGCCCGCGAGCGCGCCGTCGAACTGCTGGAACTGGTGCGCATCCCGAACCCGCAGCAGCGGGTGAAGGCCTACCCGCACGAACTCTCCGGCGGGATGCGGCAGCGGGTGGTGATCGCGATCGCGATGGCCAACGAACCGGACGTGATCATCGCCGACGAGCCCACGACCGCCCTGGACGTCACCGTGCAGGCGCAGATCCTGGACGCGCTGCGGACGGCGCAGCAGGAGACGGGTGCGGCGATGGTGCTGATCACCCACGACCTGGGTGTGATCGCCGGCCAGGCCGACCGGGTGCTGGTGATGTACGCGGGGAAGGTCGTCGAGTCGGGCACCGCCGACCAGGTCTTCTACACCCCGCGCATGCCCTACACCCTCGGTCTGCTGGGCAGCCTGCCACGGTTGGACGTCAAGGCGGACCGGCTCAACCCGATCTCCGGGTCACCCCCGTCGGTGGTCAACATGCCACCCGGGTGCCCGTTCAGCCCCCGCTGCCCGCTGGCCGAGGAGGTCTGCGAGACCGAGGAACCGGCACTGCAGGCGGGGTCCGACCCCGCGCACGAGGCCGCGTGCCACTTCGCCCACCGGGTCGAGGGCCACGAGCCCGCCGACTTCTTCCGCCCGAGAACCGAGGACCCCCTGCCTGCCGGCACGAACGAAGGCGAGGCAACGACATGACCGAGGCATCGACCGCCCCGACACCCACGGAGTCCGACGGGCAGCCGGTGCTGTCCGCGCGCAACGTCGTCAAACACTTCCCCGTACACGGCGGGGGCATCCTGCAGCGCAAGGTCGGCGATGTGCACGCGGTCTGCGACGTCTCCTTCGACATCCATCCGAACGAGACACTCGGGCTCGTCGGCGAGTCCGGCTGCGGCAAGTCCACCACCGCGCGGGTGGTACTGAATCTGCAGCCGGCCACCGGCGGCGAGGTGCTGTTCCAGGGTGCGAATCTGAACAGCCTCTCCGCCAAGGAGATGCGCAGTCTGCGGCGCAGTCTGCAGATCGTGTTCCAGGACCCGTACGCCTCACTGGATCCGCGGCTTCCGGTCAACGAGATCATCGCCGAGCCGCTGCGCATCCACGGCCTCTACGGCGCCGACGGACCCGAACGGGTGCGGGAGCTGCTGGACACGGTGGGGCTGCGGCCGGAGCACGGGAACCGGTTCCCGCACGAGTTCTCCGGCGGGCAGCGGCAGCGTATCGGGATCGCCCGCGCGCTGGCCCTGGAGCCGAAGGTGCTCGTGCTCGACGAGCCGGTGTCGGCGCTGGACGTGTCGATCCAGGCCGGAGTGCTGAACCTGCTGCAGGACCTGCAGTCGCGGTTGGACCTGTCGTACCTGTTCGTCTCGCACGACCTGTCGGTGGTGCGGCACATCGCCGACCGGATCGCGGTGATGTACCTCGGCAAGATCGTCGAGACGGCGCCCGCCGAAGAGCTGTTCCAGCGGCCGACGCATCCGTACACCCAGGCGCTGATCTCGGCGATCCCGGTGCCGGACCCGCGCAAGGAGCGCACCCGGGAGCGCATCGTCATCACCGGTGACGTGCCCAGCCCGTCGGACCCGCCGAGCGGGTGCCGGTTCCGCACGCGCTGCCCGAAGTTCGCGAACCAGCTCACCGAGGGCCAGCGCACCCTGTGCGTGGAGCAGGAGCCGGAACTCGTCGACCACGGCCACGGCCACCCCTCGGCCTGCCACTACGCCGAGGAGGCCCACCTCCTCTGACCCCGCGCTCCGGCGTGTGCCGTGAGGGGCACTTTCCCTGCCTCGCAAGCAGGGAAAGTGCCCCTCGCTGCGTCTGACGCAGGGAAAGTGCCCTTCACGGCACACATCCCGGTGGGGTCAGCGGGGGGCGCGGGTCCAGTCGACGGCGGAGGGGAACGGGCCCTTGAGGGGTGGGCCCGGGGTGACGCCGGAGACGCCCGAGCCGACGGCCAGGGTGTCGGCGAGTTGGAACAGCGGGATCGAGACCGTGCTGGCCCAGAGTTCCGGTTCCACCGACGACAGGGTCTCCGCGATCGGGGTCTCGCCGGACAGGGCCGCCTCGATCTCCGGCTGGAGGTCCGGGTCGCAGAAACCGGCCGGGTTGGCGGGGGTGATCGTGACGGGGTCACCGTCCCGGCGACCCGCGGTGCCGTCACTGTCGGTGCCGTCACCCTCGCTGCCGTCGCCGGAGTCCGTGTCCTTGCCGTCGCTCCCGTCGCTCCCGTCGCCGTCGGTACCCGCGGAGGTTTCCGGGGTGCTCGTGGCGGACCCGTCCGCACCGTCCGCGGTGCCCTCCCCGCTGCCGGTGTCGTCCGTCGCCTCGCCGTCCGCACCGGACGCCGAGGGGCAGCCGAACGTGGACGCCAGAGTGGACGCGGGGTCCGTGCCGACCGCGCGCGGCACCACGGCGATGTCGATGCCGACCTGGCCGCCCGTGGGTGTGGGCCGGCCGTCCGCCCCGGTACGCACGGGGGCGGCCAGTGCCTGCGTGAACAGTTCCCTCGGGGGTGGGTTCACCGTGGTGACCTCGATCCCCTCGGCGACGAGTTGACTGCTCAGCTCCTGCGCGATGCTCGCGTACGGCTCCTTCCGGCCCGGTGAGGCCAGGACCACCGACAACGCCCGCCCGTCGCGCACCCAACTGCCCGCCTCACGCTCGTAGCCCGCCTCGGCCAGCAACTTCCGGGCGCGCTCGGGATCCGCGGCGCCCACCGCACCCGACCCGGGCACGGTCTCCGCGTAGTCCTCGTCCGACGGCGGGAGCACCTGCGCGTCCGCCCGGAGCTCGGCCGACGCGCCGCCGTCGGTC
>NZ_KB912481.1:21788-25838 GCF_000383775.1 Saccharomonospora halophila 8
GACGCGCCGCCGTCGGTCCCGGCCTCGATCAGGGCGTCCCGGTCGAGCAGCGCCGCGACGGCCTTGCGCACGTCGTCGTCGGCCAACTCCGGCCCGAGCGGACGGAGCAGCACCTCGGCCAGTCGCGGCCGGGCGACGGTGTCCAGCGTGACGTCCTCGCCGAGATCGGCCAGCAGCCCGCGGGTGTCGGCGCCCGCGTCGGTGAGCACGAACTGGTCGTGCCCTGTGCGCAGCGCACCGACCATGTCCTGGGCCTCCGAGCGGTGCAGGACGAGGCGGTCGACCGCGGCCGGCTTCTCCCAGTACCGCTCGTTGCGCTCCAGCACGATCTCCCCGCGGGCCGCGTCGATCGTCTTGATCGCGAACGGCCCACCGGAGGCGGGGAAGCTGTCCGCGAGCGCGCCGCGCCAGCCGCCGGGCGCGTCCTTGAGCAGATGGGCGGGCAGCAGATCGTTGAACAGGGTCTTCCACCCGGGGTAGGGATCGTCGAAGACGACCTCGACACGTTTACCGCCGTCGCCCGGACGGATGTCCGAGATCAGCCGGTACCCGGCGGGGTCGACCACACCCGGTTGATGCTTCATCGCCTCGGTGAGGTAGACGAAGTCCTCCACCGCGATCGGGGCACCGTCGGACCACGACGCCTCCGGCCGGATCCGGTAGGTGACCGTGAACGGGTCCTCAGCCGTGACCTTCGCGGAGGTCATCAGGTCCGTGTCGAGCTGCCGGTCACCGTCCTCGTCCGTGCGGAACACCGACGGCAACAGCAGTTCGGACAACGCCGAGGTCACGGTGGACACGTCGGCCAGCTGATGCGGGTTGTACCCGCCGACCACCCGGTCGAGTCCCACCACGATCCGCGAGTCGGCGCCGGGTTCCGGAGCGGAGGTCTGCGCCACCGGGCTGCTCACCACCGGCGGTGGCGGGGTGTTCGAGCACGCGGTGAGCACGACGGCCAGCCCGGCCGCGAGCGCGGCCCACCGACCTCCGGCCCGCACACCCTTCGCTCGCACGTCGTCGCCCCTCCCTGTTCGTCGACATCTGTCGCGGCCCACCGTGCGGTCCCGTGCGGTCCGTGTCCCTCCGGGCACTCCGCGCCGCGGCGTCCCGGCGACCCGGCGCACGGCATCGTCGAGCCCGGCCCCCAGCCGGGCTCGACGCACGGACCGTCCGGCGGTGGTCCCAGTGTCTCAGGAGCGCGTGAGCCGCCTGTCAGGCGTTCCGGTCGCGGCTCTTCGCGCGGGAGCGTTCCTTGGCCCGCTGGCTGACGTCGAGCACGTTCTTGCGCACCCGGACGACCTTCGGCGCCACCTCGACGCACTCGTCGGTGGAGCAGAACTCCAGCGCCTCCTCCAGGTTGAGCACCTTCGGCCGGGCCAGCCGCTCCAGCTCGTCGGCGGTGGAGGAGCGCATGTTGGTCAGCTTCTTCTCCTTGGTGATGTTGACGTCGAGGTCCTCCGCGCGTGGGCTCTCCCCCACGACCATGCCCTCGTACACCTCGGAGCCCGGTTCGACGAAGAAGGTGCCCCGTTCGGCGAGCTGGAGCAGCGCGTAGGTGGTGACCGCGCCGGAACGGTCGGCGACCAGCGAGCCGCTGTTGCGCATCCGGATCTCGCCCGCCCACGGGAAGTAGCCCTCGAAGATGTGGTTCGCGATGCCCGCGCCCCGGGTCTCGGTGAGGAAGTCGGTGCGGAAGCCGATCAGGCCACGGGCGGGCAGCACGTACTCGAGCTTGATCCGCCCGGTCCCGTGCCCGTCCATCTGCTCCATCCGCCCCTTCCGGGCGGCCAGCAGCTGGGTGACGGCACCGAGGTTCTCCTCGGGCACGTCCAGGTAGAGCCGCTCGAACGGC
Source organism: Saccharomonospora halophila 8 (assembly GCF_000383775.1). Taxonomy (GTDB): domain Bacteria; phylum Actinomycetota; class Actinomycetes; order Mycobacteriales; family Pseudonocardiaceae; genus Saccharomonospora; species Saccharomonospora halophila. Next base: position 23,641 of record NZ_KB912481.1, read on the forward strand.
TCGTGCACCGTCCCGTCGATGGTGCGGGTGACCACCTGCGGCTTGCCGACGGTCAGCTCGAAGCCCTCGCGGCGCATGGTCTCCACGAGCACCGCCAGCGCGAGTTCGCCGCGGCCCTGCACCTCCCAGACGTCGGGCCGCTCGGTGGGCACGACACGGACGCTGACGTTGCCGATCAGCTCGGCGTCCAGCCTGCCCTTCAGCAGGCGCGCGGTGAGCTTGTCCCCGCCGCCGCGGCCCGCCAGCGGCGAGGTGTTCACGCCGAAGGTCATCGAGATGGCGGGCTCGTCGACGGTGATCCGCGGCAGCGCCTCCGGATCCTCCGGGTCGGCGAGGGTGTCCCCGATGGTGATGTCCGGAATGCCCGCGATGGCCACCAGGTCCCCCGCGGCGGCCTCCTGCGCGGGAACGCGCGTGAGTGCCTCGGTGACCAGCAGTTCGGAGACGCGCACGGACTCCACCGAGCCGTCCTCCCGCAGCCACGCCACCGTCTGCCCCTTGCGCAGCCGCCCGGAGTGTATGCGCAGCAGCGCGATCCGGCCGAGGTAGCTGGAGGCGTCGAGGTTGGTGACCAGTGCGCGCAACGGCCCGTCCGGGTCGGCGGTGGGGCCGGGGACGGTCTCGAACAGGGTGTCGAACAGCGGGTCGAGGTTGGGCGAGTCGGGCACGGTCCCGTCCTCGGGCTGCCGCAGACTGGCCTTCCCGTCGCGCGCGGCCGCGTAGACGACCGGCATGGACAGCACGGCCTCCATGGCCTCGTCGTCCATGCCCTCGATGTCCCCGGCCAGTTCCAGCAACAGGTCGTGGGTGTGCTCGACGACCTCGGCGATCCGGGCGTCGGGGCGGTCGACCTTGTTGACCACGAGGACCACCGGCAGCTTCGCCTCCAGCGCCTTGCGCAGGACGAACCGGGTCTGCGGCAGCGGCCCCTCACTGGAGTCGACCAGCAGCACGACGCCGTCGACCATCGCCAGGCCGCGCTCGACCTCCCCGCCGAAGTCCGCGTGACCGGGGGTGTCGATGACGTTGATCGTCACCGGGCCGTCGGAGGTCATGCGGCGGATCGCGGTGTTCTTCGCGAGGATCGTGATGCCCTTCTCGCGCTCCAGGTCACCGGAGTCCATGACCCGATCGACCGGGTCACCGTGCTCGGTGAAGGCGCCGGACTGCTGCAGCATCGCGTCCACCAGGGTCGTCTTGCCGTGGTCGACGTGGGCGACGATCGCGAGGTTGCGCAGGTCGGTGCGGACTTTTCGGGCAGCGGCTGTGGGCACGCGAAAGCTCCCTGGGTGGGTGCAGAAGAATCGGGCGGCCGACGGAACCGGACGAATCCCGGCGCACGGCCACCCTCCAGCATAACCGCGGCGCGACTGTGAGCCGGGACACGCTCGTTCCGGCGGCTCGGGCCCCCGCCGCCGGACGGCCGCTCAGTGCGGCACGGCCTCGTTGACCTCCCGCAGTTCCGGACCGGTCCGGGTGGCCGAGAACTCGATGATCTCGTGGTCGACGAGCTCGTTGAGCACGAGTGGATCGGTCGCCACCGTCGCCTCCAGTTTGCCCAACGACACCGGTCGGGCGATCAGCACCTCCCCCTGGTGCCCCGGTCGCCGTCCCGACGCCAGCAGCAGCCCGTGCTCGTACTGCCGGGCGATCCAGTCCGTGTGCTCGGGCAGCCGATAGTCGATCTCGGTCTGGGGCGCCGTGTAGCTCAACAGAACGACATACATACCTCCACGGTAGGACGCTTCCGGCCGCCGCACAGTGCGCGAGCCGCTGCGCCGGGGCGTCACGGGGAAGCGGTCACGAGAAAGCCAGGAGCGCCGTCAGAGCCGGCACCAGCACCCGGTCGGCATCCAGCCAGTCGATATCGGCCAGCTCGGCCGCGGTCAGCCACCGCAGCGCGCGGTGTTCCCGTGGCCCGGGTGGCGTGTGGTCCCCGCGCGGCGCCGCGGCGAAGATCCGCAACACCGCACCGCCGGGCAGTGGCACGTCGTCACCCACCCGGTCGCCGACGACGACGTCCAGGCCGAGCTCCTCGACGCACTCCCGGCGCACCGCGTCCGGCTCCGACTCCCCGTGCTCGACCCGGCCGCCGGGCAGCTCCCACCGGCCCGCCACCTCGACGGGATAGGACCGCTGCTGGGCGAGCAGCCACCCCTCGACCACCACGGCGGCCCCGACGACCACCCGCCGGTCCC
>NZ_KB912481.1:25938-30242 GCF_000383775.1 Saccharomonospora halophila 8
AGCGCACCGGCCCGCGGGTCACGTCGGCCGCACCGCGTCGGCCCCGGACCCGGCACCGGCCTCCCCTTCGGGGACGGTGTCCGGGTCGGAGGCGACGTAGCCGTGGCCGCGGACGGTGCGGACCACCGCATGTGCCCCGGCGGCCTCCAGCCTGCGCCGCACGTAGCCCACGTAGACCTCGACGACGTTGCGGGTGGCGGCCTGTTCGTCCCCCCACACCGCACGCAGCAGCTCGTCCTTGGTGACCACGGTGCCGGGCCGCCCGGCGAGCACCTCCAGCAGCGCGAACTCGCGCGGCGAGAGCGGGACGGGCTCGTCGTGCCAGCACACCGTGCGGGTGTCCCGGTCCACCAGGAGGGCACCGATCCGCAGCGGCCCGGTACCCCGCCGGTCGCCCGACCGGCGCAGCACCGCCCGGACCTGGGCCACGAGCACCACGAACGAGAAGGGCTTGACGAGGTAGCCGTCGGCGCCGAGGTCGAGCCCGTCGGCCTGGTCGACCTCGCCGTCCTTCGCCGAGATCAGCAGGACCGGGGTGGGCACACCCTCGTCCCGGAGCCGCTCCAGCACGCGGTAGCCGGACAGGCCGGGCAACATGATGTCCAGCAGCAGCACGTCGAAGGTCCCCGTGCGGGCCAGCCGCAGCGCCTCGTGGCCGTCCGTGGTGACCACGACCTCCATGCCCTCCGCGGTGAGCCCGCGGCGCAGGGCCTTGCGCACGCCGGGTTCGTCGTCGACCACCAGCACTCGCGGTTTCACACCCACAGGATGCCCGCCCGTGTTTCCCGGGCGCGGGAACTCTCAGCATGATCTCAGCTCCCGGGGCGGTCTCAGGGACGTCTCAGCTCCGCCGCCGCACCCTGGGCGGTGTCGGGCCGCCCCGCCCACCGGCCCCGGACGGGGGCACGGTGTCGGGGTCCCGGGCACACTGGAGACACCGGACGAGGAGGAACCGTGAACCCGAGAAGACGAGCAACCGCCATCGCCGTGGTGGGCACCGCGGTGGGGGCGACCGGGCTGGGGGTGCTCGCGGCGCCCGCGGGCGCGGGGACGGACCCCGACCTGCCCCCGGTGGAGGCGCAGGCGCTGGTGGAGTCGGTGCTGCGCGCCGACGTGCCCGCGTTGTCCGGCACCGTCGGGCTGGACAACGGGCTCGACCTGGCGGCCTTGCCGGGGCTGTCCGCGCTGAACTCCGAGTCCGCGCGGGTGTTCCACGACGGGGAGGGGCACAGCCGTGTCGCGCTGGAACGGGAGCGCGGTGAGCTCACCGCCGTGCTGGGCGAGGACGCGCTGTGGACGTACGAGTCCGGTGCGGAATCGGCGACCCGCGTCGACATCCCCCGGGGCGAACACCACCGCTCGCCGGGCGCGGGTCGGGACGTGGCCGACCCCACCGCGCTGGCCCGGCAGTTCGTGGCCGGTGCGCGGGAGAACAGCACGGTCTCGGTGGACGGCACCGCCACGGTCGCCGACCGCCCCGCCTACGAGCTCGTGCTGAACCCACGGCCGGACGAGCGCACCCTCCTGCGCGAGGTGCGGGTCGCGGTCGACGAGCAGACCCGGATGCCGCTGCGGCTGTCCGTGTTCACCCACGACACCACCGAACCCGCCCTGGAAGTCGGATTCGACGACCTCGACCTCGGTGCGCAGCCCGCGCACCTGTTCGAGTTCGACCCGCCCGAGGGTGTCGACGTCGAATCCGTGAACCCCGGGGAGAAGGGGACACGGCCGGACACCGAGGGATCCGAACACCGGCCCGTGGAGACCGTCGGGGACGGCTGGGACACCGTCCTGCTCACCCGGCTGCCGGAGGGCGCCCTCCGGCAGGGCTCCGACGCAAGCGGCCCCACCGACGCAGGCAGCCCCGCCGGCGCAGGCACTGCCCGCGACCTGTTGCGCCAGGTCGGCGAGCGGGTCACCGGCCCGTACGGCTCCGGCCATCTGATCACCACCGGGGCGGTCACGGCGCTGGTGACCGACGACGGCCGCGTGGCCGTGGGTGCCGTGCCGGAGCCTGTCCTGGCCGAGGCGCTGGGCGCGCGGTGAGCACGACGGGAACCACCGTGACGGGCCGGGCCCCGGGCCCGCCCGCCACGGGCTCCGCCGCACGGACCCGGGGACTGCGCAAGACCTACGGGGCCACCGTGGCCGTCGAGCACGTCGATCTCGACGTCCCCCGGGGCGCGGTGCTCGGGATGCTGGGACCGAACGGGTCGGGCAAGACCACCACGATCCGGATGCTGCTCGGGCTGGTGCGCCCGACGGCGGGTGAGGTGCACCTGCTCGGGGAACCGATGCCCGACCGCGCGGCCCACGCACTCCCGGACGTGGGCGCGCTGGTCGAGTCCCCGGGATTCCACCCGTTCCTGTCCGGCAGACAGAACCTGCTGCGCCTGGCCGCCGCCGAACCGCACCTGGCGGGCGGTGACCTCGCGGGCGCGGTGTCGGCCGCACTGGACCCGGGTGGGCCTGGCCGGGGCCGCCGACCGGCGCTATCGGGGCTACTCGCTCGGCATGAAACAACGCCTCGGCCTGGCGGGGGCACTGCTGGTGCCCCGGCACATGGTGGTGCTCGACGAGCCCACCAACGGGCTCGACCCCGCGGGCACCCGCGAGATCCGCACGATCATCGGGGAGCTGCACGCCGCGGGAGTGACCGTGCTGGTGTCGTCGCACCTGCTGGCCGAGGTGGAGGCCACCTGCACGCACGTGGCGGTGCTGCACGAGGGCACCGTGGTGGCCCAGGGCGAGCTGGCGGAGCTGCTGGAGTCGAACTCGCCCGCGCTGATCGTGTCCACCCCGGACGCCGAGGCGGCGGTGGAGGCCCTGCGCGGAAACCGTGTCCCGGCCCGCCCCGCACCGGAGGGCGTGCGTGCCGACCTGACGGCGGCCACGGCGCCGGAGGTGGTGGCGACACTGGTCCGCGCCGGGGTGGACGTGTACGAGGTACGCCGGGCCCGCACCGGTCTGGAGGATCTCTTCGCCCGGCTCACGCAGGGCGACGACGGGGAGCCGGACGCCGGGTCGGCGGCCGTGTCGGCGACACCGGACGAGGAGGGCCACCGATGATGTCGATGCGATCCACCGCCTCCTCCACCGTCGACCGGTCCGGAACCGGTGCGACCGCGTGGGGTGCGGACGCGTCCGCGTCCCGTTCCCGTGCCCCGCTCGGTCGGCTGCTCGGCGCGGAACTGCGGCTGGTCTTCTTCCGGCCCCGCACGCTGGTGGTGCTCGGGCTGCTCGCCGTCATCCCGGTGATCATGGGTGTGGCGCTGCGGTTCACCGACGGCCCCGGCCCCTCCGGCGGACCGGGTGGTCCGGGTGGCGGGGGCGGCCTGCTGGACATGGCGGCGGGCAACGCGCTGGTGCTGCCCGTCGCGGCGCTGATGATGACGTTGAACCTGCTGTTGCCGCTGGTCGCCGCGATGGCCGGTGCCGACGCGCTGGCCGGGGAACACGCGAACGGGACCCTGCGCGGCTGGTTGCTGGCCCCGGTCAGCCGGGGCAGGGTGCTGGCCGTCAAGGCGTTCGGCGTCGCCGTCCTCACGGTCACCGCCGCGTCGGTGGTCGCGTCCAGCGGAGTGCTCACCGCGCTCGCGATCGGCGGGACGGACTCCCTGCTCACGTTCTCCGGCACGACGCCGTCGCCGGCCGAGGTGCTGGGCCGGGTGCTGCTCGCCGCCGCCTGGGTCGCGGTGCAGTTGTGGGCGGTCGGCGCGGTGGCGCTGGCCGTGTCGTCGGCGACCGAGCACCCGTTGCTGGTGGTGGCGACGGTCCTCGGCGGGGTCGTGGTGTTCAACGTGCTGTCGGTGCTGGACGCGCTCGACTGGCTGCACCCGCTGTTGCTGAACATCTCCTGGCCGTCGGTCGTGGACGTGCTGCGCGACCCGATGCCGCTGGACGCGCTGGGCGAGGGAGTGGTGCGCGCCGCGTGCTACCTCGTGATCGGGTTGTCGCTCGCCGCGGCGCGGCTGCTCACCAGGGACGGCTGAACCGCCGGTCCGGCCGGGTCACCCGCCGTCCCCGGCACCGGGGACGGCGATTCCGTCCGGATCGAGCCGCAGGCGTGCCCGGTCCCCCGGCACGAGCCGTTCCGACATCGTGGTGACGGCGTCCACCCGTTCCGGGCCGGAGTCGGGCCGCATCGACAGTCGCACGTGGTCGGCGCGGTGCAGCCGGGTCACCACCGTGGCCCCGACGTCCCCGGCGGTGCCGACGTCTTCGGGGACGTCGGGGGTGGTGCGGCGGTCCGCGCCTCCCGCGGCATCGGGGTCGGCCACCGCCCGGACCGCGCCCGGACGCAG
>NZ_KB912481.1:30342-33406 GCF_000383775.1 Saccharomonospora halophila 8
CGCGGTCCACGGCTCCGCGACCGGGGCACCCCGCGACACCGGCGCGGCGCCCCGCGACGCGGAGGAGGCGGTCGTGGCGATGTTCGACCGGTACCGGCGCGCCCTGGAACAGGGCGACGGCGCCACGGCGGTCGAGCTGATCAGCGACGAGACCGTCGACTACTACCGCACCCTGGCCGAGCTGGGCGCGACCGCGGGGCCGGAGCGCCTCGGGGAACTGCCCGCCCTGGACCGCTACAACGTCGCCGTGTTCCGGACGATCTCCACACCCGCGGAACTGAAGGGGATGAGCGGGCGGGAGGCCTACGTCCTCGGCGTCGAGGAGGGCATGGTGAACAGCGCCGCGATCGCCCGGCACGACATCGGCGAGGTGACCGTGCAGGGCGACGAGGCGACCGCCACCGTGCTGCGGGACGGGGAGAAGGGACCGTTCGAGTACGAGTTCGCGCGCTCCGGGGGCACATGGACGATCAACATGATGCCGATGGTGGGTCGCGCCCGTTCGGCGTTCGCCATGATGGCCGAACAGCAGGGGATGAGCGAGGACGAACTGATCTTCCGGTCGGTCGAGACCACCACCGGGACCCGTCCGGACGAATCGATCTTCAACCGCCCGTGACGTCGTGCCGTGCCCACCCAGGCGGGGACCACGGCGCTCAGCGGGAGCGACCGCCGGACGACGGGACGCCGAGCAACCGGCCCGCCACCCAGGCGACGTGCTCGGCGGTGCGGGCCGGGGTGTCCGAAGGCTGCATGACGTGGCTGAGCACGACGCGGACCACGACGTCGATCGCGACGGCCAGCTCGTCGGCGGTCAGCGGCGGCCGGTACCGCGCGAGCCGGTCGGTGAGCACCGACTTCGCGGTGGTCAGCAGCGGGCCCGCGTGTGTGGTCAGCAGCGGCAGCAGATCGGTCTCCGCCGCGTGCGTCGCGGACACGATCGCGTGCAGCAGGACGTTGTCCTCGGCCAGTTCCAGCACGGCCTCCACCGCCGCGCGGACCGCGGGCACCAACTCGTCCGGGTGCCGCTCGAAGGCCCGCTGGACCGCGGCCAGGAACCGGTCGAGCTCGTGGTGGACCATCGCCTCCGCGAGCGCCGACTTGGAGCCGATCTCGTTGTAGACGGTCTGCCTGCTGACCCCGACCAGGTCGGCCAGCCGGGACATCGTCAGGTTCGACCACCCCGACCGCACCGTGAAGCCGATCGCGGCCTCGATGATCCGCTGCCGGTACGGGCCGCCCCGTGCCCTCGTCGCGGTCGCCACGGCCCCCGTCATGCCGGCCATTCTAGAACCACCGGGTGTCGGCCGGCCGAGGTCGTGGTGTCACCGCTCGCCGGACTCCCCGGCACACCGCAGCCCGCTCCCGGACCCCCGCACCGCTCGGCGGGCAGGTCGGGCACCGTCCGCGGAGCCGTGCGGCATCCGGCGACCCGGTCACGGCGCCAGCCGCTCCGCGAGGTCGCGTAGCGCCGTGACCTGCCGGTCGGGACCCCACCCGGCACGGTTCATGTCCCAGTCCACCTCCTGGACACCGCACTCCTTCGCCCGGAGCAGATCGTCGTACACCGACTGCTCCGCCCAGGGGTGCCGCGCCCCGAGGTCGACGGCCTCGACGGGGGGCGGTCCGGCCTGCAACACCACCGGTCCCGCACCTCCGAGTTCGCGGTACCAGCGGATCTTCGCGGCGGTGTCGTCCCAGTCGACGAACGTGATCGTCAACCCATCACCGGTGGCACCGGCCCCGTCCCCGGACGGAACGGGGCCGCCGGACCCCGAGCCACCGAGGTCCCACGGCCCCCAGCGCACCAGGACATTTTTGACGTAGTCCTCGTACCGCCTCCACTGCTCGTCCGGCGCCATGCCCGGGAGCGCCACGTCGTCCGGCCGGCATCGGAGCACGTAGCCCACGTCCACCCGGTGACCGGAGAGGTGGTCGAGCGTGGCGATCCGCTGTATCACCGTGACCGGCTCGTCGGTCAGCGGAAACGGGACGTCGGTACGCAGGCGCACTGTCTCGGTCTTCGCGGCCACCCAGGTCAGCAGGCCGATCGTGTCGTAGGTCGGACCATCCGGCAACTCCTCGTCATCCCACACGGGCTCGCCCGCCTCCAGCGGTTGCTGTGCCACGGCCACGCTGTGGTAGCCGAAGCTCTCCACAGCGGTGGCCAGGGACTTGAGCGTCCGGGGCGACACATGAGGTCCCGAGGCCGGGATACACACTCCGACAAGCGGCAATTCCCTCAACACGTTGCTCCTTGGCCTGCGTTGCGACTGGGCGGGTCCGACCACGCGGACCGCGCACGGTGGGCCGCGGCGCACGGCGGACCTCACCGGCGAGGCTCGAAACCCTCTCGACTGTCCGAACCCTCCCGGCCGGCCGAAGCGCCGTCACGCTCGGCAGAGGTGACCTCGGACGCCGGCACCGGCCGACGACGCCCCCGGCCGGGCCCCGGCTTCGACCTGCGCGTCAGGGGACGACCCGGCCGGCCCGGCCGCGGACTGTCCCCCGGTTCTCGCTGTCCACTGCGCAGTCACCCTCCATGTCGTGCGCGGTCTGTCGTCGCGACCGTTCCGCGCCGTGTTAGCGCCGTCGCGACAGGTGACGACCGTACTGTTCGAGGGATCATCGGAGAGGCCCGCACGGACACTTTCACCGGATTCGGTAATCTCCGTACAGCTTTCGTCGCACGGCGTGCACAGAAGCGGTGGCCCGCACGCGGGTGCGCCCGCACGGCGACGCACAGCTCCCGGTACTCGTCCGACCGGGTTCCCCGGGCGCGGAACGCCGGTGCGGCCCTCAGTTCGGAAGGTAACCCGGTCGTGTGAAGACGACGCTCTACAGCGCTTCGACAGCCGTCTCGGGTGGACGGAACGGGCCGCGGTGGAACGCGGGCAGCCACGGCGCCGGGTCAGCCGACCAGGACAGACCGGCGATCTGCCCTTCGCTGCGGCGCCCCGTGAGGCAGCGGAACAGCGTCAGCGGCGAGGCCGACACGCTCGCGACCGGTTCGCCCCGGCTCGCCACTCGGGTGTCCGCACCGGCGCGCAGCTCGATCGCCGGC
>NZ_KB912482.1:0-2741 GCF_000383775.1 Saccharomonospora halophila 8
CGCGCGGGGCCGCCGCACGGGGCCGTCGGGCCGTCCGGTGGAGTGCCGGGCGGGATGCCGGGCGGGGTCGGGTACGTGCCCACGTCAGGAGCCTCCCTCTCGCTTCGCGGCGCGTCGCGCTCGCGCATCACCGTTGGTCCCCCGAAGCACTAGGATGGTAATGGCCTCCCCCGGCCCCCGCAGGACGAACACGGCAGTCTGGAGACCCGCATGGCGACGATGGACTCCGGTGCGGCACGGCAGGGGCCCGGTGCGGACGGGCCGGTCTCCGGCGAGCACGAACACATCCCGGACGGGACCACCCCCGCCGCGCCACCTCCCCCACCGCAGACGGCGCTGACCGACGCCGGGGAACTGCTGCGGGCGCTGGGGGCGCCGGTGCGGATCGCGGTCGTGCTGCAATTGCGGCACGGGCCGCGTTGTGTGCACGAGCTGGTCGACGCGCTGGATGTGACCCAGCCGCTGATCAGTCAACACCTCCGGGTGCTGAAGTCCGCGGGAATCGTGCAGGGACAGCGGCGGGGCCGCGAGGTGGTGTACCACTTGGTGGACGACCACCTGGCACACATCGTGGTCGACGCCGTCGCACACGTACAGGAGGATGTCCGGGCGCTATGAATGGGACGAGGGCAACCGGCACGGCCGCCGGGACGCAGGACCGGGCCCCGGTCCCCGGCCGGCGGGCGACCCGGCAGCGCGCCGCCGTGGTCGCACTCCTGGCCGAGGTGGACGAGTTCCGGTCGGCGCAGGATCTGCACGACGAACTGCGCCGACGCGGCGAGGGGATCGGCCTGACCACCGTGTACCGGACGTTGCAGTCACTGTCCGAGGCGGACGAGATCGACGTGCTGCGCACCGACTCCGGCGAGGCGGTCTACCGGCGGTGTTCGACCCACCATCACCACCACCTCGTGTGCCGGCACTGCGGCTACACCGTCGAGGTGGAGGGCCCCGCCGTGGAGCGGTGGGCCGAACGCACCGCCGCGGGCAACGGCTTCTCCGACATCCGGCACACGGTGGAGATCGTCGGCACCTGCGCCGACTGTGCCACCCGCGGGTAACCCCAACCGAGCCCGCGAGTCGACACTCCGCACCCGCGAGTCGACACTGCAGGTCCGCGAGCCGACCCTTTGTGCCCGCGAGCCGACGCCCCGGGACGGCGAGTCGTCCACCGGGGCGGCTCCCACTCCGCGTTCGGGGCGCCGCGTTCGGGCACCGTGGGAGTCAGGTGCCGAGCAGTTCGCCGCGCACCTGGGAGGCCGTGGAGACCACCAGCATCAGCAACGTGCCGAGCGGCCCCTCGTCGAGCCCCTGCGCCGGGAAGGCGTACCGCAGGGTGAGGTCGGTGCCGCGTTCGGTGTGCACGACACCGAGCGTGCCGAACAGCCCCTGCCCCGCGCGTTCGGCCACCGACGCGGCCACCGACTGCTCGTCGGGCAGGTCCCATGCGACCACGCAGGTCAGGCTGAGCACCGACAGGCCGTCGGCCAGCCGCATCGCCTGCACCACGCACGGCACCTCGGCGTGCGAGAAGGTCAATGTGCCGTCGTCGTCGACGCTGACCTCCAGGAAGCGCTCCAGCGCCTGCCGTGCGGAGGCGAGCAGGGCCGCGGTGTCGGCCGCCTCGGTACTCACGCGCGCCCACCCCCGTCCGCGGCCTGCGCCGCATCCACCGCGGCGCCGAACCGGCGGTCGCGTTTGGCGTACTCCAGACACGCGTCCCACAGCTTGGTCCGGTCGAAGTCGGGGAACAGGGTGTCCTGGAACACGAACTCGGCGTAGGCCGACTGCCAGAGCATGAAGTTCGACGTCCGCAGCTCCCCGGAGGGTCGCAGGAACAGATCCACGTCCGGCATCTCCGGCTGGTAGAGGTACTTCGCCACCGTGCGTTCGTCCACCTTGTCCGGGTTGATCCGGCCCTCGGCGGCGAGCTGCGCGATCCGCCGCGCCGAGTCCCCGATCTCGGCCCGGCCACCGTAGTTCACGCACATCGTCATGTTCAGCCGGGTGTTGTTCCGGGTCTTCTCCTCCGCGGCGCGCAGTTCCTTGATGACGCTGCGCCACAGTTTCGGGCTGCGGCCCGCCCAGCGGATGCGCACGCCGATCGAGCCGAGGTAGTCCACCTGCCGCCGGATGGTGTCCCGGTTGAACCCCATGAGGAAGCGCACCTCCTCGGGGCTGCGCTTCCAGTTCTCGGTGGAGAAGGCGTAGACCGACAGCCACGGCACACCGAGCTCGACGGCCCCCGCGGCGACGTCGATCATCACGGACTCGCCCCGTTTGTGTCCCTCGATGCGCGGCAGGCCCTGCTGGTTGGCCCACCGGCCGTTGCCGTCCATCACCAGCGCCACGTGCCGGGGCACCAGCTCCGGCGGGATCCGCGGCGGGCGCGCACCGGACGGGTGCGGATCAGGCTCCCGCACCCCGGTCTGGGCCGTCGCCGCCTCGCGTCCCCTGCGCCGCACCTGTTACCTCCGCATCACCGGACACCGCCGTATCGCCGGACACCGCGTCAGACCCTAACCTGTCGGCGATCGGCGACTCGCGGGCACGGCGCTCGACGAACGGCAAGGACCGCAACTGCCGTTCCAGATGCCACTGCAGGTGCGCCGCGACGAGCCCGCTCGCGTCCCGCCGGGTGCCGGACGCGCTCGCCTCGGCGGTGTCCCAGTCCCCGTGCAGCAGCGCGCCGAGCAGCACCAGCACCTCGGGCGCGGGGTGGACCGAGCCGGGCACCCGGC
>NZ_KB912482.1:2841-3046 GCF_000383775.1 Saccharomonospora halophila 8
CCCGGCGGCGACCGGGATCGCCGCCGACCGGGGTGCCACCCAGAGTAGAGTTCCCGGCGCACGCGGGGGTGGAGAACACGCGGAAAGTGCCGAAGTTGTGCCGCCCGTGCCAGCCGTACGCCCTCCGTCCGGGCTACCGCCACCGGCCGGTCAGGGCACCCAACGCGCCGAGGGCGACGGTGCCCGCCGTCGAGGCGCGCAGCAC
>NZ_KB912482.1:3146-7005 GCF_000383775.1 Saccharomonospora halophila 8
CCTGCACGGCCGTCAGCCGCAACGACGGGAGGGCGACCGACGCGGCGGCGTAGGTGCGCCCGTCGGTGTCCCGCACGGCGGCACCCTCGGCCGCCTGCACCCGCGCCCTGGTCGAACGGGCCAGGACGACGAGCTTCTCGTCCTCCGGGTCCAGCTCAGGCATGCTCCACTCTCCTGTCGGGTTGGTCCTGGTTCTCGTCGGCGCCGGGCCTCGTGCCCGCACCGGTTCCGTGCCCGTCGGCCGCACGCACCACGACCGTGGTGATGCGCATCCGGCCGCGACGGTCCTTCCCGCCCTCGGCCCGCAGCCGCAGACCTTCCACCTCGGCCTCCGCGCCCGGCAGCGGGACCCGGCCGAGGCACTCGGCCATCAGACCGCCGACCGTCTCCACGTCGTGGTCGGCGAGTTCGACGTCGAACAGCTCCGCCAGGTCGTCGAGCCCCAGCCGGGAGGACACCCGCACGACATGGTCGTCGACGTGCTCCACCGGAGGGCGCTCCTCGGCGTCGGACTCGTCGGCGATCTCCCCGACGATCTCCTCGAGGATGTCCTCGATGGTGAGCAGCCCGGCCGTGCCGCCGTACTCGTCCACCAGCACCGCCATGTGGTGGCGGGAGACCTGCATCTGCTTGAGCAGCGTGTCCAGCCGCTTCGAGTCCGGCACGAAGTTCGCGGGGGTCATCAGTTCCCCGACCTCGCGCGTGGTGCCGCCCTCGGCGATGGACGCCGCCACGAGATCCTTGAGGTTCACCACACCCGTGATGTCGTCCACCGACTCGCCGATCACGGGGATGCGGGTGAACCCCGTCCGCATGGACAGCGCCAGTGCCTGCCGCACGGTCTTGTCGTGCTCGATCCACACGATCTCGGTGCGGGGGACCATCACCTCGCGGGCCACGGTGTCGCCGAGCTCGAACACCGAGTGGATCATCTCCCGCTCCTCGGTGCCCACGACGCCCCGCTCCTCGGCGAGGTCGACCAGTTCCCGCAGTTCGGCCTCGGTGGTGAACGGCCCCTCCCGGAAGCCGCGGCCCGGCGTGATGGCGTTGCCGAGGACGATCAGCAGCCGGCTCAGCGGGCCGAGCACCGTGCCGAGCGCCCGGACCGGGCCGGCCACGAGCGGACCGATCCGGTACGGATGCTGCCGGCCCAGCGTGCGGGGCCCCACCCCGACGAGCACGTAGCTCACCAGCGCCATGCCCAGGCTGGCCGTCAGCACCGCCAGCCAGACCGAGTCGAGCCGGCGCAGGGCGACCACGGTCACCAGCACGGTCGCGGTGAGCTCGCAGCCCATGCGCAGCAGCAGGAGAAGATTGATGTGCCTGGTGCGTTCGCGGAGCACGAGGTCCAACTGGCGGGCGCCGACACGGCCCGAGCGGATCAGGCCCTCGACGCGGGCGGCGGAGGCGGCACCGATCGCGGCGTCGGCCGCCGCGAGTATCCCGCCGAGCAGCACCAGCAGCGCGGCGACGACCAGGAAAGTGGCCGAGGGGGTCACGATGGCTCCGGATCGGTCCCTTCGTCGAGCCCCGCCGTCCCGAGCAACCGCTCGTCGTTGCCGCGCTGGGTGTCCTGGCGCCGTGCGGCGTCCAGCGCGGCGCGGAAGTCGGCGAGGACCCGGTTCTGCAGGCCGAACATCTCCCGCTCCTCCTCCGGCTCGGCGTGGTCGTACCCGAGCAGGTGCAACACGCCGTGCACCGTGAGCAGGTGCAGTTCGTCGAGCAGCGGATGCCCGGCCGTGGCCGCCTGGTCCTCGGCGAAACCGGGACACAGCACGATGTCACCCAGCAGCGCGGGGGACGATTCGGGCGCCTCCGGCCCGCGGCCCGCCTCCATCTCCTCCATCGGGAACGCCATCACGTCGGTGGGGCCGGGCAGATCCATCCACCGGACGTGCAGCTGTTCCATGACGTCCTGGGTCACCAGCGACACCGACAGCTCCGCGAGCGGGCTGACCTCCATGCGGTCGAGCGTGAACCGGGCCGCCGAGACGATCGAGGTTTCGTCGACGTCGACGCCGGACTCGTTGGCGATCTCGATGCTCACCGGCGTCCCCGTCCGCCCGCCGCACGGTCGTCGGCGGTGCCGTCCTGCTCGGCCTGCCATTTCTCGTAGGCGTCGACGATGTCACCCACCAGCTTGTGCCGCACCACGTCGTGACTGCTCAGTGTCGAAAAGTGCAGATCCTCCACGCCTTCGAGGATCTCACGGACGATCCGGAGCCCACTGCGCTGCCCGCCGGGCAGATCGACCTGGGTGATGTCCCCGGTCACCACGATCCGGGAGCCGAAGCCCAGCCGGGTGAGGAACATCTTCATCTGTTCCGGCGTCGTGTTCTGCGCCTCGTCCAGGATGATGAACGCGTCGTTGAGGGTGCGGCCACGCATGTAGGCCAGTGGGGCGATCTCGATCGTGCCCGCCTGCATCAGCCGTGGGATCGACTCGGGGTCGAGCATGTCGTACAGGGCGTCGTACAACGGCCTCAGGTAGGGATCGATCTTCTCGGACAAGGTGCCCGGCAGGTAGCCCAACCGCTCGCCCGCCTCGACGGCCGGTCGAGTCAGGATGATCCGCGTGACCTCCTTGTTCTGCAGCGCCTGCACGGCCTTGGCCATCGCCAGGTACGTCTTGCCCGTCCCCGCGGGCCCGATGCCGAACACCACGGTGTGCCGGTCGATCGCGTCGACGTAGCGCTTCTGGTTCAGCGTCTTGGGCCGGATGGTGCGTCCCCGCCGGGACAGAATGTTCATGCTCAGCACCTCGGCGGGCGACTCCGAGTCGCCGCCGGAGAGCATCGTCACCGTCCTGCGGACCGTGTCCGGCTTGATCTGCTGCCCCTTGTCCGCCAGCGTCACCAGCTCCGCGAACACCCGTTCGGCGAAGGCCACCTCGCTGGAGGCCCCGGTCAGGGTGATCTCGTTGCCCCGGACGTGCACGTCGGCGTCGAGCAGGTCCTCGGCGACGCGCAGGTTCTCGTCGGCGGAGCCGAGTAGCACGAGTGCGGCGGCATCGGGGATCGGGAACTGCGACTGTGCCGACCGGCCCTGCGCGGCGGTGTCGTCCGGCCCGTCCCCCGGCCCGTCCGTCGGCGCGGGCCGCGGGTCGGACGCGGCCCGCGACGGACCGGGGTCGGCCTCGTCCGGGGTGAGGTGCGCGGGATGCAGCGGTTCGGTTCCGGCCACGTGGCCTCTGGCCTGCCTTCTGCACATGCGTGCGGGTCGTGGGTGTCGTCGTCCCTGGTCATGCCGATGGTAGCGGCTCGACCACCACCGGGGCACGGGAGTTTACCCGCCCGGGACTCACCGGTGATAACGCCCGAAATGGCCGAGCTGTTCCCCACCGAGGACGTGTGCGTGGACGTGGAAGACCGTCTGGCCCGCGTCGGCACCCGTGTTGAACACGACGCGGTAGCCGTCGCCGAGCCCCTCCCGCTCGGCCACCGTCGCCGCCGAGCCGACGACCTCCGCCAGCAGACCCGGGTCGGCCGCGGCGAGCTCGGCCACGTCCCGGTACCGGGTCTTCGGCACGACGAGCACGTGGGTGGCCGCCTGGGGATTGATGTCCCGGAACACGAGGGTGGTGTCCGTCTCGTACACGATGTCGGCGGGGACCTCCCGGTCGATGATCCGCTCGAACAACGTCTTCTCGTCGCTCATGACACTCCCGGTGGCGGTGGCTCGTGGTCGCGGTCTCCGGCCGGCCCGGTGGCCGGTGCCTGTGCCCGGAAGGGTACTGCGTCCGGAACGGTACTGCGGCCGGTCGGCGCCGGCGACGGGCACGCCCGCACACCCGGTTTGACACGCCCGGTCCGCCACGCCCGTTCGGCGGGGAGGGCGCCGCGGAGGCGGTGCAGCCTGG
>NZ_KB912482.1:7105-25082 GCF_000383775.1 Saccharomonospora halophila 8
GCTCCGCCCGCGGCGGCGCCGAAGAAGGCGTCCATGATGTCGCCGAGGCCGCCGAAGCCCGCGAACGGGTCCCGGCCACCGCCGCCCGCGGCGGCGCCGTTGTCCATCGGGTCGCCGCCCATGTCGACGATCTTCCGCTTCTGCGGGTCGGACAACACCTCGTAGGCGGTGGTGACCTCACTGAACTTCTGCTGCGCGTCCTCGGACGGGTTGACGTCGGGGTGGAGCTCGCGCGCGAGCTTGCGGTACGCGCGCTTGATCTCCTGGTCACTCGCGTTGCTCGACACCCCGAGGGTGCCGTAGTAGTCGTTGGCCACCGTCTTGCCGTCCTCCTACGAGAAAATCCTGAAAGCTGTGCGCGGGGCCCCGTCCCGCGGCCCCGGCCGGTGCGGCCCCGTCGTGCCCGCCCACCGGACAGGGTATTCGCGCCGGTCGGCGCACCGACTATTTGCCGGCCACGATCCGCCCCACGTAGTTGGCCACCGCCCGCACGGCGGCGATGGTGCCGGGGTAGTCCATCCGGGTCGGGCCGACCACGCCCATGCCCCCCAGCAGCATCTCGTCCGAGCCGTAGCCGATGGACACGACCGACGTGCTCCGCATCTGCTCGTCCTCATTCTCCTCACCGATGCGCACGGTGACCGCACCGGGGTTGCGTGCGGCGTCCAGCAGTCTGAGGACGACGACCTGCTCCTCCAGCGCCTCCAGCACCTGCCGCAGCGAGTTGGGGAAGTCGGCGACGTTGCGGGTCAGGTTCGCCGTTCCGCCGAGCACCAGCCGCTCCTCGGGGTGCTCGACCAGCGACTCGACCAGCACCGAACTGACCCGGGCGACCGCGTCCCGCAGCTCCGCCGGTGCCTGCTCCGGCAGCTCGGCGACCCGGGTCGCCGCGTCGCCGAGGCGTTGACCGGACAGGGTGCTGTTGAGCACCTCCCGCAGCCGGGCGACGGCGTCCTCGTTGATCACGTCACCGAGGTCGACGGTGCGCTGGTCGACACGTCCGGTGTCGGTGATCAGCACGATCATCAGCCGGGCCGGGGTGAGCGCGACCACCTCCAGGTGCCGCACCGTCGAGTTCGTCAGGGTGGGGTACTGCACGACCGCGACCTGGCGGGTCAGCTGGGCCAGCAGCCGCACCGAGCGGCGCAGGACGTCCTCGAGGTCCACGGCGCCCTCGAGGAACTGCATGATCGCCCGCCGTTCGGCCCCGGAGAGCGGCTTGATCTCGGAGAGCCGGTCGACGAACATCCGGTAACCCTTGTCGGTCGGGATCCGCCCCGCGCTGGTGTGCGGCTGGGCGATGTAGCCCTCCTCCTCCAAGGCCGCCATGTCGTTGCGGACCGTGGCGCTCGACACACTCAGGTTGTGCCGGTCGACCAGCGCCTTCGACCCGACCGGCTCCTGGTTCGAGACGTAGTCGGCAACGATGGCGCGCAGCACCTCGAACCGGCGCTCGTCCGCGGTGGCCACCGGAACCTCCTCTCGTCGCCTGGGACGACCCCGAGTCTACGTGGATCGGCCTCCGCCCCGACCCGGACCGACGAGGCGGAACCCGAGGAGAACACGGTCGACCCACCCGGCCCGGACCGCGGTGACCGGCGTCTCGGTGAGACTGCTCACGACCACCCGGGTGGTGCCGGGGTGGGCGGCCCGCGGAGGTACACCCTCTACATCACCGTCCGTAGGTCTCTCTTCACCTGTTCGAGTGGCGACAATCATCCGGTCGAGTACACAGGTTCGCCCGAAGGCGTGCCGATAACGGCGACATGGCCTTGATCTCAGCGACAACCGTGACCGCATGCACGATCGCCGCCGTCTGTTCGGGTGCCCCGGCCCCCGCTCCCGAGTCCTCCCTGGTGCTGAGCCTGCGGGGCACGACGGGCGTGGAACGTGTCGTGCACCTGACCTGCTCCCCCGACGCCGGGACCCACCCCCGCGCCCGGGCCGCCTGCGCGGCGCTGACCCGGGCGGAGGGCGACTTCGACCGGCTCCCCGTGAAGGACTCGACCTGCACGATGGTCTACTCCCCCGTCCGCGCCGAGGCGCACGGGCACTGGCAGGGGGATCCGGTGGACTACACCACGGAGTACGCCAACCGGTGCGTGGCCGACGCCCGCTCGGGCGGGGTATTCGGATTCTGACGCCGTTTCCGCCGACCACGGCCGGGTAGCCGCCCCCGGAGCAGTCGAGCAGCACCGACGGGGAGGCAACCGGCCGTGGCACAGCAACGTCGTGACGAGAAGGATCGCCAACTCGACCAGTTCCGGGCCTCGCAGGAGGACACCGAACTGACCACCCAGCAGGGCCTCAAGGTCGACCACACCGATGACTCGCTGACCGTGGGCGAACGGGGCCCGACGCTGCTGGAGGACTTCCACTTCCGGGAGAAGGTCACCCACTTCGACCACGAGCGCATCCCGGAACGGGTGGTGCACGCGCGGGGCTCCGGCGCGTACGGCTACTTCCAGCCGTACGACTCCTGGCTGTCGGACTACACGACCGCGCACTTCCTCACCGACCCGAACCGGCAGACGCCCACGTTCGTCCGGTTCTCCACCGTCGCCGGCTCGCGCGGCTCCGCCGACACCGTCCGCGACGTCCGCGGCTTCGCCACCAAGTTCTACACCGACCAGGGCAACTACGACCTGGTCGGCAACAACATGCCGGTGTTCTTCATCCACGACGGGATCAAGTTCCCCGACTTCGTGCACGCGGTGAAGCCGGAGCCGCACAACGAGATCCCGCAGGCGCAGTCCGCCCACGACACACTGTGGGACTTCGTGGGCCTGCAACCGGAGACCCTCCACATGATGATGTGGCTGATGTCGGACCGGGCACTGCCGCGCAGTTACCGGATGATGCAGGGCTTCGGCGTGCACACGTTCCGGCTGGTCGACGCCGAGGGCAGGGGCACCTTCGTCAAGTTCCACTGGACGCCGAAGCTGGGCACGCACTCCCTGGTGTGGGACGAGACCCAGAAGATCGCGGGAAAGGACCCGGACTACAACCGGCGCGACCTGTGGGACGCCATCGAGGCCGGGCACTACCCGGAGTACGAACTGGGTGTGCAACTCGTCGACGAGTCCGACGAGCACCGGTTCGACTTCGACCTGCTGGACGCCACCAAGATCATCCCGGAGGAGGAGGTCCCGGTGCGGCCGGTCGGGCGGATGGTGCTCGACCGCAACCCGGACAACTTCTTCGCCGAGACCGAGCAGGTGGCGTTCCACACCGCGAACGTCGTGCCCGGCATCGACTTCACCAACGACCCGCTGCTGCAGGCCCGCAACTTCTCGTACCTGGACACGCAGCTGATCCGGCTGGGCGGGCCCAACTTCGCCCAGATCCCGGTGAACCGCCCGACCGCGCCCGTGCACAACAACCAGCGCGACGGCTACATGCAGGTCCAGGTACACCGCGGGCGGGCCCCGTACCACAAGGACACCCTGGACGGCGGCTGCCCGGCGATCGCCGACGCCGGCGCCTTCACGCACTATCAGGAGAAGGTCGAGGGGTACAAGATCCGCAAGCGCAGCGAGAGCTTCCAGGACTACTACTCGCAGGCGACCCTGTTCTGGAACAGCATGTCCGAGGTGGAGGCCGAACACCTCGTGGCCGCCTTCCGGTTCGAACTCGGCAAGGTGCGGCACACGCCGATCCGGGAACGGGTGGTCGAGCACCTCAACCACGTCGACCACGACCTCGCGGTCCGCGTCGCCCGCGGTATCGGTGTGGCCGCCCCGACCGAGGCGGCCCGGCCGAACCACGGTCGCTCGTCGCCCGCGCTGTCCCAGCTCAACACCCGGATGGACCGTCCGGACACCCGCGCGGTCGCGGTGCTCACCGCCGACGGCGCCGACACGGCGGGCATTCGGACGCTGATCTCGGCGCTGCGGGAACGGAAGATCCTCGTCGAGGTGCTCGCGCTCACCGAGGGACGGGTCGAACCGGCCACCGGCGAGGCGCTCACCGCCGACCGGGCCGTGAACACCATGGCGTCGGTGCTCTACGACGGGGTCGTGGTGGCCTCCGGGGCTGACGCCGTGTCGACCCTGTCGGCCGACGGCTACGCGGTGCACTTCGTGGCCGAGGCGTACAAGCACGCCAAGCCGGTCGCCGCGTTCGGGGCGGGCGTGGACCTGCTCCGCACCGCCGGGGTCACCGACCGGCTCGCCGACGGCCCGGACGTCGTCGACGACAAAGGGGTGCTCACCACGACGGCCGATCAGGACTCGCTGCCCGACGACCTCGCCGCGCGGCTGGCCGACCGCCTCGCCGGGCACCGCAGCTGGGAGCGCGTCACCGACGCGGTCCCGGCCTGAGCGGGTGACCGGGGTGGGCCGGGCACCCCCGGCCGATGTGTCCTCGTGCGCACCAACCGTCTAGCACTCGGGTACAGCAGAGACCTTACCCACGTGCGCAGCACGCGACGGCGCGGGGAACGCCACAGCGACCTGGGCTGCAGCCCTCAGCGTGGAGCCATCGATCCCCGTGTCAGCCGGGGCGGATTCCGCGACGACGGTCAGTGTTCCGCGGCGTTCGGAACAGTAGTACCTGCCGTCGAAGTTCACGTCAGGCATCCCCAGCACACCCGCATCACGCGGGATCGCGTTCCCCGTCCCATACACGTCAGCGAGGTCTTGGAGACGACGGGCGTCGTCCGGACGCCGCATCCTGATCCAGCTGGTCACGACAGCGAGCAGATTGCCATCCCCGTCCACGGCCACCGCCAACCGGCGCTCCAGTGACCGGCACGGCGTCCGATACAGGAAATCCCGGACTTCCCCGTACGAATGACGGGCGCATCCCGACGCCCGGGGCAGCTCGTTCCGCCGTATCCGCCGCAGACCGAGGCGGGACCATGCGTTGGGTGCCCGCCCTCGACGGGCCTCGGACCGAGCCTTGCTCACCTGCTTCTGCAGGGCACGGCTCACCGCCGCCTCCCCTGTCGAGCCCACCGAGGCACCGGTGCCGAGACCACCACCTGTGGAGATCATCCCCAGGACGAGGGTCACCGCCACACCCACAGCCGCCGTGCCACTCCGCTTCCCGTTGACGGGCCGCACCGTGCCGTTCGAATCAGTGTAGAAGCCGGAAGCTTCGCCATATCGATCACAACCTCCCCTGATTCCTCCAGGGGATACTCGTGACGGCAGTGGCTCTTGTGAGCGGATCGCCGCGGAACCACCCGGTCAGGTGACAGTCTGGTCAGTTCCGATCGAGTTCTGCGGGACACTCCGGCTGGACCTGGTACGCGGAGAACGGTCCTGGACCGTCCCCGTCCGTGCAGAGCGCCCGGGCCCTCCCGGTCCGGCGGTGTCAGGCCATGAACTGCTTCTTCTCCGCACGCCAGGACTCGTCGTCGCGGCCCCTGCGCCAGTAACCGGAGAGCGACAGCAGTCTCTTGTCGAGGCCACGCTCGGACACCAGGTGCCGACGGAGCTCCTTCATCGCGCCCGCCTCGCCGTGCACGAACGCCTTCGCCCGGCCCTCGGGGAACCCGAGCGCGCGCACCGCCTCCACGAGATCGTCTCCGGCGTCGCGGTGCAGCCAGCGGATCTCGGCGTCGCCCTTGGTCGGCAGCGGCTGTTCCTCGGCGACGTCGGCCACCGACAGCAGCGCCCGCACGGGCATCCCCTCCGGCACCACCTCCAGGGACGCGGCGATCGCGGGCACCGCGGCGTCGTCGCCGACGAACAGGTGCCAGTCCACGTCCGCGCTCGGCGCGTACTTGCCCCCGGGGCCGAGCAGCAGCACCTCGTCACCCGGCCGGGCGTTGCGCGCCCAGGGGCCGCCGAGACCGGACTCGCCGTGGTACAGCACGTCCAGTGCCAGTTCCCCGGCGTCCGGGTCGTGCTGACGCACCGTGTACGTGCGTTTCCGCGGGCGCTGATCGGGCGGCAGTCCGTCCTTCAGGGCCGCGGTGTCGAGGGGCTCGGGGAGGTCGACACCGGCCACCGGGAACAGCACCTTGACGTAGCTGTCGGTACAGCCGGTGAGGGAGAAGGAGGCCAGGTCGGGGCCGCCGAGTACCACCCTGGTCATGCGCGGGGTCACCCGCTCGGTGCGGACCACCTCCGTCCGCCACACCGGCTTTCCGCGCCCGTCCCGCTCTCGATCGGCCATGCCGGGCTCCTCCACTCGTCGCGGCGGGCCCCACCGGACCCGCCTGCTTAGGCTTACCTAACCGCCAGGCTAGCCCCCGCACCGTGGGGTGCCGCAACCACGGCACGTCCGGTGGAACTTCTTGACAAGTTGCCAACAACCGACGACGGTAACCGTATGACGCGGTTCGACTACGACGTCGTAGTGATCGGTTCCGGATTCGGTGGCAGTGTCAGCGCCCTGCGCCTGACCGAGAAGGGCTACCACGTGGGGGTCCTGGAGTCGGGCAGACGGTTCGCCGACCACGAGTTCGCCGACACGTCGTGGCACCTGCGCGACTATCTGTTCGCCCCGAAGGCGGGCTGCACCGGCATCCTGCGCATCACCCCGCTTCCGGACGCGCTCGTGCTCACCGGGGCCGGCGTCGGCGGTGGCTCCCTGGTCTACGCCAACACCCTCTACGAACCGCCGGACGCCTTCTACACCGACCGCCAGTGGTCGGGCATCACCGACTGGAAGGCCGAACTCGCACCGTACTACGACCAGGCCAAACGGATGCTCGGGGTCACGACCTACCCGCGCACCACCGCGGCGGACGAGGTGATGCGCGAGGTCGCCGACGACATGGGCATCGGGCACACCTACCGCTCCACCCCGGTGGGCGTGTACTTCGGGAACGACGACACCGACCCCGGACAGCGCGTCGACGACCCGTTCTTCGGCGGCGCGGGCCCCGAACGGCGGGCGTGCCTGCACTGCGGCGAGTGCATGACCGGGTGCCGGCACGGCGCGAAGAACACCACGGTGAAGAACTACCTGCACCTGGCCGAGCGGGCGGGCGCGAAGGTCCATCCGCTGACGACGGTGACCGAGGTGCGGCCGCTCCCCGGGGGCGGCTACGCCGTCGCCTGTGCGCACACCACGCGGCCGTGGCGCCGGTGGACCGTCACCGCCGAACAGGTCGTCTTCTCCGCCTCGGCGCTGGGGACCCAGCGGCTGTTGCACCGGATGCGGGACGCGGGCACGCTGCCCCGGATCTCGGACAAGCTGGGGGTGCTGGCGCGGACGAACTCCGAGGCCGTGCTCGCCGCCCGCACCACCCGCGACGACACCGAGTACCACCGCGGCGTGGCGATCACCTCGTCGATCCACCCGGACGAGGTCACCCACGTCGAGCCGGTGCGCTACGGCAAGGGCAGCAACCTGCTGGGACTGCTCGGCGCGGTGCTCACCGACCCCGTCCCCCGGATGCCGCGGTGGCTGGCCGGACTGCGCGAGATGCTGCGCAACCTGCGCAAGCTCCCCGCCCTGCACAATCCCCGGCGGTGGTCGGAGCAGACGATCGCGCTGCTGGTGATGCAGACCCTCGACAACTCGGTGACCACCTACACCCGCCGGGGCCTGCTGGGCAGGCGGATGCGCACCCGGCAGGGCGCGGGCGAGCCCAACCCGACCTGGATTCCGGCGGGCCACGAGGTCACCCGCCGGGTCGCGGACAAGATCGGTGGCATCCCGGGCGGCGGCTGGAACGACCTGTTCAACGTCCCGTTGACCGGGCACTTCATCGGCGGGTGCGTGATCGGGGACTCGCCGGGGAACGGGGTGGTGGATCCGTACCAGCGGCTGTACGGACACCCCGGGCTGCACGTGGTGGACGGATCGACCATCTCGGCGAATCTCGGCGTCAACCCGTCGCTCACCATCACCGCGCAGGCCGAGCGGGCGATGGCGATGTGGCCGAACAAGGGCGAGGCCGATCCGCGTCCGGAGCCGGGCTCGTCCTACCGGCGGGTGGCGCCGGTGCGCCCGAACCACCCGATCGTGCCCATCGAGGCCCCCGGGGCGTTGCGTCTGCCCATTTCCCCGGCGAAGCCGGGGAGCCCGTGAGAAACTGCCCGCCATGACGACCGAATCGGTGCCGAGATGGCGGAGGCTGGAGCCGGACGAACGGAAGGAACAGATTTTCGCCTGCGCCGCCGAACTGTTCGGTGAACGGCCCTACGCGGAGGTGTCCACCTCGGACATCGCCGCCCAGGCCGGGGTGGCCCGGGGGCTGATCAACCACTATTTCGGCACGAAGCGGGAGCTCTATCTCGCGGTCGTACGCCGCGCGCTGGACATCCCGCACACCGCGATCACCGAGCTCCCGGAGGGGTCGCTGGAGCAGCGGGTCGAGGCCGCGGTCGACTGGTTCCTCGGCATGGTGAGCGCGCAGGAGAAGATGTGGCTCGCCGCGATCACGCCCGAGGGCATCGGCCGGGACCCCGACGTCGAACGGATCCTGGACGAGGCCGACCGCACCGCCGCCGACCGGGTGCTGGAGGCGATGGGGTTCGCCACCACCGACCCCCGGTGGGAGCAGTACAACGCCGTGCTGCGGTCCTACGGGGGGATGGTGAAGGTCGCGGGCAGCGAATGGCTGGTCCGCGGCAGCCTCGACCGCACGCAGGTGCACACCCTGCTCAGCCACGTCCTGCTGACGCTCGTCGCGGACGTCCTCCCCAACCTGCACCCGACGCCGTGAAGGACCCCTTCCCTGCGTCGTGTGCCGTGAAGGGGGCCTTCACGGCACACCTGGCACGGGACGCGGCGGTCAGCGGTAGGTGTGCCGTGAAGGGGGCCTTCACGGCACACCTGGCACGGGACGCGGCGGTCAGCGGTAGGTGAGCAGGTGGGCGGTGTCGCCGTCGAAGTGGGCGTGTTCGTTGAACGACAGCAGGGTGGTGCCCGACCGGCCGGTGACCAGTTTCGAGATCCCGCCGTTGGCGGCCACCCGGTTCAACGTGAGCAGGCCGGTCGCCGGGTCATCGAGCAGCGCCCCGCACAGCGTCGCGATCACCCCGCCGGAGCTGAACACCACGGCCTGTTCCCCCTTGCCGACGACCGCGACCAGGTCGTCGAGCGCGGCGCGCACCCGCGCACGGAACGCGGGCCACGTCTCGGCACACGGGCTGTCCTCCCCGGCGTCGACCCACTCCCGCAACGCGGTGTCCAACGCCGCCTGGAACGCCCGGGGGTCGGCGCGGTCCTGGGCGGCCCCACCGCCGTGGTGGGCGGTGATGTCGGTGTGGTCGTACTCGTTCCACCGGACGTCCTCCTTGAGTCCGGCGCCCGGTGCCGCCTCCGCCAGCGCCAGTTCCCCGGTCGACCGCTGCCGGGACAGCGTGCCGCTGCGGGCCTCGGTCACCGCGACCCTCCTGCGCAGGAGTTCCGTGCCGACCAGGCGGGCCTGCGTCGTGCCGCGGTCGGAGAGCACGTCGTAGTCGTCCGCGCCGAACGAGGCCTGTCCGTGCCTGACCAGGTAGATGGCACCCAGCGGAGTCCTTTCCGTTTCCCGGCTCTTCTCCCGCGCTCCGGTCCCCCGCCGGGGTCACCCGCCGCGGACCCCGTCCCTTGTACCGCACCCGTCGGCGCGGCCGGGCCGGTTCAGGTGAGCTTGCGGAGCAGCCCGGCGGGCAGGGCACGGACGAGCACGCTCAGCGGCGCCCACGGCCACGGCGGGATGTAGGCCTTCGCCTGCTCCTTCTCGATCGCCCGGACCAGCGCGCGGACGCCGGCCGCGCTGCCGGTCAGCAACGGGGTCCTGCCGGACTTGCGGCCGGTCATCTCCGACTCGATGTAGCCGGGCAGCAGCGTGGTGACCCGGATCGGGGTCCGCAGCGTGTCGGCGCGGATGCCGTCCGCGAGCGTGCTCACCCCGGCCTTGGAGGCGGCGTAGGCGGTCAGATTGCGCGGCATCCCGCGCACGGCGCTGAACGACGACACGACCACCAGGTGTCCGGCGTTCTGCTCCCGGAAGATCGCCGTCGCGGCCTCGCACTGGGCCAGGCCCGCGACCGTGTTGGTCTCGACGGTCTGCCGGTTTGCCGCGAAGTGGCCGGTCCCGACGGGCTGCCCCTTGCCGAGTCCGGCGTTGACGACGACGCGGTCCAGGGTGCCCAGCTCGGCGCGGAACTCGTCGAACACCGAGAACACCCGGTCGTGGTCGTTGACGTCGAGTTCCCGCACGACGACCTTGATGCCCGGGTAGCGTTCGGTGAGCTCGGCGGCCAGCGTGTCGAGCCGGTCGCGCCTGCGCGCGCACAGCCCGAGGTTGCGGCCCTGGGCGGCGAACTCCCGGGCCATGCCCTCGCCGAGCCCGGAGCTGGCGCCGGTGATGACGATGTTGGTACGAACGGCCATGCGGAGACCCTACCCTCAGGTAACCGGCTCTCGTCCGGGCCCGGGTGGCGCGTGGGCGGCCCGCCCCGGTCAGGAGAGCTCGTTGCGCAGCACCTTCCCGGTGCTGTTGCGCGGCAACCGCGGCAGGAACGCGACGTCCCGGGGCACCTTGTACCGGGCGAGGTTGGCCCGCACGTGTTCCCGCACGCCCTCGGCGTCCAGCAACGCCCCGTCCGTGGTGACCACGAACGCCTTCAGCCGCTGGCCGAAGTCGTCGTCGTCGACGCCGAGCACCGCCGCCTCCACGACCTCGGGGTGGTCGACCAGGATGTTCTCCACCTCGATCGGGTAGACGTTCTCCCCGCCCGAGACGATCATTTCGTCGTCCCGGCCGTCGATGAACAGCAGGCCGTCGGCGTCGAAGTGCCCCACGTCGCCGGTGGCGAGCAGGCCGTCCAGGACGTCCCTGGTACGGCCGTCGGTGTAGCCGTCGAAGGCCAGGCCGCTGCCGACGAACACCCGGCCGGTCACCCCCGGCTCGGTGATGCGCCGGTCGTTGTCGTCGTACAGCGCGACCCGGCAGCCGACGGGCGGACGGCCGACCGTGCCCGGCGCGCGGCGCCAGTCCTCCGGCGTCGCGACCGTGGCGACGGCGACCTCGGTCGAGCCGTACAGGTTGTGGACGACGTCGCCGAACAGTTCGGTGGCCCGGTTGCCGAGGTCGGGCGACAGTGCCGACCCGGCCACGAAGATGATCCGCAGGTGGGAGGTGTCGTACTTCGCGCGGGTCTGAGCCGGGAGGTCGACGAGGCGCTGCAGCATCGTCGGGACCAGCACGAGCGCGGTGCAGCGGTGCTCGGCGACGCCGCGGAGCACGGTCTCCGGGTCGAACTTCCGCCGCAGCACCACGGTGCAGCCCAACGCGCAGGAGAGGATGAACTGCGAGAGCCCGGTGGCGTGGAACAGCGGCGCGGCCATGTAGGTGGCCTCGCCCACGCGCAGCGGGATGCGGTCGAGGAACTGGGCCGAGTCCAGCGGGGACACCTTCGGCCGGGGGGCGCCCTTCGGGGTGCCGGTGGTGCCGCTGGTCAGCAGCACGAGTCCGCCCGGCTTCTCCGGTGGTGGCACGGTGCGGTCGTCGGCGGCGCTGATCACCGAGTCCAACGTCGGCTCGGTACCGGAGCCGTCGCCGGAGTCGGTCCAGGACAGGTACCGGTCGACACCGGTGATGTCCCCGAGCAGCTCCGCGAACTCCTCGTCGTGGACCAGGACCCGCACGTTCTCGCGCTCGGCCACCGCGGTGAGCTGCGGCTTGGCGAAGCCGGTGTTCATCAGCAGCACCGGCGCGCCGAGCTTGCCCGCGGCGAGCATGGTCAGTACCAGTCCGCGGTGGTCGCGGCAGAGCGCGGCAACGGTGGTGCCCTGCCCGACCCCGCGTGCCGCCCATGCCCGGGCGAGGGCGTTCGACCGGAGGTCGAGCTGGTGGAAGGTCAGTGGTCCCTGCTCGTCGACGATGCCGACCGCCGTCGCGTCCCGGCGTGCGGCCACCCGCACGGCCCCGGCCAGTGGCCCGTACCGGCGCGCGGTGATCAGCGACCGCAATCCCTCGTCGACCCGGGGGAACGGGGCCAGCCCGGCGCGACGCAGCACGTCGATTCCGC
Organism: Saccharomonospora halophila 8; assembly: GCF_000383775.1. Classification (GTDB taxonomy): domain Bacteria; phylum Actinomycetota; class Actinomycetes; order Mycobacteriales; family Pseudonocardiaceae; genus Saccharomonospora; species Saccharomonospora halophila. The sequence continues at coordinate 19,033 of NZ_KB912482.1, forward strand.
GGACGGTGTCGACCACCCGGCGCGTCAGCCCGGCCACGGTCGTCGGCGTCTTCATCGGCCACCTCCTCGAACCTGGTCGAACTAAACCTACCCGCAAGTAGGTTCGCCCGTCGACCCACCCACACCCGCGAGTCGCCACCTGGTCCCCGCGAGTCGACGCCTCGTGCCCGCGAGTCGCCACTACCCGCCCGCGAGTCGCCACCAGGTCCCCGCGAGTCGACATCTGGTGCCCGCGAGTCGACGCAAGGGACCCTTGGCGTCACGTCACCGCCCGCCGCCCGCTCGACCGGATCACCGGCGCTGGGTGAGAACTCGCCGTCGTGGGGCGCCAACTCGCCATCCTGAGGTGGCGACTCGCAGGGGGTTACGGGGTGGCCCGGTCCAGGGCTTTGAGGATGCGTTTGGTGGAGACCGGGTAGGCGGTGCCGAGGGTCTGGGCGAAGTAGCTGATGCGGAGTTCCTCGATCATCCAGGGGATCTCGGCCAGGTCCGGGCCCGGATCCGTGCCGGGTGGCAGCGCGTCCCGCACGGCGTCGTACTCGCCGCGCAGCCAGTTGATCTCGCGCAGCCGCTCGACGTCGCGGCCCGGGTCGGTGGGCAGCTTGTCCAGTCGGCGTTCGATGCCCCGGACGTAGCGGGCCACGTCGGGCAGCCGGTCGTAGCCGGTGCCGGTCACGAATCCCCGGTACACCAGGCCGTCGAGGTGGGCGCGCAGGTCGTCCAGGGACTCACGCAACGCTCCGCCGCCGGTCTCGTCCAGCCGGGTCCGCACCGCCCCCGCCGCGGCGAGCACGGCCTCCACCTCGTGCAGCACGGCCAGGGTGGTGCCGTTCAGGCGCGGGCGCACCGCCTCGGTCAACGCGGCGAAGGCGTCCTCGTCCCAGACGGGTCCCCCGGCCTCGGCGACGAGCTTGTCCACCGCGCAGTCCACGCAGTCCTCCAACAGCGCCGACACGCCGCCGTGCGGGTTGCGGGTGAGCACCAGCTTGGCCTGATTGGACAGGTTCCGGGTGACGTACTTCGCGGGCGAGGGCACGGACAGGCGCACCAGTCGGCGCGTGCCCCGCCACATCGCCGCACGCTGCTGCTCCGGGCTGTCCAGCGTCCGCACGGCGACGCTGTCGCCCTCGTCGACCAGCGCCGGATACGCCCGGACTTCGTGTCCTCCCCGCCGCGCGCGGAACTCCCGCGGCAGCGTGCCGAAGTCCCCGCCGGTCAGGCCGGACCGTTCGACGTCGTCGGCGGCCGCCGAGATCGTCTCCCGCAGCCTGCCGCCCAGCTGCTCCCGCAGGGCGGACAGGTCCTTGCCCTCGGCGACGGTGCGCCGCTTCTCGTCGAGGATCCGGAACGTCATCCGCAGGTGCGCGGGCACCGCGTCCCACTGCCACGCCTCCCGCGGCACCGCGACCCCACGCAGGGCCTCCAGTTCCCGTCCGAGCACGTCGAGCAGCGGGCCGTCGTCCGGGCCGATCCGTCCGGCCACCTGCCGGGCGGTGTCCGGCGCGGGCACGAAGGTGCGCCGCAGCGACTTCGGCAGCGACTTCACCAGCGCGGCCACCAGCTCCTCGCGCAGCCCCGGCACCTGCCAGTCGAACCCGGCGTCGGCGACCTGGTTCAGCACCGGCAGCGGAATGTGCACCGTCACGCCGTCGGCGTCGGTGCCGGGCTCGAACTGGTAGGTCAGCGGGAACTCCAGCTCGCCCTGCCGCCAGACGTCCGGGTAGTCGTCCGCGCGGACCTCGTCGGCGGTGGCGTTGACCAGCATGGCCTTCTCGAAGGTCAGCAGGTCCGGTTGGTCGCGGCGGGCCTTCTTCCACCACGAGTCGAAGTGCCGCGCGGAGACGACGTCGTCCGGGATGCGTTCGTCGTAGAAGGCGAACAACGTCTCGTCGTCGACGAGGATGTCCCGGCGCCGCGCCCGGTTCTCCAGGTCGGTCACCTCGTCGAGCAGTGCGCGGTTGTCGTGGAAGAACCGGTGGTCGGTCTCCCAGTCCCCCTCCACCAGCGCGTGCCGGAGGAACAGCTCCCGCGAGGTCTCCGGGTCGATCCGCCCGTAGTTGACCTTGCGGCCGGACACCAGCGGGATGCCGTAGAGGGTGACCCGCTCGTTCGCCATCACCGCGCCCTGCTTGCGTTCCCAGCGCGGCTCCGAGTAGGTGCGCTTGACCAGGTGCTGCGCGAGCGGCTCGATCCATTCGGGCTCCACCCGGGCGTTGATCCGCCCCCACAGCCGGGAGGTCTCCACCAGCTCGGCCGAGGCGATCCACCGGGGCTGCTTCTTGAACAGCGACGACCCGGGGAACACCGAGAACCGCGTGCCCCGGGCGCCCAGGTAGTCGCCCTTCTCCGGATCCTTGAGCCCGACGTGCGAGAGCAGGCCCGCCAGCAGCGAGGTGTGGATGCGCTGCGGGTCGCCGGGCACGCTGTTCAGCGTGATCCCCAACGGTTTCGCGAGCTGGTGCAGCTGGCCGTAGACGTCCTGCCACTCGCGGATGCGAAGGTAGTTGAGGAACTCGGCGCGGCAGAGTTTGCGGAACCGGTTGTTCGACAGCGCCTTCTGCTGCTCGCGCACGTGGTTCCACAGGTTCAGGTACGCCAGGAAGTCCGAGCCGGGCTCGGTGAACCGCGCGTGCTGCTGCCGGGCCTGCTGCTCGAACTCCGCGGGGCGCTCCCGGGGGTCCTGGATGGACAGTGCCGCGGCGATGATCATGACCTCGCGCACGCACCCGTTCGCCGCGCCCTCGACGATCATGCGTCCCATCCGCGGGTCGACGGGCAGCTGCGCCAGCTTCTTCCCGACCGCGGTGAGCTTGCCGCCCGAGGAGTCCACCGCGCCGAGCTCGGTCAGCAGCTGCACGCCCGCGGTGATCTGGCGCCGGTCCGGCGGCTCGACGAACGGGAACGCGCCGATGTCGCCGAGCCCCAGCGAGATCATCTGCAGGATGACCGACGCCAGGTTGGTGCGCAGGATCTCCGGGTCGGTGAATTCCGGGCGGGAGAGGAAGGCGTCCTCGGTGTACAACCGGATGCAGATGCCGTCCGAGGTGCGCCCGCACCGGCCCTTGCGCTGGTTCGCCGAGGCCTGGGAGATCGGCTCGATCGGGAGCCGCTGCACCTTGGTGCGGGAGTTGTACCGGGAGATGCGCGCGGTGCCGGGGTCGACGACGTAGCGGATCCCGGGCACGGTCAGCGACGTCTCGGCCACGTTGGTGGCCAGCACGATCCGCCGCCCGCGGTGCGGTTTGAACACCCGCTGCTGTTCGGCGGCGGACAGCCGCGCGTACAGCGGGAGGATCTCGGTGTCCGGCAGGTTCATCGCCCGCAGCGCCTCGTCGGTGTCCCGGATCTCGCGCTCGCCGGACAGGAACACGAGCACGTCGCCGGGCCCCTCGGCGGTCAGTTCACGGACCGCGTCGCCGATGGCCGCCACCTGGTCGCGGTCCGGGTCGGCGTCCGGGTCGTCCGGGTCGACCACCGGCCGGTAACGGACCTCGACGGGGTAGGTGCGGCCGGAGACCTCGACGATCGGGGCGCCGTCGAAGTGCCGGGAGAACCGCTCGGGGTCGATGGTCGCGGAGGTGATGATCACCTTGAGGTCGGGCCTGCGCGGCAGCAGCCGCTTCAGGTAGCCGAGCAGGAAGTCGATATTGAGGCTGCGCTCGTGCGCCTCGTCGATGATGATCGTGTCGTACTGCCGCAGCATCCGGTCGTGCCCGATCTCGGCGAGCAGGATGCCGTCGGTCATCAGCTTCACCAGTGTGTCGTCACCGGAGGTGTCGGTGAACCGCACCTTGTAGCCGACCGATTCGCCGAGGTCGGTGTCGAGTTCCGCGGCGATCCGCTCGGCCACCGTGCGGGCGGCGATCCGGCGCGGCTGGGTGTGCGCGATCTGCCCGCGGACGCCGAGCCCCAGGTCCAGGCAGATCTTGGGCAGCTGCGTGGTCTTTCCGGAGCCGGTCTCCCCCGCGACGATCACCACCTGGTTGTCCCGGATCGTCTCGGCGAGATCCTCCCGGCGCCCGCTGACCGGCAGTTCGTCCGGGTACTTCACCGTGGGCACCGATTCGCGGCGGCGGGCCACCCGCCGCTCGGCGGCCTCCACGTCGGCGGCGATCTTCGCGACGACGTCGTCGGCGGGTGCCGGGCGCGGCTTCTTCGACCTGCCCGACTTGGTCAGCCCGTCGATACGCCGACGGAGACGGTTCGCGTCGCGCACCATCAACTCGGGCAGGCGCGAGCGCAACTCGGCGAGGGGGGACGCGGTGGACATACGCACCCCAGGGTAGCCGGGCGCTCCCACGACCCGCCCACCACTTTCCTCCCGGACGGGTCGTGCGCACTCCGACGCCCGGGGGCTCAGCGGCGCACGAGGGCTCAGCGGCGCACGAGGGCTCAGCGGCGCACGAGGGCTCAGCGGCGCACGGTGGTCAACGAGGACGGCCGCAGGTCGGCGAGGCGGCGGTGCCCGGACAGGCCCATGGTCAGGTCGAGGTCGGCGAGCAGGCTGCGCAGCACGTGCCGCACGCCGTCCTCCCCGCCGTGCGCGAGGCCGTAGACCCACGGCCTGCCGACCAGGACGGCCCGGGCGCCCAACGCGAGCGCCTTGGCCACGTCCGCACCGGTGCGCACACCGGAGTCGAACAGCACCTCGATCCGCGACCCCACGGCGCCGACGATCTCCGGCAGCGCGTCCAGCGCGGCCACGGCGCCGTCCACCTGCCTGCCGCCGTGGTTGGAGACGATCACCCCGTCCATCCCCGCCTCCGCGGCCCGGCGGGCGTCGTCCACGTGCGTGAGGCCCTTCAGCACGATCGGGCCGTCCCAGTGCTCCCGCAGGAACGCCAGCGCGTCCCAGTCGCGGTCGGTCCCGGTGATCATCGAGATCCACCGGAGCACGGCCGAGGGCAGGTCGTCCTCCGGCGGCGCCTCCAGCTTCGACCGGAAGACCGGGTCGGAGAACGGCACGGCGGTGCCCTCCCCCTGGAGGAACGGCAGGTAGCCGCGGTCGAGGTCGCACGGCCGCCAGCCGAGCGACCAGGTGTCCAGCGTGACCACGAGCGTGCTGAACCCGGCCGCACGGGCGCGGGAGAGGATGCTGCGGCACACGTCCGGATCGTTCGGCCAGTACAACTGGAACCAGCGCGGCCCGTCCCCGGAGGCGGCGGCGACGTCCTCGATGCTGGTGGACGATGCCGTGGACAGCACGGTCGGCAGGCCCAGCCCCGCGGCGGCACGGGCGGTCGCCCGTTCCGCGTCGGGATGGACGATCGACTGCACCCCCACGGGGGCGAGCAGCACCGGCGCGGGCATCTCCGTGCCGAGCACGGTCGTCGACAGGTCCCGCTCGGTGGCGTCGGTGAGCATCCGGGGCACCAGCCGCCACCCGTCGAAGGCCGCGCGGTTCGCGCGCATCGTGGCGCCCGACCCCGCGCCCCCGGCGACATAGTGGAACGGCCCCGGGTCGAGCAGCCCGGCGGCCGAGTCCTCCAGCTTCGTGGGGTCGGTGGTGAACTCCGGCGTCCGGCCACCGTAGGCCTGCAGGTAGAGCTCGCTCTGGTAGAGGGAGTACCGCTCGCCCATCCGTACCTCCTTCGCCCGGTGCCGCCCGGTGCCGTCCGGGGCGTCCGGGGCCGTCGCGTGCCTCGATGCGTGCCTCGTGCGCGGCATCCTACGGACCGGGGCGCCGGGCCGGGGCGGAAGAGTTGACCTTCGAGTCCGTCGAACGCGCAGACTGCCCGGCATGGACCACATCACGGACACCGGCCTGGACAACATCGGCACGTTCGCCCGGCGGGTGGGCCTCACGCCGAGTGCGCTGCGCTTCTACGACGACTGCGGGGTGCTGCCCCCCACGCGGACCGACCCCGGGACCGGCTACCGGTACTACGGCCCGGACCAGGAACAGCGGGCGGTGCTGCTGCGCACGCTCCGCGACGCCGAGGTGCCGCTGTCCGAGGTGAGCGCCGTGCTGGACGGCCCGGGCGCCGACGCGGAGGAGATCCTGCAGGCGCACGGAGACCGGCTGCGGACCCGGGCCGCCCACGCACACG
>NZ_KB912482.1:25182-34205 GCF_000383775.1 Saccharomonospora halophila 8
CACCCCGCGCTGCGGCTGATCGCCGAGGAGGGGCGGGTCCGGCTCGTCGCGGGGCCGGACGTCGAGCGGGACGAGCGCACCCTGCCCGTGCTGGACGCCGACTACCCGGACCACCGCAGCCTGCTCGCCGCCCTCGACCCGCCGCGGCACCGCGTGCTCACCGACCGCGTGGCCCTCGGCGACGCACTCGCCCGCGACGACTCCGGGCCCGTGGTCCTCGACGCCCACCGGGACACCCTCCGGGTCGGGGACACCGACCTGAGCGCGGTCTGTTCCACACCGCTGCGGGTCGCGTTCGATCCGGCCGTGCTGGGACCGATCGTCGAGGCCGGTGTGGGGCCCGAGGTGCTGCTGGAGACCGGCGGACCCACCCGGCCGCTCCTGGTGCGCTCGGCCGATCAGGGCAGCTACACCACACTCGTGATGCCCGTCGCACTGGATTGAAACACACAGCGACCGGACGTAGATCCAGATCACAGCGCTCCGACGAAATACTTAGTAGCACTAACAAGTTGTGCCGAGAGGCCGGTGACTGCGCAGGGGACTGACCCGACGCGATGAGGAGGCAGCGTGAGCGTGACGACGGACGTGGCCGACACCGACGCGGGCGCACCGGGGAAGGGCCGCATCGCACGCTTCGCACTCATCCTCGGGGGACTGACGGCGTTCGGGCCGTTGTCGATCGACATGTACCTGCCCGCCCTGCCGTTCATGGCGGAGGACCTCGACTCCACGGACGCCGTGTTGCAGCTCACGCTCGCCGTGTTCCTCGTCGGTCTCGGCATCGGCCAGCTGGTGGCGGGGCCACTGTCGGATTCGTGGGGGCGGCGCGGGCCCCTGCTCGTCGGAGTGTCGATCTTCATCGTGGCCTCGGCGCTCGCCGCGGTCAGCCCCTCGGCGGAGGTCCTGATCGCCGCCAGAGCGGTGCAGGCCCTCGGCGCGGCCACCGGGATGGTGATCGCCCGGGCGGCGGTGCGCGACCTGTTCTCCGGGGCCGCGATGGCGCGGTTCTTCTCCGTGCTGATGCTGGTCGTCGGGGTGGCGCCGATCCTCGCGCCGGTGATCGGGGGACAGCTGCTGGAGTGGACGTCGTGGCGCGGCATCTTCGTCACGCTCACCGTCTTCGGCGGGATCCTGCTGGTGGTCGCGGCGCTGGCCCTGCCCGAGACCCTGCCGGTGGCGGGGCGCCGGCCTCCCCGGTTCGGCCGCATCGTGCGCACCTACCGCGACCTGGTGGCCGACCGGGTGTTCTTCGGCTACACGGTGACCGTGGGTCTGGCGTTCGCGGCCATGTTCACCTACATCTCCGGCTCGTCGTTCGTGCTCCAGGACCTCTACGGCCTCTCCCCCGGCGAGTACAGCCTGGCGTTCGGGATGAACGGCGTCGGCCTGGTGATCATGACCCAGGTCAACGGCCGGATCGTCGGCCGCGTCGCCCCCCGCACGTTGTTGCGCACCGGCCTGATCATGGTCACCGTCAGCGCGCTGGGCGCTGTCCTCGCGGTGCGGGCCGGCCTCGGCCTGCCGGGGTTGCTGACACCGCTGTTCCTCATGGTCTCGTCCGTCGGGATGATCATGCCGAACGCCACGTCGCTGGCCCTGGCCGACCACCCGCGCACCGCCGGATCGGCCTCCGCGCTGCTCGGGGTGGTGCAGTTCCTCGTCGGCGGGTCCGCCTCGCCCCTGGTCGGTCTCGTCGGTGGCGACTCGGCACTGCCGATGACGATGATCATGGCGGTCGCGGCCGCCGCGGCCCTGACCACGTTCCTCGTCCTCACCCGGCCGCGCGGCACACCGACCTCCCCACCGGACCGGTCCCCGGCGGACGCCCCGGTGGGCTGAGCCGCCGGATCCCGCGGGCGGAGCCACCCGGGTGGACCGGGCCCCCCGGACGGTGGGCACGTGACCTGCCGATCCCGGCCGGGCGTGGCACGGTGAACCCATGGCCGACGACGGGCGCTCCGGTGACGGGGACGGAACGCTGACCCTGCGGTTCGGGCACGAGGAACTCGTCCTCCGCCGCCGGTACGAACTGCTCAGTATCGGTAACGACCTGCTGATCGCGCTGTGGTTCACCGTGGGCAGCGTGCTGTTCTTCTGGGAGGCCACGGTCGTCGTGGGCACGGCGCTGTTCCTGGTGGGCAGCCTCCAGCTGGCCGCACGCCCGGTCATCCGGATCCACCGCCGGATGCGGCTGCACCGGATGCACCCGCATCATCCGACCGAGAGTGCCCGCGACTTCTGACCGCACCGCCGCCGGGACGGATCGCGCGAGGAAAACGGTCGAAACGATCACATTCGGCTGTGACGCGCGATACAGTCTGTCCCGACGACAACGAGGGGCGGACGAGGTGGTTGTGCGAGACGAATGGGCCGTTACCTGCCGGGACCTGGCCGGGCGGCGTCGGGCTCTGTCGGTGTTCGTCAGCGCCGATCGGGTGGTCCTCGTCGCCCCACCGGGCGAGGCCGCGGTGCTGACCTCGCTCGACGTGGGCCGCCTCCGTGCCGTGCTGCGGGACGCGGTGATGCGGGTCGGCGAGGACCAGCCCGAGGATCCCCCCGGGGAGGCGGCGACGGACCGGTTCACGGTCCGGGAAGCCGATCCCACCGAGGCCCCCGGGGTGGGTGACGAACCGGACCCACCGGGGGACGACCGGCCGTAGGATACCCACCGTGGCGGACGAACAGCGGTGGCACGCGGTCGACGACTACTTCGACGGCCGGCTCGTCGGGCACGACGAGGTTCTCGACGACCTCCAGCGCGCGGCCGACCGGGCCGGTCTCCCCCCGATCTCCGTGGCCGCGAACCAGGGCAAACTGCTCCACCTGCTCGCCCGCATGATCGGAGCCCGCCGCGTGCTGGAGATCGGCACCCTCGCCGGCTACTCCACCGTCTGGCTCGCCCGCGCGCTGACCTCCGATGGCCGGGTGGTCACGATCGAGGCGGAACCCTCCTACGCCGAACTGGCCCGCGCGAACTTCGGTCGGGCGGGCCTGGCCGGACGGATCGACGTCCGCGTCGGCGCCGCCCTCGACGTCCTGCCGACCCTGGGTGCCGACGGTCCCTTCGACCTGACGTTCGTGGACGCGGACAAGGTGAACAACCCGCACTACGTCCGGCATGCCGTGCGGCTGAGCAGGCCGGGTTCGCTCATCGTGGTGGACAACGTGGTGCGCCGGGGCGCGGTGGCCGACGCGACCGACCCGGACCCCTCGGTGCGCGGCAGCCGGGAGGTCATCGAGCTGCTCGCGGCGGAGCCGCGCCTGGACGCGACCGCCGTGCAGACGGTCGGCACGAAGGGCTGGGACGGCCTCGCCCTCGCCCTGGTCACGGACTGACCCCGGAACGCGCGAGGACTCCCGGCTGTCCCGGGTCCGGCCTCGGGTGCCGGGTCCGGCGGCTCCCGTGGTTCCCTCCTTCGGCGGTTGATCGCCGACTCGAACGTGAGATTCACTCAGGTTCGGTCACCGGTCGAGGAGGCGCGAATGAGACGGTTTGCCCCGCTGATGGTGCTGGCCGCGCTCGTCGGGGCCGGCACAGCCCCCACGAGCGCGACACCGGGAGACGGCACGGCCTCGGCGGACGGGACGTCCACGGCCGCGAGCGGAACGTTCACGGCGCTGACGTACAACATCGCGGGGCTGCCGGAACCGCTCTCCGGCAGCAACCCGGCCGAGAACACCCCCGTGATCGGCGAGCGGATCGCGCCGTACGACGTGGTGCACGTCCAGGAGGACTTCAACTACCACGCCGCGCTGTACGAGGCCGACGACCACCCGCACCGCACCGCGACCAGCGGCGGGGTGCCGTTCGGGTCCGGGCTGAACACGCTGTCGAACTTCCCCATCCCCGAATTCGAGCGCGTCACCTGGGACGACTGCTGGATCAACCAGGCCGACTGCCTCACCCCGAAGGGCTTCACCTTCTCCCGGGTGGACATCGCCGACGGAGTCTCCGTCGACTTCTACAACCTGCACGCCGACGCCGGGGACAGCTCGCTCGACCACGGCGCCCGCCGGAGCAACCTGCGGCAACTGTCCGACCACATCGCCACGCACTCGCGGGACCGGCCCGTGGTCGTCATGGGCGATACGAACTCCCGCTACACCAGCGGCGACGACATCGTCCGGGAGTTCGTCGCGGAGAACGGGCTGCGGGACCCGTGGGTGGAACTCGTGCACGACGGTGTGCCGCCGGAGATCGGCGGTCCGTCCCCGGAGTGCGACACCGCCACGATCGACCGGTGCGAGGTCGTGGACAAGATCTTCTACCGCGGCGGCGACGGTCTCGAACTGACCGCCACCGACTACAGCGACGACCGGGCCGACTTCCTCGACGACACCGGCGAGCGGCTGTCCGACCACGACCCGATCGCGGCCACCTTCCGCTGGACACCGCCCGCGCGCTGACGACCGGGCGGTGCCGTGTCCCGGCGCCCGGTGTCGCACCACGACAACGGCCCTAACACGAAAACGGGGGCCCCGGGTCACCCCGGAGCCCCCGTTCGGGCCGCTCGGCCGCGCCTCGGCGGGTGGGCCGCCTCAGTTCTTGTGCGGGTAGAGCGGGTGCTTCTCGGCGAGCACCGCCACGCGGGACCGCAGGTCCTTGCGGGTGGCGTCGTCGATCTCGGGCCGCAGCGCCGTCGCGATGATCTCGGCGACCTCGGTGAAGTCGTCCGCACCGAAGCCGCGGGCGGCCAGCGCCGGGGTGCCGACCCGCAGCCCCGAGGTGACCATCGGCGGGCGCGGGTCGTTGGGCACCGCGTTACGGTTGACGGTGATACCGATCTCGTGCAGCCGGTCCTCGGCCTGCTTGCCGTCCAGCTGGGAGTTCACCAGGTCGACCAGCACCAGGTGCACGTCCGTGCCGCCGGTGAGCACCCGCACGCCGTTGTCGACGCAGTCGGACTGCGACAGGCGGTCGGCCAGGATGCGGGAGCCGTCGAGCACGCGCTGCTGCCGGTCGCGGAACTCGTCACTCGCGGCGATCTTGAGCGCCACGGCCTTGCCCGCGATGACGTGCTCCAGTGGCCCGCCCTGCTGGCCGGGGAACACCGACGAGTTGATCTTCTTGGCGTACTCCTGCTTGCACAGGATGATGCCGCCGCGCGGCCCGCCGAGCGTCTTGTGCGTGGTGGTGGTCACCACGTCCGCGTACGGCACCGGGTTCGGGTGCAGGCCCGCCGCGACCAGGCCGGCGAAGTGGGCCATGTCCACCATCAGCTTCGCCCCGACCTCGTCGGCGATCCGGCGGAACTCCGCGAAGTCGATCTGCCGCGGGTAGGCCGACCAGCCCGCGATGATCACCTTCGGGCGGCTCTCCCGAGCCAGCCGCTCGACCTCGGCCATGTCGAGACGGCCGGTCTCGGAGTCGACGTGGTAGGCCACGACGTTGTAGAGCTTGCCGGAGAAGTTCAGCTTCATCCCGTGCGTGAGGTGGCCGCCGTGGGCGAGGTCGAGCCCGAGGATCGTGTCACCCGGGTCGAGCAGCGAGACCATCGCCGCCGCGTTGGCCTGCGCACCGGAGTGCGGCTGCACGTTGGCGTGCTCGGCACCGAACAGGGACTTCGCCCGCTCGATCGCCAGGTTCTCCACGACGTCGACGTGCTCGCAGCCGCCGTAATAGCGCTTGCCGGGGTAGCCCTCGGCGTACTTGTTGGTCAGCACGGAACCCTGCGCCTCGAGCACGCTCACCGGCGCGAAGTTCTCCGAGGCGATCATCTCCAGCGTCGACTGCTGGCGGTCCAGCTCGTCGGCCACCGCGTCGGCGACCTCCGGGTCGACCGTGGCCAGATCGGCGTCGAACGTTTTCATGTCAGCCCTCCTGAATCTGTGCGGCGTAGGCGTCGGCGTCCATCAGTTCCGGCAGAGACTCGACGCGGACGCGGAACAGCCACCCGTCCCCGTACGGGTCCGAGTTGACCGTCTCCGGTGCGTCCACGACGGCCTCGTTGAGTGCGACGATCTCGCCGGTGACGGGCGAGTACAGCTCGCTGACCGACTTGGTCGACTCGATCTCGCCGCACACCTCGCCCGCCGTGACGGTACCGCCGGCCTCGGGCAGCTCGACGAAGACGACGTCACCGAGCGACTCGGCGGCGAACGCGGTGACACCCACGGTCACGGTGTCGTCCTCGGTGCGTACCCACTCGTGCTCGGCGGTGTAGCGCAGGTCCTGGGGAATGGTCGTCGACAACGGTCAGCCTTTCGGGGAGGAGGGACGCTGGTAGAAGGGCAGGGACACGACCTCGACCGGTTCCGCGCGACCGCGGATGTCGGCCGACAGGGCGGTCCCGGGTTCGGTGAGTTCCGGCGGGACGAAGGCCATCGCGATCGGGTGGCCGAGCGTGGGCGAGAGCGCCCCGCTCGTCACCTCGCCGACCTCGTGGTCACCGTGCAGCAGCCGGTAGCCGTGCCGGGGGGCGCGACGGCCGCTGCCGCGCAGACCCACCAGGACCCGGTCCGGTTCACCACACTTTTCCAGGGCGGCCCTGCCCACGAAATCACCCGGTTTGTCGAATTTCACCAGACGCCCCAGATTGGCGTGGAACGGGGTCGTCCCGGTGCCGAGTTCGTTGCCGTACAACGGCATACCCGCTTCGAGTCGGAGCGAGTCACGGCAGGCCAGCCCGGCGGGCTTCAGTCCGTGCGCGGCACCGGCGTCGGCCAGCCGCCGCCACACCCGCACGGCCGCTTCGGCGGGCACGAACAGCTCGAAGCCGTCCTCGCCGGTGTAGCCGGTGCGCGCGAGCAGCACCTCGTCCCCGTCGACGGCGGCGGGCATACTCGCGTAGTACCGCAGTCCGGACAGGTCGGCCCCGGTGGCCCCGGCCACGATCGCGGCCGAGGTGGGGCCCTGCACGGCGATCAGCGCCGTCTCCGCCGAACGGTCGGTGACCTCGGTGTCGAAGCCGGCCGCCCGGGCCCGCAGCTCGTCGGCGATCAGCGCGGCGTTGCCCGCGTTCGCCACCACGAGGTAGTGCCGCTCGGCGAGCCGGTAGACGACCAGGTCGTCCAGGATGCCGCCGTCGGCGTCGCACACCATCGTGTAGCGGGCGCGCCCCACCCGGACCGCCGACAGCCGGCCGACCATCGCGTGATCGAGCGCGTCGGCGGCCTGCGGCCCGGTCAGTTCGATCTCACCCATGTGGGACAGGTCGAACTGGCCCGCCGTCTCGCGGACCGCCCGGTGTTCGGCCAGTTCGCTGTCGTAGCGCACCGGCATGGACCAGCCGGCGAAATCGGTGAACGACGCGCCGAGTTCGGCGTGCACCTCGTGCAGCGGGGTCCGGCGCGGCGTGGAGTCCGTCGTGTTCGTCACGCGGGGACCTCAGCTTTCGTAGGACTCGACGGGCGGGCAGGAGCAGACGAGGTTGCGGTCGCCGTAGGCGCCCTCGATGCGTCGCACCGGCGCGAAGTACTTGCCCTTCGGCCGGGTACGGCCCGGGTAGACGGCCGTACGCCGGTCGTAGGGCAGGTCCCAGTCGCCGGTGAGCTGCTCGGCCGTGTGCGGGGCGCCGCGCAGGGGGCTGCGCTCCACGTCCCAGGTGCCCGCCGCGACCTCGTCGATCTCCCGCCGGATGGCGATCATGGCGTCGCAGAACCGGTCGAGCTCGGCCAGGTCCTCGCTCTCGGTCGGCTCCATCATCAGCGTGCCCGCCACCGGGAACGACATCGTCGGGGCGTGGAACCCGTAGTCGATCAGCCGCTTGGCGACGTCGTCCACGGTCACCCCGGTCTCCTTGGTCAGCCCGCGCAGGTCGAGGATGCACTCGTGCGCGACTAGCCCGTCCCGCCCGGTGTAGAGCACCGGGAAGTGCGGGGTGAGCCGGGCGGCGACGTAGTTGGCGGCCAGCACCGCCACCTGGGTGGCGTCGGTCAGCCCGGCCGCCCCCATCATCCGCACGTACGCCCAGGAGATCGGCAGGATCGACGCCGAGCCGAACGGCGCCTCGGAGATCGGCCCGACGCCGGTCTCCGGGCCCGCGGACTGCTCCATCGGGTGGTTCGGCAGGTACGGCGCGAGGTGCGCCCGCGCCGCGACCGGCCCGACACCGGGACCGCCCCCGCCGTGCGGGATGCAGAACGTCTTGTGCAGGTTCAGGTGCGAGACGTCACCGCCGAACTCGCCCGGCTTGGCCAGCCCGAGCAGGGCGTTGAGGTTCGCCCCGTCCACGTACACCTGGCCGCCCCCGGAGTGCACGATCTCGGCCAGCTCGGTGATCCCGGTCTCGTACACCCCGTGCGTCGACGGGTAGGTGACCATGATCGCGGACAGCGTGTCGCGGTGCTGGTCCACCTTCGCGCGCAGGTCGTCGAGGTCGATGTCGCCGTTGTCGGTGCAGGCCACCACGACCACCCGCATCCCGGCGAGCACGGCGGAGGCGGCGTTGGTGCCGTGCGCCGACGACGGGATCAGGCACACGTCGCGCTCCGGCTGCCCGTGCGCACGGTGGTAGGCGCGGATCGCCAGCAGCCCGGCCAGCTCACCCTGGCTGCCCGCGTTCGGCTGCAGCGAGACGCTGTCGTAGCCGGTGACCTCGGCCAGCCACGAGCTGAGCTGGTCGATCAGCACCCGGTAGCCCTCGGCGTCGGAAGACGGCGCGAACGGGTGCAGCCCGGCGAACTCGGGCCAGGTGACCGCCTCCATCTCGGTGGTGGCGTTGAGCTTCATCGTGCAGGACCCGAGCGGGATCATGCCCCGGTCGAGCGCGTAGTCGGAGTCGGCGAGCCCGCGCAGGTAGCGCAGCATCGCCGTCTCCGAGTGGTAAGTGTGGAACACCTGGTGCGTCAGGTACTCGCTGGTGCGGTCCAGCCCGTCGGGCAGCGCGCCCACCCCGCTGTCCGCGGTCGTGGCGGTGGTCACCGGGCCGGTGTCGGCCACCCCGAACGCGCCGAGCACGTCGGCCAGCGTCTCCGGGGTGGTGACCTCGTCACAGGCGATCCGCACGTGGTCGGCGTCCACCGGGCCGAGGTTGACGCCCGCCTCGCGGGCGGCCGCGACCACCGCGTCCGCGCGGCCG
>NZ_KB912482.1:34305-39147 GCF_000383775.1 Saccharomonospora halophila 8
GGCCAGGTACCCGGCGTGCGGCCCGCCGTAGCCGAGCGGGACGCCGAAGCGCTGGGTGGTGCCCGCCGCGAGGTCGGCGCCGAACTCGCCGGGCGAGGTGACCAGGGTGAGCGCGAGCAGGTCGGCGGCGACGCAGTACAGCGCCTTCGCCTCCTTCGCGGCGTCGCCGATCCGCCGGTAGAAGTCCGGCTCCCGCAGCACACCGGACACGCCCGGGTACTGCACGACCACGCCGAAGAACTCGTCCGGCAGTCCCCGGGAGAGGTCCCGGACGTCCACCTCGACGCCGACGGCCTCGGCGCGGGTGCGCACGATCGCGATCGTCTGCGGCAGGCACTCGGCGTCCAGCACCACGGTCCGCGACGTCGACTTCGACGCCCGCCGCATCAGCATGACCGCCTCGGCGACGGCGGTGGACTCGTCGAGCATCGAGGCGTTCGCGGTATCCAGGCCGGTGAGGTCGGAGACCATCGTCTGGAAGTTGAGCAGCGCCTCCAGCCTGCCCTGCGAGATCTCCGGCTGGTACGGCGTGTACGCGGTGTAGAAGGCCGGGTTCTCCAGCACGTTGCGCCGGATCACGGCCGGGGTGACGGTGTCGTGATAGCCGAGGCCGATCATCTGGGTCCGCGGCGTGTTGCGCGCGGCCAGCTCCCGCAGCTCGGCCAGCGCCTGCTCCTCGGACGCCTCCTCGGGCAGGTCGAGCCCGCGCGGGTTCCGGATGGCGCCGGGCACCGCGGCGGAGACCAGGGCGTCCAGGCTGCCGAACCCGCATTCGGCCAGCATCTTCGCCTGCTCGGACTCGCTCGGGCCGATGTGCCGGGACGCGAACGGCGTCGGCGGAGGCGTCACGGGAGGCGACGACTTCTGCGTCATGGCGGGGAGCTCCTTCTCTCCTTAGGCAGGTTTACCCGCCTGGTGCTGGGAACTCCCCCTCTGTCATGGGCACCTGAGAGTTTCACCGCGCGTGAGCGCGGCTTACACCTTGGGTGAGGCCCTCGTGGTGAGCCTACTTTCCAGAGTGGCCTCGCCAAGAGCGGTAGTGGTACCTGAGAGATTGTGGGGCGTTTGCTCCTTCGGTGCCCCGCCTTGACCACACGGGGGCTCTCCCGCTCCGGCTCGAACAGCCGCGATATCCGGTTATGCCTTCGGTTATAGGCGGTCAAGCTACGCGAGTCCAGTGCCGCGAGTCCACCTCCGGGCCGCAACGGTGACGAAGGCCGCGCCGACGTTGACGGGGCTCACCCGGCACCGCATCACGCCCGCGCGGGAACGGCATGGACCCTCCGCACCGGACGGTGCCGCGCCCGTCGCTCCGGGTGAGTGACCCGCTCCGCCGTTCGGGTCGAACGATGAGCGCGGGCGGTGACGACGCCTATTGCTCGTCGTCGCTCTCCCCCTCGTCATCGGTCTCCACCGGTGCCGGCCGGACGATCCGGGCCCGGATGTGCGTGCCGAAAGTGGATCCGAGCAACACATCCTCCGGGGAGTTCGCGTTGTGCCGCGCGGTTCCGTCCACACTGACCACCTCGGTGCGGCCGTCGGGGAAACACATTCCCCAGGCGACGATCCACGCGTTCACCCGGGTCCCGTATTTCTGCACCACGGCGAACACCTCCGGAGCGGCCTGCCCGGCCATGTCCGCCAGGATCCCGGCGAACGTCTCCTCGTCGCACATCGGCGGTCTCCCGGTGGGGTCGGACACGAACCGGTCGAGCGGGTGGGCGTCGGCGATTTCGGGTTCGTCCTCGCACACTCCGGGAGGAGTGCGCGCTGACGCATGACCAGGTGATCGAGAAGCTCCGCCAGGGACCGGGCACCTGGTCCCGCCCGAAGCTGTCCCGGATCGAGAACCGGGAGCAGGGAGTGAAGCGCCGCGAGCTCGACCAACTGTTGGACGTCTACGGCGTCGGCGACCCGGCGCTGGCGAACTGGCTCAGACAACTGGCCGGCGACTCCCGCCGCCGCGGCTGGCTCGCCGACGTCCGCAAACACCTGCCACCCGAGTTCCACCAGTTCCTCGACTGGGAGACCGCCCTGGTGGCCTGTCGTCAGTTCGAGACCTTGTTGGTGCCCGGGCTCCTCCAGACCACCGAGTACGCGCGGGCTCTCATCACGGGGCTGGACCCCGGACTGAGCGCGGACGAGGTCGAACGACGGGTCATGGCGCGCATGGCCCGGCAACAGATTCTCAGTCAGCCGATCCCACCGACACTGCACGTCATCCTCGGTGAGGGAGCGTTGGAACGCCCGGTCGGTGGTGAGCGGGTGATGCGGAAGCAACTGCGTCACCTGGTCGAGGCGACCGAGAACCCCAATATCGCCATACAGGTGTTGCCGAAGACGGTGGGCGCCAGTCCCGCACTCGAAGGACCGTTCTCGATCCTCACGCTGCCCGACCCGATACCGGACATCGGCTACGCGGAAGGTCCCGGACGCCCCGACTACATCGAATCCCGCGACGAGGTACGTGCGTACACACTTCGCTTCGGTGCCCTCACCGAGCAGGCACTCACCCAGGACGAGTCAGTGCGTCGCCTGGCTGACTCCGTGCGGGAGCTGGAATAGGGACAAGGACGGTGCGGCATGACCCACGGGGACGCGGAAGCCAACCTGACCTGGCGCAAGAGCAGCTTCTCCGGGGGTGGTGGAACCAGCGGAGGCAACTGCATCGAGGTGGCGCCGACGCCGGACGGGCGGATCGCCATCCGAAACAGCAAGCATCCCGAGGCGGGCGCTCCGCTGTTCACCCGCGCCGAGATGGCCGCCTGGATCGAGGGCTGCAGGGCCGGCGAGTTCGACGACCTCGGGTAGCGCAGACCTACCCGAGGCCGAGTTCCGGCAGGTCGTCGACGATCTTCATCGTCTCTACGCTCACCGTGGTTACACGCTTGATCAGGTCCACGATATAGCGCGGGTACTGTCCGGCGCGCGGTGGTCCCGGAGAGCCGCGACGGGACGTTCACTCCTCGAAGGCGACCATGCGGGCGTAGGCGACGTCGTTGTCCTCGTAGCTCTGCGCCGAGCGGTCGAACACGCCGCCGCAGGTGATCAACCGCAGCTCCGGGTGGTGGGTGTCGCCGTAAACCTTCTCGGTGGGGAATTCCTTCTTGGGGTAACGCTCGACGGCGTGGACCTCGAACAAGACGCTGCTGCCGTCGGCGCGGTCGACGATCACGTCGGCCCCGTCGCCCAGCTTGCGCAGGTCGTAGAACACGCCCTTCTCGTTGTTCCAGTCGACGTGCGCGGCGAGCACGGACGGGCCCATTTCGCCCGGGGTCGGTGACTGGTTGTACCAACCGATCTCGTGGGCACCCTCCGGGACCTCCATCCGCTTCTCCGCATCGAGCCCCAGGTCGACGAACGCGTCGGTGTCCACACCGATCGCCGGGATCCGCAGCCGTACCGGTTTCGACGCGGGCAGGACGGGCTTCTCGACCCCGCTCTCGGTCGGGACCGTGTACTCGAAAGTCGGGGTGCCGACGGTCGCGTTCGGACCGGTGCAGCCGGTCAGCACGAGCAACAGGACGGAAACCGCCATCCCCACCAGCCGGGCGGAGCCGGCGTGGCGGGGATGGCGGCGCGTGGGATGACGCATCACGGAACGCTTCAGCGCACGACCGTCGCGAACGAACCGTCACCGGTCTTCACGCCACCGTGCGGCTTCTTGTGCACCTGCTTCTTGTGGTGGTGCTTCTTGCCGTGCTTGTCGTGGTGCTTCTTGTCGTGGTGCTTGCCGTGGTGCTTCTTGTCCTTGTCGTGGTGCTTGTGGAAGTGCTTGTGGTAGTGCTTCTCGACCTTGTGCTTGTCCTTGTCGTGGTGCTTCTTGTCCTTGTCCCAGTCGTGGTGGTGCTTGTCCTTGTCCCAGTCCTTGTCGTGGTCCTTGTCCTTGCCGTGGTCCTTGTCCTTGCCGTGGTCCTTGTCCTTGTCGTGGTCCTTGTCCTCGTCCTTGCCCTTGTCCTTGTCCTCGTGCTTGTCCTCGTGCTTGTCCCGCTCGTCCTCGGCCTCGTCCTTGGCCTGCTCCCACTGCTCGCGGGCGAAGTCGAACTCGCACTCGGCGTCGGCCCAGGAGTCGGCCTGGATGTAGCGACCGGTGTCGCTGCAGTCGTTGTTCTCCGGGGAGGCGTTCGTGGTTCCGGCGACGGCGACGGCGGTGCCGGCGGCCAGAGCGACGACGACAGCGGCTCTGCGAACTCGCATGGTGATGTTTCTCCTTGGGGTTCTGGATTCTGCTCACAACGGTGCGCTGTTCTGCGTGTCCGGTACGCCCCGCGCCCGTATGGCTACAGAGTGCGCAGAGGCAGAGATCGTCAATCCTCGACGGTCCGGGAACCATTCCTCCGGGTGACTGATCGAGTGCGTATCGTCGCCATGACCTGCGGGTTCGCCCGAGGCGAGGCCGGGTAGCGGAGGAAACCGGCAGGCCGGCAGGAGATACCGGTACCTGCGGGAGCGGGACGAGGGTGCGCAGCCGTGGAATCTGTCCGGTCGGCCGGGTGAACTTCGGCCCGGACACGTCGACGAGGCACGCCCGCGAGTCGACACATCAGGACACCGAGTCGACGCCTCACAACGCCGAGCCGACGCTCCAGGGCACCGAATCGACGTCACGGAAACCGAGCCGACGCTCCGGGACACCGCGTCCGCACACAGCCGTGCGTTCCGTTTCCGGCCGGGCGCCACACTCGCCCATCGAGGCGGTTCGAGGACACGTCAACTCACGGGCGTGCAGCGGCAACTCGCGGGCATGCAGCGGCGACCCGCGGGTCTGAGGTGTCAACTCGCGGGGGTGCAGCGGCGACTCGCGGGCGGGTGGGGTGGGGTGGGGTGGGTCAGCGGCGGCGG
>NZ_KB912482.1:39247-44915 GCF_000383775.1 Saccharomonospora halophila 8
CGGGTTGCCCCACCAGCGCGCGCTCCACGCCCCGCGCCCGGACCGGCACCGACGCCATGTTCGTCAGCGCCACGCGGGCCTCGGCGATCGCCCCCGCATCCGTGCGCACCGTCGCGGCCACCCCGACGATCGACCACGCCTGCGCCACCCGGTTGAACTTCTCGTAGTGCGCCTGCCAGCCGGTGAACTTCGGGACCCGCACCTCCGTCAGGATCTCGCTCGGGGCGAGCGCCGTGGTGAAGAAGTCGGCGAAGAACTCCTCCGCGGGCACCCGGCGGGTGCCGTCCATCCCGCGCAGGACCATCTCGGTGTCCATGGCCAACGCGGGGGCGGGCAGGTCCCCCGCCGGGTCGGCGTGGGCCAGCGACCCGCCGAACGTGCCGCGGTGGCGCACCTGCGGATCGGCCACCGTCTCGGTGGCCCGCGCCAGCAGGGCCGCGTGCTCGGCGATCAGCGGATCCCGTTGCACGTCGTGGTGCGTGGTCATCGCCCCGATCACCAGGGCGTCGCCGTCGTCGCGCACCCCGCGCAACTCGCCGATGTTCGTGAGGTCGATGACCGTGGTCGGCGCGGCCATCCGCAACCGCAGTACCGGCAGCAGGCTCTGGCCGCCCGCGAGGATCTTGGCGTCCTCGCCCGCGTCGGCCAGGGCCCGCACCGCGTCATCCGCCGTGGACGGAGCCACGTAGTCGAACGGGGCGGGAATCACTGCGCACCTCCGTGTTCGGCGTCGATCGAACCGAGGCCGCCACCGGCCTCGGCACCCGGACCACCGGCGGCCTGCTCACCGGTGTGGATGGCCTGGAAGACCCGCATCGGCGTGCACGGCATCCGGACGTCGTCCACGCCGAGGTGCCGCACCGCGTCCACGATCGCGTTCACCACGGCCGGGGTCGAGGCGATCGTGCCCGCCTCCCCCACCCCCTTGACGCCGAGCGGGTTCGTCGTGGACGGCGTCTCGGTGCGGTCGGTGGTGAACGACGGCAGATCGGCCGCCGACGGCAGCAGGTAGTCGGCGAACGTGCCGGACATCAGCGTCCCGCCCTCGTCGAACACCGCCTCCTCGTACAGCGCCTGCGCGATGCCCTGGGCGAGTCCCCCGTGGATCTGCCCCTCCACGATGAGCGGGTTGACCACGGCACCGACGTCGTCCACGCACACGTAGGAACGGATCGTGCTGCGCCCGGTCTCGGTGTCCACCTCCGTCGCGCACAGGTGCGTGCCGTGCGGGAAGGAGAAGTTCTCCGGGTCGAAGGTCGCCTCCGAGTCCAGCGACGGCTCCACACCGTCGGGCAGGTCGTGGGCGGTGAACACGGCCAGCGCGAGGTCCTGGATCCGGGTGGACCGGTCCGTGCCGCGCACGGTGAACCGGCCGTCGGCGAACTCCAGGTCGTCCTCGGAGCACTCCATCAGGTGCGCGGCGATCGTGCGGGCCTTCGCGACGACCTTCTCCGCCGCCTTCACCACCGCGATCCCGCCGACGGCCAGCGAGCGCGAGCCGTAGGTGTCCAGCCCCCTGGGGGAGGACTGGGTGTCGCCGTGCAGGATCTCCACGTCGTCGAAGCCGACGCCGAGCTGGTCGGCCACGATCTGGCTCCACGCGGTCTCGTGCCCCTGCCCGTGCGGCGAGACCCCGGTGACCACCTCGACCTTGCCGGTGGGCAGCATCCGGATCGTGGCGTGCTCCCAGCCGCCCGCGCCGTAGTCGAGCGAGCCGAGCACCCGCGACGGCGCCAGGCCGCACATCTCGGTGAACGTGGAGATGCCGATGCCGAGCTGCACCGGGTCACCGCGTTCCCGCCGCTCCCGCTGTTCACGGCGCAGACCGTCGTAGTCGAACAGGCGCTTGGCCTGCTCGGTGGCGGCCTCGTAGTCGCCCGAGTCGTAGGTCAGCGTGGACACCGTGGTGTACGGGAACTCGTCGTTTCTGATCCAGTTCTTCTCCCGCAGCTCCAGCGGCTCCATGCCGAGTTCGGCCGCCAGCTCGTCCATCATCCGTTCGATGCCGAAGGTGGCCTCCGGCCTGCCCGCGCCGCGGTAGGCGTCGGTGACCGTGGTGTTGGTGAACACGTTCGTGCAGGCGAAGTGGTAGGCCGGGATCTTGTAGATCGCGTTGAACATGAATGCGCCGAGGATCGGCACTCCGGGGCCGACGAGGCTGAGGTAGGCGCCCATGTCGGCCATCAGCTCGACCTTCAGGCCGGTCAGCGTGCCGTCGCGGGTGGCCGAGAGGGTCAGGTCCTGGATCTGGTCCCGCCCGTGGTGGGCGGCCGTCATCGTCTCGGACCGGGACTCGGTCCACTTCACCGGCCTGCCCAGTTCCTGCGCGAGCCGCAGGGCGAGCATCTCCTCCGGGATCACGGCGAGCTTGCCGCCGAATCCGCCACCGACGTCCGGGGCGATCACCCGGATCCGGTGCTCCGGGATGCCCAGGGTCATCGCCGCCATCGTCTTCACGATGTGCGGGACCTGGGTCGCCGACCACATCGTCAGCTGCGGCGCGGTCGGGTCGACGACCACCGAGCGGGGTTCCATGAAGCCCGGCACGAGCCGTTGCTGGCGGAACCGGCGGGTGAGCACCACCTCCGAGTCGGCGAAGGCCCGCTCGACGTCGCCGCCGGAGCCGGCCTCGGCCGAGTCGAACGTCCACACCGCGTTACGGTTGGTGCCCAGGTCCTCGTGCACCAACGGGGCGTCGGGGGCCAGTGCCTGTTCCATGTCCAGCACGACGGGCAGGTCGTCGTAGTCGACGTCGATCCCGGCGAGCGCGTCCTCGGCCTCGGCGGCGCTGCGCGCGACGACCACGGCCACGCCCTCACCCGCGTAGTTGACGGTGCCCTGGGCGAGCATCGGCCTGCGGGGGTGTTTCATGTCCGGCGAGACCGGCCAGGCGCAGGGCAGCGCGACCGCACCCTCGGGGTCGAGGTCGTCGCCGGTGTAGACGCCGAGCACACCGGGCATCTCCCGCGCCTCGGTGGTGTCGATGCCGGTGATCCGCGCGTGCGCGACCGGGCTGCGCAGCACGGCCACGTGCACCATGCCCGGGAGGGTGATGTTGTCGGTCCACCGGGTGCGTCCGGTGATGAGCCGCTCGTCCTCCTTGCGGACCCGGGCTTTGCCGACCTCGGTGACCGCCGGTTCCGTCGTCGACGTCACGACCGCGCACCTCCCCGCACACCCGCCGTGGTGGTCGCGCCGGTGGTCTCCCCGGCGCGTTCGGCCTCCGGGCCCGCCCCGGGCCGCATCTCGCTCGCCGCGTCCTGCACCGCGCGGACGATGTTCTGGTAGCCGGTGCACCGGCAGAGGTTGCCCTCCAACCCCTCGCGCACGGCCTGCTCGTCCGGGTCCGGGTTCTCGGCGAGCAGGTCGATCGACTGCATGATCATGCCGGGTGTGCAGAACCCGCACTGCAGTGCGTGGCTGGTGGAGAACGCCCGCTGTACGGGGTGCAGCTCGCCGTCGCGGGCGAGCCCCTCGACCGTGGTGACCTCCCGGCCGTCGGCCTGGACGGCGAGCACCGAGCAGGACTTCACGCTCTGCCCGTCCAGGTGGACGGTGCAGGCTCCGCAGTTGCTCGTGTCGCACCCCACCACGGTGCCGACCTTGCCGACCTGCTCCCGCAGGTAGTGCACCAGCAGTGTGCGGGGTTCGACCTCGTCGGTGTAGCGGGCTCCGTCAACGGTGACGGTGATGCGCATTGGGCCTCCTGTGCTGGCTCGGCCCGCCTCCGCGGGCCGGGGAACGCGGCCGTCGGCTCGACCACCTCGGTGATCGACCTCACAGGTAACCCTGCTACCTCCGGGCTGCCGGGACAACCCCGGCGGCACCCGTGCCCGCCGGTCATCGCCCGATCGGGCTCCCGTTTTCCGGCGGAACGCCAAAACGCGCGTTCCACCCCGGCGGTGCGCGGCCGTGCCCGGTCGGCGGGGCCCGCGGGCGGGAGTGTGCGGTCAGCGGGCCTCGGTGGTGTGGATGCGGCCGTCGACGTCGGACAGCCTGCGGCCGCCGCCGCCCCAGCGCAGCGCGATGATCTCGGCCGCGATCGACACGGCCGTCTCCTCCGGGGTGCGGGCGCCGAGATCCAGCCCGATCGGGGACGCCAGGTGCTTGAGCTCCGCCTCGGTCAGTCCCGCCTCGCGCAGCCGCCGCATCCGGTCGTCGTGTGTGCGCCGGGATCCCATCGCGCCGACGTAGCCGAGGTCGAGCCGCAGGGCCACCTCCAGTACGGGGACGTCGAACTTCGGGTCGTGGGTGAGCACGGTGACCACGGTCCGGCCGTCGACGCGGCCCGCCTCGGCCTCCGCCTCCAGGTAGCGGTGCGGCCAGTCCACGACCACCTCGTGCGCGTCCGGGAAGCGGCTGCGGGTGGCGAACACCGGGCGCGCGTCACACACCGTGACCTCGTATCCCAGGTAACCACCCATCCGGGCCATGGCCGCGGCGAAGTCGATCGCGCCGAAGACCAGCATCCTCGGCGGCGGTTCGAACGCGTTGACGAACACCGCCATGCCCTCGCCGCGGCGCTGGCCGTCCGGACCGTAGTGCAGGGTGCCGGAGCGTCCACCGGCGAGCAGCCCCCGGGCGTCGTCGGTGACGGCGTCGTCGATCCGGGCTGACCCGAGGCTGCCGGAGACCCGGTCCGCCCACACGAGCATCCGCCCGCCGAGCAGGTCGGTGTCCGGATGCTCGACCGTGGTCACCACGGCCACGGGCCGTCCCGCCCGGACGGAGTCGACCAGGTCGGGCAGTCCCGGCATGGAGTCGCGGTCGATCCGCTCCACGAACACGTCGATGATCCCGCCGCAGGTCAGCCCGACGGCGAAGGCGTCGTCGTCGCTGACGCCGTACCGCTGCAACACGGGTGTGCCGTCGTCCATGACGCGCTGCGCGAGGTCGTAGACCGCGCCCTCGACGCAGCCGCCGGACACGCTGCCGACCACGGTGTCGTCGGTGCCCACCAGCATCGCCGCCCCCGGCGCCCGCGGCGCCGAGGAGAACGTGTCCACCACCGTGCCGAGTCCCACCGACTCGCCCGCCCGCCACCGGCGGTACAGCTCGTCCAGCACGTCATGCATGGCTGATCTCCCTCAGCAGTCGTTCCAGCGTGGCCAGACTGTGGCCCGCGAGCAGCTTGTCGACATGCGGCCACGCGGCGGCGATCCCGGACTGGACGGGCTCGTACCCCGGGCGGCCGGCGTGCGGGTTGACCCACAGCACCGCGTGCGCCAGACGGCGCAGCCGAGCGGTCTGCGTGCCCAGCAGGCTCGCGTCGCCGCGTTCCCAGCCGTCGGAGAACAGCACCACCGTGGACCGGCGGGCGAGCCCGCGCTGGCCCCAGCGGTCGAGGAACACCCGCAGCGTCTCCCCCAGCCGGGTGCCACCCGCGAAGTCGGCCACCGCCCGCCCGGCCTGCAGCACGGCGCGTTCCGGGTCGCGCCACCGCAGCTGCCTGCTGACCCGCGTGAGCCGGGTCCCCAGGGTGAACACCTCGACGTCCGCCGGGGCGGAGCGCACCACGACGTGGGCGAACCGCAGCAGCGCGTCGGCGTAGGGCTTCATCGAGCCGGAGACGTCGATCAGCAGCACGACCCTGCGGGTGCGGGGCGCGTGCCGGGCGTGGGCGAGCCGCCCCACCTCGCCGCCGTCGGCGAGCATCGCGCGCAGGGTG
>NZ_KB912482.1:45015-49784 GCF_000383775.1 Saccharomonospora halophila 8
GGCGCCGACGCCGCCGTGGTCACGCTGAAGGAGCGGGTCGACGCCGCCTTCGCCGACGCCGCCGGGCCGGGACTGCGGGCGGTGGCCACCGTCGCGGTCGGGTACGACAACATCGACGTCCCCGCGCTCACCTCGCGTGGCGTCGTCGTGGCACACACCCCGGGCGTGCTCACCGACGCCACGGCCGACATCACCCTGGGGTTGCTGCTGTCGGTCACCCGCAGACTCGGTGAGGGCGAACGGCTGCTGCGGTCGGGCACCCCGTGGTCGTTCGAGCTCGACTTCATGCTCGGCACCGGGCTGACGGGCCGAACCCTCGGCATCGTCGGTCTCGGCCAGATCGGCCGCGCGGTCGCCCGGCGGGCCCGCGCGTTCGGCATGGAAATCGTCTACACCGGACGCCGGCCCGCCCCCGCCGGCACCGAGGAGGAACTGGCGGCCGCCTACCTGCCGCTGCCCGAGCTGCTGGCGCGTGCCGACGTCGTGTCCCTGCACTGCCCGCTCACCGCGGACACGCACCACCTGATCGACGCCGACGCGCTCGCGACGATGAAGCCGACCGCGTTCCTGTTGAACACCGCGCGGGGTCCGGTGGTGGACGAGGCCGCGCTCGCCGACGCGCTGGACGCCGGGACGATCGCCGGGGCCGGGCTGGACGTCTTCGAGCACGAACCCGAGGTCCATCCCGGACTGCTGGGACGCGACGACGTCGCGCTCGCCCCGCACCTCGGCTCGGCCACCGTCGCGACCCGCACCGCCATGGCCACCCTCGCCGCGCGCAACGTCGTCGCGGTGCTGCGGGGCGAGCGGCCGCCGACGCCGGTCCCCGCGGACTGAACCGTCCGGACCGTCCACGACGGAATCCGACCGCGAGGGTTCAGGGCTTCAGAACGATCTTGATCGCCCCGTCCCGCTTCTTCTGGAAGATGTCGTAGGCGTGCGGCGCCTCGGACAGCGGGAGCTGGTGGGTGGCGAGGTCCTCCACGCCGAGCGGGTCCCCGTCACCGGTGAGCAACGGCATGATCTCGTCCACCCAGGCGCGGACGTTGGCCTGCCCCATCCGCACCTGCACCTGCTTGTCGAACAGGGTGAGCATCGGCATCGGGTCGACCATGCCGCCGTACACACCGGACAGTGAGACGGTGCCGCCGCGCCGGACGGCGTCGATCGCGAGATACAGCGCGGAGAGCCGGTCCACAGCGGCCTTCTCGGTCACCTTGGCCGAGACGGGGCCGGGCAGCAGCGTCGCCAACTGCTGGGCCATCCCGGTCACGGGCGCCCCGTGCGCCTCCATGCCGACCGCGTCGATCACCGAGTCGGTGCCCCGGCCGTCCGTGCGGTCCCGGATCCGGTCGGCCACGTGCTTGTGCTGACGGAGATCGAGGGTGTCCACCCCGTACCGCTTCGCCATCGCCAGCCGCTCGTCGACGAGGTCGACGCCGATCACCGTCCGCGCGCCGCGATGCCGGGCGATCCGCGCGCACATCTGGCCGATCGGGCCGAGGCCGAGCACGGTGACCGAGCCGCCCGCCGGGATCCCGGCGTACTCGACGGCCTGCCACGCCGTCGGCACGACGTCGGACAGGTACAGGAAGCGCTCGTCGGGGGGACCGTCCGGGACCGTGATCGGTCCGAACTGGGCCTGCGGGACCCGCAGCCGCTCGGCCTGCCCCCCGGGTACCTGGCCGTAGAGCTTGGTGTAGCCGAACAACGCCCCACCCTTGCCGTGCTCGCGCACCTGGGTCGTCTCGCACTGCGAGTACAACCGCTGGTCGCAATAGAAGCAGTGCCCGCAGGAGATGTTGAACGGCACCACGACACGGTCGCCGACGGCGAGCCCGTCGACGGCGCTGCCGACCTCCTCGACGATCCCCATCGGCTCGTGCCCGAGCACGTCGCCGGGGTCGAGGAACGCCCCCAGTACCTCGTAGAGATGCAGATCCGACCCGCACACACCGGTCGAGGTCACCCGGATCACCGCATCGGTCGGTTCGACGATCCGTGGATCGGCGACCTCGGACACCTGCACGTGGCGTTTGCCCTGCCAGGTCACGGCCTTCATCGGTGTCTCCCCTCGCACGGCGATCGGTCGTGGAGGTGCACGCGCCGACCGGACCGTTCACACCGCCGAGGCCCCGCCCGGAGCCGGTCCGCGGGCCGGTGCCGGGCCATCGGTGGTCGCCTTCGGACGAGGACGTACCACCGATGGCCGACGACCAAACCGTCGTCGGGCCGGTGTCAGCCCTGCGACTCCTCGGCCTCCTCCGCCTGCTGCATCACGGCGAAGTTCAGCTGTCCCTGATCGTCCTGCTGAATGTCGAGGACCTTGTCGTCGAGGAACATGGCCGCCTGGGGCTCCAGGAACACGCGTGCGCCGCCCTCGGTGCCGAGCACCTGGTCGCCGTCCTCGGGAGCCGTGGCGATCGACAGCGCCAGTTGGGCGCCCTCGTCGGTCTCCTCGCGCACCGCGAACCGCAGGCCGGCCGCGTCTTGCCCGTCCTGGGAGGTCAGTGCGCCGATCGCCTCGGCGGCAGCGTCAGTCATGGCCAGCATGTCGGCATTTCCCTTCGGTCGCGTGTGGCTGCCAACCCCCACCGTAGGCGTGCGGGGTCCGAAACGCCGTTCCACCGCCCCGGAAACACGCGATGATCATGGACGGGTACCGTGCCCGGCCCGACCGCGAGCGTCCACAGCGGCCCGTCCGTCGCACGACTCCCGCATCCCCTGCGCACGGACTCATCCGCCGCCGCGGAGCCCGTCCGGTGTACGGCCGTGGCGCACGGACCGGGGACGCGCCGTCGTCACGCGGCACCCTCGTCGAGCATGCTCGCCCAGAGCAGCACGTGCCAGACGGCGTCGAGCCGGGCCAACGGCTCCGGGTCCGCCCCGATGAGCCCGAGGTGGAACCGCACGTCCCCGGGGTCGTCGTTCAGTTCGGCCAGCACCGCGCGCAACACCGCGCGCACGGCGGGATCCAGGTCGTCGATGTCGAACGGCTCGTCCTCGTCGTCGACGAGTTCGGCGGTGAACGTCCCGGCCCCGACCTCCTCCGACCCGCCGACCGTCCGGTCGACACCGGGCGCCTCCGTCCCGTCGTCGGCCCGCTCCCGCAGGTCACCGGCCACCATCGACACAAGTTCACCCAGAAGGGGACACAACAGGTGCCGCCGGGGCGCGTCCGGCGCCACCACCGAGGCCAGCAGCGTGGCCAGTCCCTCCGCATCGTCCCCACGGAGGTCGGTCAACATCCGCTCGGTGAGGCCACGCACATCGGCCGAGCTCACGTCTGTTCCCCCTCCTGCTCCTCCACGCCCTCCGGGGTCCGGACGGCGTCGGCGACGGACCCGCCCACGCGGTCGGCGTTCTGCCCGCGCCGGACGGCCGGGGTGTCCGGCGCGGACACCTCACCACTCGGGTCGACCGGCCGCGGCTCCTCGGTGACCGGGTCCACTGTGTCGTCCACTTCCCCGGGCGGACGATCCCCGATCGGGCGATTGGGTACCTCCGGTTCGGAGAAGTCGGACTGCTCCTCACTCACCCGCTCGTCCAGCGTCTCGCCCTGGTGCTGCTCGAACGGCGTCATGCCCTTCCGCGTCGCCTCGCTGTAGTGCTCCGGAGGCTCCACTCCCTCCTCGAGCGGATCCAGCCGGAGCCGGTCCTCGTCGAGGTCCTCCGCACTGCTGAGCGACGCGGGGTCGCTCTCGACACTGTCGGGCATCCCGGTGTCCTGCGGTGGTGTCACGGGCTCCTCGCCGTCACTCATCGGCTCCTGCTCCCTTCGGCCCCACCCGCCGGGGCGCCGCGCGTCAGCGCGGTATCCGTGAGCATCGTGCGTTAGCGCTGTACCCGCGGGCGCCCGGGGACAAACGACCGGGGAACCCGGCACCGGGCGGCGTCGGCGACGTCCCCGGCGGGTGGCTCCGCCGTGCGATCCGGTGTGACCCGTCCCGGGGAAGGTTGCGAATCGGCCACGGAGCTTTCTACCGTGGACCCTGAGCGGTTGAGCCCACAGCCGTGTCGAGGCAGGTCCCCGGCGATTCGTGCGGAGCACGAGATGCGTACGCCGAGACGTACGCGCCCGAGAGACGTGCGCAGCCCGAGATGCGTGCGTAGGCTGTTCCGCACAGCTACGGAATCGGGGGTCGCACCTGCCCGTGCCCTGTCCGAACACTACGGAGGGACAACACAGTGCGTAGCACCGATCCGAACACCCTGCCCCCGCAGTCGTCCCCCGACGGGCAGCCGCGGCAGCTCGACAGCCACGGTATGCGCATCGATGCCGAACGGCGGTCGGGCAGCGCGGTGCTGGCGCGGGTCTCCGGCGAGGTCGACCTGCTGTCGGCCCCGGAACTGCGGCAGTGGGTCCGGAACAACGTCGGCCGCGACGACAGCCTCGTGCTGGAGCTCGACGGCATCGGCTTTCTCGGCTCCGCGGGCCTGTCCGTGCTGGCCGAACTGTCCGAGCGGGCCGCCCACAACGAACTGACCTGGGCGATCGTCGCCACGAAGCGCGTGGTGCTACGGCCCCTGGAGGCGACCGGGCTGTTGTCGCAGATGCCGGTCTATCAGACCGCGGACGAGGCGATCGCCGCGGTCACCGGCGCGGAGTAGCCGTGCCCCCGGCCACGGTGGCCGATATGGTAGTGGGTGGTCAGTCGCCCGTCCCCGGCGATCCGGTGGACCCGGTTGACGGGGCCTTCCGTGGGCGGCGCCCCGAGGAGGAACTCCCGGACCGCCGGTCGGGTGTCGTGGTTGCCCGGAATGGTCAG
>NZ_KB912483.1:0-1998 GCF_000383775.1 Saccharomonospora halophila 8
GGAACGCCTCGGTGCGCTCGCGCGGCGACGCTACGCCGAGCTGCTGGGCTCGGTGGTCCCGCCCGACCCCTCCTACGCCCGGCACCTGCGCCCGCCGGAGCCCCGGGCCACGTGACGTGGCCGGGCGGAACCGAGCCGCCGGGAAGCGGTGTGCGGTGGCCCGGATGACTACCCGGCGAGGATCTGTTCCCGCAGGATGTCGGCATGTCCGCAGTGCTGGGCGAGCTCGCGCAGCACATGGAGGTACACCCAGCGCAGCGGGAGAGCTCCCCGCCGGTTGCCGTGCAGGGTTTCGTCCAGGCTCAGGTCGGCGACCGCGCGGCGGGATGCCGCGCAGGCCTCCCGGTGCGCCCGGCGGACACGGTCGATCGTGTCGTCGGCGGTGAGCACGAACGACTCGTCCGGGCCCGCCGGTATGCCGATCTCCGCCCGGGACCGGCGGGTGATCGCCTCGTCGAACCAGACGTTCTCCACGAAGGTCGCGTGCTTGACCAGACCGAGCAGGGTGGTCCGCGACGACACGAGGGACCGGCGTGCCTGCTCCTCGGTCAGCCCGTCCAGCGAGCTGCTCAGCGCGTTCCGGTGCTCGTCGAGGAACACGTCCAGCTGGGCCCGCAGCGGGTCGTGGAGAACGTCCTCGGTGGAGGTCGTGGACGGTGGACGCACCGGGTGAACCTGTCACGGTTCGCGGGAGCGGGCAAGGCCCCGGGCCGTTCCCCCGGGGCCCGACACGCGGCCGGGCGCGGTCCGCTGCGGGCGGGGAGGTGCCCGTACCGCGTGCCCGGGGGAAGGCGCCCGTGCACGGGTGCCCGGATAGGGTGTTGCGCGTGTTGTTGAGTGACCGTGACCTGCGTGCGGCGCTGCGCTCCGGGCGGCTGGACGTGGACCCGTTCCACGAGGGGATGGTGCAGCCGTCCAGCCTGGACGTCCGTCTCGACCGGTTCTTCCGCGTTTTCGACAACAGCAAGTACACCCACATCGACCCGCAGTTGCGGCAGGACGAGCTCACCTCACTGGTGGAGAAGGACGCCACCGACGACGACCCGTTCGTGCTGCACCCCGGCGAGTTCGTGCTCGCCTCGACGTTCGAGATCTTCTCCCTGCCGGACGACCTCGCGGGCAGGTTGGAGGGCAAGTCCTCGCTCGGCCGTCTCGGGTTGCTGACCCATTCGACCGCGGGCTTCATCGACCCGGGGTTCAACGGGCACATCACGCTGGAGCTGTCCAACGTGGCGAACCTCCCGATCACGTTGTGGCCGGGGATGAAGATCGGACAGCTCTGTCTGTTCCGGCTGACCAGCGCCGCCGAGTTCCCCTACGGATCGAGCGAGGCCGGTTCGCGGTACCAGGGCCAGCGGGGCCCGACGCCGAGCCGTGCGTACCGGAACTTCGACCGGGTGGACACCCGGCGCTGAGGAGGGGCCGCCGCACGGCGTCGACGTCCGCGCCCCGGTCATCCGGAGCCGGATCCCTCACCCGGACACCCCACGCCCCGGTTCGGGATGATCGCGCGCAATCCGGCGCCGACACGGTCGGCTGACGGATTCATCACGGTTTGATAACCCTCTTCCGGGTGGTAGCTTGCCGACTGTGTCTACGCCGAATTCGCGCATCCGGTCACTGTTGGTGATGATGAGTGTGCTCGTGGGCGTGGCATCGGCTGCGGGAGGTCACCTGTTCTGGTTAGCTCCGTCCGAAGCGGACACGGGCGTCACCCTGGCGTCCGGACGGGACGGGGACGACTCCCCTGGGGGCGGACACGCCGATACCGCCACGCGCACCTCCACGGAGGCCGGTCCGAGAACCACGCAGCAGACCACGAGCAGCACGCCGACGACCGACAGCACCGGGAGTCCGGCGTCGGACGACGATGCCGCCACGGCCCCGACCACCACGACCCCGACGACCACGGCGGAGAGTTCGGCCTCGTCGGCGACCACGACGGACGCGCCCGACGAGTCCGCGGCGCCCGGCCGGGAGCGGGCCTCGGCGCCCGAG
>NZ_KB912483.1:2098-10605 GCF_000383775.1 Saccharomonospora halophila 8
GCCTCGGCCTCACCGCCGGCCTCCCGGCCGGCACCGGCCTCACCGCCGGCCTCGCTGCCGACCTCACTGCCGGCACCGGCCTCACCGCCGGCCTCCTCGGTGCCCGCCCCGACGGAGGCGGGCACCTTCTGCCCGTTCCCCGCACCCCGCTTGACGGAGGAGAGCAGCAGCTGGGCGACGTCGACCACCTCGACGTCCTCGCTCGCCGCCCCGTCGCTCTGGCGCGAGGTCACACCGTCGTTGAGCATGACGCGGCAGAACGGGCAGCCGGTCGCGATCTTGGCCGGGGCGGTGCCCAGCGCCTCGTCGACGCGGTCGACGTTGATGCGCTTACCGATGCGCTCCTCCATCCACATCCGCGCACCCCCGGCGCCGCAGCACATCGAGCGGTCGCCGTGCCGGGGCATCTCCCGCATGGTCGCCCCGGAGGCGCCGACCAGTTCCCGGGGCGCCTCGTAGACCTTGTTGTGCCTGCCCAGAAAGCACGGGTCGTGGTAGGTCACGTCCTCGGCGACCGGGGCCATCGGGGTGAGCCGCTTCTCCCGCACCAGCCGGTTCAGCAGCTGGGTGTGGTGCACGACCTCGTACTTGCCGCCCAGCTCCGGGTACTCGTTGGCGAGCGTGTTGAAGCAGTGCGCACAGGTCACCACGATCTTGCGCTTGCTCTGCTCGACACCCTCGAACACCGAGTTGAGCACCTCGACGTTCTGCTGCGCCAGCATCTGGAAGACGAACTCGTTGCCCGCGCGCCGCGCCGGGTCACCGGTGCAGGTCTCCTCCGGTCCGAGGACGGTGTACCTGACGCCCGCGTGGTGCAGCAGCTCGGCCACCGCGCGGGTGGTCTTCTTGGCGCGGTCCTCGAACGCGCCCGCGCAGCCGACCCAGAACAGGTACTCGGCGTCGCCGAGTTCCCCGTCGAAGACCGGCACCTCGAAGTCGAGGTCCTCGGTCCAGGCCAGCCGGTCCTTGGCGTTCTGGCCCCACGGGTTGCCCTTGTTCTCCAGGTTCTTGAACATCCCGTTCAGCTCGGTCGGGAAGTTCGACTCGATCATCACCTGGTAGCGGCGCATGTCGACGATGTGGTCGACGTGCTCGATGTCCACCGGGCACTGCTCGACGCAGGCGCCGCAGGAGGTGCACGACCACAGCATGTCCGGGTCGATCACGCCGCCGTCGTCGCCGGTGCCCACCAGCGGGCGCTCCGACTCGGCGAGGGCGAGCACGTCGATCCCGGCGTGCGGGTTGTCGCCGGTGAGGCCGATCTCCTCGCCGGTCATGTCCTTCTTGCCGCCCGCCATCAGGTACGGGGCCTTGGCGTAGGCGTGGTCGCGCAGCTGGGTGATCAGCAGCTTCGGCGACAGCGGCTTACCGGTGTTCCACGCCGGGCACTGCGACTGGCACCGGCCGCATTCGGTGCAGGTGGAGAAGTCCAGCCAGCCCTTCCAGGAGAAGTCCTCCACCTGTCCGGCGCCGAAGACGTCCTCCTCCGGGTCGGCCTCGTCGAAGTCGACCGGCTTGCCGTCGCTCATCATCGGCTTGAGCGCGCCCAGCGCGACGTCGCCGTCGTCGGAGCGCTTGAAGTAGATGTTGAAGAACGCGCTGAACCGGTGCCAGGCCACGCCCCAGGTCAGGTTCCGGCCGACCACGGCCAGCCAGATCATCCCGGACAGCAGCTTGATCAGCGCCATCACGGAGACGGCGACGGTGGCCGAGGGCAGCACGGCGGCGAGCGGCTGGGTGACGAAACTGGTCCACAGCGCCGGGTCCTCGATGCCGCTGGAGATCTTGAACGCCTTCACGCCGAGGATGCCCAGGCCCTCGATGACCACCACGGCCTCCACGAAGTAGGCCGCCGCGAAGTTCGAGCCCGCGAAGCGGGACTGCTGGTCGGCGCGGCGCGGGTGGTTGCGCTGGCGGATGATCGCCAGGGCGATCCCGCCCGCGACGGTGCCCAGGCCGAGCAGTTCGAGCAGCAGCTGCCACGGCGCCCAGTGCCCGATGAGCGGCCACGCGAACTCCGGCACGAAGATCTCGCCGTAGGCCTCGAACAGCGCCAGCGAGCCGAGCAGGAACCCCCACATCACCAGCCAGTGCCAGGGACCGACGTGGCGGAACTTGTTCATCCGTGTGTGCGCGGCGAACTCCGTGATCAGGGTGCGCATCCGAGGCACGAACGGACCGTTCCGCGTGGCATCCGGCTGGCCGAGCCGGATGATGCGAACCTGGCGAACAACGCCGGAGAGGAACACGAACCAGGCGGCGATACTGACGGCGACGCCGATCGCGCCCATCGTGATCTGCAGTGCACCCATGGTCGGGGGCCTTTCGGTCGAGAGGACTTCGTGGTGGGTTCGGCAGGCGGTTCCGGCAGACGGTAATGCGTTCTACTGATCAGTAACTCACCGACCCGGCACAAGTCCCACAGATGTGGTGCAGAACTCGCGTGTATTGGGACTATCGTTCAGGTATTCTAACAGCTGTGGTCGTCTACGTCCTGCTCGCGGTCGCCATCGCCGCCGAGGTCACCGGCACCGTGTCCCTGAAGCTTTCCGACGGGTTCAGCAAGCTGCTGCCCTCCCTGGTCGTGATCGTGTCCTACGGCCTCGCCTTCGTCCTGCTGGGCCGGGTGCTCGCACTGGGGATGCCGGTCGGGGTGGCCTACGCGGTGTGGGCGGCGCTCGGGGTGGCCCTGGTCGCCCTGATCGGCGCGCTCTTTCTGGGCGAGACGATGAACGTTCCGATGATCCTCGGGTTGCTCCTGGTCATCGGCGGTGTCGTGCTGCTCGAACTGGGGCGCGCGTGAATCCGCGGGTGTCCGGGCGGTCCCGGGATCGCCGAGTGGTCGGGAGTGACGCGGTGCGACGTGAGGTCGACGGACGCAAGGCCAAGGGCGAGAAGCGGCGCCACGAGATCATCGAGGCGACCCTGCGGGTCATCGAGCGGGACGGCGTCGCGGGCGTCACCCACCGCACCGTGGCGAAGGAGGCGGGGGTGCCCACCACCTCGACGACCTACCACTTCGCCAACCTCGACGAGCTGCTCATCGCCACGCTGATCACCTGCGCGCGGGACATGGCCACCGAGGTGTACTGGATGATCGACCGGGCCCGCTCCCGGGGCAGCGGCGGCGCCGAGGAGGTGGCGAACCTGCTGGCGGAGGCGATCGGCCCCCGGCGCGGCCGCACGATGGCCGAGTACGAGCTGTATCTGCTGGCCTCCCGGCGCCCCGAGCTGCGGCCCGCCGCCCGCCGGTGGCTGGACGTGCTCACGTCCATGGTCCGGCACGACGACATGGTCGCCTTCCGCGCTTTCCTCGCCGGCATCGACGGCCTGCTGATCCAGGGCCTCATCGACGACGAACCCCCCACCGCGGAGGAACTCCGCCCGGTCGTCGACTACCTCCTGAAACCCCGCTGACCCGCGAGTCGCCACTCCGTACCCGCGAGTCGCCACTCCACGACCGCGAGTCGACGCTCCGGTCCCGCGAGTCGGCGCGGGGAGCGCGACGGTCAGGACAGCAGGGCGGACAGCCGGGAGGCCGCCTCCCTGGCGTGCCGGTGGAGGGTGGTTCCTCTGGCGGCGAAGTCGGCGACGGGAACGGAGAACGCGACGGCGGCGGTGATCCGCTCGTCCGGCCGGACCACCGGCGCGGACACGCACGCCAGTCCGGGCTGGAACTCCTCGACGTCCTGCGCCCAGCCGCGGTGGCGTACCTGTTCGAGTTCGTGGTCCAGATCGCGCAATCGCACGGTCGTGCGCTCGGTCAGCCGGGGCATCCCGGCGCCGGCGAGGTACTCCCGCCGCCGCCGGGTGGGCAACGCCGCCAGCAGGACCTTGCCGTACGCGGTGGCGTGGGCCGCCTCGTCGAAGCCGAAGTCGACGGGCTGGGCCCGGGGGTGCTCCGGGGAGTCCGCCACGGCGGCGACGACGACGTCACAGTCCCGCAGCACGGTGTAGTAGGCCGCCGCGCCGACCCGCTGGTGCACGGCACTCAGTTCGTCGCGGACGACCCGGTCGACGTCGAGCTGGGTACACAGCCGGTCGAACAGCGGGCCGATCTTGTAGCCGAGGCCGAACCCGCGTCCGTGGCCCAGCCGGACCAGGTAGCCCTCGTGGACGAGGGTGTTGAGCAGGTGGTACGTCGTGGACAGCGTGGAGCCCGTCTTCCGGGCGACCGCCTTGGCCGAGACGCCGTCCCCCTCGGCGGCCACGATCTCCAGCACCCGGAGTGCGCGCCGGGCAGTACCCACCAGGCCGCGGCCCTGGGGAACATCCACGCTCATCGCACACCTCCTGGCCGGCTCGGGCCGTGACGGGGGAGGTCACGGTTCGCCCGAGGATACGAACCGTCCGCGCGCCCACGCCACCGCACACGGACGCCGCGGCCCCGGCCGAGAACGCGGCGTCCGTGCCGACGGACGGGTTCGGCCCCGGGACACCGTCCGGGTCGGTGCTCAGCCCTGGATCTCGTAGACCGGGGTGAGCAGGGCGCGGCC
Organism: Saccharomonospora halophila 8; assembly: GCF_000383775.1. Taxonomy (GTDB): domain Bacteria; phylum Actinomycetota; class Actinomycetes; order Mycobacteriales; family Pseudonocardiaceae; genus Saccharomonospora; species Saccharomonospora halophila. Next base: position 6,595 of record NZ_KB912483.1, read on the forward strand.
GAGGGTGCGCCCGAACATGTTGAAGCCGAGGAAGGCGGGTGTGGCCTCGTCGCCGACCTCCAGTGACTCCACGTCGAGGGCGTGCACGGCGAAGATGTAGCGGTGCGGACCGTGTCCGGGGGGCGGCGCGGCCCCCACGTACTGCCGGATGCCGGCGTCGGTCCGCAGCATCGTCGCGCCTTCGGGGAGTCCGGAACCGTCCGCGTCCCCCGCCCCGGAGGGCAGTTCGGTGACCGAGGCCGGGATGTTGAACACCGCCCAGTGCCAGAATCCGCTGCCGGTCGGGGCGTCCGGGTCGAGGCAGGTCACCGCGAAGCTCTTCGTGCCCCCGGGGAACGCCTCCCACGCGAGATGGGGGGAGCGGTCCTCCCCTCCGGCCCCCATGACGCCGCTGCGCTGCGGTACCGGCACCGTCGCGCCGTCGGTGACATCGTCACTGCGCAGGGTGAACGAGGGCACCTGCGGCAGGGAGTCGTACGGGTTCCGCGCCTGTGTCATGTCTACCTCCGTCGGAGTCGGTGTGCGGTTCGCTCCGTGTCCGGACCGTGTCCGTGCGTCGTCCGCTGACGGTCAGGCTAGTGATTCGGCGATCAGTACGCCTTCGGGCGGGGCGGAGGGGAACAACCCGGCGCCCTCCGACGTTGGAAAAGGCAGAAACCTTGAGCGCTGATTACTCAACTACAGTTTGACGTCCGATCGGATGATTGGGTAGAACTTGAGTAGGCACTGCTCAAGGTTGATGCGGCACCGTTGGTGACGTCGGAAGGCCCGGTCGCTCACCGGGTGCCCACGGCGCCGGAGCGCCGGAGCACACCTGAGGACAACAGCGCACCTGAGGACGACAGCGAGAACGCGACGCCGCCGTGGACCACGCGGCCGCCACACCCCGGCGGCCGCCCCGGTGGACGAGCAAGCAGGAGGGAAAGACACATGGCGCGAACGGTCGGCATCGACCTCGGCACGACCAACTCGGTCGTCTCCGTTCTGGAAGGCGGCGAGCCGACGGTCATCGCCAACTCCGAGGGGTCGAGGACCACCCCGTCGGTGGTGGCCTTCGCCAAGAACGGCGAGGTGCTCACGGGTCAGCCCGCGAAGAACCAGGCGGTCACCAACGTCGACCGCACGATCCGGTCGGTCAAGCGGCACATGGGCACCGACTGGAAGACCGAGGTCGACGACAAGCAGTACACGCCGCAGGAGATCAGCGCGCGTGTGCTGATGAAGCTCAAGCGCGACGCCGAGGCCTACCTGGGTGACGACGTCACGGACGCGGTCATCACCGTGCCCGCGTACTTCGAGGACGCCCAGCGCCAGGCCACCAAGGAGGCCGGCCAGATCGCCGGGCTGAACGTGCTGCGCATCGTCAACGAGCCCACCGCGGCCGCCCTGGCGTACGGCCTGGACAAGGGCGAGAAGGAACAGACCATCCTGGTCTTCGACCTCGGTGGCGGTACCTTCGACGTGTCCCTGCTGGAGATCGGCGAGGGCGTGGTCGAGGTCCGCGCCACCAGCGGTGACAACCACCTCGGTGGGGACGACTGGGACGAGCGCATCGTCGACTGGCTGGTGGACAAGTTCAAGGCCTCGCACGGCATCGACCTGACCAAGGACCGGATGGCGTTGCAGCGCATCAAGGAGGCCGCGGAGAAGGCCAAGATCGAGCTGTCCAGCTCGGGCAGTGCGAACATCAACCTGCCCTACATCACGGTCGACGCGGACAAGAACCCGCTGTTCCTCGACGAGACGCTGTCCCGTGCGGAGTTCCAGCGCATCACCTCCGACCTGCTGGAGCGCACGAAGGCGCCGTTCAACAACGTGGTGCGCGACGCGGGGATCTCCGTCAGCGAGATCGACCACGTGGTGCTGGTGGGCGGCTCCACCCGGATGCCCGCGGTCGCCGATCTGGTCAAGGAGCTGACCGGCGGCAAGGACGCGAACAAGGGCGTGAACCCGGACGAGGTCGTCGCCGTCGGTGCCGGGCTGCAGGCCGGTGTACTCAAGGGCGAGGTCAAGGACGTCCTGCTGCTGGACGTGACCCCGCTGTCGCTGGGCATCGAGACCAAGGGTGGCGTGTTCACCAAGCTGATCGAACGCAACACCACCATCCCGACCAAGCGCAGCGAGATCTTCTCCACGGCCGACGACAACCAGCCGTCGGTGCAGATCCAGGTCTTCCAGGGTGAACGGGAGATCGCCGCGCACAACAAGAAGCTCGGCAGCTTCGAGCTCACCGGGATCCCGCCCGCACCGCGGGGCGTGCCGCAGATCGAGGTCACGTTCGACATCGACGCCAACGGCATCGTGCACGTGACCGCGAAGGACCTCGGCACGGGCAAGGAGCAGAGCATCAAGATCACTGGTGGCTCCGCGCTCCCGCAGGAGGACATCGACCAGATGGTCAAGGACGCCGAGGCGCACGCGGAGGAGGACCGCCAGCGCCGCGAGGAGGCCGAGACCCGCAACCAGGCGGAGACGCTGGTCTACCAGACCGAGAAGTTCGTCGCCGACAACGACGAGAAGTTGCCCGAGGAGCTCAAGGGCAAGGTCAAGACCGCGATCGACGAGGCCAACGAGGCGCTCAAGGGCGACGACACCGCCAAGATCCGCGAGTCGATGGAGAAGCTCAACTCGGCCTCGCAGGAGCTGGCGACCGCGCTGTACGCCGACACCGGCGCCCAGGGTGGCGCCGACGGTGCCGACGCGGGCGCGGCCGGTGCGGCCGGCGGCACCTCCGGTGGCACCTCCGGCAAGGACGAGGACGTCGTGGACGCCGAGATCGTCGACGAGGACGACAAGAAGTGACCGAGCGCGACGAGTTCGAGCAGGAACTGGAAGAGGAGCCGGTGGTCGTGCGGGACCGTCGGAAGGTCGACCCGGAGACCGGAGGGCCCCGCCCGTCGGACGACGGCGAGGGGTATCCGGAGGAGCGGGGTCCGGAGGAGTTCACGGTGGACGCCTCCGGGCCGCCCCCGGTGGAGGGCACCGTGGACGAAGCGGCCGCGCCGATCTCGGACGTGGAGAAGCAGCTGCAGGAGCGCACCGCCGACCTCCAGCGCGTCCAGGCCGAGTACGCCAACTACCGCAGGCGGGTCGACCGCGAGCGGGAGTCCATGGCGGAGTCGGGCAAGGCGTCGGTGGTCGGTGACCTCCTGCCGCTGCTGGACGATCTGGAGCGGGCGGAGGCGCACGGTGACCTCACCGGCCCGTTCAAGGCCGTGGCGGACAAGCTCGTGGGCGTGCTGGAGAAGGAGGGTCTGGAGTCCTTCGCCCGGGAGGGCGAGACCTTCGACCCCAGCGTTCACGAGGCGGTGCAGCACGACACCTCGCCCGAGGTCGACGGGCCGACCGTGACGACGGTGCTCCGACGGGGGTACCGGCTCGGCGACCGGGTGCTGCGCTCCGCGCTGGTCGCGGTGACCGATCACGAGCCCGCACCGGCCGGGGACGCGGACACCGCGGCGGACGGGGTGCCGGGCACCGGCCCCGTGGACGCACCCGTCGAGGGCGAGCTGCCCGTCGACACCGATGAGAACGCGCGCTGACGAGCAGCCGGAGGGAGGGGACGCCCGATGAGCGCGAGGGAATGGATCGACAAGGACTTCTACCGCGAGTTGGGCGTCTCCTCCGACGCCTCCGCCGATGAGATCAAGAAGGCGTACCGCAAGCTCGCCAGGGAGAACCACCCGGACGCCAACCCCGGTGACGAGGAGGCCGAACGCAGATTCAAGGCCGTCTCGGAGGCCTACGGTGTGTTGTCCGACCCCGACAAGCGCAAGGAGTACGACGAGGCACGCAGCCTCTTCGGCTCCGGGGGCGCGGGCGGCTTCAACTTTCCCGGCGGTGGCCGCGCGGGTGGCCCCGGCGGGGCGGGTGGTTTCGACCTCGGCGACATCTTCGGGCAGCAGGGCACCACGAGCGGCGGTGCCGGTTTCGGCGGCCTCGGTGACATGCTGGGCAATCTCTTCGGCCGGCGCGGCGGTGGCGCGGGGACGGCGACCCGTGGCCAGCGCG
>NZ_KB912483.1:10705-18737 GCF_000383775.1 Saccharomonospora halophila 8
CGACCCTGCCACTGCGCCTGTCCAGCCCGGCGACCTGCGGGACCTGCCACGGCAACGGCGCCCGCCCGGGCACCGGCCCCCGCACCTGCCCGACCTGTTCGGGCGTGGGTCTGGTCAACCGCAGCCAGGGTGCGTTCGCCTTCTCCGAGCCGTGCCGGGACTGCCGCGGCCGCGGCACGATCATCGATCAACCCTGCCAGGAGTGCGGCGGCGAAGGGGTCAGCGACCGCACCCGGACGCTGACCGTGCGGATCCCGCCCGGGGTGGACGACAACCAGCGCATCCGGTTGGCGGGCCAGGGCGAGCCCGGCCGGGGCGGCGCTCCCGCTGGGGATCTCTACGTGCGCGTACACGTCCGGCCGCACGAGGTGTTCGCCCGGTCCGGCAACGACCTGACGATCACCGTGCCGGTGGACTTCAGTGAGGTCGCGCTCGGCACGACCGTGACCGTCCCGACCCTGGACTCCCGGGTCTCGCTGAAGGTTCCCGCGGGGACGTCGAGCGGACGGGTCCTGCGGGTGCGCGGCAAGGGCATCACCCGCCGGGACGGCACCCGGGGCGATCTTCTGGTCACGGTGCAGGTTGTGGTGCCCGGTAAGCTGGACGCGAAGGCCAGGAAGGCGCTGGAGCGCTACGCCGAGACGGTCGCGGACACGGATCCGCGGCCCGAGATCACCGCGCTGTTGCGAGACAGGGAGTGAGGCGTGCATGTTCGGTGGTTCCGGTCCGGTGGGAGGGTTACCGCACGGTGCGGACGAGGACACGCCGGTCTTCGTGATCTCGGTGGCGGCGCAGCTGTCCGGACTGCACGCGCAGACCCTGCGCTCCTATGACCGGCTGGGACTGGTGTGCCCCGGCCGCACCCCGGGAGGGGGCAGGCGTTACTCGCTGCGGGACATCGCGCAGCTGCGGGAGGTCCAGCGCCTGTCCCAGGAGGAGGGGGTCAACCTCGCCGGGATCAAACGGATCATCGAACTGGAGAATCAGGTCGAGGCCCTGCAACAGCGGGTGGCCGAGCTGAACGAGGAGCTCGCCGCGGCGTACGCGGCAGCCGAGCAGGCCGCGGCGGCCGTCCACGCCTCCTACCGCAGGGATCTCGTGCCCGCCCGCCGGAACGCCCTGGTCGTCTGGCGCCCGCAACGCCGCCGCTGACCGGCCGGGCCCACCGGTCCGGCGCGGTCGACCCGGAAGCGGTTTCCGGCCGGGGCGGTTCAGGCCAGGTCGGTTCAGTCCAGAGCGAAGGGGTCATAGCGGATCTGGTGCAGGGCCGTTCCCGCCACCAGCATCCGGGACACCGTGCCCTTGATCATCCCCGGGGAACCGGAGACCAGGATGTCGTGGTCGGCCCAGGGGCCGCGGCGCGTGACGGCCTCGGCGAGCGTGCCGTGCTCGAAACCGGGCATCCCGTCCGGGTGCTCCACCACCGGGCGTACCGTCAGCCACGGGTTCGTGGCGGCGAGCCCCCGCAACTGGTCGAGCGCGTAGAGGTCGGCCCGCGTCCGGCCGCCGTAGAAGAACGTCACGGGCGGGTTCGTGACGAACCGGCCCAACTCGTCCACGAGGGCCTGCAACGGGGCGACCCCCGTGCCGCCCGCGATCATCAGGACCGGATGCCCGGCCTCCCGGTCGACGTGCAGACCGCCGAGTGGCGGCCCGATCCGCCACTCGTCCCCCTGCCGGGTGTGGCCGACGATCGCCCGCGACACCCAGCCGCCGTCGACGGCACGCACGTGGAACTCCAGCGAGCCGTCCGGCCTCGGCGCGTTCGCCGGGGAGAGGTGCCGCCACAGCCGGGGACGCTGGGGCACCTCCACGCTGAAGTACTGACCCGCGCGGTAGGGGATCGCCTCCTCCGGTTCGAGGCGGAGGAGCGCCAGGTCCCTGTTGAGCCGGTAGTGCTCGGCGACGGTGGCCCGCCAGTACGGCGGCTGGTGACGGTATTCCTCCGCGGCGTCCTGCATGGACCGGGCGACGAGGGTGTAGGCCTCCGCCCACGCGCGCTCGACCTCGGGGGTCCAGGCGTCGTCCAGCCAGCGCTTCAGGGCGGCGAGCAGCGCGGTGCCCACCGCCTCGTAGTGGTCGGGTCGCGCGTCGAACTTGCGGTAGTCCCTGCCGAGTTCGTGCAGGAACGGGGCGAGGTCGTCCGGCCGGTCGACGATGTGCAGCACGTGCACCAGTGCCCGGAAGGTGCGGCCCTGTTCGGCCTGCAGGCTGGCGGGGAAGAAGTCGCGCGTGGTGGGCGCGAGGGTGAACAGCAGGTTGTAGAAGTCCTCGGTGATCTCCGGCAGGTACGGCCGTGCCAGCTGCCAGGTCCGGCGGATGTGGCCCACCATCTCGACGACGGCGGGCGGCGCCTGTCGGGGTGGTGCCAGCTCCGGGATCGGGCTGATCGGTTCGTTCGTCATCGCGCGCACCCCGGCGGGGTCCGGAGCGTCCGCGCGGGTGACACCCGCACCGACGGCAACAGCGAGCGCGGCAACAGCGAGCGTGGCCACGGCGAGCGCGGCCGCGGCGAGCGCACTGTCACGGGCAACAACGGGGTTCACCTTCCAGGCCGAGCGGTCCGGCGACCAACATTAGGTCCCGTGCGCCGGTCGCGGTAGGCGGCCTCCCGGAAGCCGGTCGGACAGGCGCCGCTCCCCTCCCCTCCCCCCATACGAGAACCGCCCGTCCCCGGCGGGGGACGGGCGGTTCGCTGTCCGGACGGGTCGGTGATGGTCAGCTGTGGACCGTGTCGTCGACCTTGCTCACCTCACCGGAGCGGAGCTTGTCCCGGAAGGCGCGGACCTCGCGCTTGACCACCGGCATCAGCAGGTAGAGACCGATGATGTTGAACAGCGCGAGCATGAACAGCACGGCGTCGGCGAAGGACAGCACGCTGCCGAGGGTGAGCACCGAGCCGATCACGACGAACAGGCAGTACAGCAGCTGGTACACCCGCTCGGTCACCCGGGACTTGCCGAACAGGAAGATCCACGCCTTCTGTCCGTAGTAGCCCCAGGTGATCAGCGTCGAGAGCGCGAACAGTGCCACGGCGACGGTCAGCACGTACGGGAACCACGGCAGCACGGTGCCGAACGCCTCCGAGGTGATGGTGACACCCTGCTCGTTGCTCGGCGGCTCGCCGCCCGCGAACAGGGTGGCCTTGCTGTCCAGCCACATCTGCGGCGCGGCGATGACGATGGTCAGTGCCGTCATCGTGCAGACCACGACGGTGTCGATGAACGGCTCCAGCAGCGCCACGTAGCCCTCGGTGGCCGGGTTCCTGGTCTTGACCGCCGAGTGGGCGATCGGGGCCGAACCGAGGCCCGCCTCGTTGGAGAAGGCCGAACGCTGGAAACCGACGATCAGGGCGCCGATCGCACCACCGACGACGCCCTCCGGTGCGAACGCGCCACCGACGATCTGACCGACCGCGTCCGGCACGCTGGTGATGTTGACGAGGATGACGGTCAGGCAGGCGGCGATGTAGACCACGGCCATGGCGGGCACCAGCCTGCTGGTCACGGCGCCGACGGACTTGATCCCACCGATGATCACGAAGCCGACGACGACCGCGAGCACGATGCCGAAGATCAGCGAGGCACCGGCGCCGCCGAGCAGGCCGTCCTCACCGCCGGTGACGTTCTTGAGCTGGGAGAAGGTCTGGTTCGCCTGGAACATGTTGCCGCCGGAGAAGGCGAAGAACAGCAGCATGACCGCGGTGAGGACCGCGAGCACCTTCCCCAGGCCCCGGCCGAACGCGTTGCCGAACCGCTCGGCGAGCCCCTTGCGCAGGTAGTGCATCGGGCCACCGGAGACGGTGCCGTCGGCGTGCGTCTCGCGGTACTTCACACCCAGGGTGCACTCGACGAACTTGGTGCACATCCCGAGCAGGCCCGCCAGGATCATCCAGAATGTCGCACCGGCGCCGCCGATGGTCACCGCGACGCCGACACCGGCGATGTTGCCGAGTCCCACGGTGCCGGACACGGCCGAGGAGAGCGCCGCGAAGTGCGAGATCTCGCCGGGCTCCTTCTGGTCGGTGTACTTGCCCCGGACGATCTCGGTGGCCAGCTTGAAGCCGCGGAACTGGATGAACCCGAAGTAGATCGTGAAGACGGTCGCCGCGAGGATCAGCCAGGCCACGATCCACGGGAACGAGATACTGCCGATGCTGACCTCGGCGAACACGAACGCGGAGAGGCCCTCCGTCAACGGTTCGAAGACACTGTTGATCGCTTCCTCGATCGAGGCGAGGGTCCCTCCCTCGGCAGCGAGGACGTGTGTGGTCGGGTCGGCCGGTGGGCTCGACGCGACCTCCGTGGTGCGGTTCACAGACATGGTCCGGTATCTGACCCTAAAGGGGCACGGCTGACAAGACCCTGCGGCCATCTGTTACGCAACGTTACCTACCTCTCACCGGGAGATCGCCCGGATTGAGCGGAACACACTCAAGTTTCCTTACGTTCTTCTTGTTGAAGGCGGGCAACACGGGTCCGGCCGGGCATCTCGGTCGGTCGGGCGGTGACCCGTCCTCCTGTGGCCGGTAGCCGCGAACCGGGCCGGACACGCCGACAACACGAAGTAGCACCACAAGAGGTGAGGGATGGACGCGTTCAACCCGACAACGAAGACGCAGCAGGCGATCTCGTCGGCGGCACAGGCCGCCACGATGGCGGGCAATCCGGAGATCTCACCCGCGCATCTGCTCGGTGCGCTCCTGGCGCAGGGCGACGGGCTCACCGTGCCGCTGTTGGAGGCGGTCGGGGCCGATGTCGCGGTCGTCCGCAAGGATCTCGAACCGGTCACCGCGGGACTGCCCTCGGCGACCGGGGCGACCGTGTCCACCCCGCAGTTCGACACCCACGCCGTCACGTCGCTCACCCGTGCGCAGAAGCTGGCCACCGAACTGGGTGACGAGTACGTCTCCACCGAACACGTGCTGGTGGGGTTGGCCGCGGAGGGCGGCCCGGTCGCGGATCTGCTGCAGCGGCACGGAGCCACCCCGGACGCCCTCCGGGAGGCGTTCACCCGGGTGCGCGGCTCCGCCCGCGTCACCACCCCGGACCCCGAGGGCACCTACCAGGCGCTGGAGAAGTACGGACTCGACCTCACCGAGCGGGCGAAGGCCGGTGATCTCGACCCGGTGATCGGGCGGGACACCGAGATCCGCCGGGTGGTGCAGGTGCTGTCCCGGCGGACCAAGAACAACCCGGTGCTCATCGGCGAACCCGGGGTGGGCAAAACCGCGATCGTGGAGGGCCTGGCCCAGCGTATCGTCGCCGGGGACGTGCCGGAATCGCTGCGCGGCAAACGGGTCGTGGCGCTCGACCTCGGGTCGATGGTCGCGGGCGCGAAGTACCGGGGCGAGTTCGAGGAACGGCTCAAGGCCGTGCTCAAGGAGATCAAGGAGTCCGACGGACAGGTCGTCACCTTCATCGACGAGCTGCACACCATCGTCGGTGCGGGCGGCGGCGGAGGTGGTGACTCCTCGCTGGACGCGGGCAACATGATCAAGCCGATGCTCGCCCGGGGGGAGCTGCGCATGGTCGGTGCCACCACGCTCGACGAGTACCGCGAGCACATCGAGACCGACGCCGCCCTGGAGCGTCGGTTCCAGCAGATCATCGTGGGTGAACCCTCCGTGGAGGACGCCGTGGGCATCCTGCGGGGGCTGAAGGAACGCTACGAGGTCCACCACGGCGTGCGGATCACCGACGCGGCCTTGGTGGCCGCCGCGACCCTGTCCGACCGCTACATCACCGCGCGGTTCCTGCCGGACAAGGCGATCGACCTGGTGGACGAGGCCGCGTCCCGGCTCCGCATGGAGATCGACTCGCGGCCGGTGGAGATCGACGAGGTCGAGCGCACCGTGCGGCGTCTGGAGATCGAGGAGATGGCGCTGTCGGCCGAGGACGACGCCGCCTCCCGCGAGCGGCTGGAGACCCTGCGCGGGGAGCTGGCCGAGAAGCGCGAGCAGCTGACCGCACTGACCGCGCGCTGGCAGAACGAGAAGGGCTCGATCGAGCGGGTCCGGGAGCTCAAGGAGCAGCTGGAACAGCTGCGGGGTGCGGCGGATCGCGCCGAGCGGGACTCCGACCTCGGCCGCGCCGCCGAGCTGCGGTACGGCCGGATCCCCGCACTGGAGAAGGAGCTGGACGAGGCCACCCGCGCCTCGGAACGCGTGGAGGACACGGGCGAGGTGATGCTCAAGGAGGAGGTCGGTCCGGACGACGTGGCCGATGTCGTCAGCGCGTGGACCGGCATCCCCGCGGGCAGGCTCCTGGAGGGCGAGACCGGCAAACTGCTGCGCATGGAGGAGGAGCTCGCCGAGCGGGTGGTCGGGCAGGCCGACGCCGTGCGGGTGGTCTCCGACGCGGTGCGCCGGGCACGTGCCGGGGTCGCCGACCCGGACCGGCCCACCGGTTCGTTCCTGTTCCTCGGCCCCACCGGCGTCGGCAAGACCGAGCTGGCCAAGGCGCTGGCCGAGTTCCTGTTCGACGACGAGCGCGCGATGCTGCGCGTCGACATGAGCGAGTACAGCGAGAAGCACTCGGTCGCGCGGCTGGTCGGTGCCCCGCCCGGCTACGTCGGGTACGACCGGGGCGGTCAGCTCACCGAGACGGTCCGCAGGCGGCCGTACTCGGTGGTGCTGCTCGACGAGGTGGAGAAGGCCCACCCGGACGTGTTCGACGTGCTGTTGCAGGTGCTCGACGACGGGCGCCTCACCGACGGGCAGGGCCGGACGGTGGACTTCCGCAACACGATTCTCGTGCTCACGTCGAACCTGGGCTCGCAGGCCATCGCCGACCCGGCGCTCACCGAACAGCAGCGCACGGACTCGGTGATGACGGTGGTGCGGCAGCACTTCAAGCCGGAGTTCCTCAACCGGCTCGACGACGTGGTCGTGTTCCACGCGCTGGACCCCGAGCAGCTCGCCGAGATCGTCGACATCCAGGTGCGCCGGCTGGCGCGGCGGCTCGCCCAGCGCAGGCTCACCCTGGAGGTCACCCCCGCCGCACGGGAGTGGCTGGCGCTGAACGGTTTCGACCCCGTCTACGGGGCGCGGCCGTTGCGCAGGCTGATCCAGTCCGCGATCGGCGACGAACTGGCCCGCAAGCTGCTCGCGGGCGAGGTCCGGGACGGCGACACGGTGCACGTCGACGTCCCGGAGTCCCCGGCCGACACCGGGAAACCCCTCGTCGTCACCCGGACGGAGTAACACCCCGCGGTCCACGGGGACTCCGCCGAACGAGTCGGCGCGACACGGCCCGCTGATCTTGGTCGGCGGGCCGTGCGGGCTACCCTGTGCGCCGTGGGTATTCCAGCGTGGATCTGGTTCGTCATCGCCGCCGTCGCCGCGGTCGCCGGGCTCGCCCTGCTCACCGCCGACCGCGCCAGGGAGAGTTCGCGCAACCGCGAGCGCGCACGCTGGGCCGAGTTGCGCGGATGGCAGTACGTCGAGGAGGACGCGGGGCTGCCCCGGCAGTGGTCCGGCGGCGCGATCGGCTACTTCGCGGCGCAGGGGGCGGTCAACGTCGTGGCGGGCTCGACGTTCACCGCCGACGGTCGCCGTCCCGTGTTCGTCTTCGACATCGAGTCGGACGGCGTCATCCCCGCGGTGATCGTGGCCGTGCGGTGCAACCGGGTGCATCCCGTGTTGCTCGAACTGTGGTTGGCGAGCGTGCCGTTCCAGCGTGCCGAGATGCCCGAACTGCTCGGCCCGGTCGGCCAGCGTTACGCCTTCGCCGACGACCTCGGCCGGGCACGCACGATGATCGGCCAGGACCTCGTGGACGCCGCCGACGGGCTCGGCGGTGACGTGGGGGTCGCCTGGCTGGAGAACGAGTGGGTGCTGGCCAGCGTCGCGCCGAACGTGGGGCCGTCGCGCCTGGAGCGGCTGCTGCGGGACCTGGGCGAGATCGCCGACATCGTCGACCCTTTCGAGGAGGACGGGGCGCCCGCGCGTCCGCCGCTCGCCGACGCCGAATCGGATCGTGCCGCGCTGGAGGACGCCGAGCTCGACCCGGTCGGCGCGGACGCGGGTGCG
>NZ_KB912483.1:18837-22294 GCF_000383775.1 Saccharomonospora halophila 8
CGGTGCGGTGTCCCCGGTCGGGGCGCACCCGCAGGAGCGGCGGTGGCGCAGTTGGGGGGCCAGCCGGACCGTCTCGGCGGCACGGTCGGGCTCGGCGATCCGGGCGAGCAGCAACCGTACGGCCTGCGCCCCGATCTCGGCGACGGGCTGCGCCATCGTGGTCAGCGGCGGATCGACCAGGTCGGCCCACTCCGGGTCGTCGTAGCCGACGACGGCCACGTCGGTCCCGATCCGGATCCCGCGTCGGCGCGCCTCGTGCAGGACCCCGACGGACATCGCGTCGTTGGACACCACCACGGCCGTGGCCGGGTCGGCGGCGTCGAGCAGTGTGCCGAAGGCGCGGGCGGCCCGCCCGGAGTCGGAGTACCCGCAGGCGAGCAGGTCCGGGTCCCACGGCAGTCCGGCGCGGCCGAGGCCCAGCCGGTGCCCGAGAATGCGTTCGTCACTGGTCGCGAGCCCGGGCGTGCCGCTGATCAGGCCGATCCGGCGGTGCCCGTGCGCGGCCAGGTGCTCGGTCAGTGCCGAGGACGCCTGGATGTTCTCCGAGCCGACCTGGTCGACGTCGCCGCGGGTGGACACCCGGTCGAGCAGCACCGTGGGGGTCCCGACGGACACCAGCTCCCCGACCACCGCACCGTCGCCGGGGGCCGGGGTGAGCAGCAACCCCTCCACCCGCCGGGCGCGCAACGCGCGGACGATGGCGCCCTCCGTCTCCGCCGTGTCGTGCGTGTCCGCCAGCAGGACCGTGTACCCGGCGGCCGCGGCCGCGCGTTCGACGGTCCGCATCAGGGTCGCGAAGTACGGGTTCGCCAGCAGAGAGATCGCCACACCGATCGTGCGGGTGCCGCCCGTGACGAGCGACCGGGCGATGGCGTCGCCCGTGTAGCCGGTGCGCTCGACGGCACTGAGCACCGCGGCACGCGTCCCGGGTGCCACGGCCCGGGTGCCGTTGACGACGTGCGAGACGGTGGTGATCGACACACCGGCCAGTTCGGCGATGTCGCGTTGGGTGGGCCGGTTCGACCGCGGCGGTGCCATGATCGCCTCCTGGAGCACGGTGACGACGGGTCGCCCGTCAGCCAACCGCATCGCCAACCCTTTGCGCAAACGCTTGCCGAGTCGCCTTCCTCCACTTACGGTCGCAGGCGCGGGATGTGCGGGAGGTCCGGTGTCCGGGAGCCGCCGGCGGGGCCGGCCACCCACGTCGCCGTGACCGTGGCCGCGCCCGGGGCGCTCGCTCCCCGCCGCGCTCGGGCGCTTACGTTTCCGCTGAGCTCGGGACGCTCCCGATGGGAGTGACATGGCCCCCGATGGGAGTGACATGACCTCGTTCGACGAACTGCTCGACCGCGCGCAGACGCTGGTCGACACCGGCAGGCGCACGGTGTTGGGCATCGCGGGGCCGCCCGCGTCGGGGAAGACGTCCCTGGCCTGGCGGATCGCCGACGCGCTGGGTTCGCACGCGGCCGTGGTGGGTATGGACGGCTTCCACCTCGCACAGGTGGAGCTGGCCAGGCTGGGCCGGACCGACCGCAAGGGTGCGCCGGACACGTTCGACGCCCACGGCTACGTCCATCTCGTCCGACGGCTGTCGGAGGGCCGGGAGCCGGTGTACGCGCCGGAGTTCCGCCGGGAGATCGAGGAGCCGATCGCCGGCGCGGTGCCCGTCCCACCGGGTGTGCGGCTGGTGATCACCGAGGGGAACTACCTGCTGCTCGACTCCGACCCGTGGGACACGCTGCGCTCCCTGATCGACGAGGTGTGGTACCTCCAGCCGGACGAGGACGCCCGCATCGCGCGGTTGGTGACCCGGCACCGCCGGTACGGGCGCTCACTCGTGGAGGCCCAGCAACGCGCCCGCGGTTCGGACCAGCGCAACGCCGACCTGATCGCGCCGACCGCGGACCGCGCCGATGTGCTCGTCCGGGAGATGGACCTGCCGCACTTCGCCGTCTGAGGCGCCGGTCCCGCGTCGGGTCGGACCGTCAGGTCCGGGTGGGCTGCGGTTCGGCGTCGCTCGGCTTGCGCATCTCCTGGCGGTAGCGCCACAGGCCGTAGACCGTGCCGCCGACGAAGAAGCTCAGACTGGCCAACATCAACCCGGTCTTCAGCCACGGCATCGAGTCCAGCAGCCCCGCACCGTAGTATCCGACCAGCACGAGGGCGGGCACCCACAGCACCGCACCCACGACGGTGGCGACGAAGAACCGCACGGGGTTCATCCCCGCCGCGCCCGCGATCGGCGGGGTGAGCGTGCGGACGTACGGGATGTAGCGCGCCGCCACGACGGCGAAGAATCCCCTGCGGTCGAAGAACGTCCGGGCCCGTTCCAGGTTCCGCCGGTTCAGCACCTTGCCGTCCCGGCGGGTGGCCACGTGCACACCGGTCTTCCGGCCGATCGCGTACCCGGCCTGGTTGCCGAGGACGGCGACCACCAGTGCCACCCCGGACAGCGCCCAGGCCTGTCCCTCCGCCCCCTGCTGGGCGAGCACGATCCCCGCGCCGAGCAGCAGCGAGTCACCGGGGAGGAACAGGCCGAGCAGCAGCGCGCACTCGATGAACACGAAACCGAGCACGACGACCCAGAGCAGGGGGATCCCCACCGTCATGAGCCAGGCGGGGGCGACTGTCGCGGCGTCGGCATGCAGCGTGTCCACGTCGGCAGACTACGTTGCCGCCCACCGACGTGGTCACGGTGATTCGGAATCGGCCGGATGTCCGTGCCGTTGAGGCCGGTATGACCGACGACGCTCTCCGCGCGCTGCTGGCCGACCGGCGGTTCGGTGTGCTCGCCACGCTCCGGCGGGACGGACGGCCCCAGTTGTCCACGGTGATCCACCACTTCGACCCCGCCACCGACACCGTGCTGGTGTCGGTCACCGACGACCGGGCGAAGACCCGCAATCTCCGCCGGGACCCCCGGGCGAGCTACCATGTCTCCAGCGCCGACGGCTGGTCGTACGCGGTGGCCGAGGGAACCGCCGATCTGCCCCCGGTGGCCGCCGACCCGCAGGACGACACGGTGGCCGAACTCGTCGCGCTGTACCGGACGATGGCGGGTGAGCACCCGGACTGGGATGCGTTCCGCGCCGCGATGGTCGCCGAACGCAGACTGGTGTTGAAGCTGCGGGTCGAACGGGTGTACGGCATGGCGCGGTGACACGTGCCCGGAACGGCACGGTGGCCCACGCGTCGCTCAGAGCGTGACCAGGCCGAGCACCGACCCCACGGCGAACCCGACGGACCCCGCGAGCAACAGCACCCAGCGCAGGGTCAGCGGTCCCGAATCCGGCCGGTGGTCCTGCTGCCGGGACCCCGCCTCGCCGGGACCGAGACCGGACACCGCACGGCGCAGTTCCAGGGAGTCGTGGTCGGCGCCGGAGAGCAGCCCGTAGCCACCGGCGAGCCCGGCCCCGGACCCGTCCGTCCCGCCCGTCGGCGCCGACGCCGCGGACGG
>NZ_KB912483.1:22394-25646 GCF_000383775.1 Saccharomonospora halophila 8
GTGGCCGTGACCCGGCCGGGATCACACCCCGGGTCACGGCCACCCGCGTCCGTGGGGCCACCCTCGTAGGATGCGGGGCAGGGACCCCGTCCCGGAGCCCACGCGCGCCCGCGTGGTGTCGCCGGCGGCCGGTACGCCGGAAGGAGGGTCCGCCCAAGCGCCCGCATCCGAGGAGGACATCGATGCCCATCGCGACCCCCGAGGTCTACGCCGAGATGCTGGACCGGGCCAAGGCGAACGAGTTCGCGTACCCGGCCATCAACGTGACCTCGTCCGAGACGCTCAACGCGGCACTGCGTGGTTTCGCCGAGGCGGAGAGTGACGGCATTATCCAGTTCTCCACCGGCGGTGCCGAGTTCGCGTCGGGCCAGAAGGTGAAGGACATGGTGACCGGGGCGACCGCGCTCGCCGAGTTCGCCCACGTCGTCGCCGAGAAGTACCCGGTCAACATCGCCCTGCACACCGACCACTGCCCCAAGGACAAGCTGGACGGCTTCGTCAACCCGCTGATCGACATCTCGAAGGAGCGGGTCGCCAACGGGAAGAACCCGCTGTTCCAGTCGCACATGTGGGACGGTTCGGCGATCGACCTGGACGAGAACCTCAAGATCGCCTCCGACCTGCTGGACCGCGCCGCCGCCGCGAAGATCATCTTGGAGGTGGAGATCGGCGTCGTCGGCGGTGAGGAGGACGGGATCTCCAACGAGATCAACGAGAAGCTCTACACCGCCGAGGGCGACTACCTCAAGACCGTGGACGCGCTCGGGGCCGGGGAGAAGGGCCGCTACCTGCTCGCCGCGACCTTCGGCAACGTGCACGGCTCCTACAAGCCCGGCGCGGTGCAGCTGCGCCCGGACGTGCTCCGGCGCGGGCAGCGGGTCGCCGCCGAGAAGCTGGGCATGGATTCCGACGCGAAGCCGTTCGAACTGGTGTTCCACGGTGGTTCCGGCTCGCTGCTGGAGGAGATCCACGAGGCGGTCTCCTACGGCGTGGTGAAGATGAACGTGGACACCGACACGCAGTACGCGTTCACCCGGCCGATCGCCGACCACATGTTCCGCAACTACGACGGCGTGCTGAAGGTCGACGGCGAGGTCGGCAACAAGAAGACCTACGACCCGCGCAGCTACCTCAAGGTGGCCGAGGGCTCGATGGCCGACCGCGTGGTCGAGGCCGCACAGAGCCTGAAGTCGGCGGGGCAGAAGCTCTGAGGCTCCGTCCGCGCGCTGGTCACCACGTCCGGGCCGGTCCGGTGTCGCCGCCGTGGGTGGCGGTGCCGGGTCGGCCCTTCGTGTCCGCGGTCCGTGCCGCAGAATGGCATCCATGACGCACGGCAATCTCCTCGAACCCGACGCCACGCGACTGCCCGAGCGGCCCGACGCGGAGGCCGCGATGGACTCCGGGACCGACCCGGCGGAGGTCGCCGCCGAGTATCCCGACTTCAGCGAGGCGTGGGCCGCGCTCGCCGAGCGCGCCCTGGCCGGGGGCGAGCACGTCGCGGCCTACGCCTACGCCCGCACCGGTTACCACCGCGCCCTGGACCAGCTGCGCCGGTCGGGATGGAAGGGCTTCGGCCCGGTCCCGTGGGCGCACCGCCCGAACCAGGGTTTCCTGCGGGCGACCGCCGCGCTGGCCACGGCGGCGGGGCGGATCGGGGAGCGCGACGAGTACGACCGTTGCGCACAGCTCATCACCGATTCCGACCCGGCCGCGGTCGAGGCGACCGGCCTGTCCTGACGGAAGCGGTTCGTCGCGTCGGCACGACGGGCCGGGCCCGGCCCGTCGTGCCGACGGGTGCTCAGCAGGAGGCGAGCACGTCCTCCAGTGCGGACTTCTCCGCCCGCTCCACGGTGAGCTCCCAGGTGTGCTTGACCTCGATCCACAGCGCGGCGTACTCGCAGTGGTAGGACTCCAGCGGCGGCAGCCACTCCTCGGGGCCCCGGTCGCCCTTGGACTGATTGACGTTGTCGGTCACCGCGAGCAGGTTGACCCCGTCGAGGTCGTTGGCGAAGTTCTCCCGCCGGTCGGTGCCCCACCCGTCGGCGCCGGTGCGCCAGGCCTCGGCGAGCGGCACGATGTGGTCGACGTCGAGATCGGACGGATCGGTCCAGGTCTCGCCGTCGAACGGGCTCTTCCAGCTGCCCGAGGTGGGGTAGCAGTCCTCCCCGGTCTCGACGTCCGTGCCGTCCCGTTCGAGTACGACCTCGCGGGTGTCACAGTTGTCGCCCTGGCTGCTCCAGTGCGGGAACTCCTCGCGGTCGTACCCGTCGAGGGTGCCTTCCTCCTCGACGGTCAGCTCGGCGAGCCGGGCACGGGCGGTCTCCTCGTCGGCGCCACCTCCGGAGGAGCCGGCATCGGCCCCCCGACCGGACGTCGCGGTGGCCGGGGTGGTCGGGCCGGAGTTCCCGGTCGGGATCCCGAGGTCCTCCGCCGCCGAACACGCCCCCACCACGGCGGCGACACCGACGGTGGCGAGAGTGATACGGAACGTACGCGAAATGGGCACGTCCCGACTGTGACCGACCGGTCGTCCCCGATCAACACCATCCGGTGACAACCGGCCGGATGAGACGAAGATCGCTTGGCCCCTGTGGCCCCGGTGGCGGCACCGGGGCCACAGGGCCGGTCGGCCCGCGGTCAGCGCAGACCGTCGCAGTTGTCCGGGGCGGATTCACCGGCGAACCGGTCACCGATCCAGGACACGGCCTCCGGGTAGGCGCGCAGCATGCCGCCGACGTGGCTGGGCACCGCCGAGGTGGTCATCCGCACGGTCGCGCCCCGCGCGCACCAGTCCGCCGCCATCTGCCTGCCCTGCGCGTACGGGACGATGTCGTCGAGCACGCTGTGCACCACCAGGGTCGGCACCTCGGGGGCACGCCCGCCCAGCTTCTGCTCGGCGACCCGGGAGGCGTAGGGCTCCTCGTCCAGGTACTCGGTCAGCGGCCTGCCGTCCTCGGTCAACGTCTCCGACCGGGTGAAGGCGTGCGCGATCAGCGCCTCACCGGTGCACTGCTCGGCGACCTCGGCGAGCATCGCCTCCCCGTCCGCGTTGAGTACCGAACGGATGTCGATGTCGTCGTAGGCGGCGTCCAGCGACAGCAGCGAGTACCCGAGGAACGCCGCGGCGTAGTGCCCGTCCAGTCCCGGCGCCACCTCGGCGAGGTCCGCGGGCGGGGCGCCCGCGTAGGCGCCCTTGATGTCCAGCTCGGGCGCGTACGACGGGTGCAGCTCCGCGGCCGACGCGGAGGCGCC
>NZ_KB912483.1:25746-28146 GCF_000383775.1 Saccharomonospora halophila 8
CGTCGTGATCGGCCCGGAGGTGCCGCTCGTCGCGGGGGCGGCGGACGCGGTGCGCGAGGCGGGGGTCGCCTGTTTCGGGCCGAGTGCGGCCGCCGCCCGGATCGAGGGGTCCAAGGCCTTCGCCAAGGACGTGATGAACGCGGCGGGGGTGCCGACCGCCCGGAGCGAGGTGGTGGACAACCCGGCGCATCTGGACGCCGCCCTGGCGCGGTTCGGACCCACCTGGGTGGTCAAGGACGACGGACTCGCGGCGGGCAAGGGGGTCGTGGTCACCACCGACGTCGAACGGGCCCGTAAGCACGCGCTGATGTTGCTCGACGGGGGGCACCCCGTGGTGCTGGAGTCGTTCCTGGACGGCCCCGAGGCGTCGCTGTTCTGCCTGGTCGACGGGCGTACCGTGGTGCCGCTGCTGCCCGCACAGGACTTCAAGCGGGTCGGCGACGGCGACACCGGCCCGAACACCGGGGGCATGGGTGCCTACGCCCCACTGCCCTGGGCTCCCCCCGGGCTGGTCGACGAGGTGGTCTCCACGGTCGTCCAGCCGGTCGTCGACGAGCTGGACCGCCGGGGTGTCCCCTTCCAGGGCCTGCTGTACGCGGGGCTCGCGCTGACTTCGGACGGGCCGCAGGTCATCGAGTTCAACTGCCGGTTCGGGGACCCGGAGACCCAGGTGGTGCTGCCGTTGCTGCGGACACCGTTGGCCGGCCTGCTGCACGCCGCCGCCACCGGCGAACTCGACGGGCACCCGCCGCTCGACTGGTCCGGCGGCGCGGCGGTGACCGTGGTGCTCGCCGCGGACGGCTATCCCGGCAAACCGCGCACCGGCGATGTGATCACCGGCAGTGAGGGTGACGGGGTGCTGCACGCGGGCACCCGCCGTCGCGAGGACGGTGGCGTGGTCTCCGCGGGCGGCCGGGTGCTGTCCGTCGTCGGGGTCGCCGACGACCTCGCCACGGCCCGGGAGGACGCCTACCGGCGGGTGGCCCGGGTGAACCTCACCGGGGCGCACCACCGCACCGACATCGCCGCCCGCGCGGCGGCCGGTGAGCTCGCGGTCCCCTCGCGCTGAGGCGTCCTGCGCCGTACCGTTCCGTCGTCCCCGTTCCCCGGAACCGGACCGGCCGAAAGACCGTCCCAAATTCAGGTCACCCGCACACCGGGCTTGGTAGTCTGCGAGGGAAGTCGGTCGACTACGGGCGGTAACAGGGGGTGCGGCACAGTGTCCGAACACACCGCAGGGTCCGAGAACGTCGCAGGGTCCGAACACACCGCAGGGTCCGAACACACCGCAGGGTCCGGGAGCGGGCCCGGGGCGGCACGGGACCTCGAGATCGAGCCCGACAAGATCGAGGCGGTCGCCGGGATCGTCGAGGAACAGGCGAGGGCGTTGCGCCGCAGGCTGGACGAGCGGACACCCGCGCTCACGGTCGCGCCGCCCGCGGAGGACATCGTCTCGGTCCATGCGGCCGAGGCCTGGAACACGCTGATCACCGAGGGGGACGGCTGCTACGTCGAGCGCGTCCGTGCCTATGAGGCAGGCCTCGTCGAACTGGCGGCGCGGTTGCGGCTGGCCTCCCGCGAATACGCCGAGAACGAGCAGGACAACGCCGCCGCCCTCCACGGCGCGGGCGGGAACTGATGCCGCGGAGTGCCGCGGGCCGCGTGTGCCCGTCGGATTCCGCCGCCGACCACCGACCGGACCACCGAACAGGGATTCGCGATGAACGACGCCGATGTTGCCGAGCTCGCCAGGAAGATCGGTGAACACCGGTTTTCCGGCTACACCGACGACATGCTCGCCGACGAGATCGAGACCTTCCGTTCCGGCCGCGGGGTCGGGGGGATGAGTGAGGCGGTGGCCGCGCTGGAGGCCGTCGCGGACGCCCTCGCCGAGACCGACGACACCCTGCACACCGAACTGGCGAAACTCGGTGTCCAGTGGCACGGGGTCGCCGGGCGGAGCGCCCGGGACCGGCTCGCGGAACAGGCCGAGTTCTCCCGCAGCGCGGGCGCGGCGGGGACCGACTCCGCCCAACGGCTGTTCGCGCAGGGCGAGGCGTTCAACCGCACGCTGCACAAGCTCCCCGACCCCGCCGCGTTGCGCGCGGAGAGCGACGTCGGCGTCGGGGACACCGTGCTCAGCCTGCTCGGACACGAGACCGACGCGGTCCGTGCGGCCGAGCGGAAGAAGGAGGCGCGGGAGCAGGCGGAGCAGGCGCTGGACGACTACGCGCGGGACAGCGGCGAGAAGCTCCGGGGACTGCCGGAGTTGTCCGCCCCCGGCCTGATCGGTGCGACGGTCCGGCCCGGCGCGGACGTGCCCGGGTCGATCGGCGCGGGAGGCGGACCGGACGACAGCACGACCGCGGCGTACAGCACGGGCGCCGTTCCCCCCGGTCC
>NZ_KB912483.1:28246-30906 GCF_000383775.1 Saccharomonospora halophila 8
CCCCGTTGAGCAACAGTACCGATCCCGCAGGCAGCGCGAGCTGATCGAGGGCGTCGAGTGCGGTGGTATTGGCGACCGGGGATGGCCGCGCCCCGTCCTCGACACCGCCGAGCGTGCGCTGCGCGGCGGGGACCTCGGCTACACGGCGCAGCTGGGCATCCCCGAGCTGCGGGACGCCGTCGCGGGGCACTACGCCGAGACCTACGGCCTCGACGTCGCGCCGGACGACGTGATCGTCACGACGGGTTCGTCGGGTGGATTCCTGCTCGCGTTCCTGGCGGCGTTCGACGTGGGCAGCCGGGTGGCGATGGCCCGCCCGGGGTATCCGGCCTACCGGAACCTGCTCGCCGCGCTCGGGTGCGAGGTCGTCGAGTTCGACACGGACGCCTCGACGCGGTTCCAGCCGACCGTCGAGCATCTCGACCGGCTCGGCGACCTCGACGGTGTGGTGGTCGCCAGCCCCGGCAACCCGACCGGCACGGTGCTGCCCCCGGAGGAACTGGCCGCGCTCGCGCGCTGGTGTGCCGACCGGGGTGTGCAGCTGATCAGCGACGAGATCTACCACGGCATCTCCTACGGGACCGCGACCGCCTGCGCGTGGAGCAGCTCCCGCGAGGCCGTGGTGCTGGGCTCGTTCTCGAAGTACTTCGGCATGACCGGCTGGCGGCTGGGCTGGATGCTGACGCCGGGCAGGCTGCACCGGTCGGTGGACGTGCTGACCGGCAACCTCAACATCTGTGCCCCGGCCCTGGCGCAGAAGGCCGCGGTCGCCGCGTTCACCCCGGAGTCCCGCGCCGAACTGGACGCCAACGTGGCCGCCTACCGGCGCAACCGCGACATCCTGCTCGACGGGCTGCACGGGATGGGCTTCGGCCGGGTGGCACCCGTGGACGGCGCCTTCTACGCCTACGCCGACGTCTCCGCGCACACCGACGACAGCCTGGCCTGGTGCCGGCGGGTGCTGGACGAGACGGGCGTGGCGATCACCCCGGGCATCGACTTCGATCCGGTCCACGGCCACCGGTTCGTCCGGTTGTCGTTCGCCAATGCGGAGGCCGAGATCACCGAGGCGGTGCGCAGGCTCGGGGCCTGGCTGCACGGCGCGTGACCCGGAGAAGCACCGGGGTCGGTCCCCGATTTCTCCCCGAGGTCGGGCGGTACTGCGGCGTGCGCGCCCCCACACGTGTCAAGCTGGCAGGGGCGGACCCGAACCGGTGGAGGGATTTGCGATGTTCTGGAAGATCGTCGGCGGCCTGCTGCTGGCCTGGGTGGGATTCATGGTGCTCGGCTGGGTGGTCGGGTTCCTCATCGAAGCGGTGTTCTGGATCGCCGTCATCGCGGGCGGGGTCTTCCTCGGCGCCGCCGCCTACGGCGCGATCAAGAACAAGGACAGGAAGCAGATCCGCTCCTGACCACCCGGCCGGGTGTTGTCGTGAAGGGCACATTCCCTGCGCCGACGGCCGTGAGGGGCACTTCCGCTGCGTCACATGCAGGGAATGTGCCCCTCACGGCACCACGCCGGGTGAACAGGACCGGATCAGGGGGAGCGCGTCGGTGGTGCCCGGCCAGAGGTGGGCGTTGAGGCCCGCCGTGCGGGCGGCGTGGACGTTGACCTCGCGGTCGTCGACGAAGAGACACTCCCCGCCGTCGGCGCCGAGGCGGTCGAGCAACAGGTCGAAGATCTCCGGATCGGGTTTGGCCACGCCTGTCTCGGCGGAGAACAGCACTTCGGAGAAGCGGCGCAGCCACGGCTGCCGGCGGGTGTGCGCGGCGAACGCCGCGGGTGCGTTCGAGAGCAGGGCGAGCCGGTGCCCGTCCCGCTCCAGGGCCGCCAGCAGGTCCGGCGTCCCCGGAGCGAGGCGGGACCAGCCCGCGATGTCGGTCCGGGTCAGCCGTTCAGTCGTGGCCGCGTCCACCTCGGTCCCGACCGTGTCCGCCACCGCCTGCCAGTAGGCGTGGTCCGTGGCGCCCCGGTCGTAGGCCTCGCGGTGCGCCCAGTAGGCGGATTCGAATCTCGCCTGCGGCACCCCGAGCAGCCCGGCCAGTTCGGGCAGGGCCGCGGTGCGCTCACTGAGTACCTCGCCGTAGTCGAAGACCACCCAGGACAAACCGGTCCCCCTCGTCGTCGGCATGCTCAGTCGGTCAGTGTGCGGATGCGGCGCAGTGCCTCGTCCACGTCGGCGGTCGAGAGGTCGCGGTGCAGCATGAACCGCGCCTTGCCCGCCATCGGCAGCACCCGGATGCCCAGTCCCTCCAGCGCGTCCAGGGTCGCCCGGAGGTCGGAGCGGGTGGCGAGCACGACGTTGGTCCGTGGTTCGACCACGTCCCAGCCCAGCTCCCGCAGCCCGGTGGCGAGCCGGGCCGCCTTCTCGTGGTCGGCGGCGAGGTCACCGATCCGGTCGAGCGCGATCAGTGCCGCCGCGGCGAGGACGCCGCCCTGGCGGACCCCGCCGCCGAGCATGTGCCGCATCCTGCGGGCCTCGGTGACGAACTCCTCGCTCCCGGCCACGACCGAGCCCACGGGCGCGCCGAGCCCCTTGCTGAAGCAGGCGGACACGGTGTCCACCCCGACCGTCAACGCGGCGGGCGGGACGCCCAGCGCGGTCGCCGCGTTCCAGAGGCGGGCGCCGTCCAGGTGCACCCGCAGCCCCGCGTCCGAG
>NZ_KB912483.1:31006-37096 GCF_000383775.1 Saccharomonospora halophila 8
CGGTGCGGTCGGCGAGGGCGGAGCGGGCGGAGAGCCGGGCCGCCGGGTCGGTGGGCCCGGACGGAACCACGGCCGGGCCCGTTCCCGGTGCGGCACGAGAGTCCACCGCGCCCTGATCGTGTCCCGCATGCGGTTGTTGGCGTGTTGTCAGTAACACTCCCGCGTCGTAGGGTGGTCGGTATGACCAGCACCGCCCAGGCCGTCGAGACGTTCGACTCCCTCGACCCCGCCACCGACGCCGTTGTCGGGACCCATCCGGTGCACAGCGCCGACGACGTGAACGCGGCCGTGTCCCGTGCCCGCGAGGCCGCCGGGTGGTGGGACTCGCTGGGCTTCGCGGGGCGTGCCGAGCGCCTGCGCCGGTGGAAGGGTGTCGTCGCCCGCCGCATGGACGAACTGTGCGCGGTCGTCAGCGCCGAGACCGGCAAGCCCGCGGGCGACGCCCAGCTCGAGGTGGTGCTGGCCGTCGAGCACATCGAGTGGGCCGCCCGGAACGCGCGCAAGGTGCTCGGGCGGCAGCGCCGTTCCCCCGGCCTGTTGATGTCGAACCAGGCGGCGACCGTGGAGTACCAGCCGCTCGGGGTGGTCGGCGTCATCGGCCCGTGGAACTACCCGGTGTTCACCCCACTGGGATCGATCAGCTACGCCCTCGCGGCCGGGAACGCCGTGGTTTTCAAGCCCAGCGAGTACACGCCCGGGGTGGGCCGGTGGCTGGTGGACGCCTTCGCCGAGGCGGTCCCGGAGTACCCGGTGTTCGATCTGATCACCGGATTCGGTGCCACCGGCGCGGCGCTCACCCGCGCGGACGTGGACAAGATCGCCTTCACCGGGTCCGCCGAGACCGGTAAGAAGATCATGGCGACCGCCGCGGAGCGGCTCACGCCGGTCATCATCGAGGCGGGCGGGAAGGACCCGCTGCTGGTCGACTCGGACGCCGACCTGGACGCCGCCGCCGACGCGGCCGTGTGGGGCGCGTTCTCCAACGCGGGGCAGACCTGCGTGGGCGTCGAGCGGGTGTACGCGCACACCGACATCCACGACGCGTTCGTGGACAAGGTCGTGGACCGGGCGACGAAGGTCGAGCCGGGTTCGGACTACGGCCCGATGACCATGCCCGCGCAGCTCGACGTGGTGCGCTCGCACATCACCGACGCCCTCGCCCGGGGCGGGCGGGCCCTGCTCGGCGGCTCCGACGCCGTGGGCGAGCGGTACGTGCGTCCGACCGTGTTGGTGGACGTGCCCGACCACTCCGAGGCGGTGTGCCGGGAGACTTTCGGCCCGACCGTCACGATCACCCGCGTGGCCGACATGGACGAGGCCGTCGACAAGGCGAACGACTCGACCTACGGCCTCGGCTCCACGGTGTTCTCCAAACGCCGGGGGACGGAGCTGGCCCGCAGGCTCCGCACCGGGCAGACCGCGATCAACGCCCCGCTGTCCTTCGCGGGCATCGCGTCCCTGCCGTTCGGCGGCATCGGCGACTCCGGCTTCGGCCGCATCCACGGGCCCGAGGGGCTGCGCGAGTTCGCCCGCCCGAAGGCGATCGCGCGCCAACGCTTCCCCACACCGGTCGCCCTCACCACCTTCGCCCGCACCCGCAAGACGGAAGACACCATCCGCAAACTCATCACCCGCCTGCACGGCCGCCGCTGACCCGTCCGGTCCGGGTTGTGTCGTGAAGGGCACTTTTCCTGCACTCAACGCAGGGAAAGTGCCCCTCACTGCGTTTGACGCAGGGAAAGTGCCCTTCACGGTCACCTGTCCTGTGGTCGCCACACACGGTCACTCCTCCGGATCGGGTGCTCGGCCGATCCGACGAAATCGATCCGGACACCTCGTCCCGGGCAACGTGGGCTTCCCTCCGTGCGTCTACCGATGTGAGAGCCGGGTGAAGAAGGCGGCCCGGGGGCCGAGGGGTGTCGGGGGCTCCTCGGCCTCTGGGTTACGCTCGACGCGCATCGACTGCGTCAAATCGAGGAGCAGCCTGTCGTGGCCCGAGTAGTCGTCGACGTCATGCCCAAACCCGAGATTCTCGACCCACAAGGCCAGGCGGTCGCCGGTGCGCTCGGCCGCCTCGGCTTCGACGGCGTGGGCGGGGTCCGCCAGGGGAAACACTTCGAGCTCGACGTCGACGACGACGTCGACGACGAGACCCTGTCCCGGATCGCCGAGGGGTTCCTGGCGAACCCGGTGATCGAGGAGTGGACCGTACGGAGGGTCGAGGCGTGAGTGCGCGCATCGGCGTCATCACCTTCCCCGGCACGCTGGACGACGTCGACGCCTCCCGCGCGGTGACCCGGTCCGGGGCCGAGGCGGTGCCGCTGTGGCACGCCGACGCCGACCTGCACGGCGTCGACGCCGTGGTGGTGCCGGGTGGTTTCTCCTACGGCGACTATCTGCGGTGCGGCGCGATCGCGCGGTTCGCCCCGGTGATGAGCTCGGTCGTGGAGGCCGCGGGCCGCGGGATGCCGGTGCTGGGCATCTGCAACGGTTTCCAGATCCTGTGTGAGGCGGGCCTGCTGCCGGGTGCGCTGGTACGCAACGAGAAGCTGCACTTCGTCTGCCGGGA
Source organism: Saccharomonospora halophila 8 (assembly GCF_000383775.1). Taxonomy (GTDB): domain Bacteria; phylum Actinomycetota; class Actinomycetes; order Mycobacteriales; family Pseudonocardiaceae; genus Saccharomonospora; species Saccharomonospora halophila. Next base: position 33,576 of record NZ_KB912483.1, read on the forward strand.
CCAGTGGCTGCGCGTGGAGGACACCACCTCGGTGTGGAGCACCCGCTACGAACCCGGCGCCGAGATCCTGATCCCGCTCAAGTCCGGCGAGGGCGGCTACGTCGCCGACGAGGCGACCCTGGACGGGCTGGAGGGTGACGGTCGCGTGGTGCTGCGCTACGTCGACGAGAACCCCAACGGCTCCCGTCGGGACATCGCCGGCATCCGCAGCGCGAACGGGCGGGTGCTCGGTCTCATGCCGCATCCCGAACACGCCATCGACGCGCTCACCGGCCCGTCCGACGACGGTCTCGGGGTGTTCTACTCCGCGCTCGACGCGCTCGGACGGACTCCCGCCCCGGCGGCCTGACCCGCCTCGACCCCCTACCCGCCCGACTAGGCTGGACAACGTGGCAGCACCCGAGACCGACCCCGCATCCGTGGTTTCCGACTCCCCCGACACCACCGCGCACGCCGAGCGGACCCCGGAACTGGCGCAGCCGTACCGGGAACTGGGCCTGGCCGACGACGAGTACGAGCGCATCCGCGGCATCCTCGGCCGCAGGCCCACCGAGGCCGAGCTGGCCATGTACTCCGTGATGTGGAGCGAGCACTGCTCGTACAAGTCGTCGAAGCGGCATCTGGCGTACTTCGGCGAGACCACCACGCCGGAGATGCGCGCGAAGATGCTCGCCGGGATCGGCGAGAACGCGGGCGTGGTGGACGTCGGGGACGGCTGGGCCGTCACGTTCAAGGTGGAGAGTCACAACCATCCGTCCTATGTGGAGCCGTATCAGGGTGCGGCCACGGGCGTCGGCGGCATCGTGCGCGACATCCTCGCGATGGGGGCGCGGCCGCTCGCGGTGGCCGACCCGTTGCGGTTCGGTCCCGCCGAGGCCGCCGACACCCGCCGGGTGCTGCCGGGGGTCGTCGCGGGCATCGCCGGCTACGGCAACTGCCTCGGTTTGCCCAACGTCGGCGGCGAGGTCGTGTTCGACGAAAGCTACGCGGGCAATCCGCTGGTGAACGCACTCTGTGTGGGCGCCATGCGCACCGAGAACCTGCACCTGGCGCACGCCTCGGGGACCGGCAACAAGATCATCTTGTTCGGTGCGCGGACCGGCCTCGACGGCATCGGCGGGGTGTCGGTGCTGGCCAGCGACACGTTCTCGGGTGCGGAGAGCGCGGGCGGGCGGAAGAAGCTGCCGAGCGTGCAGGTGGGCGACCCGTTCACCGAGAAGGTCCTCATCGAGTGCTGCCTCGAACTGTTCGACAAGCGCTTGGTCGTGGGTATCCAGGACCTCGGCGGTGCGGGCCTGTCCTGCGCGACCTCGGAGCTGGCCGCGGCAGGCGACGGTGGAATGCGTGTCGACCTGGACCGGGTGCCGCTGCGTGCTGAGGGCATGACCCCCGCCGAGATCCTGTCCAGTGAGTCGCAGGAGCGCATGTGCGCCGTGGTTAGTCCGTCCGATGTGGACGAATTCATGGCGGTGTGCCGCGAATGGGACGTGCTCGCCACCGAGATCGGCGAGGTCACCGACGGCGACAACCTGGTGGTGCGCTGGCACGGCGAGACGGTGGTGGACGTGCCGCCCCGCACCGTCGCCCACCAGGGTCCGGTCTACGACCGCCCGTACGCGCGGCCCGCGGAGCAGGACGACATCGGGGCGAACTCCCCGGACCGGCTCCCGCGTCCGTCCACTCCGGACGAACTGCGGGACACCCTGCTGCGGATGGTGTCGTCGCCGGAGCTGGCCTCGCGGGAGTGGGTCACTCAGCAGTACGACCGCTACGTGCGCGGCAACACCGTGTTGGCGCAGCCGTCGGATTCCGGGGTGATCCGGGTCGACGAGTCGACCGGCCGCGGGGTCGCGGTGGCCACGGACTGCAACAGCCGGTTCGTCCGCCTCGACCCGTACACCGGAACCCGGCTCGCGCTGGCCGAGGCGTACCGCAACGTCGCCACCAGCGGTGCGATGCCGACCGCGGTGTCGAACTGCCTCAACTTCGGTTCGCCGCACGACCCGGGCGTGATGTGGCAGTTCGAACGCGCCGTGCACGGCCTCGCGGACGGCTGTGCCGAGCTCGGGGTGCCGGTGACCGGCGGCAACGTCAGCTTCTACAACCAGACCGGCGACCGTGCGATCCTGCCCACCCCGGTGGTCGGCGTACTCGGTGTGCTGGACGACGTCCGGCGGCGTATCCCCACCGGGATCGGCAACGAGGCGGGCGAGAGCCTGCTGCTGCTCGGCGACACCCGGGACGAGTTCGGCGGGTCGGCGTGGGCGAAGATCGTGCACGGCCACCTCGGCGGCACACCACCGGTCCCGGACCTGGAGCGGGAGCGGCTGCTGGCCGAGATCCTGGTCGCGGGCTCCCGGGACGGGATGCTCTCGGCGGCGCACGACCTCTCGGACGGGGGGCTGGCGCAGGCGGCCGTGGAGATGGCGCTGATCGGCCAGTGCGGCGCGCGCCTCGTGCTCGATCCGGACGCCGACCCCTTCGTGCAGTTGTTCTCCGAGTCGGCGGGGCGGGTGCTCGTGGCGGTGCCGCGCAGCGAGGAATTGCGGTTCACCGAGATGTGCTCGGCGCGGGGTCTGCCGTGGCGTAAGGCCGGCGTGGTCGACCCGGACTCCGGGGCGCTGGAGATCCAGGACGTGGCGACCTTCGGCCTCGACGAGCTGCGCACGGCGTGGGAGAGCGCGCTCCCCGCGCTGTTCGAGGACTGATCGTCGCCTCGGCCGCCCGCCCCGCCGGGTGCTCGCCCGCCGTGGCGGTCACCTCACGAGAACATCAGTGAGTTGACGCCGTGGCTGACCGGAACGGTTTGGACGGTGTCGGGTCGGTCAGAACAGCGTGAAGGTGCTGACGCAGAGCTCGCCCCGCATGTCGATGATCGAGAGCAGTCCCGAGGTCTCGCTGCCGTCCAGCGTGCCGCTCAGGTCGTACAGGTGGATGGTGGCGAAGTCGTCCTCCCGCGGTTCGCCGGAGAGCGTGGCGGTGAGCTCGGCGGAGCCGTTCGTGACGGCTTTGACGTGATCCTCGCTCAGCGACGTGGTGTTCTCACAGAAGTGCCCCAGGGCCGCGTCGCGGTCCCCGCTGTGCAGGGTGTCGAGAAACCGCTGCGCGAGCTGGTCGGCCTCGCCGCCCGCGGCCGGAGCGGGGTCGCTGTCCCCGCCCGGTGTCTCCTCCGCGCCGGGGTGGGCGGGGCTGCTCGACGTGCCGCCGGTGCCCGGACCGGTGCCGGTCTCGCCCGGGACGACGTCCTTCCAGCACCAGTCACCGTCTCGCCGGGCGAGGACGGTCGTGACCCGCATACTGTTGCGCTGGTACGCCATCCGCGCCGTCGCGGTGTTCCCGGTCTCCCGGATGTCGCCGACGACCTTCACGTCGCGGATCGCCGGTGCCGTGCGGATCGTGCGCGGGACCTTTTCGGTGGCGTCGGGGCAGGCCAGGCGCCGGAGTCCCGCGGTGTCGTCGTTGTTCAGACCGTCGGCGACGCGCTGCGCGGCCGCGGCCGCACCCGTGCCCGTGCCGCCGTC
>NZ_KB912483.1:37196-42467 GCF_000383775.1 Saccharomonospora halophila 8
GGGGTGGCGCCGGGGCGCAGCGTCGAGGTCCGCGTGCCGCCGTACGCGGCGGTCCAGTGCGTCGCCGGGCCGAGGCACACCCGGGGCACCCCGCCCAACGTGGTGGAGACCGACCCCCGAACCTGGCTGGAGCTGGCGACCGGGCGTCTGGAGTGGACGGACGCGGTGGAGTCCGGGCGGGTCGACGTGTCCGGGGCCCGGGCCGCCGAGGTGGCACACCGGCTGCCGGTCGTGCGGGTCTGACGGCGACCCGGCGTCGACCACGACGGCTGTGCCCCCGGTGGTCCACGGTGTACTTTCGACGATCGGACGGATTCCTCCGGTACGATTCACCGGCCGGACGACAGCCGGCGCGTCCGACGGATCAGCTCGGCGTATCGGGAGTGGGGAATGGAAGGCGGCATGGCTGCGCACGACGACTCCGGGGCGGAACCGGGGACCGGGCCCACCGCGCGCCGGATGATCCTCGGTGCCCAGCTCCGCCGTCTGCGGGAGCGGGCGGACATCGCCCGTGCCGACGCGGGCTATCACATCCGGGCGTCCGAGTCGAAGATCAGCAGGCTCGAACTCGGCCGGGTCGGTTTCAAGGATCGTGACGTCCGGGACCTGCTCACCCTGTACGGGGTGTCCGACCCCGGGGAGCGGGCCGTGTTCCTCGACATGGTCAAGGAGTCCAATCAACCGGGCTGGTGGCAGAAGTTCAACGACTACATGCCGCGCTGGTTCGACGATTTCGTCGGACTGGAGGAGGCCGCCTCCCGGATCCAGACCTACGAGCTGCAGTTCGTCCCCGGCCTGTTGCAGACCGAGGACTACGCGCGTGCGGTGATCACCCACGGGCTCCCGGAGACGGCCAGCGCCGCCGCCGAGGGGCGGGTGGCGCTGCGGATGCGGCGCCAGCGGCTGCTGTTCCGCCCGAATTCGCCCCGGCTGTGGGTGGTGCTGGACGAGTCGGTGCTGCACCGGCCCATCGGGGGCAGACGGGTACACCGGGCCCAGCTCGACCACCTGCTGGAAATGATCACTCTTCCGCACGTCACCATCCAGGTGGTCCCGTACGAGCGCAGCGGGTACGCGGCCGAGGGAGCCTTCACGATGTTGCGCTTCGCCGAGCCCGAACTGCCGAACATCGGCTACATCGAGCACATCGCGGGCGGGATCTACCTGGACCGTCCGGACGAGATCGAGCTCGTCGGGCGCTCGCTCGACCGGCTGGCCGTGGACGCCGAGACCCCAGATCGCTCCCGGCAGATGCTGCTCAAGGTGCGCGCCGAGGCTTGAAGCCGGGCGCGTGCCCCGCTGCACCACCGCTGCGGACGCGGGCCGTCCCCGGTGTCCACAGTCACCCGGAAGGGCGGTTTGAGCTGCGCGGAGGTTGTCCGATGTGATTCAGTTCACGCTGTGACGAATACTTCGTGAACTCGCACCTGCACGTGCATCCACATCTGCACGGGCGTCGTGCTACCGTGCGTTGCAAGATCAACTGCACGTGCAGATGCATCCTCCAATGGTGTCAGTCGGGAAGGTGAGGATCATGGCGAGGACGGTCGACAACGGAATCTCCTCGGAGTCGCTCGCGGGCGTGGTGTGGCGCAGGAGCGCCTACAGCGGTGCGATGGGCAATTGCGTGGAGGTCGCCCCACTCAGCGGCGGGGGAATCGCGATGCGCAACTCCCGTGATCCCCAGGGGCCCGCGCTCGTCTACACCAAGGCCGAGATCGCCGCGTTCCTCGCGGGCGTCAAGGACGGTGAGTTCGATGACCTCGCCGGCTGAGCTTTCCGGGATCGACGAGACCGCCGAGGCGCGGGAGGTCGAGGAGGTTCTCGGCCGGCTGATCGGACACGGATACCGGTTCGTGCATCCCCGGGACGACAGCGGGGAGATCATGACGATCGTCGGCGTGCGTGCGCACGGTGCCGTGGTCGACGTCGTCCGCCTCGACGCGGAGGACGCGGTGAACGCCACGCGGATGCCGGTCGACGAAGCCGACATCCTCGCCCCCCGGACGGTCCTCTGGAGCCGGGACGGTGCGCTGGCCGACGTGGTCGACGCCCTGCTGGAGCTGCCCGAGGTGCCGGAGGAAACCTCCGCCCCCCGCCGGTCCGGTGGCGCGCGGGGCTGCTGGGTGCCGGGCACCAGAGGGCGTGCCAAGTGGCTCGCCGCCACCCCGTGAACGGTTGAGCGCGACATCACGAGAACGGGCCGCCCCCGGCGCACTACACTGACGGGGCGGCCCGTTCTCGTATGCAGGGGAGCCTTCCGGTGGAACAGCCCGAGGCCGAGCCTCGTGAGGAATGCGGTGTCTTCGGCGTCTGGGCGCCGGGTGAGGACGTCGCGAAACTGACCTACTACGGCCTCTACGCCCTGCAGCACCGGGGCCAGGAGGCGGCGGGTATCTCGGTCTCCGACGGGGACCGGATCGTCGTGTTCAAGGATTTGGGCCTGGTCAGCCAGGTCTTCGACGAACAGGTGCTCTCGTCGTTGCAGGGGCACGTGGCCGTGGGCCACTGCCGCTACTCGACCACCGGCGGTGGGAGCTGGGAGAACGCCCAGCCGACGTTCCGCACCACCGCCACCGGCACCGGGCTCGCCCTGGGGCACAACGGGAACCTCGTGAACACCCACGAGCTGCACGACCGGGCCCGCGAGCGGGGCGTCGTCGAACGCGGGGGCGCCACGACCGACTCCGACCTGATCTGTGGTCTGCTGGCGGAGGCGGCGGCCGACAAGGGGGTCGAGGCGGCGGCGCTCGACCTGCTGCCGACCGTGCGCGGGGCCTTCTGCCTGACCTTCTCCGACGAGAACACCCTCTACGCCGCCCGCGACCCGCACGGTGTGCGGCCGCTCGTGCTCGGCAGGTTGGAGCGCGGCTGGGTCGTGGCCAGCGAGACCGCGGCACTGGACATCGTCGGCGCCTCGTTCGTCCGGGAGGTCGAGCCCGGCGAGCTGATCGCCATCGACGCGGGTGGTCTGCGGTCGGAGCGGTTCGCCGTGCCGGAGCCGAAGGGGTGCGTGTTCGAGTACGTCTACCTCGCCCGGCCGGACACCTCGATCGCCGGGCGCAGCGTGCACGCCACCCGGGTGGACATCGGCCGCAGACTGGCCGAGGAACACCCCGCCGACGCCGACCTGGTGATCCCCGTGCCCGAGTCCGGCACACCCGCCGCCATCGGGTACGCCACCGCGTCGGGCATCCCGTACGGTTCCGGGCTGGTCAAGAACGGCTACGTGGGGCGCACCTTCATCGAGCCCTCGCAGACCATCCGGCAGCTCGGCATCCGGCTCAAGTTGAACCCGCTGCGCGAGGTGATCCGGGGCAAGCGGCTGGTCGTGGTGGACGACTCCATCGTGCGCGGGAACACCCAGCGCGCCCTGGTGCGGATGCTGCGGGAGGCCGGGGCGCTGGAGGTGCACGTACGGATCGCCTCGCCCCCGGTGCGCTGGCCGTGCTTCTACGGGATCGACTTCGCCTCCCCGGCCGAGCTGGTCGCGAACGGGGCCGACGAGGACGGGATCCGGCGTGCGATCAGCGCGGACTCGCTCGGATACGTCTCCCTGGACGGCCTCGTGGCCGCCTCGGAACAGCCGTCCTCCCGGCTGTGCGCGGCGTGTTTCGACGGCGAGTACCCCATCCCGCTGCCCGAGGACGAACTGATCGGCAAGCACTTCCTGGAGAACCTCGGCGGTGGTGACCACACCGCCGCACCGGCCCGCAAGGGGTCGGTGACCAGGGGCGACACCCCGTCCGGGGAATCGGACCGCACGGGGGACGCGGGATCGGCCCCCGCGCCGTCCGGGGAGTACGGTGCCGGGGATGTCGTCGGGCCGCACTAGCCCGTTGTCGAAGTTGAGGATGGAGTTCGCCTCGTGACCGAGCCCACGAGCGCCACGTACGCCGCAGCCGGGGTCGACATCGACGCCGGTGACCAGGCCGTCGAGCTGCTCAAGCCGCACGCCGCCCGCGCGGGAAGGCCGGAGGTGGTCGGCGGGGTGGGCGGCTTCGCCGGACTGTTCTCGCTCAAGGCCGGGCGCTGGCAGGAGCCGCTGCTCGCCTCGTCGACCGACGGTGTCGGCACGAAGATCGCCGTCGCGCAGGCGCTCGACAAGCACGACACCGTGGGGATCGACCTGGTGGCGATGGTGGTGGACGACCTGGTGGTCACCGGGGCGGAGCCGCTGTTCCTGCAGGACTACCTCGTGGTCGGCAAGGTGGTGCCGGAAAAGGTCGAAGCGCTCGTCTCCGGCATCGCCGAGGGGTGTGTGCAGGCCGGATGCGCCCTGCTCGGAGGCGAGACCGCCGAACACCCCGGGATGATGGCCGAGGACGACTACGACCTCTCGGCGACCGGCGTCGGCGTGGTCGAGGCGTCCGAGGTGCTGGGGCCCGACCAGGTGCGCCCGGGGGACGTCGTGATCGGGATGGGGTCGACCGGTCTGCACTCCAACGGCTACTCGCTCGCCCGGCACGTGCTGCTGGACGTCGCGCGGATGCCGCTGGGCGGGCATGTGGAGGAGTTCGGCCGCACCCTCGGGGAGCAGTTGCTCGAACCCACCCGCGTCTATGCCAAGGACTGCCTCGCGCTGTCGGCCGAGGCCGACGTCCGCACCTTCGCGCACATCACCGGGGGCGGGCTGCAGGCCAACCTCGCGCGGGTCGTGCCCGCCGGGCTGGTCGCCCACCTCGAACGGCACACGTGGACGCCCGACCCGGTGTTCGCGGTGATCGCCCGGCGCGGGCGGGTCGAACGCGCGGAGATGGAGCGCACGTTCAACATGGGGGTGGGCATGGCCGCCGTCGTCTCCCCGGAGGACGTGGACCGGGCGCTGGCCGTGCTCACCGCCCGCCACGTGCCCGCCTGGGTGCTCGGCGACGTGCGCCGTGCCGAGGACGAGAACGAGCCGCGGGTGTCGCTCACCGGGGACCATCCCCGGTTCTGAGCACTGCGGACGCCGGCGGCGGTGACGACGGTGGCGAGCGGACGGAAGAGGGCGACCGGGGTGGACGGGATCCGGGTGACGGGCGGGTTGTGGCTTCCGGAGTCCGAGTTGTCCGAGCGCTTCTCCCGCTCGTCCGGCCCCGGCGGGCAGGGCGTGAACACCACGGAGTCCCGTGTGGAGCTGTCCTTCGACGTGGCGCGGTCGCCGGTCGTGCCGGACGACCTGCGCGAGCGCCTGCTGGCACGGCTCGACCACCGGCTGACCGACGGGGTGCTCACGATCGCGGCGAGCGAACACCGTGCGCAGCGCCGGAACCGGCAGGCCGCGCGCAG
>NZ_KB912483.1:42567-48443 GCF_000383775.1 Saccharomonospora halophila 8
CGAACGCGCGCGCCAGACCGGTGAGCGAGAACGCGAACAGCGGGGCGCCGCAGCCGTCGACGGCGGTGGCGGCGATCGGCTCGCCGGTGAGTTCGGAGACGGTGTCCGCGATCGTGCGTTGCAGCGGGTGGGCCGGATCGGTGTAGTCCGCCGTGGACCAGCCCCGCCGCACACAGGTGGCGAGCATTCCCGCGTGCTTGCCCGAGCAGTTCATCGCCGCCCGGCGTGGCTCGGGCGGGCAGCGCAGATCCTCCTCGCCGAGGCCCGCGGCCGACAGCAGGGTCAACGCCCGGTCGACGTGGCCGGGTTCGCCGGTGTGCGAGGCGGCCACGAGGGCCAGGTCGGTGTCGTCGACCTCCAGCCCCGCACGCAGCATCCCCAGCGCCTGGAACGGCTTGTTCGCCGACCGGGCGAAGACCGGGCTCGTCACGTCGCCGAGCGCGGCGCGGACGGACCCGTCGGGTGCGGTGACGACGAGCGCGCCCCGGTGGACGCTCTCCACCACACCCGAGCGCACGACCTCCACCAGCACCGGGTTGTCCCGGAACCGGCTGTTGTCCCGGAACCGCGTCACGCGCGGCCTCCTTCCCCGTCCGGGGCGCCGGTGCCGCCCGCGGTGCCACGTTCGTCGGCCAGCAGCTCGTCCACCGAGGCGCTGCCCTGCGCGTACCGGCGGGCCATCTCGGCGTTGAAGGCGTCCACCACCGCCTGCACCTCCCGCCGCCGCTGGGAGACGGAGCGCTCCTGCTCCCGGTAGCTGGCCAGGGTGTCGGTGAGTGTGTCGTCGGACAGCGCCGTGACGTCGGACAGGTCGGCGTCGCCCACCAGGGCCTCGGCCCTGCGGCGGTAGGCGCCCGCCCGCGACGGTTCGAGCGTCTGGTGCCTGCCCGAGCCGGTGGCGGGGCCGAGCGCGTTGTCCGCGAGGATCGCGGCCAGCTGGTCCACCACGCTCGTCACCGCGCCCGAGGTGCGGCGCTCCTGCTCGGCGCGGACGATGTCGATGCGGGCGTGCAGCAGCCGGCGCAGGTACGACAGGTCGGTCTCCTCCTGTGCCGCCTCGTCCCGGCGGGAGCGCAGGGTGGACATCGGCAACCGGTCGATCCCGCGTGCATAGTCGTCGGCGAGGACGCGGTCGATGCGACGGCGTCCCCCTGGCCGGACTTCGATCACGTGATCATCCTGCTCTACGACGGCCGGACACGCCAGTGCCCGGCGACCATGTCACCCGGTGATCCGCGCTCACCCACGGAGCCGCTGCGCCGCCTGTCGGCCCGGTGCGACGTGCTCGGCGGGAACCGAGTCGGGGTCCACGGCGGCCTGCACGGCGCGGTCCTGCTCGGGATCGCCCGCGCGCAGCTCGGCGTCGGCCGTCACGGACCGCTTGAGCAGGGCCAGCGCCACCGGGCCCAGTTCGTGGTGCTCGGCCACGCTGCCGACCCGGCCGACCGTGCGGTCCCCGTGCTGTACCGGGTCACCCGTCTCGGGGTAGATCTCCGGGGATCCGTCCAGGTGCAGCAGCACCATCCGGCGTGGTGGTTTGCCGACGTTGTGCACCTTGGCCACGGTCTCCTGGCCGCGGTAGCAGCCCTTCGCCACGTGCGCCGCGGTGTCGATCCAGTTCACCTCGTGCGGGATCGCGCGTTCGTCGGTGTCCACGCCGAAGCGCGGGCGCAGCGACTCGACCCGCAGCGCGTCGAAGGCCCACACGCCCGCGGGACGGGCGCCCGCGTCGGTGATCCGTTGCCACCACCGCGCCAGTTCGGCGCGGGGCACCAGCAGGTCCACCGCCGACCGGCCGGGCCACGGCATCCGGCGGGCCAGCCCGCCGTCCGCCAGTGGGGTGACCGCGTACGGGTCGTCGCCGAGTGTGATCCCGAGCGTGTCGAGCACCCGGGCAACGTCCGGCCCCAGCAGGGTGAGCACCGCGAGGTCGGCGGTGGCGTCGGCGATCTCCACCTGGGACCAGAACTTCATGGCCTCCAGGTAGTCGCGCAGCGGCTGCCTGCCACCCTTCGGCAGGGCGCTGGTGGCCTCGGCTTCCGGATCGCTGTCCAGGTACACGGTCCCGCCGGTGTGCGCGACGACCATGTGCGTGTCGATCCGGCCCCAGCTGTCCAGCACCAGCGCCTCGGTGCCCGTGTCGTCGGGCAGCCCGGAGACGTGCTGGGACAGCACCAGGTGCAGCCAGGACAGCCGTTCCGGGCCACCGACCGTGAGCACCTCCCGGTGCGAGCGGTCCACCACGGCCACGCCGCGCACCGCGGTGCGTTGCTCGCCGAACGGGTCCCCCCAATGCCAGGGGACGCCCTGTTCGGGGTGATCGTCGGGGGTGGCCACGGCACCGGAGAGACCGAGCAGCGGGGACTCATACGCCATGCCCCGATCGTATGCGGCGCGCGCCCCCCGCGGCCGCGTGGCGTGGCCGGGGCGTGGCGGATGGGTACCGTGGTCCCATGCGCGTGCTCGCCTTCCTCGACGGGACCCTGGCCGATCCGGACCGTCCGCAGATCCGGGTCGACGACCTCGGCCTGCTGCGCGGGGACGGCATCTTCGAGACCGTGCTCGTGGTCGACGGCGTGCCTCGGGAGCTCAATGCGCATCTGGACCGCCTGGCCCGGTCGGCCGCCATGCTCGACCTGCCCGAGCCGGACCGCGCCGCGTGGGAGCGCGCCGTCCGGCAGGTGGTGGAGAACTGGACCGGGCCGGACGAGATCGCGGTGAAGCTGGTGTACACCCGGGGCGCCGAAGGCGACCCGGACGCCGAGCCGGTCGGCTATGCCCTGGGCATGGACATCGCCGAGCCGGTGCGGTCCGCGCGGGTCGACGGGGTGGCGGCGGTACGCCTGGACCGGGGGTTCGCACCGGACCTCGCCGAACGGGCGCCGTGGCTGCTGCTGGGGGCGAAGACGCTGTCCTACGGGGTGAACATGGCCGCGTTGCGGGAGGCGGCCCGGCGCGGTGCCGACGACGTGGTGTTCACCGCGACCGACGGGTCGGTGCTGGAGGGGCCGACGTCCACCGTGGTCCTCGTGCGCGGCGGCACGCTCCACACCCCGCCGCCGACCGTCGGGATCCTGCCCGGCACGACCCAGCGTGCCGTCTTCCGTGCCGCCGAGGCGGCCGGGTGGGCCACGAAGATCGAGCCGATCGCCGCGGAGGAGCTCTTCTCGGCCGACGCGGTGTTGCTGGCGTCGTCGGTGCGCAAGCTCACCCGGGTGCACACCCTGGACGGGACACCGTTGCCGGACTCGACCGGGCCGCACGCCGAGCTGGCCGAGGCGTACGAGCGGCAGTACCGCTGACCCGCTGATTCCCGGCCCCGGCCGGACCGCCGACGGGTGTGGCCCCGCCCGATGACGCCGCCGGACGACGCGGACGACTCAGCCGACGACGCGGACGACTCAGCCGGCGATGCGGTGCAGCAGCGCGGAACAGTGCGGGGTCATCTCGTGCCCCATCATCGCGCGCTCCTCGACCCAGCCGAGATCGCCGTTGTTGACGATGCCGTAGAGCCGCTTGGCCGCCGTGACCTCCTTGGCGCTGGCGGACCGCACCACGGCGTCGGTGCCCAGCTCCCAGGCGCTCTGGCTCTTCGGTGTGCCGTAGTACAGCTCCACGAAACCGGTGGAGTGGGTCAGCAGCAGCTCGATCGTGTCGTCGGGCTGCGGACGCCAGAAGCCGGTCTCCCGCGCGGCGGGCCGCAGCACCTCGCCGTCGTCGTCGAGCAGCCACGCCCGTGCCTCGTGGTAGAGGAACGGGCGCCCGTCGTGGGCGATGGTGAGCTGCTGCGCGAAGCGGTACGAACGCTCCATCGTCGGGTAGCTGACCTCACCCTCGCCGCGCCACACCCCGACGAGCGGCAGCAGGGCCAGGCAGGCGTCGTTCAGGTTCTCACCCTGGCGCAGGTTGGCCGTGTCACCGGGGATGGGCAGGTCGTCGAGCTGCGGGATGTTGCGTGTCCCCGTCACCTCGGCCCGCTGGGCGGCGGCACGGACCGCCTCGTCACCGCTGGTCATCGAACTCTCTCGGCTCAGCGCTGGTCGGAGTACAGCCGGTAGACCACGTAGCCGCCGAACCACGTGGTCGCGACGATGGCCAGGACCAGCAGCGTCGTAAAGATAATCTCCACGCCCGCAGGATAACCCGCCCCACCCCACGCAAAAGCCCCCCGGTACCCACGTCACACCCCCCGTGGGTGCCGTGAGGGGCACCTTCCCTGCGCCCTGCGCAGCGAGGGGCACTTTCCCTGCGTCGGACGCAGGGAAAGTGCCCTTCACGGCAACACCCGGGGTGACCGGCGGGGTCAGGTGATCGGGATCGTCACCCGGTGGACGCCCGCGGATTCGGTGGTGATCGCGGTCTCGCCGGTGCCGGTGCGGTGCAGGGCGCGCACCGTCCAGGTGCCCGGGGCCGCGTAGAAGCGGAACTCGCCCTCGGGCGAGGCCTGCACCTCCCCGGCGAACTCGCCGCCGGAGTCGAGCAGCCGGACGTAGGCACCGCCGAGCGGTCCGTCGGTGCCGGTGACCGTGCCCGCCACGACCACCTGGCCGTTCGCGTCCGCGTCGGTCGCCGTGGCGGTCTGCGCGGGGGCGCCGCAACCGTCGCTCATCACTTCTCTCCCGTCTCCACCGGCACGCCGACCAGCGAGCCGTACTCGGTCCAGGACCCGTCGTAGTTCTTCACGTCGGACAGCCCGACCAGCTCGTGCAGCGCGAACCAGGTGTGGCTGGAGCGCTCCCCGATCCGGCAGTAGGCGATCGTGGGCTTCGACGTGTCCAGGCCCGCGTCCTTGTAGAGCTGCTCCAGCTCCTCGGCGGACTTGAACGTGCCGTCCTCGTTGGCGGCCTTCGACCACGGTACGTTCACCGCGCTCGGGATGTGCCCGGCGCGCTGGGCCGTCTCCTGCGGCAGGTGCGCGGGTGCGAGCAGCTTGCCGGAGAACTCGTCCGGCGAGCGAACGTCCACCAGATTCTTGGTGTTGATCGCTCCGACGACCTCGTCCCGGAACGCGCGCAGCGTCTGGTCCTGCTCGGCCGCGGTGTAGTCGGTGCGCTCCCGGTCGACCTCGCCGGTGACCAGCTCACGGCCGTCGAGCTCCCACTTCTTGCGGCCGCCGTCCAGCAGCTTGACGTTGTCGTGCCCGTAGAGCTTGAAGTACCAGTAGGCGTAGGCGGCGAACCAGTTGTTGTTGCCGCCGTAGAGGATCACCAGGTCGTCGTTCGAGATGCCCTTGGCCGACATGAGCTTCTCGAAGCCCGCCTTGTCGACGAAGTCCCTGCGGACGGGGTCCTGGAGCTCGGTGCGCCAGTCGATGCGGACCGCGCCCGGGATGTGCCCGCCCTCGTAGGCGGTCGTGTCCTCGTCGACCTCGGCGAACACCACGCCGGGCGTGTTCAGGTTGTCCTCGGCCCACTGGGCGGTGACCAGGACGTCGTCACGGCTCATGGTCGCTCTCTTTCCTCAGAATTGTCGGTGCGTTTCCTCGGGGATCTCGGATGTGGGGGTGCCTGCCCCGGCCGGTTTCCGCCCGGTGTCCTCAAACCCGCTCGGTGCGTGGTGTGACCCGCCGCAGGAGCAGGTACACCTCGCACCCCAGACACACGTCGAACACCGCGTTGAGCAGTGCCGCGAACAGCGCGAGGGCCGTGGCGACGAGGCCGAGCGCGGTCAGCCCGCTGACGTAACCGACGGTGCCCGCGACCGCGAACAGGAGTCCCACCCCCTGCGCGAACCGCAACGGCGCGACGGCCTCCCGGTCGTCGGTGGGGGAGAGCCGGGGCGCGACGAGCACGCGGTACAGCAGCGCGTACGGGGTGGCGGACGGGCCCGCGACCACCCCGACGGCGAACACGGCGGTCTGGGCGGCCAGCAACGGC
>NZ_KB912483.1:48543-55928 GCF_000383775.1 Saccharomonospora halophila 8
GTGATCGAGACCGGAGCCGAGGAGGATCCGTCGGCGGAGGGGTTCGGCACCGTGCGTACGGTGCTCGGCACACTCGCCTCCCGAGCCGCGGGGGGACGGTCCGGGAGCAGCCGTCCCGACGTCACCGTGCTCAAGGAGCCGGTGCTGCGGCTGTGGGAGCGGCGCGACGAGCCCGCGGACATCGCCTACCGGGGCGGCTGGCCCTGGCGACCGTGCTGAACACGCTCCGCATCGCCCTGCTGGAGATCGAACTGTCGGCGGGGGCGGACACCATCCTCGCCCAGCAGGAGCAGCTCGCCGAGCTGTCCACCCCGGTGATCAAGCTCTGCGGTGGGTGACCTGGTGATCGACGAGGCGACCTACACGGCCCGGCTGCGCAGGCGCACGCTCGAACTGACGTACAAGGAGTTCGAGCTGCTCAAATACCTGGCCCAGCACGCAGGCCGGGTGTTCACCCGGGCGCAGCTGCTCCAGGAGGTCTGGGGGTACGACTTCTTCGGCGGCACCCGGACGGTGGATGTGCACGTGCGGCGGCTGCGCGCCAAGCTCGGCCCCGAGCACGAACAGATGATCGGTACCGTGCGCAACGTCGGGTACAAGTTCGAGCGCCCGCCCAAGAGCGCGTCGGGCAAGAACCCCACCGCGGACCGGAACAACACCGCGGACCGGAACAACACCCCGGGCACGGCCGAGGCCGGCACGACGGGTGGCGTCGACCCCGTGCCCGAGGGAGCGGACGCGGGCGGTGCGGCGTCCGTGCCGCCCCGGCGGAATCGGGGCGAGGTCCGCACCAGGATCACCAGCCGCCGCTAGGCTCGGCCCCATGCGAGAACTCGTGTGGGCCGACGACCTCACCGGTACCCGTGCCGACGCGGTGCTTGCGTTGCTGCTCGCCGCGCGCCGAACCGACGGCCGGCCGGACGTGGAGCCCGAGGGCCCGCTCCCGGGGGAGTTCCGTGGCCCGCACCACCTGCTCTGCTACGTCGACAGCGGTGCCGGAGACAGCACCACCGACGACAGGGCCACCGGGGCGGTCCTCGTCGCCTACGGTCACCTCGACGCCGCCGGCGACGCGTTCGGCCGCCGGGTCGCCGAACTCGTCGTGCATCCCGACCACCGTCGCCGGGGGCACGGCGCGGCGATGATGGACGCGCTTATCGCACAGGTCCCGTCCGGGTTGCGGGTGTGGGCGCACGGGGACCACCCGGCGGCGGCGCGGCTCGCGCAGCGGCACGCGATGACCCGGGCGCGGGAGCTGCTGGTGATGCGGGCGGAGTCGGCACGCCAAAAGTGGCCCGAGCCGCGGCTGCCCGAGGGCGTCCGCCTGCGGACCTTCGTGCCCGGCCGGGACGAACGGGCGATGGTGGAGGTCAACGCGCGCGCGTTCCACTGGCACCCCGAGCAGGCGGCTTTCGACGTGGCGCAGCTGACCGGGGCCGAGCGGGAGGACTGGTTCGACCCGGACGGGTTCTTCCTCGCGGAGAACACGGAGGGCGAGCTGGTCGGGTTCCACTGGACGAAGATCCATCCGGCGAACCCGCACCGGTTCGGTGGGACCCCGGTCGGCGAGGTCTACGTGGTCGGCGTGGATCCCGCCGCGCAGGGCGGCGGGCTCGGCAGGGCGTTGACGTTGGCCGGCCTGCGGTACCTGCGCGGGCGCGGACTGGACCAGGTGAAGCTCTACGTCGAGGGGGACAACGCGCCCGCCGTGGCCGTCTACCGCGCACTGGGTTTCGACACCGTCGAGACCGACGTGCAGTACTCCCTCGGCGGCTGACCCCGGCACCCCCGGCCGGGCCATGGCGGACGGTGGCCCGGCCGGAGTGACGACTCAGCCGAACCGGCCGGAGATGTAGTCCTCGGTGGCCTTGTTCTGCGGGGTCGAGAAGATCGTGGTGGTCTCGTCGATCTCCACCAGCTCGCCCGGCTCGCCGACGCCCTTGAGGTTGAAGAACCCGGTCGTGTCGCTCACCCGTGCCGCCTGCTGCATGTTGTGCGTCACGATCACGATCGTGTAGTTCTCCTTCAGCTCCAGCATCAGGTCCTCGATGGCCTGGGTGGAGATCGGGTCGAGCGCCGAGCACGGTTCGTCCATCAGCAGGACGTCCGGTTCGACGGCGATCGCCCGGGCGATGCACAGCCGCTGCTGCTGGCCCCCGGACAGGCCCGACCCGGGCTTGGTCAACCGGTCCTTGACCTCGGTCCACAGGTTCGCCGACCGCAGCGAGCGTTCGACGGTCTCGTCCATCTCGGCACGGCGGACGCGCTTGTTGTTGAGCTTGAGCCCGGCGGCCACGTTGTCGTAAATGGACATCGTCGGGAACGGGTTGGCCTTCTGGAAGACCATGCCGATCTGGGTGCGCACCCGCACCGGATCCACGTCCGGGGCGTAGAGGTCCTGGTCGTCCATGAAGACCTGACCCTCCACCCGCGCGCTCGGCACGAGCTCGTGCATCCGGTTCAAAGTGCGCAGGAACGTCGACTTGCCGCAGCCGGAGGGCCCGATGAGCGCGGTGACCGACCGTGGCTGGATGGTCATCGACACGCCCTGCACGGCGAGGAACTTGTCGTAGTAGATGTCGAGATCCTTGACCTCGATGCGCTTTGCCACAGTGCTTCCTTACCAGGTCTCCCGCGTCAGCCGCGGGTCTTCGGTGCGAACAGTCGGGAGATCAGCCGGGCGACGAGGTTGAGTGCCATCACGATGATGATCAGCAGGAGCGCGGCCGCCCACGCCCGGTCCAGCGACGGTCCGGGAGGCGTCCCGGGGCTGACGTACTCGTAGTAGGCGAACACCGACAGGGTGGCCATCCGCCCGTCGAACGGGTCGAAGTTGTCGCCGGAGGTGATCCCCACCGTGATCAGCAGCGGGGCGGTCTCCCCGATCACGCGGGCGATGGCGAGCGTGACGCCCGTGGCGATGCCCGCCAGGGCGGTGGGGAGCACGACCTTCAGGATAGTGCGCCACTTCGGCACCCCGAGCGCGTAGGAGGCCTCCCGCAGGTCGTTGGGGACCAGCTTGAGCATCTCCTCGGTGGACCGGACGACCACCGGGATCATCAGCACGCTGAGCGCGACCGCGCCCATGATGCCCATGCGCACACCGGGTCCGAAGATCAGCGCGAACAGCGCGTAGGCGAACAGCCCGGCCACGATCGACGGAATGCCGGTCATCACGTCGACGAAGAAGGTGATCGCCTTGGCGAGCTTGCCGCGGGCGTACTCGACGAGGTAGACGGCCGTGAGCATCCCCACCGGGACCGAGATCGCCGTGGCGAGCCCGGTGATGATCAGTGTGCCCGTGATGGCGTGGTAGACCCCACCGCCCTCGCCGAGGACGCCGCGCATCGAGTAGGTGAAGAACTCGGCGTCGAACCGAGCCAGTCCGTTGGTCAGCACCGTGATCACGACCGAGATCAGCGGCACCAGAGCGAGCAGGAAGGCCCCGGTCACGACCGCGGTCACCAGCCGGTCGGTGGCCTTGCGGGCCCCCTCGACGGAGCGTGACCAGCTGTAGAGCACGACGGTGTGAGCCAGCACGGCGACGATCGCGGCGGCCACGACGTGCCAGCCCACCAGCCACAGGCCGACGCCCGCGGCCGTGGCGAGCGCCAGCACCGCCCACGGCGCGTACTTCGGGAGCTGGCCGTGGGTCAACGGCACACCGGCCAGCGGAGCGTGGAGATCGGTCTCGCCGGTCTCGGGGGTTCTCGTCGGTGTGGGCATCAGTTGGCTCCGGAGAAGTCCTTGCGGCGCTCGATCACCGCGCGGGCCGCCATGTTCACCAGCAGGGTCAGCGCGAACAGCACCAGACCGGAGGCGATCAGCGTGTTGACCGCGATGCCGGTGGATTCGGGGAACTGGAGTGCGATGTTCGCCGCGATCGTCGACGGGTTACCGGTGCTGATCAGGTTGACCGTGACTCCGCCGGAGACGGACAGCACGATGGCCACGGCCATCGTCTCGCCGAGGGCACGGCCCAGGCCGAGCATCGAGGCGCCGATGACGCTGGACCGCCCGAACGGCAGCACCGCCATCTTGATCATTTCCCAGCGGGTCGCGCCCAGCGCCAACGACGCCTCCTCGTGCAGTTTCGGCGTCTGGCGGAAGGCCTCCCGTACGACCGCGGTGATGATGGGCAGGATCATCACCGCGAGCACGAGGATCGCGACCAGCATCGTGCGGCCGGTCGTCGAGGCCGGGCCCGCGAAGAACGGGATGAACCCGACGTTGTCCGCCAGCCACCGGGTCGGTTCCACCGTCAGCGGCGCGAGCTGGGTGAAACCCCACAGGCCGTAGATGATGCTGGGCACGGCGGCGAGCAGATCGATGAGATAGCCGAGCCCCTGCGCGATGCGGCGGGGGGCGTAGTAGGTCACGAACAGCGCGATCGCCACCGCGAGCGGCGCGGCGAGGACGAGCGCGAACACCGCCGAGAGCACGGTGCCGAACAGCAGTGGCCACACGTAGACGGCCAGCCCGCCCTCGCCGGGAACCTCCTCGGCCGGGGCGACGAGTGCGGGCCAGGCTTCCACGAGGAGGAACGCGGCCACCCCGGCGAGCACGACCAGGATCAGAACACCCGCTCCGGTGGAGGCCCCTGCGAAGATGCGATCCCCCGGTCGCCGGGGTGCCCGGCCTGCCCGCGGGCGTTCCGCTGTGCTGGGCAATTGCCTTCCCTTCTTGCTGCGTTTCTCGCCCGGGCACGGGCGTTCGGGTGGTCACCCTGGACCTGTCGGGGGACAGGCATTCAGGTGACCACCCGAACCGTGCAGGGACACTCGCTTGTCAGCTCGCGGAGCCGATCGCCTCGACCGCGGGCTGCATCTGCTCGCGCAGCGAGTCGGAGATCGGGGCGGAACCCGCGTTCTCGGCCGCGGCCTGCTGACCCTCGGAGCTGATCATGTAGTCGAGGTAGGCCCGGACGAGCTCACCGGTTTCGGCGTTGTCGTAGTTCGTGCATGCCAGAGCGTAGGAGACGAGCACGATGGGGTAGGTGCCGGACTCGGTGGTGTCCCGGGCGAGGTCGTACGCGAAGCTGTACTCACCACGGCCCTCGATCCGCTCGGAGACCTCCAGCACCTTCGCCGCGGCCTCGGGCGAGTAGTCGATGAATTGTTCACCGACTCCGACACTCACCGTGCTCAGGTCACCGACCCGGCTGGCGTCGGCGTAGCCGATGGTGCCGTTGCCGTTGCGGACGGCCTGCACGACACCGGAGGTGCCCTTCGCCGCCTCGCCGCCGGCGACCGGCCAGTCACCGCTGACCTCGTGCGGCCACGCCTCCGGGGCGGCGGCGGAAAGGTACTCGAGGAAGTTCTCCGTGGTGCCGGACTCGTCCGAGCGGTTCACCGGGGTGATCGGGGTTTCCGGCAGGTCCGCGTCCGGGTTGTCCGCGGCGATCTCCTCGGCGTTCCAGGTGGTGATCTCCTGGTTGAAGATCTTGGCGATCGTGTCGGGCTTGAGGTTGATGTTGTCGACGCCCTCGACGTTGAACACCAGGGCCACGGGGGAGACGTAGGTCGGCAGCTCGACGACCTGGCCGCAGCGTTGCTGTGCTCCGGCCAGTTCCTCGTCGTCGAGGTAGGCGTCGGTGCCACCGAAGTCGGATCCGCCGCTGACGAACTGCTCACGGCCACCACCGGAGCCGATCGGGTCGTAGTTCACCGTGACGTCGGGGTTGCGCTCCACGAAACCCGCCTGCCAGGCGGACTGGGCGGCCTCCTGGGAGCTCGCTCCCGCACCGGAAATCGTCCCCGACAGGCCCGAACCGTCGCCGCTGCCGGTGTCCTGCTCGTTGGCCGAGCCGCAGGCGGCGATGCCGAGTGTCAGTGCGGCGGCCGTCGGGAGGGCGAGAATGCGGCCCAGGGAGTAACGCTGCACAGTAACTCTCTTCCGAAAGGTCTGGGTCGGTGCGAACCGACCGCTGGGGATGCTCACGGATGCAGACGCTAGGTACGGGACGTGACACCGCGAGGCAGGGTCGGTGAACAACGACTGAACGGCGGTGGACAACGGTCGGACGTCACAGCGACATCACCACGACGTGACGCAGGGTGAACCCGAAAGCGGACGTCCGGCGTCACCGGGCGGGCGAACAGCGGTGCTCCTCTCGCACGGGTGCCGTTCGTCGGGACCGGGGACTCCTCGGGGACCGTTCTCAGACGTCGGACGTGGAGTACCCGGGCATCCGGCCGGTGACGACGAACACCATCCGCCGGGCGACCGACACCGCGTGGTCGGCGTAACGCTCGTAGAACCGGCCGAGCAGGGTGATGTCCACGGCCGCGGAGACGCCGTACTCCCACTCCTTGTCCATGATGACGCTGAACAGGTGCCGGTGGATCTCGTCGACCTGGTCGTCGTCGGACTCGATGGCCCGGGCGGAGTCGACGTCGCGGGTGCGGATGACCTGCTCGGCCCGGCGGGCCAGGCGGACCGAGGCCCGGCCCATGTCGTCGAAGTACTGCCGCACGGCGTCCGGCAGCACCGGGTCGGGGTGCCGCCTGCGGGCCGCCTTGGCGACGTGCAGCGCCAGGTCCCCCATGCGTTCGAGACTCTCCGCCGCGTGGATCGCGGCCAGGATCACCCGCAGGTCCGTCGCCACCGGCGACTGGAGCGCCAGCAGCGCGTACGCCTGCTCCTCGCAGTCGGCGCGGGCGTCGTCGACCAGGGTGTCGTCGCTGATGACGCGCTCCGCGAGTTCGAGGTCGGTGTCCAACATGGCCCGCGTGGCCCGCTCCATCGCCTCCGCGACCTGAGTGCACATGTCGGCCAGTCTCGACGCCAGATTCTCGAGTTCGACGTGGTAAGCCTCGCGCATGCGGCTCACTCTACGTCCGGCTCCGCACGGACGCCGCATCGCGGGATGAACCCTCGGTGAACCGGAGCTGTCGATTCGCTACGCCGCTTCCCCGGCGTTTCCCGGACACCGGAGGAGCGGCGTACGGCCGTCAGTCCTCCTCGTCCTCCTCGTCGTCCTCGTCGGCGGAGTTCCGGCCGTTGCGCGGGCCGCCGACGGAGACCACCTTCTGCAGCGCGGTGCGGGTCTGCTCGATGCGGGCGACGAACTTCTGCCGCTTGGCCCGGCGTTGCCGTTCCTCGGCCTCCAGCTCGTCGTGGGCCGCGGAGAACCGCGCCAGCGAATCGTCGATCTTGCGGATGTTCGCGACCGAGTCGTCGATCGGCTCCAGCTGATCGGTCATCGTCAGCCGGTCCTCGAGCGAACGCTCGTCGCGGGACAGGGGCCGTCCCGGGGTGTCCTCGGCGTCGCCCGCGTCGTCGGTGTCCTCGGTGACCTCGGGCTCCGGCGGTGCCTGCGGCGCGGGAGCCGCGGCCCGCGGCGGCTGCGGCAGCGCCGGGTGTTCCGGCGGTTCCGCTGTCTC
>NZ_KB912483.1:56028-60528 GCF_000383775.1 Saccharomonospora halophila 8
GACCGGCGGGCGGGCGTCCGGCGGTGGGGGCCTGCGGTCGGATCGCGGGCGTCGCGGGCGTGGATTCCTCGCCGGTGGGAACGAACGATGCCCGGCCACCGGGTTCGGGGTCCTGCGGTGCCCACGGCCGGTGTGCCGCGGGAGCGGAGGTCTCGGGTGCCGGGTACGGCTCTCCGGTTTCCGGTGCCGGTGCGACCGGAGGGGGTGGCTCCGCCGCCTCCTGCGCCGCGGGTTCCGGTTCGGGGAGTGCCGGTTCGGCGGGTTCCGGTTCGGCGCGGGAGTGCCGTGCGCGGGTTGTGGGGGGGCCGGTGGACCGGTCCGGTTCCGGCTCCCGGTCCGCGCGGGCGTGCCGGGAGCCGGAACGCCCGTCCGGGGGACCGTCCGCCGACTGCCGCTCGGCGGCGTGCCGGGCGACGACCTCCGAGACGGTGATCCCGCCGTTCTCGTCGAGGGAACGCCGCCGACGGCGTTGTGACTCCTCCCGGTTGCGCCTGGCCCGGGCCCGCCATTCCTCCGCTTGAGAGGTGACTCCGGGAGTGCCGCGGTCGTCCGACACGCACGCTCCCTTCACACTCGGTTCCCCCATCCGGGGAATCTGATGACGCCAGTTGTTGTGATCGTCGCGAGGACGGCCTTCGTTATCGTACGGATATCCGCCGTCCGGGACGACACCTCGGGCGAAGTTTTTCACCGAGCGTCGCGGTGACGTGGGTCAGGGGGCCACGATGAGGCGAGCGCGGGTAAGCCTCTCAGGTGTTTCCTGGGGTAAGAGGGAAGACACACCGTAAGTTCGTCGCTCTCTGTAATCATCGGCGCGGTTAGTCCCTCGCTCGTGGAGGCCGAGCGAACTTGACATACGTCACTCGGCGGCGGGGTCAGCCGCCGGAGTGCATCACGTCGGCCCCCTCGGGCACACCCGGGTCGTCGGGGTCGTCGAGCCAGCCGTGCGGCAGGGTGACCTTGCCGGGCGAGCCCTGCCTGCCCCGGGGGCCGAGGGCGTCGGTGGGAAACGGCGCGGACCGGTCGAGCTGGGCGATCAGTTCGTCGAGTTCGTCGAGCGAGGACACCATCGAGAACCGGCGGCGCAGCTGCGAGCCGACGGGGAAGCCCATGAAGTACCAGGCCATGTGTTTGCGCAGGTCCCGCATCGCCTTGTCCGGCCCGTCGTGCTCGACGAGCAGTTCGGCGTGTCGGCGCAGCACGCCGGCCACCTGGCCGAGCGACGGCCCGTCGGGCACGGGCCTGCCCGCGAACGCCGCCTCCAGCTCGCCGAACAACCACGGCCGGCCGAGGCAGCCGCGGCCCACGACGATCCCGTCGCAGCCGGTCTCGGCGACCATGCGCAGTGCGTCGTCGGCGGTGAAGATGTCGCCGTTGCCGAGCACCGGCACGGTGGTGACCGCCTCCTTGAGCCGGGCGATGTGCGACCAGTCGGCCTGGCCGGAGTAGCGCTGCGCGGCGGTGCGCGCGTGCAGCGCCACCGACGCCGCCCCCTCGGCCTCGGCGATGCGTCCCGCGTCCACGTAGGTGTGGTGGTCGTCGTCGATGCCGACGCGGAATTTCACCGTGAACGGTACGCCCGCGGGCTCCGCGGCCTCGACGGAGGCGCGGACGATGTCACCGAAGAGCTTGCGCTTGAAGGGCAGCGCCGCACCGCCGCCCTTGCGGGTCACCTTCGCGACCGGGCAGCCGAAGTTGGCGTCGACGTGGTCGGCCAGCCCCTCCCCGACGATGATCTTCACGGCTTCCCGCATGGTGGCGGGGTCGACGCCGTAGAGCTGCATCGAGCGGGGGTACTCACCCTCGTCGAAGGTCATCATGTGCCACGTGCCCGGGTGCCGCTCCACCACGGCACGGGCGGTGATCATCTCGCACACGTAGAGCCCCGCGCCGTACTCCCGGCACAGCCTGCGGAACGCGACGTTCGTGATCCCCGCCATCGGCGCCAGCACGACGGGCGGATCGACCTCGTACGGGCCGATCCGCAGGGTCTGCGCAGGCACGGGCCGCGCCAACTCCTCCACGCTCATCCCCCCGATTGTCCCCGACCCACCCGACCACCCGGGCGCGGGAGGGTGCCGTGAAGGACTCCTTCCCTGCATCGGACGCAGTGAAGGGATCCCTCACGGCACCGTGCGCAGTGAAGGGGGCCTTCGCGGCGAACCGGGGTACGGGGCGGGCTGTCCGGCGGTGACCCCAGTGTGCCGTTCGGTGATGTCCTCCCGATCGCGGTGGCGGGACCCGTTGGTTTGCCGGTTCCGGAGAACGCCGTCGGCCCCGTGCGGAGCTGTCCGGGGCCGCCGGGGGACGTGCGGTGGGTCAGAAGTCGACGTCGAGGCAGGCCAGACGGTCGCCCGCGACGCCCGCCTCGCCCTCGCCGGTCAGGGTGTGGTGTTCGTGGAGGACGACCGAGGACGGCCTGCGCTCGCCGAAGGACCACTCGACGGACGACTCGACCTCGGCGGCGCCGGTGTCGTCGGTGGTGAAGTCGAGCCAGATCTCGTTGTCCGGGTTGGCGTAGGCCGGGTCGGTGGACGGCTGGTCGGGGTCCTGCCGGTGCTGGTAGTGGCCGCCCGCGTCGGCCGGGGCCGGGCCGCAGGGGTCGGTGTGCACGTGGGCGCCGTACCCGCGGTCGGCGCGCAGGTCCTCGACCTTCAGCTTGATCACCGTGCCCGACGAGGAGCCCGCCACCGACACCACCCGGGCCGCGGAACCCACGGGCACGAGGTCCTCCCGGTAGGTGATCGCGGCCGGGTCGTCGGCACCCTCGCCGGGTGCGTCGAACGTGCCGTAGGCGGCCGTCACCGTGATGCCGGTGAACGGCAGTTGCACCGAGTCGGTGCCGCCGGTCAGCGCCGACCCGGCGACGTCGGTGGCGTCGGAGAGCGTGCGCCCGGTGTCCGTGCCATCCGTGTCGTCGTCCCGGGCCGTGGCGGTGCCGGCCCCGCCGAGGGCGAGTGCGGACAGCAGTGCGGTCGTGGTGAGTGTCGTGGTGACTACTGAGGGAGTCGTTCGGTTTCGCATGGTGACTGCTAACCAGAGGTGGCCGGACGTCGCAATCCGTAGTCACCTGTCCGGGTGGTCCCGCGGAGTGGTCCGGTGCCGCGTCCGGCGGGGCCCGCCTCGTAGCCTGGGCGGCGTGACTTCGACGGCGGGAAAGGGTCGCGCCGCGGGCGTCGACCGGACGTGGCTGGTGGCGATCGCGGCGGCGTTGTGGGGCACCGACGGTCTGCTCCGGCAGCCGCTGGCGGAGGATCTCCCCGCGGGGAGCGTGGTGTTCTGGGAGCACCTGATCGTGGCGGCGGTGCTGCTGCCGCTGCTGCCCTCGGCGGTGCGGGCGCTCGCCCGGTGCGGGCCGCGCGAGTGGATCGCCGTCCTGGTGATCGGGGGTGGGGCCTCGGCCGCGGCCACCGCGTTGTTCACCATGGCCTTCCGGACCGGGGACGCGGTGACCCCGCTGGTGCTGCAGAAGATGCAGCCGCTGTTCGCGATGCTCGCCGCGGTCGTGCTCCTCGGGGAACGTCTGCGTTCCGGATACCTCCTGTTCGCCGTGCCCGCACTGGCGGGCGCGTGGATGCTCGCCTTCGCCGACCCGTTCGACGTCCACGTCGCCGCGCTGCACACGGCACTGCTCGCGCTGGGTGCGGCCGCGCTGTGGGCGTCGGGCACCGTGCTGGGGCGGTTCGTGTCCGCCCGGCTGCGGCCCCGGGACGTGACGGTGCTGCGGTTCAGCGTGGGGTTGCCGGTGGCGGCCCTGTTCGTCGCGGGCCGGGACGAACCGTTCGCGGTCGGTTGGGAGAACGCGCCGGGGCTGCTCCTGCTCGCGCTCGTGCCCGGGCTGGTCGCGCTGAGTCTGTACTACGTGGGGATGGCGACCACCCCGGCCGCCAGGGCGACCCTGGCCGAACTGGCCTTCCCGGCCACGGCCGCGGTCATCGGCGTGACCGTGCTCGGCGAGACCCTGTCCCCGACCCAGTGGCTCGGCCTGGCCGTGCTGGTCTGCTCCGTGACGACGCTGGGCTGGCACGAACGGACCCGGAAGGACGAGCCGGTCGTCCTGCCGACGGACCCCGTCCGCCGGGAGCGGGTGTCCCCGTGAGCGAGACGGGGGAGTCCCGCGACGTACAGCTCGCCCGGAACCTGAGCGAGCTGCTCGGGGAACTGCGGGTGGCGCAGGCCGGGGTGCAGATCCTGTTCGGGTTCCTGCTCGCCGTCGTGTTCACCGGGCCGTTCCGGGAGGCCGGGGACTTCGAGAAGGTGCTGCACCTGGTGACGGTGCTGTTCACGGCGGCGTCCACCGCGCTGCTCACCGCCCCCGCCACCTGGCACCGGGTGCTGTTCCGCGAAGGGCGCCGTACCGAGATCCTGCGGGTGGGCAACCGCATGGTCGTGGCGGGGCTGGTGTGCCTGGCCGTGGCGATCACCCTGACGGTCTCGCTGATCGCCAAGGTGGTCTACGGGACGGTCGTGATGATCGTGCTCGCGGTGGTGACCGCCGTG
>NZ_KB912483.1:60628-71613 GCF_000383775.1 Saccharomonospora halophila 8
CCGGCCCGGCGGTCGGCCGCCAGGGTCAGGGCCGCCAGCGGGTTGCCCGCCGCCTCGCCGACCGTCTCGTCGCGGAGGTGCCGGTCCAGGTCGGGTGTGTGCGCGTCGAGCAGTGCGGCCACGGCGGTGTCGTCGAGTCTGGCCAGGGGCAGATCCGGCACCCCCGGTGTGGGGAACGCGGGTGCGTGCGTGTCCCGTGCGGCGAGCAGCACCGCGACCGGGTGCGCGTCGGCGCGGCGGGCCGCGAACAACAGGGCCTCGGCGGACGGGGTGTCGAGCCAGTGGGCGTCGT
Source organism: Saccharomonospora halophila 8 (assembly GCF_000383775.1). GTDB lineage: Bacteria > Actinomycetota > Actinomycetes > Mycobacteriales > Pseudonocardiaceae > Saccharomonospora > Saccharomonospora halophila. The sequence goes on from NZ_KB912483.1 coordinate 60,921, forward strand.
CCACGACGACCAGGACGGGCGCACGGAGGGCGAGCGTGTCGAACAGGGTGAGCAGCGCCTGTCCGACCGGGACGTCCCCGTCGGTGCGCGGGGTCCGCCCGCTGTCCGTGCCCAGCGCGCGCCGGAGCACCCGGGCGTCGTCCGGATCGAGGTCGCCGACGGCGTCGAGCACGCTCCGCAGCAGCAGATGCAGACCGGCGAACGGCAGTTCGGACTCGGGTTCGAGGCCCGTGCCGCGCAGGACGGTGAGCCCGGTGGCGGTGGCCGTGGTGGCGGCGTCGTCCAGCAGGGTCGTCTTACCGATGCCCGCCTCCCCCTTCAGGACGAGGGCGTTTCCGCGTCCGGCGCGGGCATCGGCGACGAGACCGTGCAGAGTGGACAGCTCCTCCGCACGGCCGAACAGGGTGCCGGTGGTTCGCATGACCCCAGCATCGAACTTCGAGTATTGTCGAAGTCAAGGGTTGTTCACCTGCGTGGATTATGGTCTGTACGTCCGCGTCCGGTCGCGCTCAGGCCGAGTACGGGTGCTCGGCACGGGCACGGCGGAGCGCGACGGCCCACCAGGCGAGTTGGTCCAGCATCTGTTTGGCCGCCGCGCTCGCGGAGGCGGCTTCCGAGGGTGTGCCGTCCTCGCCGAACACGGTCGGGTAGTTGTGAAAGCTCACGGTGTTGCGCATCGTGACGGCGTGCAGTTCGGCGAAGACCAGCCGCAGCTGCTCCACCGCGCGCAGCCCGCCGCCCATCCCGCCGTAGGAGACGAAGGCGACCGGCTTGGCCTGCCACTCGGAGTGGTAATGATCGATCGCGGTCTTCAGGGCGGACGGGAAGCTGTGGTTGTACTCGGGGGTGACGACGACGAACGCGTCGGCGTCCGCGAGCCGTTCGCCGAGCGCGGTGACGTCGGGGGTGGTGTCGAGGGACTGGGGCAGGTCGAACCCGGCGAGATCAAGGACCTCGACGGACAGGGCGCCGTGTGCCCGCACCTCGGCGGCGAACCAGTCGGCGGGGACGGGGCAGAACCGCTCGCGGCGGGTGCTGCCGACGAGGACGACGAGCCGTGGCCGGTCGGTGGGGTCGGCGTGCGCGGGGCCGGTGGTCGCGGGTGTGGTGGTCGCCGCGTCGGTGCTGGTGTGCGCTGTCGTGTTCGTCATGGCGACGACGCTAGGGAGACGGCCCCGGGCGCGGCATCTGTCAGTCGACCGGCATCAGAAGGTCGGTCGGTGACTGTCACGAAGCGGAACTACTCAATTCACCCTGGTAGTGGTTCAGTACCACGCGCAAGTCACCTAGCGTGGACAGTCGGCGCGACCACCGCGTTCGAAGGGGTGACTGCCATGAGTAACTGTGGATGTTGCGGTTCCTGCAGCGGCCCGAGCTGCGGATGCTGCAGCAAGTGCTGACCTGAGGAACCCTCCGAGCGGTCCCGGTGGCACACCGTGCCGTCGGGGCCGCGTCCTCATGCGCGGCCCCGCCTCGGGGTCGAAGATGACCAGCGGAGTCGGTCCCGCCGTCGGACGTGATCCTCGATCGCCCGCCTGCTGTGCCGGGCGCGGCGCCCCGTCGTTAGACTCTGAGGCCACGGGCCGTTAGCTCAATGGCAGAGCTGTGGACTTTTAATCCATAGGTTCTGGGTTCGAGTCCCAGGCGGCCCACCGACACCCCAGGGCACGGCCTTACTGCCCCGACCGGCGCAGGAGCAGCCCCACAGTTTTCCCACAGGGAACTACTCGGACTGTTTACCGAGCACGTCTTCCAGCGCCGACGCCGCGGCCCGGCCGGCGACCTTGCGCCCGAGGTAGACATCCTGGGTCATCGAGGGCTGGGCATGGCCGAGCTGGTCCGCGATCACACGTGCGCTCAACCCTGCCTCATCGAGCACTGTCGCGGCCGTCTTGCGGAACACGTGCGATGTCACCCAGGCGAAACCCTCGCTCCCCCGGACCTGCCGCAGCACGCGCAGCACGTTCGACGGATCACGAAGCCCGCCCTCGGAGTTCGGAAAGACCGGACCAGCGATCGAGGTCCCCGTCCGCAGGGCCTCCCGGTATCGCCGGCTCAGCATCTCGACCGCCCACGACGGCAGCGGTAGCACACGTTCCCCCGCGGCCGTCTTGGTCGACTTCCGGACCAGGCCTTCCCCCTTGATCCGCATGACCGTGTAGTTGATCCCGACCGTGGCCTCTCCGAGGTCGACATCCTCCCAAGTGAGGGCCAACGCCTCGCCGATGCGCACACCAGTCGCCATCATGAAACGCGACAGATCGGGAAGATCCCACCTCGCCGCCTTCTCATCCGCTTCGAGCTGAGCAAGCCACTGCGACCGTTCCTCACGGGTGAGCGCACGAGGACCTTCGGAACGACCAGCACTCAGCGGACGAGTGTCCCGAATCGGATTCGAGGTCACCGCTCCATGCCGAGCGGCATAGCCCAGCAGGCCCGAGACCACCGACCGCGCCGTCTTCGCCGTCGCCACCCCGACGCTCGAACTCAGGGCCGCCAGGAAGCGATCAGCATGTGCCACCGATACTTCCCGGATCCGGAGCTCTCCGAGTCCGGGCAGCACGTACCGATCCAGCACCGACCGATACGCCTGACCAGTACCCGGAGACTTCCGACCGCTCTCCACATCGAGCTCGACGTCACCGAACCACAGCTCAGCGATCTCCTTGACCCGAGTCTCGGAAGTGATGCCATCCCCGACCAGGCCGGCCCGCTGCTTCAAGGCACGCTTGAGCGTCCGTTCCGCCTCACCCTTCGTCTTGCCAGCCCGTTCCACCTGCTTCGTGCGACCGTCGAAGTCACGAAACAGCGTCCGAGCTGTCCAACTCGACCCTCTCCGGAGGAATCGGATCGCACCGTGTGTCCCGATCTCGAGTGGTGGCCGGCCCATCAGACCTCCCCCTGCTGTTCGACCCAGGTCTCGACGTCCTGGGGCCGGTAGCGGACGTACTTGCCGATGCGCCGGCCTTCGGGGCCGTAGCCTTTGGTGCGCCACTGGTAGAGCGTGTTGACGGGGACGCCGAGGTAGTCGGCGACGTCGCGGATGGTCAGGAGTTTGCTGCTCATCGCGGGGTCTCCTCTCGGTATTGCTGGCGGCGTTGGTCGCGGATGCGGTCGGCGATGCCGGCGGCGAGTTCGCGTTCGGCGTCGTTGCGGTAGCCGGTGCCGGTGAAGGCCCAGTCGTTGACCACCACGACCGCGTCGGGGTCGAGGTCGAGCGCCTCGAGGGTTTCGGCCAGGCGGAACGCGCGCCGGTCGCTGCGGATGGCGCGGAAGGTGGTCGAGTAGGCGCGGCTTTTGGTGAGGAAGTGGCCGCGGAAGCCGAGCATGTGCGCCCAGCGCCGCAGGTTCAAATGCTCGTAGGCCTGCAGGCCGCCGAGGTCCCAGGCGGTGCGGATCATGCACCGGTGGTGGTCGGTCGTGCGGAGATGGTCGATGTCGAGTTCGGAGCGGATGCGCCGATCGGCGGCTTCGGTGGTGCCGGTGCCCTTGGTGGCGTACTTGGCGATGTAGCCCGCCAACGCCTGATCGGTAATCCCGTCATCCCCGCTGTTGTCGTCGGCGGTGGTGATGTGGCGAATGTCGAGTTGGTCACCCCACCGCAGTGCGAGCGGGGTGCCGTCCGGCCGGTAGGTGCGCACGACAACGGCCTGTACGGCGGCAGTGACGGCGTCAGCGAGCAGGGTGGAGGTGGCCCAGGCCGGGGCACCGTCGCCGGGACCACCGGGTCCGTCGAGGCGGATTAGGGCGTGGAAGTGGACCAGACCGCGCCGTTGGTACTCGGCGACCTTGCTGTAGGACAGCCGGGCATGGTCGGCGAACTCGCGGGCACGCAGCCCTGCCCGGTGGGCGAGTTCGCGGCGTAGCCGCATCGTGAACCGGTGCCAGAGCTTCCCGGCATGGGCTTGCCAGAGCACGGCCCCGGTGTAGTCGTAGCCGTCCGGATCGAGCGCGGTACCGAGACGGGGGTCGTCTTCGCTGCGGTGGTTCTCGCCGCAGCCGCAGGGCAACACCCGGCCCCGCTTCGAGACCCGCCGGGTGTGGACCCGGCCGAACGACGGGGCGGTCAGGGTGACGAACGCCCGAGGATGCGCGGTCACCGTCTCCGGCACGCCCTTGGCGCCGCCGCAGACGCCGGCCCGGACGAGGTGGAAGGCGTCGGCGGCGTAGCGGTCCGAGCAGGCCGGGCACACGCTCTCACGGCGGTTGCCGCACGGGGTGAAGATGCTGCCCCCACTCTCATGCAGCACGGCCCCGGTGTGAGAGTCCTGCAGCCGGTGGGAGCCGAGCAGCCGCACGGGCCGGGCACAGCCGTTGACGGATCGGACCTTGGCGCGCCATTTCTGGTAGTCGACCGACCGCAGTCGCGCGGCCAGGCGTTGTTCCAGCGTCAGCACGGACGCGAACCTCCTGAAGAGACGAGAAAGGGGCGGAGCGCGACACCGTGAGAGATGTCCGCCCCGCCCCGGCCAGGTGAGCGAGTGATGGACGCGGGATCAGGCGGGGACGGCCTGCCCGTCGAGGTCGGCGAGGATCCGTTCGGCCATCGCCTCCGGTATCCGGGCCGCACTGCGGACATCGGCGACCGTGGGCTGTCGGCCCTCGTTGCGCGCCCGCTCGACGGCCGCGGTGACCCGGTCGAGCACGTCGGCCGGAAGCCGCACACCCGGGACCCTCCGAGCCTCCGGAGCAGAGCCCCCGGCCCCGTTCACGGGGGTGAGCGAGGGTTCCGTGACCGGATCCGGGGCGCTCACCACAGGCTCCGGCGGGTCGACGGGTGCAGGCGCCGGCGTCGTCGGTGCGGCCGGTGCGGGATCGGACTGCGGTTCCGCCTCGAGGGCCGGCCCCGCCGAGGGCGTGGCTTCCGGGATGGCAGTGCGCCGCATCAGCAGCTTGACCACGACGAGGAAGCCGAGGGCGGGCATGGCGGCCAGCAGCCACCCGGCCGGGGTGCGTTCGGCGAGCGCGACCTGCGCCGCCATCTGGATCCCGAAGGCCACCACCAGGACGACGACCGGGAACGTCACCCGCCGGGGCGGTCGCAGTCCCGCGTCCTGCTGCCGTCGGTCGCGCTGGATCTCGAAGCCAGTTACGACCGCCATGCCCTCGATCACCACCGCATCCGCCCAGGCCAACCACCCGGTTTGCCCGTGGTGAACCGCCCAGTCGTGGGTGTGCTTGAAGCCGGCCGCCGCGCCGATGCCGCCCAGCACCACGGTGACCACGGTGCGAATCACGTTGGGCAGCGACCAGCGCCCGTTTCCTGCCTCCGACATGGGGACTCCTCCCGTTGGTTGCGTGTTCGGCTAGTCACTCGGCTTGAGCAGGGCGAACAGGCCCTTGACGAGGCCGATCAGGCACAGGCCGGCCGCGATGGACCACGCCGGGTTGATCAGCCAGACCACGGCCAGCAGCACGAGCACCGCGAGCAGGATCAGCAGGCCGCCCAGGAAGCCCTTGCCGGTCATGTGGATGTGCATGGGAGGTCATCCCTTCCAGTGGGTGGAAAAGGCCCGCACAGGGCGCTTCAGGGGTGGGGTGGGTGATGTGCTTGTCGCCGTACATGCGGTCGTCCGCGGTAGCGAGCAGCGCGGACAGCTCGGCGGTCCCGCTGGGGGCGGCCATCACGCCGAACGCCATCGACGCCGCGATCGGTTGGCCGTCGACGACATCGAGGGAGTCGACCGCGGCCCGGTAGTCGTCGGCACGACGACAAGCCCGGTCGGTGGTGCTGCAGGGGATGAGTACGGCGAACTCGTCACCGTGCAGCCGCACCGGCAACTCCCCACCGACCGCGCAGCGGCGGAGCCGGGTGGCGACCTCGACGAGGACGCGGTCACCGAAGCGATGCCCGTGGGTGTCGTTAAGCGCCTTGAAGCCGTTCATGTCGCCGAGCGCGACGGCGACCATTGGGGTCCGGCGTCGCGCCCGCTCGAAGGCCTCGACGAGGGCGAGCCGGTTGCCCAGGCCGGTCAGCGGATCGGTGCGGAGCCTGCCCCGCAGCCGGTAGGCACACAGGCCCGAGGCCACGGTGGTCGTCGTGGTGAGCGTCAGGGCGAGATGTGTCAGCATGGGACCTGCCTCTCTGTAGGCAGGCCCGCCCGGGAGTCTCATGCCAGGGAGACCGGGCGGGCCGTTCCGTCTGTGGGATCAGGCGCTCTCGTCGTCGCGCCAGTCGTCTTCGGTGATCTCTTCGACCTCGTCGTCGACCTCCCAGTCGGTGAAGTCGATCTCCTCGACCTCGCCGCGGCCGTGGTCCTGCTGCGCAGGGGTGGCCGGGTGGGTCGTGTTGTCGGTGTCGCGGCGCAACGGCACGACCGAGGCACGGTGTTCGGTGACGAACCGGACGAGGTCGGCGATGTCGTCATCGCTGGTGTAGGCGGCCCGCACCCGCAGCGGTTCGCGGCGACCGTCCTTTTTGACGTAGGCGACGCCGGGCAGGTAGGTGGGGATCTTGTCGGCGAAGGCGCCCATGTCGCGCATGCCTTCCCCGAGGCACATGTCCACGTACGAGGGCGCATCGACCCGCAGGGCGATCTTGGTCGGGAACAGGCCCCGCATCGGGACGGTGTCCTTGGTCGGTTCCTGCGTGGCGGCCAGGACCCGCCCCAGCACGGCGCGGTACTGCGTGAGCGCCTTACTCAGCAGTGGTTCCGCGGCCCGGACGATGTCGCGGGAGCCGTAGGAGGTCAGCGCGGCCAGCTCGTCGCAGACCAGCACCTCCACCGGGGTGTCCGGCGAGGGCTTGGCGGTGCGCTCACCGTCACGGCCGAGGCGGAGCTTGGTCGCGTCGAGCGTGTCGACGTACTCGCGCAGCACGTCGAGCCCGTCGCGCTCGTTGTCGGCGAACCGGTGGAACATCGGCCGGCCCGCGCCGAACTCCATGCCGCCCTTGGGATCGATCACCCACAGCCGCACCTGACCGGCCCGGATCAGCGGCGCGAGGGTGCGCAGCAGCGACCACAGCCACGAGCCCTTGCCCGCCCCGGTCTCCCCACCGAGCAGCAGGTGCAGATCCTTCGTGAGCAGGTCGAGGGCGAACTTCCGGCCGTACTCGTCGCGGCCGATCGTCAGCGTGCCGAGATCGACCGACTCGGGCGCATCGGCCAGCTCGGGCAGCGGGACGGTCATCTCATCGAAGGGCTCCCGCCGCTGCAGGTCGAGCGCGATCCGGCCCGGCTTGAGCTGGCGGATGTTGCCGGCCCTCGCCCGGTAGGCGTTGGTCAGCCGGTCCAACGCCTGTTCGAAGTCCTCCGGCTGCTGCCCCTTGGCCATACGGATGTGCAGCGAGTCCCACACCCAGTTCGACCGCACCCGCAGCAGCTTCGGCGTCAACGCCTCCCCGCGGTGGTCGGCCGTGGTGAGGCTGCAGGAGAACACGATCCGTTCCCACTGCCGTTGATAGATCAGCCACCGCCGCCACCAGGCCCGCAGCAGCCGACCGGCGAACCGGTCGAACGTGGGTTGATCCAACAGCCGCCACGACGCCCCCGCGAGCACCGCGACGCCGGCAGCCACAAGCACGGCCTGATACCCGGCCCACAGCACCGCCGACTCCAGCACCACCACCGAGCCCGTCGACCGCGGATGCCGGCCGATGAACCGCGCCGTCGTTCGCACCGGAGTCCGGTGCGCACCCACTCGCGTGTCCCGCATGTCACGTCACCTTCCGTCGAGCATGAAAAAGGGGCGCCGGACTCCCGGTGTCGAAAGTCCAGCGCCCCGCCGAGTCCCGCCGGGTCACTCCCGGCGTTGAGTCATCTCCAGGTGAGCGACGAGGTCGCCCACCGAGTTGCGCAGCTTGTTCAACGAAGTCCCCATTCCCTTCGGAACCCCGAGCTGCCTAAGCGTGTTCACCAGCGTCAACATCGTCGCGTCGATCCGGCGAACCGTCGAATGCACGCCCTCATCCTTGGCCATCACTTCTTGTATCCCTTCGCCACGCTGGAACCGACCTTCTTCCCGATGTCCCCCCGAACACCGCGCAACGCCGACCGGACCTTGCCGGTCAGATCCGTCGCCGCATCGAAGTCCTTCTTCTCGACGATGTCGCCCTCCAGGAACTCGACCCGGTCGAGGTCCCGGTCCAACTCGTCGATGATGTCCGCGATCTTCTTCAACCGCTGCACGGCAGCCGTGTTCTTCCGCGGCATCCCCAGACGCACGTCCACGAGCTCACCACCCCTTCTTCTCGGTGCTCACCGACCAGGCCACAGCCGCCCAACCCACGTGGCCGGCCAGGCAACCCGAACCGTGAAAACCCACAGCCATCACACCTTCCCGAACTGTTCGCAGTGCACGTCGCACGAGTGCCGGTACAGCCACCTGTCGCAGTGGCACGCGGGGCAGTACGCCAACGACAAAAAACTCACCCCTTCCATCGAGGGTTGGGCAAAGAACCAGTTACAGCGCTACGAATAGTGCCGTTTTTCGGCATAGCTCGGCCCACTCTGGAATTTTCAAACAACGAAGAAGTGCCCTTGCCCGACTCGAACGGGCCACTCACCACAGAGGAAGGGCTGACGGCCGTTCTCAGGCCGAATGGCGCATCATCCGGCGAACTTCACGCCGGTCGCCCGCCACGACAGGCCGGACATCGTGCGCCCCCCGAGCTCGCTCTCCCAGTGCGACACCCGCGGGTTCACCAGCTCGACCCGCGATCCCTCCGGGATCTCCTCGTGCGGCTCGGTCTCGAGCGTCACGCGGATCTCCGAGCCCTTGCCCGCCGGACGCCCGTCCACGGCCTTCGGCTTGGCGAACAGCACCACGACGTACTGCGTCGCCCCCTGCCAGTCCGTGACGACCTCGGGCTCCCCCTTGTCGTTTTCGCGCATCTTGACCTGCGGCTCCTCGCTGACGAGCAGCTTGTAACCGTCGAGGAGAACCGGGATGTTCCGCAGCATGTCTGCCTCCAGTGACCTTTCTAGCTTGGCTAGGCAGGAACGACTATAGCTAGCCTGGCTAGTCAGGTCAACACGTGGCTAGGCCGCCTAGCGTGTTGCGGGCGGCCCGCCGTACTCTGAGCGGCATGGACGGACTCGACCCTGACGACCCGCGGCCGCCGTATCAGCAGATCGCGAACGCGCTCCGAGCAGCGATCCTGACGCGGAAGTTCGAGCCGGGGGAGAAGCTGCCGTCGGGGACGGTGCTCGCGAAGCGGTACGGCGTGGCCCGCATGACCGTGCAGCAGGCGATCCGGGTTCTCCGGGACGAGGGTTTGATCGTGTCCCGACAGGGCAGCGGGGCCTACGTTCGCGAGCGCACGGAACGGCCAGTGGGACTCCGCCCGCACCTGGAACGGGCGTTCGAGGCGCCGAGCATCTCCGTCGACTTCGCCGGCTTCTCGGGCGAGACGCTGCACGGTGCGATCGCGGAGCCGCTGGACAAGATCCGCGCGGGCCGGCTCCGGCCGGAGACCCTGTCGGTCCGGTTGCTCGTTCCCGATCCCGACATCCCGTGGTCACTACCCGCACGCGTCGAGGACCTGGCCGACAGCCCGGCGTTCCGAGCTCGGGCCCGCGGCATCATGGCGCGGCACACCGAGGCGGTCGTGGACGCGGTCAACGAGATCGGGGAACTCGGCCTGGTCGAGAACGCCCGCGCCGAGGTGCGCGTCTACCCAGCGGTGCCGCTGTTCAAGCTCTACCTGATCAACGACTCGGAAGCCTTCTTCGGCTACTACCCCGTGCAGGAACACACGGTGAAGCTCGACGACACCCCGACCCCGATCTGGGACCTCATGGGCAAAGACACCGTGCTGTTCCACCACAGTGCCACCGACGACGAGGACACGATGGCCTCGCAGTACGTCCGGCAGTCCCGGATGTGGTTCGACAGCCTCTGGACAACGGTGGCGCGGGAGCTCACGCGGTGAACGCCGCGAAGCTGGTCACGCGAGCGCGGCACATCCTGCTCGACTTCGACGGACCAGTCTGCGCCGTATTCAGCCACCTGCCGGACCATGCCGCCGCCGACCGACTCCGCGCCAGACTCGCCGAGCTCGAGCAGCAGCCCCTTCCCGCGGACGTCGCCCAGGCCCACAACCCGTTCGACGTTCTGGCCCACGCGCACACACTCGGCCGCACAGCAGCACTCGAGGTCGAGACCGTGTTCCGGGAGGCCGAGGTGCAAGCCGTCCGCAACGCCCAGCAGGCACCAGAACTATGCCCAGCGCTGCAACACTTCGCGGCGCATGACCGAGTGGTGACGATCGTCAGCAACAACTCCGCGGCCGCAGTCGAGGCGTACCTACAGCAGGAAGGTCTGAGCCGCTACGTCAGCGACATCGCCGCACGCACCCCTACCGACATCGATCGACTCAAGCCCGACCCGCATCTACTCCACCGAGCGATGACGGCACACGGCACCAGCCCCGGCGAGTGTCTGATGATCGGCGACTCCAGCAGCGACATCCAGGCAGCACGCGCCGCAGGGACCGCGGTCGTGGCCTACGCCAACAAGCCCGGCAAACACCAGCGCCTCGCGGCACACCACCCGGACGCCATCATCCGCGATCTCACCGAGCTCATGCCCAACCGGGCGACCACGTAGCCGCAGCGCAGAGCGTGTGTTCAAACTTTCTTCTCTTGTTCAAGGGCGGCCCCTCCGGGGCCGCCTGCCTGCTCACCTGGTGGGGCCGCGAAAGCGGGTCGGCGGGCGTGCGGCTGGCGCCGGTCCCGCCGGCCCGCACGCG
>NZ_KB912483.1:71713-80959 GCF_000383775.1 Saccharomonospora halophila 8
CGAGCGTGCGGCTGGCGCCGGTCCCGCCGGCCCGCACGCGGCCCCGGAGCGGAAGGCAGGCGGCCGGGAACCACGGAGGGGCCGCCGAGAAGAAAGATGATGTCCTCGCCGGACGGGCAGGCTCCGGGATGCCCACCGGGAGAGCAGCCGCGGTGCCCGTTGGCAGGGTGGGGTCGCTTGGTGGTCATCCCGTCGCCTGACCTGATGGCTATCACGCCGAGCCGGGGCCGCAAGCCTGGCAGCCGGGCGTCCCGGTCCCAAGGTCGGTTGCGGCCCCGACACGGCGTGATCGAGACGCCATCAGGCGACGGGATGACCACCAACCGCCCTACTGCACAAGTCGAAGCGATCGCTCCGGGGCAGCGAAGTGCTGATTCTCACCGGGGTACCCACTCCCGTCCTCGATAGGAACGATCGCGAGATTGAATATCAATCCACTCAACTCGGATGGGGATATGTGAAGATCTTGATAAATCTGACCGTAAGGAATTCCGCTAGACCTCAAAGAGGAAAGAACCTTTTTCAGAACAAGCGAAGTCTCCCGGATGATTCCATTTGGTTCGCTTGCGCGGTATCCCATCCGGCCGAGGTCTATAACCGCCCTCCGGTATCCCCAGTCACTAATTACTCCCAGTTCGCGAAGGCGGTATGTCAGCGCCAACGCTGAAACCTTCCACTTTTTCTTAGAGTGGATTACCTCCTCCACGCTTGGCGAGCATGTAAAGTTTCGACGCACGCTTTCTGTCGGCATCAGAAAGGCCGAAGCAAAAGCGTCGGCCTCTTTTTCTTCTGTTCGTGTTTTTTGACCACCGAGAACTTGTTCATGAAGTACCAGGTGACCAAGTTCGTGTGCGCCGTCAAACCGACCACGTTCAGCACTCTTAAGGGTATTCAGCAGCACAAAGGGCTTGCCATCTAACCAGAAGGAGAAGGCGTCCACATCGCTATGCTCAGGTGGTAAGGAGTAAACAGCAACTCCATGAGCCTCTAGCAAGTGAACTATGTTTGATATTCCTGCGCCAGGTTTCAAGCCCCAACGTGCACGGACGTATGTCGCCGCCAATTCTGGGTCCATACGACCATTCAATGTCGGAATGTCGATTCGTGGGAGCTCGAACCGCGCGTCAAACCACTTATGTAGTTCCACAGCAAGGGAAGCAGCGCTCAGCGCGGCGTCGCGGGTTCGAGCGCTGGTCTTGGTGCGTGCTCTAAAGCTCACTTGTTCAAGCGAGATCTCTGTAGCGTCCGGCTGCTCGAAAAATGTCGCAGGAAAGTTCAGTACTTCCGACAATGCCGTGAGAGTTTCCATAGAAGGAACTTGACGGCCATTCTCGGCGTTCGAAAGGCTTTGTGCGGTCAAGCCGACTTCATCGGCAAGACGCGTTAGGGTGAACCCGCGCCGCTTTCTCGCTAGTACGAGACGAGACGGGGTAAACATGCTAGCCAATCCTCACTCATGCGCCGTAGCCTTCGACAAGAGTCTAACCCTTCGGAGGCACAGGGAAGTCGCCGGGGCCGTCAAAGCCTTCGTTCGGGTCGTCGTCGTCGAAGTCATTCGAGTCCAGCTTGAATTTAGGAGCGATATGCCGGTTAGAGCTTGGTGAAAGCCGACCGCGCGGATCGAGGTTCTCAACTTCGGACATCTCATAGCGCGCTTGGTAGTCCTGTTTCGAGAAGTGCACCATCAACGCATACGAGGTATATCCTACCAGAGCTGAGAGTAATTGATGCTCTTCGGTCTCTGGAAGATCGATTGGCAAGGCGCCGCTTTCTTTTAACTTGTTGTTCTGCAACGCCAGAGCTTTAACCAGAGCGCCCTTCGGATTGCGACTTCTCGGCCTTTCAGTCCCAAGCAAACCTGTGTACGCGTCCCCGCTGCACACAAAGAGCAACGTCCTCGTTTGCGGGTTCAGGAGCACAGGAAGACACATTGGATTGTGGCGTTCCCACCCTAGGTCGTGAGCGGCCTCGCTGAGTTTCGACACAACCCCGTTCCAGCTATAGAAGCCTTGAGCTGTGGGTGCGTGATGCTTGCTCAGCACTCGCCGCCTCTCGGCGTTGCCGTTGCTGATGGCCGCTCGTAGCGCTTCGGGCTCCATGCCCAGGCGTCGAACGCTGTCCTCGTACGAGGGTTGCCTGCTCAGCCCACCGATGGCCATGGAACCTCCCCTTATAGTTTTACAACCTCGCCTGTGGTGCAGAAACTATAACCGAACTGGCGTTCGAGGGCAAACCAGGCAGGGACGTGCGTGGCGTGTCAGAGGCATGTGTTGCCCCACAGGTTTCCCACAGGGAACGACCGACAAAGATGCAAGACGACCATGTTGGACCAGCGTTCACTTTTGTGAACATGCCAGGTAGCGGTCGCCGAACACAGTCGACGACAGACGACCGCAGACCCAGGCACCTACTCCATAGGTTCTGGGTTCGAGTCCCAGGCGGCCCACCGACACCCAGGTCAAGGCGCTGGCGCCCTTGATGGGCGCTGGGCCACGCCACTACCTGCACATGTGCTGTGAAGCGGAAGGCACACCCGGTGACACGCTGCAGTCACTGCGCGAGAGCACTCCCTCACCGCACGGCTTCCGGGTCACGCCATGACCGCAGATTACACGCCAAGCGGCTGGTTGGATTCAGCCACAACGACTTGCTCAACCACCGAGAGAACTTTCGCGATCGTGGATTCGCTGTCGTCGCGCGATCTTTGGGCTACGTGTATTGAGCCGTCTCGCCAGATCTGCGGTCGATTCTCTCACGAAGGGCGCCAGGGATGGGTAACCCTCGGTTTCGAAGAATTCGACCATGACCTCCTCGGGAGGTTCTTCATTGCTTTCGCTGCACTCGTAATGGAAGTGTCCGGTGATCACGGCGCGAAATTGCGCAGCGTTCGTATCGGACCATAGGTCCAAGGTGATGTCGAACGACTCGTGATCGGGATTTGTGGAAAAACTCAGGCGCCAAGTTTGGCGTTCCGCAGCCTCCTCCTCCACGGCACCAACCGTGGCTTCGCTGGATTCTGATTCGTCTTCCCTTGAGCATAGCTTGCCTTCGAGGTGCGACACTCGGACATCGACAAGATCGGCGCCAAGGATGGCACGCCGCAGCGCCTCCTTGGACACTAAGTCCTCCTGCTGGTGGATCCGCCGGTCAGAACAGTCTCTCGAACAACGCGACCGGACCCGTGTTGCGCTTGATGGTGCGACTTCTGATGAAGGTCTCTGCATTGAGAAGGCGGATCTAACGATATCTCTACGCTGACCGCGTGCGCCCGAAGTTCCCTGATTTCGCGGTTGATGAGCGCGTAGTCTTCCCTGCATGGGTGCTGGATTTCGTCGGCGGAAAAACCGGAGCGTCGAAGCCAGTCATTGACTTCTCCCCATAGCCAAACTCCGCCGGATACGTGATTGAAAGGGGCGGGGAACCGGTGTAGACCCTTTCGATCGCCGCGGATCCAGTTTCCGACGGCTTGGGTCGTTACCCCGCATCGGTCTGCGATGTCGTGGCGCGATACGAGATCTTCATAGCAACGGGCGACTGTAACACCCGCACTGGATTCCAAATCTTTGATCACTGCTTTTGCCGCCGCGAGAGGTGTCGAGCCCGGTGCGGTGACAGTCAGCAGTGTTATCGATTTGTGGTCTTCCACGAGTGCGTCATGGCGCTCATAAATTGTCTCGATCGCATGTTCGGACAGTTCGTCCACCTCGAAGATCAGTTCTACGTCTGCCACTGTCACCAGCCCTGCCTCTGTAGGTCTGAGTTGAAGCTACCACGAGTGTTTCAAGGCCGAAACACTAATCACCACTTCGGTGGGGTGGCCCGGGACTCAGATCGTGCCGGTCGGGACAGCGGCGAGCGGCGCGCTTGATCCTTCGTGCGTGGTTGCCAGCGTTGCGGGGGCGTGCTGCTCACCGCGATCGAGTCGATGCCGCACGGACAGTACAGGCGGTACCCGTGCCCCTGTGCGACATAGCCCCAACCTTGCTCAACGAGCTCCTTAACTACCTCGTCCACCTCTTTGTACTGGTGATATCTAGCCACAACACCGCCCCTGCCGACGTGGAGACGGAGCGCCACCCGGTGGACGCGCTCATGAGATGCCGATCGACCGCGCATTGTAGTCACTTGTGCGGGAGCTCAATGGGTGTGCCGAAGGGGCCGTCGAGTCGCAACGGGGGACGGGGTGCCGGTCAGGATCGGAAGGATCGCGGCCTTGCCTGCCCTGCATGGGCAGGCCGAGGCAGATGTCGGCGACCTAGCACGAATACTTTGCCAGGTCGTACACCTCTCCGGCCCTCAGAGGTTCGGCGCACATCGGTCTCGGGTGCGCGCGGACGGGTGTCAAGGTTTTTCGAGGTGTGTCGGCGCGACGCGACGAGGCCGTTGTCCCGGGTGCTGTCCGATCGATGGTGCCGTCCTGCCGGTCAACCGTCGGCCGGTTCAGCAGCGGGATCGTGGACCGGCCGCCCGAGGGCCGAGAGCCCGATCGCGAGGGCGGCGAGTATCGCGGCGATCCAGACCACATGTTCCGCGCCCACGGTCCGGATACCGGCTGCGCCGACGATTCCGGAGGCGCCGATGGCAAGGTAGAGCAGTGCCTGGTTCAGCGACAGGAGTACCGAGGCCCGCTGGGGGTCCTGGGTGATGAGCCGGTGTTGTTGCGGGGTCGTGATGGCGAATGCGGCGATGCCGTAGAACCCGATCGCGGCGAGCGACCATGCGTAGGTGGTCTGGGCCACCGAGATCATCGCGAAGCTGAGGATCAGCCACAGGAGTGCGACGAGCACGACCGCGGAGCCGCCGTGGCGATCGGCCAGGCGCCCGGCCACGAGGTTACCGACGGCGCCGGCGATCCCGAGGGTGGTCATCAGTAGTGCGAGGCGGACCCCGTCCCCGCCGGTGGCAGGGGAGAACACCGCGCTGATGTAGGTGTAGGGAATGTAGACCGCGGTGAACGCCACCAGGGTCGTGGCCAGCAGCGCCAGTACTCGACGGTTCCCCAGCGGCGCCAGCCGATCCCGAAGCCCACCCGGATCGGAGGAGGTGGTCCTGCCGCGCGGGACGAGCCAGGCGATCCCGACCACTCCGAGCGCGGCGACCGCCGCCGCCAGCCACAGGGTGACTCGCCAGCCGAATACCGCACCGATAGCGGTGCCGGCCGGTGCCCCGAAGGCCACCGCGAGGGTGAAACCGGTCACCGCGGCCGCTATGGCGCGCCCACTGTCGGCTTCGGGCACCAGCTCGGCAGCGGTCACCGAGGCATTGGGGATGAACATGCCCGTGCCTACCGCAGCGACCACCTGCGCACCCAGCAGGATCGCGAAAGTGGGCGCCACCGCCGTGGCGGCCGCGCCCACGAGGTACAGAATGCCTGCCGCCAGCAGCACCTGCTTCCGTGGCCACCGCGCGGTCAACGTCGTGGTGATCGGAGCCGCGACGGCACAACTGATCGCGAACACGGTCACGACCTGGCCTGCGGCGGCGACACTCAAGCTGAACTGGGCGGCCAGCAACGGGATGAGACCGGCCAGTACGAACTCACCGGTGCCGACAGCGAACACTCCCAGGGCGAGTACCAGCACCCCGGCGGGCAGGCGCCCCGTTCTGACGTGCGCTGTTCTCTGATCGATAGCTCCCACGGTCCGCCCTTTCCCCTCGTCGCCATGATGGAACCGATCGGTACCATATGCGGGGACGGTACTGATCGGTTCCATTTGGTGTCAAGCGGCGTTACACTGGACCGGATGGCAGTGCGAGCACGAGCGAGGCTCCTGGCCGCGGCCAGGGAACTCTTCTACTCCGAGGGCATCCGCGCCGTGGGCGTGGAGCGCCTGCTGGAGGCGTCCGGAGTGGGGCGAGCGTCGTTCTACCGGCACTTCGGCAGCAAGGACGACCTCGTTGCCGCGATGCTCGATGACTACGACGTCGAGTACCGCACCTGGCTGCGCACTCGGGTAGGGGAGCTGGGTGGCGATGCGTTAGCGGTGTTCGATGCCGTGGCGGAGCACGCTGAGCAGTCCCACTTCCGGGGATGTGCCTTCCTGAACACCATGGCCGAGATCGCGGACCCCGCCGATCCCGTCCACGCCCGTGTGGCCGCCCACAAGTCCGCGGTGACCGGCTACCTTGCCGAACTGTTGACCGACACCGGTGTCGAAGCCCCCGACCACGTCGCAGCGCGGTGGATGATGCTGCTCGACGGTGCCGTGGTCACCGCCAGTTACCGGAAGGACGCCACCGCGTTCTCGCGCGCCAGAGAGATCGCCACCCGCGATCTGTCTGTCCACTGACACCGCTCGGCCGAATCCCGCCGTCCGGAAATCTGACCACGGTGCCTCGGCGGACGTGGCACGTACTGTTTTCTCACCGGGACCCGCTCGGACTCAGGACCGGGCACTTCGACCAGTGCTCCAGCGGTTGGAAACGTGGTGTGTACCTCAGTTCGGGGTCGCACCTGTTCCCGTTATCGGGCCGCCGCGGTGACACCGGAACGGACGAGTGCGGGCGGAGCGGGCGGTCGTTACCGGGGCTCCGCGACAACCCGAGAGTGATTGTCCGAGCATTTTCAAGATCACTCTTGTAGCGCTATGCGCGTCAGTGAAACGCCGGTTATGTTGATCTTCGTTTGCCCACGGGAGCCGCACCGGGCGCGTGGGAGTCAGCCGATGCCGAGGCCTGTTGGAGCGAACGTGAGCGTTGCCGACCCGACCCTGTTCGAACACACCCGCGATCAGTTGCGCGCCCTCTGCGCCGAGAACGGCTTCACCGACGACACCCGGCCGGTGGAACTGCTGCGGCACCTGCTCGGGCCTGCGGGCGGCCGTCCGTTGTCCGCCGGCCCCGCCTGGCCCACCGACGTCGCCGACGACGCCACGCCGGTCGAGTTCTCCGTCGCGCTGGACGACAGCGGGGACCGCGCCGTGCGCATCCTCGGGGAGACCGTGGGGCAGCCACCGGGTGCGGCGGAGAACGTGGCCGCGGCGCGGCGGTTCCTCGACCGCACCAGCGCGACCCTCGGCATCCCGACCGGGCGGTTCGACGCCCTGGCGGATCTGTTCCTGCCGGAGGAGCCGCAGGGCAAATTCGCGTTCTGGTACTCACTCATCTTCCGCCCGGACGGGGCGGCCAAGCTCAAGGTGTACTTCAACCCGGCCGTGCGCGGCCCCGAGCGGGCGCCGGAGCTGGTCGCCGAGGCGTTCGGTCGGCTCGGGCTGCACGACGCCTACGACACCGCCACGCAGAACGCCATGGTGCGCGGCGACGCCGACACGTTCTCCTTCTTCGCCGTGGACCTCGACGACGATCCGCTGTCCCGGGTCAAGCTCTACATCTCGCACGACGCGGCCACCTCCGACGACGCCGAGCGGGCGGCGAAGGCCGTCGTCGGGGTGGAGCCCGAGCGGATCCGGGAGTTCTGCGAGGTGCTCGGCACCGACACCGGGCCGTTCACCGGACGCCCGCTCGTGTCCAGCTACTCCTTCGTCGAGGCCGCGCCGGACGGCCCCGCCAACTACAGCCTCTACCTGCCCGTCCGCAGCTACGTCCACGACGACGCGGTGGCCCGCGAGCGGGTGCGGACCTTCCTGGAGCGGCACGGCGCGGATGCGTCCACACTGGACGCGGCGCTGCGCGCCGTCTCCCGGCGGCCGCTCGCCGACGGCGTCGGGCTGCTCGCCCACGTGTCGCTGCGGCTGGGCCGGTACGGCACCGGGACCACCGTCTATCTCTCGTCGGAGGCCTACGACGTGCCCGCGCCCGGGACCGCGCTGTGAGCGCACGGGCCGGGCGGAGCAACCATGAGCACACGAGGAAAGAAGGAAGCGTGAAACCGTTCCCGCCGTACCGCATCCAGGTGGTCAAGGACATCCCGATCACCACCCGTACGGAGCGTGCGCAGGCGCTGGCCCGTGCCGGGTACAACGCGTTCAACCTCCCCGCGGACGCGGTGACGATCGACCTGCTGACGGATTCGGGCACCGGTGCCGTCTCCGCCGCACAGGAGGCGGCCGCGGCCGCGGCCGACCGGTCGTACGCCGGGTCGGCGTCGTACTACCGGTTCCGCGCCGCGCTCGACGAGCTCACCGGGTTCGAGCACGTGTTCCCCGTCCATCAGGGGCGTGCCGCGGAGCGGGTGCTGTTCTCCGCCACGCTGTCGGCGGGACGGATCTCGCTGAGCAACACCCACTTCGACACCACCCGCGCCAATGTGGAGTTGCTGGGCTGCGAGGCCCGGGACCTGCCCTGCCCGGAGGCGGCCGACCTGGACAGCGACGAGCCGTTCAAGGGCGACGTCGATCTGGACGCGTTGGAGCGCACGCTCGCGGGCCCGGAGGGCGATCGGGTCGGCCAGGTGCTGATCACCATCACCAACAACGGCGGCGGCGGGCAGCCGGTGTCGATGGCCAACCTCCGCGCCGTCCGCGCGTTGTGCGACCGCTACGGCGTGCCGTTCTTCCTGGACGCCGCCCGGTTCGCGGAGAACGCCTGGCTGGTGACCCGGCGCGAGCCCGGGTACGGCGGGCACTCGCCCGCCGAGGTCGCGCGGGAGGCGTTCGGGCTCGCCGACGGGTGCGTGGCGAGTCTGAAGAAGGACGCCATCGCCCCGATGGGCGCCTTCCTCGGTGTGCGGGACGACGAACTGGCCCGGCGCTGCGAGGTCAACATCATCGCGACGGAGGGGTTCCGCACCTACGGCGGGCTCGCCGCGCACGACCTCGACCGGGTCGCGCAGGGTCTGCGTGAGGTGCTCGACCCGAACTACCTGCGGGCGCGGGCGGGGGAGGCCGAGCACCTGGCGGGGCTGGTCAACGAGGCGGGGGTGGACATCGTGCGGCCCGCCGGGGTGCACGCCCTCTACCTCAACGCGGGCAGGTTGCTGCCGCACGTCCCGCCCCACGAGTTCCCCGGCCACTCGCTGGCCTGCGAGCTGTACCTGGCGGGCGGGATCCGGTGCGTGGAGCTGGGCTCGCTGTACCTCGGCGAGTTCGACGAGGGGCACAACCTCGTCTCGCCCGCGCCGTTCGAGCTCGTGCGCATGGCGTTGCCGCGCCGCACCTACACCCGGGCGCACTACGAGTACGTCGCCGACGTCCTCGCCGACATCGCGAAGCACCCCGAGCGGGTCGCCCGGTACCGGGTGGCTGACGCGCCGCCGATCCTGCGGCACTTCAAGATGACGCTGGAGCAGCTGCCCGCGCGCGGCTGAGGAGCCCACGACGGCACGGGCGCCCGCCGGCGGAGCCCGCG
>NZ_KB912483.1:81059-87672 GCF_000383775.1 Saccharomonospora halophila 8
CCGCCGGCGGAGCCCGCGGGCGCCCGTGCCGTGGCGCCCGTCAGGCCGTCGACCCGGCCCCGCTCAGCTCGGCGGGTTCGGACAGCCTGCTCAGCGCGTACCGGACCAGCCGGATCAACGCGAGCTTGCTCTGGTCGCGTTCCCGCGCGTCGACGAAGATCATCGGGATGGCCTCGTTGATCGCCAGGGCCTTGCGGATCTCGTCCTCGGTGTAGGAATCGGCCTCGGCGAAGCAGTTCACCGCCACGACGAACGGAATCTTGCGCCGCTCGAAGAAGTCGATCGCGGCGAAGCTGCTGTCCAGCCTGCGGGTGTCGACCAGCACCACGGTGCCGATCGCGCCGCGCGCCAGTTCGTCCCACATGTACCAGAACCGGTCCTGGCCCGGGGTGCCGAACAGGTAGAGCACGGTGTGCGGCGAGATCGTGATGCGGCCGAAGTCGAGCGCGACGGTGGTCGTCCCCTTCGTCTCGACACCGGTGAGGTCGTCGACGCCGTCGCTGGCCTGGGTCATCAGTTCTTCGGTGGACAGCGGGGGGATCTCACTGACCGAGCCCACCATGGTGGTCTTGCCCGCGCCGAAACCGCCCGCGACGACGATCTTGACGGGGGTGGGGACGACGTTCTCCGCGGAACCGCCGTCAGAGCTTGGTGAGGCCATCGAGCACCGCCTGGAGTAGTTCACGGTCGGGGGCTTGCATCGGCTGGGTGGAGGGCGAGCGCACGATCACGTCCCCCCGTTCGATCAGGTCGTTGCACAACACCTTGATCACGGCGATGGGCGTCTTCACGTAGACCGCCAGCTCGGCGACGGACAGCGGCTGCCGGCACAGGTCCAGGATGCTGCGGTGTTCCGGGGTGAGCCCGGTGGGCTCCCGCGTGGTCCGCAGGGCCATCACCTGCGTGGACAGGTCCAGCGTGGCGTCCGAGGCCGGGATCCGGCCCCGGGTGATGGCGTAGGGCCGTACCAGTGGTCCGGCGTCGTCGTCGTACCATTCCTCCTCCACGCTCACCCCTCGCCGGACGTGGACGCGGCGGCCCGCGGGGAGGCGGACATGTAGTCGCCGACCCGTTTGACGAGACGGTTCATCTCGTAGGCGATCATCTCGACGTCGACCGTCTCCTCGGAGAGCACGGCGAGACAGGCACCCGCCCCCGCCGCGGAGACGAACAGGTAGCCCTCCTCCATCTCGATCATGGTCTGCAACACCGGACCGCGCTCGAAGTGCCGGGTGACCCCTTTGGCCAGGCTCTGCAGGCTCGAGGACATCGCGGAGAGCTGGTCGGAGTCGTCCTTGGCGAGTCCGGCCGATTTGCCCATGAGCAGGCCGTCCGCGGAGAGCACGACGGCGTGCTGGGCGCCGACCACCCGCTCGACCATGTCGTCGAGCAGCCAGTTCAGATCAGCGCCGGAGTTCCCGTTCGCGTTCATCGATGTGTTTCGCTTCCCCTTCGTCTCAGTCGGTGTCGGATTCGTTCTTCGGCTGCCCGGATTCCCGGCCCCTGCGGGTGCCCTTGCGGAACGCCGAGAGTGTGCTGCGGGTCCTGCCGGAGACGGCCTCGAAGTCGGGGGTGTCCTCCTCCGGGTCGTCCCGGAGCTGGTCGACCAGGTTCTGCTGGGGTTGCCGCTGTGGCAGGGGGCGTCGGGCGGGCCGGTTCCGGGTCGCCGACGGGTCCGGACCCGGCTCGCGCCCCGGTCGCGGCGTCGTCCCGGACGCCGTCGGGGTTCCGGGCCCGCTGGGTGCGGTCGGCGACGCGGGTGCGGCTGTCTCCGCCGCTGCCGCCGTCTCCGGTGTCTCCCCGGTGTCCGTGGGGACCACCGGTTTCGCCGTCACCGTCATCCGCGGCGCCTGCGGGGCCGTCGGGTGCGGCGACGACCCGCCGTTGTGTGGGGCATCCGATTCGGTGTTCATCACCGTTCCCGGCTCGGTCGGTTGGGTCTGCCGGGGCGGATCCCCGGCCTGGTCCGGTGACGTCGGCGTCGCGGCCGGCACCCCGGAACGGTCGGCCACGTGCGCTTCCGTGCTGTCCGGCGAATCTCCGCCGTTCGGTCCGTCGCCGCCGGCCAGGATGTCCGTCGGGATCAGCGCGGTCGCCCTGGTGCCGCCGTAGCGCGAGGAGTCGAACGTCACCAGCACGCCGAGCCGCGAGGCCAACCGGGCCACCACGAACAGGCCCAGACTGGAGTCGGCCCGCAGTGCCATCGCGTCGAACTCCGGTGGTTCGCTCATCATCCGGTTGGCCCACTCGCGGACGTCGTCCTTCATGCCGAGGCCACGGTCGGAGACGTCGACGACCACGCCGCGGGCCACCACGGTGCTGGTGATCTGGACCGGCGATCCGGGCGGGGAGAACGAGGTGGCGTTGTCGGCGAGCTCGGCGACCAGGTGGATGGAGTCGGCCACGGCCGATCCGATGAGCGAGACGTCCGGGACCTCGTCCACCTCGATCCGGGAGAAGTCCTCCGTCTCCGAGACCGCGGCCCGCAGCACGTCGACCAGCGCGACCGGTTTGCGCCACCGGCGGCCGGGGTGCTTGCCGCCGAGGATGATGAGGTTCTCGGTGGTGCGCCGGGCGCGGGTGGCCAGGTTGTCCAGCTGGAACAGCCCGGTGAGCTGTTCGGAGTTCTCCTCGCGGCTCTCCATCCGGTCCAGGATCCGCAGCTGGCGGTGCACCAGGCCCTGGGTGCGGTGGGCGATGCCGAGGAAGACGTTGTTCACACCCGCGCGGGCCTTCGCCTCGCTGACGGTCGCGTTGACCGCGGTGCGCTGCGCGATGTTGAACGCCTCGGCCACCTGGCCGATCTCGTCGCGGCCGTGGTCCAACCGCGGCATCTCGGCGTCCACGTCGACGTGTTCGCCGTTGCCGAGACGCCGCACGATGGTCGGCAGGCGGGTCTTGGCGAGTTCGAGCGCGTCGCCGCGCAGCCGTTCCAGCCGGGTCATCAGCGTGCGGTCCACCAGGGTCCGGGAGACCCGGACCGCGACGACGATCGAGGCGACGGCGGCGAGCAGCGCCGCCACACTGCCGAGGATGACGTTGCGCAGGTTCCCGTTGGCGTCGTTCAACGCCTGCGTCGACACGGTGTCGGCCTGCTGCACGGTGAGCGTGGCCAGCCGTTGCGAGACGTCCTCGGTGAGCTGACGCCACTCGTTCGCGCCGATTCGGGTCCCACCGGAGAGCTCGATCGGACCGGGTCCCTGCCCGATCAGCGCGTTCTCGGCGTTGTGCAGCCGTTGCCACGAGGACGCGGAGGTCAGGCCGTTGTAGGTCTCCGTCGCCGTCCCACGCAGGTACGGTGCCTGCTCCTCCAGGCCGGACCGGTAGGAGCCGATGAGCTGGGAGAAGCGCAGGTGCTCGGACTCGCCGAACGCGCCGCGGGCGAGGGCGCCGGAGGCCAGGGAGGCGGCACGCGACATCTTGTCGGACACCCGGAAGAGGTCGGTGGCGCCGAGCGCGCCCTGGGTGGCGGTCACGTCCGGCACGACACGGGCCTGGGCGTCGAACAGGTCCGCGGCGGTGTCGGTGACCTCGTTGTAGAAGTTGTCGACCTCCTCCGCCGAGATCGTCCTGAGGTGGACCTCCGCGCGGACCCGGGACAGCTCGTCGAGGCCGGCCTCCAGCCTGCTCATCCGGGCTGCGATCTCGTCCGGGACGAGGCCACGCACCGAGTCCATCGCCTCCCGGAGCTCGCTCAGTGTCGAGTCGATCTCCCGTTGCCGCTGCTGCAGCTCGCTCAGCTCGGCCTCGGGCTCGGCCAGGTACACCAGACTGAGCCTGCGCTCCTCGTGAACCGCGCTCAGCGTGGTGACGGCGGGGATCGAGACCTCCTGCACGCTGGAGGCGACCGTACGGACGTAGATGGCGTCCGCCACGAAGTAGACCGACACCACCGTCCACATCACCAGGAGCGCGACACTGGGGACCAGGACCGTCCCGGTCAGTCGCTTCCGGATCGACTTCTGCCGACCGTCACTGGGGTTGTCCTCTTTGCTCACTGTGCTCCACGAAGCGCTGACGAACCGGTGCCGGAGGTCGCGCGGACGGGCGAGGTCGCGGTCGACAGCCACCGATCACGTGCCGAAATTGCTCTTACCAGACGTTGATCATGGCTTATCCGGGACGTGCACGGTCAGCCACCCCTGACCGTGCGTCGTGACCTCCTTCTTTCCGGTGGTCGCCGACCGGATTCGGTCCGGTCGGGACGCGGCTCAGTCGTGCGGTACCAGCGGCTCCCGGGCGGCGGCGGGCAGCTCCGCGTCGTCGGCCACGGGCCACCGCAGCGGGTCCGGTCCGAGCGGGTGCAGCGCGGTCACCTGCTGTGCGCACCAGGGGGAGACGGACTCCGGGTCGGCGAGCACCTCGTCGACGAACGCGGACCAGTCGACCCACCCGGTGCTGTCCACCTCCGCCGGATCGGGCCGCAGCACGGGCCGGGTGTCCACCACCGCCCGGTAGACGGGACACACCTCGTTCTCCCGGACGCCGTTCGGCATCGTGGCCTCGTAGGCGAACCGGGGAAGCACCAGTTCGACCCGGTCGACCGCGATGCCGAGCTCCTCGTTCAGGCGTTGCGACACGGCATCCGCGGGATGCTCGGCCGGCTTCGGATGGCCGCAGCACGAATTGGTCCGCACGCCCGGCCACGTCTTCTTCGACCGCGCCCTGCGGGTGACGAGGAAGGCGCCGTCGGTGTCGAAGAGGTAGCAGGAGAAGGCCAGGTGCAGCGGTGTGGAGGTGTGGTGCACCTCCGCCTTGGGCGCGAATCCCACGGGTTCGTGCCCGGTCCCGCAGAGCACCACGTATTCGACACCGGGTTCGAGCGTCGCCGCCATCGTCGTCTGTGACCACCCTTCACGGTCCGCGTCCGTGGACCGGACGCACGACCGTCGATCATGACGCGGATGCGTTCGGTAATCAAGACACCATCGGGGGCCGCATCACGACGCCGTCCGCCGCCGCGCACCTCCCGACCGTCGCGCGCGCCACCCGAGCAGCGCGTCCCAGGCCAGGAACCCCAGCAGGGACACGCCGAGCAACGGTACGAAGTAGCCGATCAGCGCCACCACCACGATCAGCGGCGTGAGTACCGTGCCGGGCACCCGCCGCCAGGCGCCCCGTGCCGGAGGTCTGCCGAACCCGCCCCGCGTGCCCCGGCGCGGACGGCGCAGCCACCACATCCGATAGCCCCAGAAGATCACGCCGAGCAGGCCGAGTCCCAGGGCGACGAGCACGATCTGGTTCACCCAGCCGAACAGCAGGCCCATGTGCGCGTCGATGCCCCAGCGGGCGAGTTTGGCGATCAGCGGATAGTCCTCGAAGCGCAGCGTCTCGACAACCCGCGCGTTCGCCGGGTCGATCGCGACGGAGTCCTGCTGGGACGGCCACTGCCTGCCCGTCTGCTGGACGACGTAGGCCGCGCCGGCGCCGTCCGGGGGCAGGACCTCGATGTCGCCGCCGAGCCCGTGGTCACGGGCGGTCCGCACGACCCGGTCCCACCCCACGTCCGCGCCGGTTCCGGCCGGGGCGCCGTCATCCACACCCGCGTCGCCCGGGGCCGCGGACCCCGCCGACGCGGGGAGTTCGGCGGAGACGGCGGGTGTCTCCCAGGACAGCGCGGCCCGCACGTCACCGATGTTCGCCCCGGCGTACTGGGACCAGGTCAGTCCGGTGGCGGAGAGGAAGACCAGGCCGAGAGCGATCCACAAGCCGGTCGCACCGTGCCGGGACAGGACCTTGCGCCGGCCCGTGGCGCCGGGTTCCGGCCGCAGCAGGCTCCGCCGGCGACGTTTGCTGATCCACAGGACCGCACCACCGGCCGCGACGACCCAGAGCCAACTGGCGGCCAGTTCGCTGTACAGGCGCCCGGCGTCGCCGAGATGCAGGCCGCGGTGCAGGTTGTCCACCCAGGCACGGATCGGCAGCGCCTGTCCGCTGCCGTACGTCTCCAACACCCCGGTCACGTCCCCGGTGTGCGGGTCGACGAACGCCGTGCGGCGGTAGCTCGGCGGCAGGTCGGGTGCTTCGAAGATGACCTGTGTCGCGTCGGTGCCGGCGGTACCGGGCCGGACCGCCATCAGCGTGTCGTCCGGGCGCGCGGCCGTGCCCGCACGCACCTGCTCCGCCAGCGGTAGCGACGTCGCAGCGTCCGGAACGTGGACGACGTCGTCGTAGACCATCTCGTCGAGCTGTGGGGTGAACACGTAGAGCAGGCCGCTCAGCGCGGCGATGACGAGGAACGGGGCGACGAACACACCGGCGTGGAAGTGCAGGCGCAACAGCAACGCCCGCAGGCCGTTCCGGGCCGAGCGTGGTGCGGTGTCGGGTGTCGGGACCGCTTCCGCGACGGTGTCCGGAGGTGTCTCGGCACGGTGGGTACGGGCGTTTCCGCCGAGGCTCATATCACCACATCCCTGTCCTGCGCGCAGTGGTCGTGCGCGGTTCGGGTCAGTGGTCGCGGCCGGGTGCCCGGCGGTTCACCGCCCTCGGTGGCGTTGACGTAGATCACACAGGTCTTGACCTCTCGCGCCGGTCGTGCCCGGCGGTCGGTCGCCGCGTGGCGACGAGGGCGTCAGGCCGCGCGGCGCCTGGCGAACGGCAGTCGTCGCGGGCG
>NZ_KB912483.1:87772-92806 GCF_000383775.1 Saccharomonospora halophila 8
CGGCGCCTGGCGAACGGCAGTCGTCGCGGGCGGTCGCCCTGTGCGGAGGTGATCGGCCGGACGTGCTCCCACCGCTGTGCCGCGGTGTCCGCGCCGACACCGGGGTCCGGTGCCGTGGTGCCGGAGGTGGGCGCCGGACCCCGCGTCCGACTCTGCCGGTGCACCACGAACAACAGGCAGAGTCCTGCCAGCAGGATGCCGTGGGAGAGGACACGGCCCACGCCGACGGTGCCGCCGTGGAGGTCCACGGCGGACACCACGCCGAGGACGGCGGCGAACGGGGCCAACGCGGGCAGCAGCCCGCCGGCCGAGTGCGGACGTATCGCGGTCCAGAACAGGCCGATCCCGACGGCCAGGTTCCACGCGGCGCTCTCGTTTCCGAGGTGGGCGGCACCGGCACCGGAGTGCATTCCGTGTGCCACGTCGAGCCCCAGGAGTTGCGCGAGACCGAGGCAGGTCTGCGCCAGTGAGACGACACCGAGTGCCACGCGCACGGCGCGGTGGCGACCGCGTCGGCGAGGCCGGACGGTGGCGAGCACGCGATCGCTCAGATCGGGCACGGGTGGTGCCTCGGTCAGTCGCATCGCCCGATGCAGCCTGCCACTCTCCGCCCACCACGAGCGGCAGGCCACACAGGAACGCAGGTGCCGGTCCACCTCGTGCGGGTCGTGACCTTCCGCCTCGTTGTCGAGGCGTGCCGAGAGGGCGTCGCGGATGTGTACGCAGTCCACGGGACAATGGTCGGATATCAGGACTGCCGGGTTCCATGCCCCTCGGCTAGGGTAACCGGGTGTGAGTGCGCACGGACACCGCGACGACGCCGCGATCACGCGGCTGGCGCTGGCCGCCGCACGCGGTGACGATGCCGCGTTCGCGGCCTGGGTACGTGCCACCCAGGCGGACGTGTGGCGGTTCCTCGTTCACCTCGACGGCAGCGGCAGGGCCGACGACCTGACGCAGGAGACCTACCTGCGTGCGGTCCGGGCGCTGCCGCGTTTCGCCGGACGGTCCTCGTCCCGTACGTGGCTGCTCGCCATCGCGCGTCGCGTGGTCGTCGACAGTATCCGCCGTGCGCAGGCCCGGCCTCGCCTGTCCGATCAGGAGTGGGACACGGTGGCCGAGCACGACCCGCGGGGCGGGGCCAGCCGCTCCGCCGGGTTCGAGGCCGACGTGGACACCCGGCTCCTGCTCGCCCAGCTCGATCCCGAGCGCAGGGAAGCGTTCGTGCTGACCCAGGTCCTCGGCTACAGCTATGCGGAGGTCGCCGAGATCTGTGCCTGCCCGGTCGGCACGATCCGCTCCCGGGTGGCCCGGGCACGCGACGCGCTGCTGACGATCGTCCGGGAGCAGGATCATGCCGGCTGACCGGCGCAGGACAGCCCTGTGTGCTCGCCGCGTCAGCACTCGACGACGTTGACCGCGAGTCCGCCACGTGCGGTCTCCTTGTACTTGACCTTCATGTCCCGGCCGGTGTCCCGCATGGTCTTGATGGCCTTGTCCAGCGGCACGTGGTGGGTGCCGTCCCGGCGCAACGCCATCCGCGTCGCCGTGATCGCCTTGACCGCGGCGACCGCGTTGCGTTCGATGCAGGGGATCTGCACGAGTCCGCCCACGGGGTCGCAGGTCAGGCCGAGGTTGTGTTCCAACGCGATCTCCGCGGCGTTCTCGACCTGGCGTGGGGTCCCGCCGAGCACCTCGGTCAGGCCCGCCGCGGCCATCGAGCACGCCGAGCCGACCTCGCCCTGACAGCCGACCTCGGCGCCGGAGATCGAGGCGTTCTCCTTGAACAGCACCCCGATCGCCCCGGCGGTGAGCAGGAACCGGACGACCCCGTCGTCGTCGGCGCCCGGCACGAACCGGGTGTAGTAGTGCAGCACGGCGGGGATGATCCCGGCCGCCCCGTTGGTCGGGGCGGTGACCACCCGGCCGCCCGCGGCGTTCTCCTCGTTGACGGCGAGCGCGAACAGGGTCACCCACTCCAGGGGGTCGTCCTGGGCACCGAGAGCCGCCAGCAGGTCGGGCGCCCGGCGGGCGACCTTGAGCCCTCCGGGCAGCTCGCCGGTGTTGCGGCAGCCGTTGTGCACGCACTCCCGCATGACCTCCCAGACGTGCAACAACCTCCGGCGCACGGCGTCCTCGTCGCGCCAGGACAGTTCGTTGGCCAGCATGAGCCCGCTGATCGGCAGGCCGGTCCCGGCGGCGCGCTCCAGCAGTCCCGCCCCCGTACTGAACGGGTGTGCGACGGGGGTGGTGTCCGCCGTGATCCGGGGCCCGGCCGAGGGGTCCCCGGCCGCCGGGTCGGCCGTGGTGTCGGCCGTGGTGTCGGACGTGGTGTCGTCGTCGAGGACGAAACCGCCGCCCACCGAGTAGTACACCGCCGACAGCACCTCGGCGCCCGCGGTGTCCGTGGCGGTGAACCGCATGCCGTTCGGGTGCAGCGGCAGGTTCTTCCGGCGGTGCAGCACGACATCCCGGTCCACCGGGAACGGGATGTCGTGCGTGCCGTCGAGCCGGAGGCGGTGCGTCGCCCGGATCTCCTCGACGCGCGCGGCGACGGCCATCGGGTCCACGGTCTCGGGGTCGTGACCTTCGAGACCGAGCAGCACCGCCTTCGGACTGCCGTGGCCGTGCCCGGTCGCGCCCAGCGAGCCGAACAGCTCGGCCCGCACCCGTGCCACCTCCGCCAGAGCGTCCCGCTCGCGGAGTCGCGCGACGAAGGTGCCCGCGGCGCGCATCGGGCCGACGGTGTGTGAACTCGACGGCCCGATGCCCACCGACAGCAGGTCGAAGACGCTGATCGTCACGACGCGCCTCCGTACTCGGCCGCCGCGTCGGTCAGCCAGTCGGCGAGGTAGCGCGCGAACGACGAGCGCACCAGCACCCGGAACACGGGGGTGTCGACGTCCCGGCACACGAGCACGACCTGGGCCCGGGCGAGCATGGTCGACGCGCACCGGTCCCGGCCGAACGCACGCGGGTGCAGGTCGACCGCGCAGCCTTTGGCCAGCAGGTCACGGGTGTCCGGCCCGGAGATCTCCAGCACGGTGCGCTTTCCCGAGACGTCGGTGACCGAACCGAACTCGTCGCCGATCGCCGTGCGCAGCACGTCCTGGAGCCGCTCGGACTCGCCCTCGGGCGCGAGCACGAGCCACTCGTCCGGACCGAGCCAGAGCACGGCCAGCTCGCCCGCGACCGCCACCTCGCCGGGCTGGTGCGGGGGCAGGACGCCCAGGGCCGTCCCGACGCGCTCCGCGGCGGGACTCTTCGGGTCGAGGCGGAGGTCGAGCTGGGTGGTGAAGCCGACCTCCCGCATCCGGACCCGGTCGGCCGCCGTCGCCGTGGCCAGCTGTGTGGCCCGGGCCGCCAACGGGCTCTCCGCGGTGCGCCGCGGTGCGCTGATGTCAACCGTCACGACGTGCTCCTTCCTTGTCGTAGAAGACCGGTTCGGTGACCGTCACCGCGGCGAGCCGGTCGCCGACGGGGCTGTAGACGGTCTGGCCGAGGCGCTCGCGTCCGCTCTTGACCAGGGCCAGCGCGAAGCCGCGGCCGAGCGGGGCGCTGCGGTAGCTGGAGGTGACGTGCCCGAGCATCGGCACCGGGGGTTCGGGCAGCTCGGCGTCGGCCACCAGCTGCGCGCCCTCCGGCAGGACCAGGTCGGTGTCGACGGGCAGCAGCCCGACGAGCTGTTTGCGGTCGGTGCGGGCGGTGTCCGGGCGGGTGAACGAGCGTTTGCCGAGGAAGTCGTCCTTCTTCTTGGACACCGCCCAGCTCATGCCGAGGTCGTGCGGCGTGACCGTGCCGTCGGTGTCCTGCCCGACGATGGGGAAGCCCTTCTCCGCGCGCAGCACGTGCATGGTCTCGGTGCCGTAGGGCGTGATGTCCTCGCCCGCCCCCGCGTCGATCAGCGCCTCCCACACCGCACGCCCGTGCCACCAGGGGACGTTGATCTCGAAGGCGAGTTCGCCGGAGAAGCTGATCCGGCACACCCGCGCCGCGTGGCCCGCGACCGTGCCGGTGCGCCAGGACATGAACGGGAAGCTCTCGTTGTCCGGGTCGATGTCCTCGGTCACCCGCCCCAGCACGTCCCGGGACCTCGGCCCGGCCAGCGCGATCGTGGCCCAGTGCTCGGTGACCGAGGTCAGGTGCACACGCAGGTGCGGCCACTCGGTCTGCAGCCAGTCCTCCAGCCAGTCCAGCACCCCGGCGGCGCCGCCGGACGTGGTGGTGATCAGGTAGCGGTGTTCGTCGGTGCGCATGACCGTGCCGTCGTCGAAGACCATGCCGTCGGCGGTGCACATCACCCCGTACCGGATGCGGCCGACCTTCAGGGTGCTCATCTTGTTCGTGTAGACGAGGTCGAGGAACTCCGCCGAGTCCGGGCCCTGCACGTCGATCTTGCCGAGGGTGGAGACGTCCTGGATGCCCACGCCCGTCCGCACGGCGTGGCACTCCCGCAGCACGGCGGTGTCCATGTCCTCCCCGGCACGCGGGTAGTACCACGGGCGCTTCCACTGACCCACGTTCTCGAACGGCGCGTCCTGCGCGACGTGCCAGTCGTGGATGGCGGTCACCCGGACCGGGTCGTAGAGCTCGCCGCGATCCCGTCCGGCCAGCGCGGCGAAGGTCACCGGCGTGTACGGGGCGCGGAACGTGGTCGTGCCCACCTCGGCGATGTCCGCGCCCAGCAGGTCGGCGATGATGCCGGACGCGAGCAGCCCCGACGTCCGGCCCTGGTCGTGCGCGGTGCCGATGGTGGTGTAGCGCTTGACGTGCTCCACCGAGTCCAGGCCCGCACCGACGGCCTTGCGGACGTCGGCGACGGTCGCGTCCCGGGCGAGATCCACGAACTGGGTGGCGCCGTCGTCGTCCGGGGTGTGCGGCGGGAGCCACCGGACACCGGTGGCCAGCATCGGTGTTCTCTCCGCGGACGGGATCCCGGCCGGTTCGGCGCCGAATCCGGCGTCCCGGGCCGCCGCCGCACCGGCTTCGGCGCCCGTGCGCAGACAGTCCGACGTGGGCACCGCGCCGGCGGCG
>NZ_KB912483.1:92906-98410 GCF_000383775.1 Saccharomonospora halophila 8
GCCAGCCCGGCGGGGCCCGCCCCGACGACGAGGACGTCGCAGTGGGCGTACGTCCCGTCGTAGCGGGCGGGGTCCGGTTCGGTCGCGAGCCGCCCCTGGCCGGGCAGGCCGGTGGCCTCCAGCCCCTCCCGCAGCGGGACCGTCGTCGCGGGCAGCATCGGCTCCGGGAACGGCGCCTCGATCTGCACCAGCGCGTTCGGCTCCTCCACACCGGCGGCCATGATGCCGCGCGGACGGCCGTACCGGATCCCGGTGGCCACCGTGTGGACGCCGTTGGCCAGCAGCGCCGAGGCGAGCGTGTCGCCGGCGTATCCCTCGTAGGCGTCGCCGTCGAAGCGGAAGCGGACCGGGTGGTCCCGGTCGATGCGCCCCCGGTCGGCGAGCCGGAACTCGTCGCTCACCTCGTCACCGCCTCTGCTGCGTGTGGGTCGTCGTCGGGCTCGATGGCGTTGGTGGTGGTGTCCCGGCGCACGGTGAACCAGCGGCGGCAGCCCGCCTGGTGCGACCACCGCTCGGTGAACACACCCCGCGGGTTGTCCCGGAAGAAGAGGAACCGTGCCCAGTCCTCATCGGACACCGCGTCCGGCCGGTCCGGGTAGCGGACGTCGGCCTGGCCGCCGTAGTGGAACTCGGTCTCGTTGCGCGGCCCGCACCACGGGCAGGGAATGAGTATCATCGTCGGACTCCTTCAGTGCGCGACACCGGCGGCGCCGTGTTCGTCGATCAGTGCGCCGGTGGTGAACCGCTCCAGGCCGAACGGGGCGTTGAGCGGGTGCGGCTCGTCGTGGGCGATCGTGTGGGCGTAGCACCAGCCCACCCCGGGCGTGGCCTTGAAGCCGCCGGTGCCCCAACCGCAGTTGACGTAGAGGCCGTCGAACGGGGTGCGCCCCATGATCGCCGAGGCGTCCGGGGTCACGTCGACGACACCGGCCCAGGTGCGCAGCACGTGGGCGCGGGAGAACATCGGGAACAGTTCCACGGCCGCCGTGAGCTCCCGCTCGATGGTGTGGAACGACCCGCGCTGGGCGTACGAGTTGTGCGCGTCGATGCCCGCGCCGAGGACGAGTTCGCCCTTGTGCGCCTGGTTGACGTAGACGTGCACCGCGTTGGACATCACCACGGTGGGGTGCACGGGTTCGAGCAGCTCGGAGACCAGCGCCTGCAGCGGGTGGCTCTGGATCGGCAGCCGCAGCCCGAGGTCGTCGGTCAGCACGGACGTGCTGCCCGCCGCCGCCAGCGCCACCTTGCCCGCCCGGATCGTGCCGCGTGGGGTCCGCACCCCGACGACCCGGTCGCCGACCCGCTCGAATCCGGTGACTGGGCAGTTCTGAATCAGGTCCACACCCATGCGGTCGAGCGCACGCGCGAAGCCCCAGGCGACGTGGTCGTGCTTGGCGATGCCCGCCCGCGGCTGCCAGGTCGCCCCGAGGACCGGATAGCGCAGGTCCTCAGAGGTGTTCAGGATCGGGCAGACCTCGGACACCTGCGCGGGATCCAGCCACTCCGCGTCGATGCCGCCCAGCTTGTTCGCCTCGACCCGGCGGACCGCGTCGCGGACCTCCTGCAGTGAGTGCGCGAGGTTCAGCACCCCGCGCTGGGAGAACAGCAACGGGTAGTCGAGCTCGTCGGCCAGCCCCTCCCACAGCTTCAGCGAGTGCTCGTAGAGGCCGGCGCTCTCTTCCCAGAGGTAGTTCGAGCGGATGATCGTGGTGTTGCGGGCCATGTTCCCGCCGGCCAGCCACCCGCGTTCGAGCACGGCGATGTTGGTGATGCCGTGGTTGACGGCCAGGTAGTAGGCGGTGGCCAGGCCGTGCCCACCGCCACCGACGATCACCACGTCGTAGGACGCTTTCGGCTCCGGGGAGTCCCAGAGCCGCGCCGGATGGTCCGGCAGGTCGGCACCGGGGGTGCGAGGCGTCATCGAGAACCTCCGTTCGGGCTTGCACAGCAGCGGGGGAGTACGGAGCCGGGTCGCCGAGGCCGGTCGGCGACTGATGAACAGCTGATCGAATACTGGTCGACGTCTGATATATCAGCGTGTCGTCTACAGTAGGACCCCGTGGATTCCGGAGTCAACAGTTCCGCCGTCGCCGGCGGGCACGCGGGCCGGTCGCTGTCCGAGCACGCCTACACGACGGTGCGGGACATGCTGGTCACCCTGGAGATCCCGCCGGGGTCACCGATCAACGAGGAGCGGCTCTCCCGCGGCATCCAGGTCGGCCGCACCCCGCTGCGCGAGGCGATCAAGCGGCTGCAGGCCGAGGACCTCGTGGTGATCTATCCCCGGCGCGGCACGTTCGCCACCGAAATCAACATCACCGACCACGGGCTCATCGCCGAGGTCCGCAGGCACCTGGAGGGACAGGCGGCCCGCAGCGCCGCCGCACGGGCCTCGGACGCCGAGCGGGCCGAGCTGGCCGCGCTGGCCGACCGGATCAGCCCGCAACGCGACGACGTGGACCTGATGCGGCTGGACACCGAGATACACCGGGCGATCTACCACTGCACCCGGAACCGGTACCTGGAAGCCACGCTGAACCACTACTACAACCTCACCCTGCGGATCTGGTACCTGTTCCTCACCCGGCTGCAGGGCATGCCGCGGCACGTCGCCGAACACGAGCGCATGCTGCACGCGATCATCGAGGGCGAGGGCGAGGAGGCCGCCGAGATCGCCACCGGCCACGTCGCCCACTTCGAGAACGCCGTTCTCGCCGCCCTCCGCGAGTAGCCGCTCGACGCCGCCGGTTGTCCGCCCGCGCCCACGGGTACTCCCGACCGGGCACGACAGGCGAGCGAAGGAGCGTCGATGAACTCCCCAGGACAGGCTCCGCGCCCGTACACCGGCTTCGAGCGCATGCCGATCGGCGGTGAGTGGCGGGCGGGCGAGTCGGAGTCGGTGGCGGCGGACACCAACCCCTACACCGGCGAGGTATTGACCGAGATCCCCCTGGCCTCGACCGAGGACGTGGACCGTGCCTACCGGGCCGCCCGGGGTGCGCAGGCGGAGTGGGCCGCCCGCCTCCCGGGCGAACGCACCGAGGTTTTCCTGCGCGCGATCCAGCTTCTGGACCAGCGCCGCCGGGAGTTCGTGGAGTGGCTGATCGCCGAGGCGGGGGCGGTGCGCTTCCGGGCCGAGTTCGAGGTCGACCTCGTGCGGGGTGTCCTGGCGGAGGCCGCGTCGTTCCCCTCCCGGGTGGCGGGGCGGATCCTGCCCAGCACGATCCCCGGCAAGGAGAACCGCGTCTACCGGCAACCCGTCGGCGTCGTCGCGGTGATCAGTCCGTGGAACTTCCCGCTGCAACTGTCCAACCGGTCGGTGGCACCCGCGCTGGCGGTGGGCAACGGGGTGGTGCTCAAGCCCGCGGGGGACACCCCGGTGACCGGGGGGCTGCTGCTGGCGAAGCTGTACGAGGAGGCCGGACTCCCCCCGGGGCTGCTCAACGTCGTGGTCGGGAAGAGCTCCGAGATCGGGGACGTCGTGGTCACCCACGACGTCCCACAGGTGATCTCGTTCACCGGATCCACCCCGGTCGGCGAGAACATCGCGCGCAAGGCACCGCTCAAGCGGTGCGCGCTGGAGCTCGGCGGGAACGGCCCGCTGGTGGTGCTCGACGACGCCGACCTCGACGGCGCCGTGGACGCGGCCGTGTTCGGCTCCTACGTCCACCAGGGGCAGGTGTGCATGGCCACCAACCGTGTGATCGTCGACGCCGGGGTGCACGACGGGTTCGTCGACCGGTTCGCCGAGCGGGTCCGGAGCCTGCGTCCGGGCGACCCCACGGACACGGAGACCCAGGTCGGGCCGATCGTCAACGGCGGCCAGCTCGCCCAGGTGCGGGAGAAGGTCTCCCGCGCGGTCGACGACGGCGCACGGCTCGTCGTGGGAGGGGACCCGCTCGGCCCGACCGGGCTGGTGCTGCCCCCGCACCTGCTGGTGGGCACCAACCGGGTCGCCACCGCGGCGGAGGAGGTGTTCGGGCCGGTGGGCACCGTGGTGCGCGCCGACGACGAGCGGCACGCGCTCCAGCTCGCCAACGACACCGAGTACGGGCTCTCCAGCGCCGTCCACACCACCGACATCGAGCGCGGCGTGCGGTTCGCGCAGCAGGTGCGGGCGGGCATGACCCACGTCAACGACACCACGGTCAACGACGACCCGAACACCGCGTTCGGCGGGGAGAAGGCGTCCGGGCTCGGCCGGTTCGGCGGCGAGTGGGCGATCGAGGAGTTCACCACCGACCACTGGATCAGCGTGCAGTACACCCCGCGGACCCTGCCCCTCGGCTGAGCGGTGTGCCGCCGCGGCCCCGCGGGGAGGTCACCCGCGCGGGGCGAGGGGCTCCCGGGCCGCCGAGGGCAGTTCGGTGTCGTCGGGGACCGGCCAGCGCAGCGGGTCGGGCCCCAGCCGGTGCAGTACGCCGACCTGCCGGGAACACCACGGTGACACGGCCGACGGGTCCGCGCGCACCTCGGCGACGAAGTCGGTCCAGGACACCCACCCGGTCTCGTCGACCTCCGACGGGTCCGGGCGCAGGGCGGGCCGGTCGGCCACCGTCGCCCGGTAGACGGGGCACACCTCGTTCTCCCGGGTGCCGTCCGGCATGGTCGCCTGATAGGCGAAGGCGGGCAGAACCAGCTCGATCGTGTCCGCCACGACGCCGAGTTCGTCGGTGAGCCTGCGGGCCACCGCGTCGGGAAGCGCCTCACCCGGCCCGGGATGGCCGCAGCAGGAGTTCGTCCGCACACCCGGCCAGGTCTTCTTCGCCCGGGCCCGCCGGGTGACCAGCAGACGACCCGCGCGGTCGAAGACGTAGCAGGAGAACGCCAGATGCAGCGGCGTGTGCTCGTGGTGCACCTCCGCCTTCGGCGCGAACCCGACGGGTTCGTGGTCCGCACCGCACAGCACCACGTACTCGGTGTCCGGATCGAGCGCCGAATTCGTGTCGAGTGCTGAGATCATGGACCCGACCCCCTTCCTCTCGCGGCACACACACCGGCCGTACCCCGACCTCGCCTGCACTCTGCTGTGTGTCGCCGTCCCCGGCAACCCGACCGCCCCACCCCACCTGAACGGGGGTGCCGGGGGTTTGCCGTGAAGGGCACCTCCCCTGCGCTCAGCGCAGCGAGGGGCACTTTCACTGCGTCACATGCAGGGAAAGTGCCCTTCACGGCACAGCCGGGGTGACCACTTCGGCGAGGCGGGCGATGTCGGTGGGGAGGACGCGGCAGCAGCCGCCGAGGAGGGTGGCGCCGGCGGCGAGCCAGGTGTGGGCGTCACCGGGGTGGTAGCGGGCGGGGCCGGTCCAGTCGCGGCGGTGTTCGTCCCAGCCCTCGCCGCTGTTCGGGTAGGCCACGACCGGTTTGCCGGTCACCTCCCGCGCGCTCGCCACGGCGTCCGGCACCTCGGCGGGGGCGCAACAGTTCACCCCCACCGCGACGACGTCCGGCGCATCCGCCGCGACGGCGAACGCCTCGGCCATCGGCTGCCCGGCCCGGGTGCG
>NZ_KB912483.1:98510-101438 GCF_000383775.1 Saccharomonospora halophila 8
CCGGGACTGCGGGGCGGGGCCCGCGCCGGACGTCGTCCCGGCGGTCGCGCCGGGGACGGCTGGGTGCGGGGCTGGTGGACGTGCCGCAGGTTCCCTACCGCGATCCGGCCGAAGCCGTGCTCGCGGACCCGATGGTGGCCGAGTCGAAACGCTGGTGCGGCAACTGCGGCGCGAAGGTCGGCCGCGGTACCGACGGCGGCCCGGGCGCGCCCGAGGGCACCTGCGCGGCGTGCGGCACACCGTTCTCGTTCCTGCCGAAGCTGCGCCCGCACGAGATCGTCGGCGGCCAGTACGAGGTGATCGGGGCGCTGGCCTACGGCGGGCTCGGCTGGATCTATCTGGCCTCCGACCACAACGTCAGCGGGCGCTGGGTCGTGCTGAAGGGACTCATCAACACCGGGGACGCCACGGCGGTGGCCGCGGCCGTCAACGAGACCCGGTTCCTGGCCGAGGTCGAGCACCCGAACATCGTCAAGATCTACAACTTCGTCCAGCACCCGGACCCGGACACCGGGAACTCCGTCGGCTACATCGTCATGGAGTACATCGGCGGGCAGTCGCTGCGCCAGCTCGCGATCGCCCACCACCGGGAGAGCGGACGCGCCGAACCGCTGCCGGTCGGGCAGGTCCTCGCGTACGGGCTGGAGATCTTGCCCGCGCTCGGGTACCTGCACAGCCAGGGCCTGCTGTACTGCGACCTGAAGCCGGACAACGTCATCCAGACCGGGGACCAGCTCAAGCTGATCGACCTGGGCGCGGTGCGCCGGATGGACGACTACACCAGTCCGCTGTTCTTCACCAGCGGCTACAGCGCCCCGGAACTGCCCACGCGGGGCGCCTCGGTCGCCTCCGACCTGTTCACCGTCGGTCGCACGCTGGCCGTGCTCAGCTTCGAGTTCACCGGCTACACCGGCCGGTACAAGACCACCCTGCCCGCGCAGGACGACGTCGGACTGTTCAAGCTGTTCGACTCGTACTACCGCTTCCTGCGCAGGGCCACGCACGCCGACCCGGACCGCCGGTTCGCCTCCGCGGAGGACATGGGCGACCAGCTCGCCGGGGTGCTGCGGGAGATCATGGCCCTGGGCACGGGCACCCCGCGGCCGGGCGCCTCCACGGTCTTCGGCCCGGAGACCAACACCTTCGGCGTCGAGCTGGTCGTTCCCGAACACTGGCAGCAGGTTCCGTTGCCCGATCCGGGCGAGGTGGTGGCCGGCCTGCCGATCCCGCAGGTGCACACCGACGACCCGGGCGCCGGGGTGCTGGCCACGTTGCTCTCGGCGGACCCGCGCACCGCCATCGCGGCCCTCGCGCACGCCCCGCGCGAGTCGATCGAGGTCCGCCTGCGGATCGTGCGGGCGCGCATCGAGCTCGGCGAGCTGGCCGAGGCCCACCGGCAGTTGCAGGCCGCGCAGTACCTCGCGATCAAGTCGGGATTCCCGCACGACTGGCGGGTCGACTGGTACCGCGGTCTGATCGAACTGGCGGGCGGACGGCCGAGGGTGGCGCACGTGGCCTTCGAGACCGTCTACGACGAACTGCCCGGGGAGATCGCGCCGAAACTGGCGTTGGCCGTGAGCGCGGAGACGGTCGGGGACTACTTCAAGGCCGCCCGGCTGTACGAACTCGTGTGGCGTACCGACCGTTCCTACGTCAGCGCCGCCTTCGGGTTGGCGCGGGTGTACCTGGCGCAGGGCGGCAGGCAGTCCGCGATCGAGGTCCTGGAATCGGTGCCCGCCTCCTCCACCCACCACACCGCCGCACAGGTCGCCGCGGTGAAGATCAAGACGCGGCAGGTGTACGGCTCGCAGCAGGTCACCGGGTCGGACCTGGTGGCCGCCTCCGACCAGGTGGGGCGGCTGAGCCTGGACGCCGAACGCCGGACACGGCTGGAGGCCGAGGTGCTGGAGGCGGCCTTCGAGTGGACCCGCGCCCACGGTGTCGCCGACCCGCACACCACCGTGCTGGGGTGGCCGCTGACCGAGCGGGACCTGCGGTTCGGTCTGGAGGACCGCTACCGGACGCTGGCGCGGCTGGCGGGTGACGCACAACGCCGGATCGAACTGGTGGACCGGGCCAACGCCGTCCGGCCGCGCACGTTGACCTGAGCCGTCAGCGCGCGCGGCGCCGCGCGCGCAGTTCGACGATCGAGATCTCCGGAGGTGCGCCCACCCGGACGGGTGGTCCCCAGAACCCGGCACCACTGGTGACGTACAGGTGCGTGTCGCCGCGCCGGTACAGCCCCGCCACGGCGCCCTGCTGCAGCGACACCGCCACTTCGAACGGGGTGAGCTGGCCGCCGTGGGTGTGTCCGGCGAGCATCAGGTCCACCCCGGCGTCGACCGCGTCCGTCACGTCGACCGGCTGGTGGGCCAGCAGCACGACGGCACGGTCGGGCTCCCGGCCCGCCAGGGCCGCACCCACGTCCCCGGGGTCCTGCCAGCGGTAGCCGGTGTGGTCGTTGATGCCCGCGAGGTCGAAGCCGCCGCCACCGGTCTCGATCGGCACGTGCGTGTTGCGCAGGGGTCGGATCCCGAGCGTGGGCAGGTGTTCGATCCACTG
Organism: Saccharomonospora halophila 8; assembly: GCF_000383775.1. Taxonomy (GTDB): domain Bacteria; phylum Actinomycetota; class Actinomycetes; order Mycobacteriales; family Pseudonocardiaceae; genus Saccharomonospora; species Saccharomonospora halophila. The sequence continues at coordinate 101,073 of NZ_KB912483.1, forward strand.
CCGGTAGCCGACGTAGTACTCGTGGTTCCCGGTGACGTAGAAGGTGCCGTGTCCGCTGCGCAGATCCGCCAGCGGTGCGGCCGCCCCGGCCAGATCGGGGACGTCCCCGTCCACCAGGTCGCCCACCAGGGCCACCGCGTCGACCCGCTCGGCGTTGACCAGGTCCACGACCCGCCGGGTGTACGACCGGCCGATGATCGGGCCGAGATGCAGGTCGCTGACCAGGGCGATCCGGAAACCGTCCGCCCGCGGGTCGAGGCGGGCCACGGTGACCGGGATCCGGGTGACCGCGGGCGGGCCCGTCGCCACCGTCACGCCGTACCCGACGAGGCCGGTCGCCACGGTGCCGACGAGCGCGGCCGAACC
>NZ_KB912484.1:0-3749 GCF_000383775.1 Saccharomonospora halophila 8
GGACGCCGGTGGGGCGGTCCCGGGCGCCACCGATCCGGGCGACACCGACCCGGACGGTGCGGACGACCCGGACGGGTGGATCGCCGACACCGACGTGCTGCTGGCCGAGCGTGCCCGGGCACGGGACGGCGGCGCGGACATCGCCCTGCCCGGCAAACTGTCGGTGAGCCAGCTCGTCGAACTGGCCGACGACCCCGGAGCCCTGGCGCGCAGACTGCGCCGACCCCTGCCCTTCCCACCGAACGCCCCGGTGCGGCGCGGCACCGCCTTCCACGGCTGGCTGGAGCGCCGCTTCGCCGGGGACCGCCTGCTCGACCTCGACGATCTTCCCGGCTCGGCCGATGTGGACGGGCCGGACGCCGACGCCGACGACGGGGACCTGGCCGCGCTGCGGGAGGCGTTCGAGGCGAGTCCGTGGGCCGGGCGGACGCCGCACGAGATCGAGGTCCCGTTCTCCACCGACGTCGACGGGATCACCGTGCGCGGACGGATGGACGCCGTGTTCGCCGACGCCGACGGCGGGTGGACCGTGGTGGACTGGAAGACCGGCGCGGTCCCCGACGCCGACCGGATGCGTGCGCTGTCGGTGCAGCTCGCGGCCTACCGGCTGGCGTGGGCGGGGCTGTCCGGGGCGCCGCTGGAGAAGGTGCGCGCGGCGTTCCACTACGTGCGCCCGGGACGGACCGTCCACCCGGTCGACCTGCTCGACGCCGAGGGTCTGCGGGGGTTGCTGCGGGGTGTCCCCACGGGCGAGGCGCCGTCCGGCGGAGAATCGTCCGGGGAATAGGCTGGAGACCCGTGGCCCGACCCTGGAAACGCAACGGTGACGAGCGGCTGCCCGAGCAGCCGGGGCACGCGCTCGTCGGCGTCATCAACATGCCCGCTCACACGATCGGGCCCGCGCGGGCGATCGCGCGGCGCGTGTTGTTCGCGCTGCTGGCGCTCGTGGTCGTCGTGGTGGTCGTGTACCTGGACCGGGACGGGTACTCGGACTCGAACGGGGACGGGGTGTCGCTGCTCGACGCCTTCTACTACGCGACCGTGTCCCTGTCGACGACCGGCTACGGGGACATCTCGCCATCGAGCGACTCGGCGAGGCTGGTGAACGTCATCCTCGTGACCCCGCTCCGGGTGCTGTTCCTGATCGTGCTGATCGGGACCACTCTTGAGGTACTGACCGAGAAGTCCCGGCAGGCGTTCCGGGTGCAGAAGTGGAGGCGGCAGGTGCGCGACCACGTCGTGGTCATCGGGTTCGGCACGAAGGGCCGGTCGGCGGTCAACGCGTTGTTGGCGGAGGAGGACCTCGAACCGAGCCAGGTCGTGGTCGTCGACACCGACCGGGTCTCCCTGGACTCGGCGAGTGCGCGCGGCCTGATCACGGTGCACGGCTCGGCCACCCGGTCGGACGTGTTGCGCGTGGCCGGGATCCAGCGGGCCCGTGCCGTGGTGGTCGCGCCGAACCGGGACGACACGGCCGTGCTGGTCACCCTGACCGCGCGGGAGCTGGCGCCGAAGGCGCGCATCCTGGCCTCGGTCCGCGAGGCGGAGAACGTGCACCTGCTCAAGCAGTCCGGCGCCGACCAGGTCGTGGTGTCCAGTGAGACGGCGGGCCGGCTGCTGGGCATCGCCACCCGCACCCCGCGGGTGGTCGACATGGTCGAGGACCTGCTCACCCCGGAGACCGGCCTGGCCATCGCCGAGCGCCCGGTCGAGCCGTCCGAGGAGGGTGGCTCCCCGCGGCACCTGCCCGACATTGTGCTCGGGCTGGTCCGCGGCGGCGTGCTCTACCGGGTCGACGCCCCCGAGGCCGACTCCCTCGAACGCGGCGACCGCCTCCTCTACGTCCGCAAGGTCGCCGTCGGCGAGGAAACCGTCCCGTAAACCCCACCGTCGTGCCCCGAGACCCGCGAGTCGCCACCCCGGGTCCGCGAGTCGCCACCCCGGGTCCGCGAGTCGCCACCCCGGGCCGGTGACCTCACGCCCCGGATCCGCGAGCCGCCCGCCGGTTCCCCAGCCGCCGGACGCGAACCGTCATCCGCCGGTCCGATCCCGTGCCGGGGGCCGGGGCCGGACCGCGGACAGCTGAGGTTGTGCGGGCCCCCGATCGCTGGGCAGTGCTCCGGTGTTCTGGAACCATGGGCCGGGTGCGGGCGCCTGTGAACCACCGACGACGGCCGATGCCGCCGCTGACCGGGAAGGTCCTCGGTGTCGCCGCGGTGACGGGACTGCTGATCCTGCTGGGGGCCTGGTGGACGGGCGCGTCGCTGTTCGGCGCCCCGCCCGCCGACCGGCACCGGATCGTCGAGGCCACGGTCACCGCACCCGCGGAGTGCAGTGATCCGGACGCGGTCGAGACGGTCCGCTTCGAAGGCCGGGCCGGGCAGCGCGACGGACGCCTGAGCGGCTGTGGTCACGACGAGGGCGAGCGGGTCCTGGTGGCCGTGCCACCGGAGTCGCCCGCCGGGGCACGCCCGGTGGACGTCCGACTGGCCGCCACCGCCCCCGGCACCAGCGATCTGCGCCGTCCCGTGGGCATGGCGCTGCTCATCCTGAGCTGCGCAGGCGGCGGCACCTACGCCTACCTCGTGGCCCGCGGCCCGAAGCCCGCCCTCGCCTGACTCCGCCGGGTGTGCCGTGAAGGACTCCTTCACCGCATCTGACGCAGCGAAGGAGTCCTTCACGGCATCCCACGCAGGTAAGGGGGCCTTCACGGCACGACACCGGGCGCCGCCGGGTCAGGAGACGTCCGCGCTGGGGGCGGCGAAGGTGTTGCAGTCGACGATGCGGTTGTCGTAGGCGCCCGCGCGCCACCACTCGGCGTAGTTGGCGTTGCTGCCGTGGTCGCTGGTCCCGGAGGTGTCGTCGCCGCGGGTCTCCTGGTCGTACCAGGCGCGTTCGTACATCGCGCGGGTGATCGTGCCGCCCTGGTCGACGTGCGCACCGAGGAACATCCCGGAGAAGCACTGCGCCTGCAGCTCCTTGCGCCGTGACATCTCCTGTCCGGCGGGGCTGTCCCTGCCCACCGCGTAGATCCGCTCCCAGGCGGCGTCCATGATCCCGGCGAGTTCCTGCACGTGGTGGCCGTACTCGTGGGCGAACAACGCCAGGTACACCCCGGGCGCGTCGCCGTACTGCTCGGTCTGCAGGCCGTCGAAGGGCAGGTAGAGCTCGTTCTCGCAGTAATACGCGGCCGTGGTCAGGCCGACGCTGATTCGTCCGCACTCGGTCTCGAAGCTCCCGCTCGACGGGAAGTGCAGCCTCGGCGGCCGGAACGGCAGGTCGTAGGACCGCAGGAACGGTTCCCACGCCGCGTCGAGACAGTGCCGGGCCGCGGTGAAGAACGTCCTGGCCCCGTCCGGGGAGCTCCGCCACGCGGGCAGATCGCACACGCGGTTGCGCAGTCCCGCGTCGGGGTTCTGCAGGATCGGGTGGTCGGCCAGCTTGTAGATCTTCCGCGGCCCCTCCTGCCGGGCCGGAGGCGCGACCCCGCCGGAGGGGGAGGGCGTGGCGGACGGGGTCCGGGACGACGTCTCCGACGGGGTCGGGTCGGTCGACACCGGGGACGACGGCACGGTGGTAGGTGTGGGGAAGGTCACACCCCCGTCGTTCCGGCCGGGATCGGCGACCCGGTCCCGGCCGTCGCCGCCGGTCAGCGTGACCACCGCGACCAGCCCGAGCACCAGGATCAGCACCCCGGCCACCGAGGCCACGACGAGCGGGACGTGGGACCGCCGCGGCGGTGGCGGCGG
>NZ_KB912484.1:3849-8694 GCF_000383775.1 Saccharomonospora halophila 8
GTGGCACGGCTGGCACGGGGCCGGGGCGACGTGGACGCGGTGTACGGGGCGGCGGCGGCCGAACGCACGCTGGCCGAACGCCGGCACGTCACGGCACTGCTCGCCCGGCACGGCACCGAGGTGGTGGACGCGGTGCCGGACGAGCTGGCACCGGCACTGGCCGACCGCTACCTCACCCTCAAGGCCCGGGGTCACCTGTAACGGTCGGTCCGCGGGGGGCCGGACACACCGACACCACACCAGGAACGGCCGACGGGCGCGTGTGTTCACCCACATCGGTGGTTCACACCCCCGGTGCGTGAAACACCGGGTAGGACGGTGGCGACGTCCAAAGCGAATGCCGCGGCGGGTTGCGGACCGTGGCGGTCGCGGTCGAGGAGTGGAGACCAGTGCAGGGGTCGGGACCAATGTCCGGGTCAAGGGCGCTGTCGGATTCAAGGGCGCCGCGGCGTCGTGTGCGGGCCGCGTTCCTGGTGGGCGTCCTCGTGTCGGTCGCCGGATGCTCGGCGCCGCGCGCGGCCCGCGAGGCGCCGCCGACGTGGTGTGCCGACCCCGGTTCCGCCGTGGTGCTCGGGGACTCCCTGAGCACCGGACGGGGACTGCCGGAGTACGACGGCGGGGGCGGATACACCGAGACCCCGCACAGTTGGACCACGGGCTTCGACCGGATGGCCGCACAGCGCTGGGGGACGAGCACCGGTGTCGTGGCCCGCGACGGGGCGATGGTGTCCGACTTCCTCCCCGGTGGCCGGTGGGAGGACACCAGCGGGACCGTCGCGATGCTGCGCGACCGCGAACCGAGCCTGGTCGTCGTGGCACTGGGGGCGGGCGAGTACGCGCGGGACGTCCATCCCGGGGAGTTCGACGAGCGGTACCGGCAGCTCGTGCACGACATCCGCCGGGTCTCGCCGCGCTCGACCGTGCTGCACCTGATCGGGCACGAGCCGGGCTTCCGCCAGGTGGAGGACCCGTCCCACTCCTGGCAGGCCTACGTCGACGTGATCCGGATCCTGGCGGCGGACACGGATACCCACCTGCTCGACCTGCGTCAGCACCTCCCCACGGGTGGCACGCCGGACGACGCGGGACTGCTCCAAAAGGACGACAGTCACCTCAACGCGGCCGGACACCGGGTGGTCCGCACCGCGGTCTGGACCTATCTCACCACCTGGTGCGACGGCACGGGATCCTGAACCCCCCGGCCCACCCGGCCGGACCGCGGGTTCACCCGGCCGTGCGCTGGGCCGGCGGTTCGCCGGGTTTGCGGGAGACGAACACCGAGTCCAGGGGATCGTCCGGCACCTCGTGGACCTCGGTGCCGACGAACCCGGCGTCGGTGAGCATGGTCCGGGCGAGCTGTTCGCCCCACACGGTGCCGAGCCCGGCCCCGCCCTGGGCCAGGGACACGGTCATGCAGTGCAGCGTGCTGATCGAGTACAGCAGCGGCGCGTTCGGGTTGTCCAGGTTGTCGACCAGGTCGGTGGCCGCGCGGGTGTCCATCATGACGAAGTACCCGCCCGGCGCCAGGGCCTCGAACACCCGGCGCAGCACCCGGGCGGGCGCGGCCTGGTCGTGGATGGTGTCGAAGGCGAACACCGCGTCGAACGGCGGGTCGACGGGCATCCGGGTCACGTCGAGCACCTCGAAGGAGACGTTGTCCAGCCCGTACTCGCCGGCCTCCGCGCGGGCGCGGCCGACGGCGTCCTCGGCGAAGTCGTAGCCGACGAACGTCGAGGCCGGATACGCCGCCGCGAGCAGCACCGTGGTGTGCCCGGTGCCGCAGCCGATGTCGGCCACCCGGACGCCCTCGGCCAGCCGGGCGGGCAGGTCGCCGGTGAGCGGGAGGATGCCGTCCACCAGCTGGTCGTCGAACAGCCCGCGGTTCATGCCGTCCATGAGCTCGGTGAACCGGGGCCGGAACCGCTCGTACGGCACGCCGCCGCCCTCGCGGAAGGCCGTGGTGAGCTCGTCGAGATGTTCCCCGAGCACCGCCACCCCGCTGGCGAACGGGGCGAGGTTGGTCGAGCGGGTGCCGGTCAGGCACAGCGCGTGCTCGGGCGGCAGGGTGAAGGTCAGGGTGCGGGCGTCGTACTCGACGACGCCGCCGGTGGCCATCGCGCCGAGCCATTCGCGGACGTAGCGCTTGTTCAGCCCCGCCCGGTCGGCGAGCTCACTGCTGGTGGCGGGGCCGTGCGCGAGCGCGTCGAACAGACCGGTCCGGTGTCCGATGCCGATCAGGTGGCTGAGCATGCCCCCGGTGACGAACTCCTGCATTCTCCCGGCGAACCGCTCCATCCGCTCGGTGTCCAGTTCGGTGCCTGCCGGAGCCTGCTGCGGCGGTGTCGCGGTCATGGTGCCCTCCCTGGGGGCGGTGTCGCGTGCGAGCTGACGAACGAGGATTCACCCGATCGTGCCGCAGCGAAACCGGCGCGGAGGGATCGGTGACGGCACCTTCGGCGCTACTGGCACGGCCCGTCGCACGGATCGACGGAACACGGCGCGACGTGCTCCGGTGGCCACAGGATTCGCGATACCGTCTTCGCCATGAGGCACTCCGGTGACGGGACGACAAAGCTCGGTGACACGCTGGCCGAGCTTCGCGAAGAACGTTGATGACGGGTGGCGCCGGAAGTCCGGGTCAGGGTGGAGCTGCCAAGAAAAGGGCCCGGTACGGGTTCCCGAAGGGAGACGCTCCGACCGGGCTTGCGGGCTTCACTGTACCCGGACGTCGTTGCCGGACAAGTGCTCCTCGCCTCACGCCGAGGTGGGGAGCGGGGTGCCGGTGGGGTCCGGGGTGACGTCGCGGTTTCGCCCGCGCGACCTCTGATCAGCACAAACCGTTTTCGAGCGCCCACTCTTGAATCCCCCGGGGCCGAACGGCAGGCGGTACTGACTCGCGAGCAGATCGTCCGCGCGTGCTTCCACCAGTTCAACGGTCAGTAGACCGCCACGGATGGCCTCGCACAGCAGTGCCAGGGTGGGGCGCAGCGCTACCCCGTGGGTCTTCGCGGCATGTCTGCCCGCACCGTCGTCGATGATCGCGATTCCGCCGCTGGTCTTCGCGAGTGCCAGAACCGCGGCTTCCCCCCTGTTCCGCTCGCCGCGGACCAGGAGAGCGGCGAACTCGGCGAAAGCCGTGACCTCGTCCGCGGAACAGAGCTGCGCCGTTCGAGCCAGGTCGCGTTGAGCGCTGCGGCGACCCTGTCGTCCCGGATGGCACCTTCGGTGAGCTCCTCGGAGACCACGTCCGGGATCAGTGCCTTGCGGTCACCGACCACCGCTTTCAGCACCCCCAGCCAGCTCTGACAGGCGAAGTGCATCAGCGGCCCGGTCTCGAAGACCAGTATCTCGGGCGGTGGGGCGTCGTCCGCGGGTATGTCGACACCGGTCATCCGATGAAGTCCCAGATCGCGCTCTCGGGGAGTTCGGCGAGTTCGGGCAGATCGCCTTCCTCCCAGGTGTCGAGGAGGAGATCGGTCGCCCGGGCGGCCGAGATCGTTTCCTGTCGGTACAACCGCAGTACGGCCTTCTCGTAGGTGTGAGGCAGAGACGGAGGAGCGAGCTCATCGCTGGTCACCAGATTGAGCTCGACGATGTCGGCTCGAGTGGTCCGATACTTCCTGATCTGGGACGCTTCCGAATCGCCGACGAGCCGGAGTTCGTGCGTCCGGCGGGCGAGTGTGGACATGTCCACCCGGAACCTGCTCGCCGTCCTGATGGCGGTGGTTCGCAGTGAATCCCCGTGTTCTCGGAGGTCGGTCCAGAACCGCCCGACGCTCTCCGCCGGAAGCAGGAGGGCGCGGGCGAAGCGGTCGATCCGGGACTCCCACGCCTGGTCGTCCTCCTTCTCATCGATCCGCCAGTCGACCGTGTAATCGTCCGCGAACAAGTGGTGCCCCAGCTCGTGGGTGAGCGCGAGACGGCGCCGCCCGACACGGAGGTGGCCGTTGACGATGGCGACACCGCCTGTGGCCAGCAGGATGGACGCCGCGTCCGCCGCATTCGGTCCCATGTCGATCGAGAACGCCAGCACGCCGAGTCCGGCGAAAGTCGCCGACAGATTGACGAGGGGGTCGGCGTCGGGCACTCCGAGCATCCGCCGTGCCTCGACGGCGGCCTGTTCGGCCTCGGTCGTGTTCCTCGGCCGATCGAGAGAGGGCACGGAGGGGAGGGAGAACGAGCCGTCGCGGTCCGTGACGAACTCCACGCTCCAGGCGATGCGCTCCACCCGACGGTCGATGTCCGGGCTCTCGGCGCCCGGTTCCGCCATGTTCCGGTGGGAGACGATCGCGGCGGGTGTTTCCTCGACGAACCATTCGATCCGTTCCCCGACCGCTTGCGCGATGCGAGCGAGTTCGAGGGCCGACACACGACGGGAGCCACTCTCGATCTTCGCGAGTGCCGAACGATCGAGAGAGACGGCCGAGGCGAGGTTGGCCTGGGTCAGCCCGGCCCGGTCTCTCGTGGCGGCGATGCGCTTCCCCATGGACTCGGCGTCGACAGTCACTGTGCGATTTTAGAACATCCGGGTGGGAATCGCCAACTCCGCCGGACCGCGCCCGCTCCGCCTCACGCCGAGGTGGGGAGCGGGGTGTCGGTGCGGTCCGGGGTGACGTCGCCGGTCTCGCCCGCGCGGGCGGCGCGGCGGCCGGGGACGAAGACGTACCACAGAAACGCCGCCTCGGCGGCCACACCGATGCCCACCCGCGCCCAGGTGGGCAGACCCGACGGGGTCACGAACGCCTCGATCACCCCGGAGACCAGCAGCACGCACACCAGTCCCAGCGCGATCGCGGCGACCGCGCGGCCCGCCCGCGCCAGGGCCACGGACCGCGGCCGTCCCCC
>NZ_KB912484.1:8794-10804 GCF_000383775.1 Saccharomonospora halophila 8
GCCCCGGTGCCCGTGCGGCACGGGGCGCGGCGGGCGGCGGTCAGTTCGGGGTGAAGCGCACCGGCACCGCGGCCGGGCCCCGGGTGTAGACACCCTCCTCGGCGACGGTGTGCCCGTCGGCGATCCGCAGGTCGGGCATCGCGTCGAGGAGCTGGTTCATGCCCACCTCGACCTCGGTGCGGGCCAGCATCGCACCGACACAGAAGTGCCTGCCGAGTGCGAACGACAGGTGCTGCGCGGCGGCGGTGAAGGCCGTGTTCGTCGGCAGGTCCTCGCGGAAGAGGTCGAAGGTGTTCGGGTCGGAGAACCGCTGCGGGTCCCGGTTGGCCGCGCCGATCAGGCAGGTCAGGGTGCTGCCCGCGGGCACGACACCGCCGGAGAGCTCGACGTCCTCCGCGGGCTGCCGCATGATCATGTGGACGGGGGGCGTGTACCGCAGTGTCTCGGCGAACGCCTGCGGGATCAGACTCCGGTCCCGCTGCACCGCGCGCAGCTGCTCGGGGTGCGCGGTCAGGTTCGCCACGATGCTCGCGAGGGCCTTGTCGGTGGTCTCCCCGCCCGCGGCGAGCAGCAGACTGACGAACGCCTTGATGTCCTCGTCGCTCATCCGGGTGCCGTCCACCTCGGCGGCACACAGGGTGGACAGCAGGTCGTCGGAGAGGTTGTCCCGGCGCTCCCGGATGATCGGGATCATGTACTCGGCGAGTTCGTCCCGGGTGCGCAGGCCGTCGGCGATGATGTCCGGATCCTGGCTGAGGTTGCCGAGGAACGCGATGATCGAGGTGTACCAGCGCTGGAACCGCTCGTGGTCGCCGCGGTCGAGGCCCAGCATGTCGACGATCACGTTGATCGGGAAGTGCCGGGCGAAGTCCTGCACCACGTCCGCGCTGCCGGTGTCCCGGAACCGGTCGATCAGCTCCCGGGCATTGCGCTCGATCACCGGCCGGAACCTCTGCTCCAGCTCCTGCCCCCGGAACGCGGGCGCCACCAGGGCCCGGCGCACGGAGTGCTCACGGCCGTCGAGCTGGAGGATGGTCTTGCCGTGGACGGGTTCGAGCTGCCACCCGTAGTTGTCGGTGGTGAACACGCCCTCCTTGAAGGCGCGGGCCACGTCGTCGTAGCGGAAGACGATGTAACTGCCCATGGCCTCGTGCCAGATCAGCGACGGGCCGTCGAACATCGCCTCGTAGGCGGAGTACGGGTCCGCGGCGAACTCGGGGGAGAGGATGTCGGGTGCTTCGCGTGCGGTGGTCATGACCCTCCTGTCATCCGTCCGGGTTGATGTCCCGGATCGGTCGCTGGCGGTGCCTGTGCCGTGGTCGCCGGCCCCGATCACTCGTTGACCCTGTGTCAGCGTGTGATGACCGCCCGCGAGACTAGCGATCATGTCCGGGATCTCGATGAGGTCGCCGACGAAGTTCCAACGGTCGGCCTAATGGCCACACGCCCGGACGTCGCACCGCGTGGTCGGCGCCCGTGGGAGGATCGGAGCATGACGTCGACCGTGTCCGATCTGATCGCCGCGCTGGATGCGGCCTATCCCCGGGAACTGGCCGAGTCGTGGGACGCGGTCGGCCTCGTCTGCGGCGACCCGGGCGAGGAGGTGGAGCGCGTGCTGGTCTGTGTGGACCCCGTGCGCGACACCGTGGACGAGGCGCTCGAACTCGGGGCCGGGCTGATCGTGGCGCACCATCCGTTGCTGCTGCGGGGCGTGCACGGGGTCGGGGCGGACACCACGAAGGGGGGGCTGGTCCACCGGATGATCCGGGCGGGGGTGGCGCTGTTCTGCGCGCACACGAACGCCGACTCCGCCGACCCCGGCGTGTCCGACGCCCTGGCGCACGCGCTCGGTCTGACCGTGCAGCGACCGCTGGCTCCGCACCCCGACGGGAACGGCCGGACCGGCCTCGGCCGGATCGGTGAGCTGCCGTCGACGGAACCGTTCGGTGACGTCGTGGAGCGTGCCGCGCGGGCGCTGCCGGGCACGCGGCCCGGCGTACTCGGGGCGGG
>NZ_KB912485.1:0-2260 GCF_000383775.1 Saccharomonospora halophila 8
GTTCGGGCCGGACGACGTCCGGGCCCGCGCCCTGGGGGCGACCGGGTGGGCGGCGAGCCCGCAGGAGGCGTTCGCGCTGCTCGGATGCCTGCCGACCACGGTCGACCCGGTCGAGCCACTGCCCGCGGAACCGTTGGCCGAGCAACGCACCCTCGAACTGACCCACCACCGGCTCGTCGAGCGGGTGGAGCAGCGGTGGCGGCCCGACGCCGCGGAGATTCCGTCCGGTTCCCCGGGCACCGACGCGGAGAGCGACCTGGCGTCCGTGCTGCACGACTGTGTCGAGCAACCGCTGCGCACCCTGCAGGGTGCGCTGATCACCGGTGACGACCGGCTCGTGCGCGAGGTCGCCGACTGGGCCCGAACGGTGCTCCGGGCACGGCGGATCGACGACGGGGCCTTCACCGACCTCGGGACCGAACTCGCCGCCGCACTGGACGAACTGCCACTGGCGCGGTCTCTGCTCCGGAGTCACTGGACCACGTGAGCGGCCCCGGGACGGCGGGCACCGCGATGCCGCGCTCCCGACGCCGGGCACGGGCCTACGGTTGCCCGGATTATCACGCTTCGTGACCACTTACGAGCCGATTAGTACCTGAACGTGTCCGCACGGAACCGCACGAGCGCGTTACCGTTGGTGGTACAGATCACAGGATCAGCACTCGGTAGGGAGGCTGACGTGGAGATCATCGGTCGAGCACGGTGGGGCGCGCGGTATCCGGACGGGTTCCGGGACGCGCCACTGCCCGCCTCGGAGGTGTGGCTGCACCACTCGGTGACCCCGGCACCGGAGCGGAATGTCGCCGACGAGGCCGCCGCGGTCCGCCGCCTCGAACGGATCGGCCAGGAACGGTTCGGCGGCGGAATCAGCTACACGTTCGTGGTGCCCCCGTCCGGGCGGGTCTTCGAGGGGCACAGTGTGCACCGTCAGGGCGCGCACACCGGCGGGCGCAACGACATCTCGCGGGCCATCTGCCTGATCGGCAACTACGAACGGCGGCGGGTGAGCAGGCAGCAGGTCGACGCGGTGGCCGCGCTGCTCCGGCACGGTCACGCGCGGGGCTGGTGGCGGCAGGCCCGGCTCACCGGGGGCCACCGGGACGCCCCGGGCGCTTCCACGCTGTGCCCGGGTCGCTACGCGCAGGCACGCATCGCAGAAATCAACCGTTCGGCACAGGAGGACGACATGCCCAGCTCCGACGAGGTCGCCCGGGCCGTGTGGACCCACTGGATCTACAACCGCAGGCTCAAGCGCCGCGAGTACTCCGAGACCCTGTTGGGCAGCTCCGAGGACCGCATCATCCGGCAACAGATCGCGCCGCTGCGCGGCGAGGTCGCCGCCATCCGCAACCTGGTCGAACAGCTCGTCGCCGGCGGGGAGGTGGACAACACCGCCGTCGAGGAGGCGGCCCGCAGGGGTGTCCGGCGCGCACTGGACGAGAGCGACGCCGAAGCCGAGGCCGACTCGGTGGCGGCCGAGCGCTACGACGCCGCCTCCACCTACGACGTGCCGGAGCCGACGGAGTCACCGGAGTCACCGTGGCCACCGCACCCGTCGGCCACCTCCGGGGAAGGCGACCGGACGACGGCCTGAACCCGAAAGCGGCACGTCACGCCGTCCGTCGTGGCTCAGGCCCCGGGCGGGCTCTCCGGGAGCCCGGCGAGCAGATCGCGCACGCCGGGCACGGCCGGGTGGTGTTCCCCGTGTTCGCCCACCAGATCGTCGAGCAGGGTGGTCAGCGTGCGCCGGGCCTCGTCGCGGTGCCCCGCGCCGAGCTGCCACAACCCGATCCGCCTGCGCAGCTCGATGGGGCGGGGGTCGGACGGTCCGAACACCCGCTCCTCGTCGCCGCGCAGCCGGTGCGCGACGTCCAGTGCCGTCGTCGTGTGCCCGAGTCGGGCGTGGCACTCCGCGTACTGCACGCGGCAGCGGAACACGAGTTCGGTGTCCGGGCCGTCCCGTGCGGTGAGGTCGTCGATCAACGCCTCGTACGCCGGGGCGGCCGTGCGGTAGTCCCCGCCCTCGAACAGGACGTTGGCCCACTCCAGGCGGACGTTGACGACGTCCGGGTCGGCGCCGCCGAACGTGGCGACGGCGTCCGCGGTGGCGGCGTCGAGGATTTCGGCGGCTTCCCGGTAGCGCGCCTGGGTGGCCAGTTCCCCGGCGTCGGCCCGGGCCCGGTCCAGGTCGTCCCGGGTGACCGTCCGTGCCGGTCGGGGTGTCGGTGCCCCGGGTCGGGCCGCGGTCGGGGCGCCGCCG
>NZ_KB912485.1:2360-4769 GCF_000383775.1 Saccharomonospora halophila 8
GACGGCGGTCCGTCCGCGACGGCGACGACGGAGCCCCCGGCCCCGTCGTCCGCGCCGGTCTCACCCGCCGACCCGACCGCGTCGGCGGCCTCGTGCGACGTGGTGGACGGGTGGAACGAACGACCCGACGAGGTGTCCGGCTCGTCGGGTGACGAGCTGTTCCGCACCCGGGTCGGGCAGCACCCGTGCTTCGACCGGGTGGTGTTCGACGTGCGCGGGATGGACGAACCGGGCGGTCTGGTCCGCTACGAGCCGGTGGTCCGGGCCGACGGCTCCGGCAAGGAGTACCCGGTCGAGGGAGGCGCGACTCTCCGCGTGATCGTGCGGTCCTCCATCGCCGGGTTCCCGGACGGACCCGCACCGCTGGGCAGTGCGGGCGATGTGCTGCACCCGACCGGCGAACTCGCGGGTTGGGAGGCCCTGCGGGAGATTCGTTACGCGGGCTTTTTCGAGGGCCAGGCCACGATCGCGGTCGGCGTGGACGAGAAGGCACCCTTCCGCGCCTTCACCGTGCGCAGCGAGGAGGAGGGCGTGAGCAAACTCGTCGTCGACGTCGCCCACGAACCGTCCTGACGGCGGAAGTGCGCGTGGCCGTCGACTGCGCGGCCGTGGGCTCTGCCGACTGGTCCGGCCGGCCCGGAGTGGCGGTGTGTATCACCCGTTCGGAGGGGTTTGGACCGAGAGCCGCTTAGCCCGTTGCGGTGGTGTCATCACCCTCTCGACGGGCCACTCACACGCTGGTGTGAGTGGCCCGTGTCCGAGGGAACGGCTGATGGGAGACATCGCCATGCTCATCCGCAAAGCCACCGTCACCGCCGCGGTCGCGGCGGGCAGCATGCTCTGGGCCGCCGGAGGCGCGACCGCGCAACCGGGCGATCTCGACTGCGCGGACTTCTCCAGCCAGGCTGAGGCGCAGGCCGAGTTCGAGAGTGCCCCCGGCGATCGGCACCGCCTCGACGCCGACGACGACAACATCGCCTGTGAGGCACTGAACAGCGACGACGGCACCGAGGGAACCCCCGCGCCGGGGGACACCGACGTGCCCGACGAACAGGACACGCGGGACCCCGGGGCGGCACCGGACACCGCCGCAGGGGCCGCGGACGCCGCCGACGGACAGGTGGGTGAGATGCCCGCCGGTGCTGTCGAGACCGGGGACGGATCCGCCACGGGCGGCGGCGTCCCGGCCGTACCGATGATGCTCAGTGTCGCGGGCGTGGGTGCCGCGGCGGCCGTCACCGTCGTCGTACGGCGTACCGGCCGGGTGGACTGACGACAACCACGCCGTGGCCCCGTGCCCGACCGGTCCGGCCGGACCATCGGGCACGGGGCCACGGCCCGTCTCACCGCGCTGTGCTCACCCGGCCGTGCTCAGCCCGCCGGGACGGTGACGCGGGTGCCGCGGACCTCGGTGGCGGCGGCGACCAGGTTCTCCAGCGCGGGCACCACCTCGGCGTAGTCGCGGGTCTTGAGACCGCAGTCCGGGTTGACCCACAGCCGGTCGGCGGGCACCGCCGCCAGCGCCGCCCGCAGCAGGTCGGCGAACTCGGCCCGGCCAGGCACGCGGGGCGAGTGGATGTCGTACACCCCCGGCCCCACACCCCGGTCGAAGCCGACCGCGTTGAGGTCGCCGAGCACCTCCATCCGGGAGCGGGCGGCCTCGATGCTGGTGACGTCGGCGTCCAGCGCCACGATCGCGTCGATGACGTCGCCGAACTCGGAGTAGCACAGGTGGGTGTGAATCTGGGTGGCCTCGGCGGCGCCGGAGGTGGCCAGGCGGAACGCCTCCACGGCCCACTCCTTGTACGCCGCGCGCTCGTCCGCCCGCAGCGGCAGCAGCTCGCGCAGGGCGGGCTCGTCCACCTGCACCACGCGCAGCCCGGCGGCCTCCAGGTCGGTCACCTCGTCCCGCATCGCCAGCGCCACCTGCCGCGCGGTGTCGGCCAGCGGCTGGTCGTCGCGTACGAACGACCACGCGAGGATGGTCACCGGGCCGGTCAGCATCCCCTTCACCGGCCGGTCGGTGCGGCGCTGGGCGTAGTCGGCCCAGCCGACGGTGATCGGCTCCGGGCGGGAGACGTCGCCGAACAGGATCGGCGGGCGCACACACCGCGACCCGTACGACTGGACCCAGCCGTGCGCGGTGCTGACGAAACCCGCCAGGTGCTCGGCGAAGTACTGCACCATGTCGTTGCGTTCCGGCTCGCCGTGCACCAGCACGTCCAGGCCGATCTCCTCCTGCAGCGCGATCACCCGGTCGATCTCGGCCCGCATCCGCCGGGTGTACGCGGCGTCGTCGATCGTGCCGTTGCGCAGGGCCGCCCGCGCCTGCCGCACGTCCGTGGTCTGCGGGAACGACCCGATCGTGGTGGTGGGCAGCGGCGGCAGCCGCAGCGACTCCCGTTGGGC
>NZ_KB912485.1:4869-26484 GCF_000383775.1 Saccharomonospora halophila 8
GGGCCCGGTCGGCCACGGCCTCCCGGGCGGCGGTCAACTCGTCGGCCACCGCGGCCCGGCCCTCGCGCAGCGCCCGGCCCAGGGTGACGATCTCGCCCACCTTCTGCCCGGCGAAGGCCAGCCACGACCGGATGCGCGGGTCCAGGTCCGTCTCGGCGGTGACGTCGTACGGCACGTGCAGCAGCGAGCACGAGGTGCTCACCGCGACGTCGGCGGCCATCCCGAACAGCGTGGCGGCGGTGGTCAGCGCCGCGTCCAGGTCGGTGCGCCAGACGTTGCGCCCGTCGACCAGCCCCGCGACCAGTGTCTTGTCGTGCAGCCCGCGCACCGCGGACAGCGCGTCCACGGTGGATCGCCCGGCGACGAAGTCGACGCCGATCGCCTCGACCGGGCAGGACGCCAGGACACCGAGCGCGTCACCGAGGTCGCCGAAGTAGCTCGCCACCAGGATGTTCGGCCGCGCGTCCGCGTCCCCCAGCCGCCGGTACGCCCGCCGCAACGCGTCCAGCTCGACGTCGGAGCGGTCGGCCACGAACGCGGGCTCGTCCAGCTGCACCCACTCGACACCGGCCTCGTGCAGCTCGGCCAGCAGCGCGGCGTAGACGTCGAGGAGCTCGTCAAGTTTGTCGAGCGGGACGAACGAGTCGCCCGCGTCGCCGTCCGGTTTGGACAGAAGGAGGAACGTCACCGGCCCGACGAGCACCGGACGGGTGCGCACGCCCAGCTCGGCGGCTTCCCGGTAGCTGGTCAGCGGCGTCCGGTCGGACAGCGTGAAGCGGGTGTTCGGCCCGATCTCCGGCACGAGGTAGTGGTAGTTCGTGTCGAACCACTTGGTCATCTCCAGCGGCGGCGTGGACTCCACGCCGCGCGCCATGGCGAAGTAGGTCTCCAGCGGGCCGAGGCCGAGCCGGGTGAACCGGGGCGGGACGGCGCCGACGGTGACGGCGGTGTCCAGCACGTGGTCGTAGTAGGAGAACGTGGTGCAGGGCACCTGCTCCAGCCCGGCCTCGTGCAGGCCGCGCCAGGTGTCGGTGCGCAGCCGACGGGCCACCTCCCGCAGTTCGGCCTCACCGGTGCGGGAGGCCCAATAGTTCTCCAGGGCGCGTTTGAGTTCCCGGTCCGGCCCGATGCGGGGCCAGCCGAGGACGGTCGATCCGATGCGTGGGGTCGTGCTGGTCAACGCTCTCTCCTCGCGAGCTCGACGGCGTGGCACCGACGTCCGGCGGGGAGGGGAGCGCAGGCGAGGGGCGGGGCGGCGTGCGGCCACCCCGGCATCTCGTCCGCCGGGCCTTCCCGCGAGACCCCGGACAGCCGCGCACACCGGCGGTGTGCGCACCGGTGGCAGGTCTTCGGACTCGCGGGCGTTCCCGGCCGGGAGGGCCGGTATTCCTACGCGCCGTCGCTTCCCAGACTCACCGTCCAGTGCGTCCCGGGTTCACCGGGCACGGCGTTCGTTCCCACTCACCGCTGCGGGGCAGTCCCGGACTCGCACCGGGTTCCCTCTCGCCTCGTCCACCACCACGCGCGACCTCGGCCCCGCCCAGCGGCACACGAACCACCAGCATGTCTCAGCGTAACGGTCATACTGTTGTTCGCAAGGATGCCCGCCGACCCGGCGTTGGGACGTATCGGAGTACCCGTGGACCGTGGGACCGTGCGACCCTCTGCTGGCCGGAGCACGCACGGTGCCCGTGTGAGCCGGACGGTGCGGCCGCACACCCGTGTTGGGCATCATACTCACGTCATCACACTTTCGTGTGCCTTTCTCGCGAGTGCGCCATACTGCTAGTCATAGCCCTCGTGCAACGGTCCCTTGTCCGTGCGGACAGAAATCCTGGGAGCGGACCGGCGAGTTCATTGAAAACACTTCCGGCGTCGGCTGCGACCGATACGCTCTCCCACGTGGGCGAGCCGAGGACACCCCCGGGTCCTAAGCCGCCTACGTCGACTTCACCTCCGTTTCGTTGGTAAGGAGTTCCTCGGTTGACCTACGTGCAGCATCTGTCCGTCCGTGTGCCGTGGCACGATGCGGGATGGGATGGTTCCGTATGCCGCGACCCGCTCGGCAACAGTTCGTGCGTGCTGTTGACCCACATCGGGAAGAGCCGCGAGGACGTGCTGGAGGTCGAGAACGCAGGCGGGGCGTTGGCCGACCTCGATCCGGCGAAGCGACCGTGTGTCGCCGAGCGCGCGACATTTCTCAGTCCGCGGGATTACGAGGTGCACAGCAAGCACCCGTATGCGTGGCACGCCGCGCTGAATATTCAAGAGACGACTCTTCGGCTACCGGCCTGGTCGGTGCATGCGATCCCGTACTACTGGTTGCACGCGGAGAACGTGCAAGACGTCCTCAAGGAGCACCGCCTCGACAGCTACGAGGAGGAACGCGAAGAACTCGTCGCCGACGTGTTGAAACACCGGCCGAACTGGGTGATGCACGGAGCGAATCAGAAAGCCGTCCTCGACACGTTCTTCCAGGACGTCCGACCCCACCAGTCGTTGGTGTTCTTTTATCTCAAGCATTCACCGTTCGAGGACGCGAGCTCGCGTCTGCTTGTCGGCGCGGGACTCGTGGACAAGGTCGACTTGCCGGGCCCTTGGCCGACCAGCGGCGAAAATGCCTTCCCCAACCACATGTGGGAGACCGCCGTCCGGCACACCCTGCGTCCGGACGGCACCGGCGGAATCCTACTGCCGCTGCAAGAGCTTGCCGAACTTGCCAGCGAGGGAGTAGACGTCTCCGCGGCGCTCGCGCACGCTCCGCAAAGCGGTCGTGAGTTCTCCTATGTCACCGAACACGTTCCCGCCGACACCGCTGTCGCGTCGCTGATGGAACTCCGCCGTGCGGCTCAGGCCGCCGCCGAGCTGGGGTGTGCCGCGCCATCGGCATCCCTGGAATGGTTGGATGAACAGCTCGGCCTCACCTGGCGGCGCCGAGGCCCTGCACCTGGTCTACCCGCCGTGCTCAAGCGCCTCGGCTGGAGCCAACCCGCCTTCGCCGCGCGGACCATCTCGACAGCGCTCGGTGAAAAGGTCGACCCGTGGCCGATTGTTGTGGATGCGCTGGAGAGGCGACCGGCACCGGACGAGGTCGCCGCGCTGGTGACTGAGCAACGTCGCGGAATCTGGAGTCGGACGCCTGAACTCGAACGCAAGGTGTTCGCCTTGCTCGTTCGTTTCGACCTCAGCGCCGATGAGGTTGGCCGCGTCCTCGACGGTGACACTTCGGGCGAGCTGGCGTTCGAGGATTTGCTGGCTGACCCCTATCTGTTGGTGACGGCGACGATCGATGACGACGAACCTCTCGCGTTCCCGGTCGTTGATCGGGGGTGTTCCCCCGACGGGGGGCTGGCGTTGCGGCATCCGTTGCCGATCGAGGTTCCGTTTGACGATCCCAATGACGCACGCAGGCTCGAAGCGGCGCTTATTTGGGTGACTGCCCGTGCGCAGGAGGACGGCCATACGGTGGTGCCGCTGGAGCAGGCGCAACGGCGGATCGACGAGCTTGTCGTCGCACAGGCGATCGATGCCACAAACACCGTGCTGCGCGGCGCTGACCTGTTGCCTGACCAGCTCGTTGACCGGGGAGAAAGCGGCTTGGGGCTGGTCGCGACCGAACTCGATGACGGAACCTACGCGTACAAGCTGGATTCGGCCGCAAGGAGGGTCGAGGCGATCAACGCCTTCCTCGAAAACCTCGAGAGGCGGGATCGGCATCCGGTGCCGGATGAGGTCGATGCCGGAATCGACCGTGTGCTGGACGAGGACCATACCGAGGAACAGAAGGCGGCAACCGAGCAGGAGGAGCAGGCGCGCACGGAGAAGCGTTCGGCGCTGCGGGAGTTGTACGCATCGCGGTTCACGGTGCTCAATGGTCCGGCCGGAACTGGGAAGACGACGCTCGTTCGCGCTCTGGTGCAGCGTCCGGAGATCATCGAAGGTAGTGTCCTCCTGCTGGCCCCGACGGGCAAAGCCTGCGTACAGTTGCAGCACAAGGTCGGCTTCCCGGCGCGTACGCTCGCCTCGTTCTTGGCCGGCACCGGCCGTTACTCCGGCGCTGCGAGTCGGTACCGGGCCACTGACGACGCGTCAACGCGACAGAGCTTCGGCACGGTCGTCGTGGATGAGGCTTCGATGCTCACCGAGGACATGCTCGACGCCCTCTTGGACGCGCTGCACCCACCGGATCGACTGGTTCTCGTGGGCGATCCTCGTCAGCTCCCGCCGATCGGGGCAGGGCGGCCGTTCGTGGATCTGGAAAACGCGGCTCGACAGCGGCACGGCGGCGAGTGGCCGCACGTCGTGCCCGGCTGGGCCGAACTCACCGTGTTACGCCGTCAGCGGGAGGGTCGCACGGGGGCACGCGACGACCTGATGTTGGCACGCTGGTTCAGCGGAGACGATCTGCCCGAAAGTTATGACGAGGTGTGGCAGCGACTCCGTGCAGACGAGCCGATGCCGAACCTGCGTGCGGTCCCGTGGAACGGTCGCCCGCCGAAGCAAGTAATCGATGACGTGCTCGCCGAGGAATGCGATGTCACGCGTGAGGACGACGGACGCAGCTTCGCCGCCTCCTACGGGGCCACCCTCGGCCAGTACATTAACTACAATAGCGCTCCGAGCCAGTGCGAGCGGTGGCAGATCCTGTCGCCGGTGCGTGGGCAGGCACATGGAACCGTGCAGCTGAACCGCCATCTCAAGCTTACCTATCGGCAGAACGAGCAACGTAAGGCCTCGGCGCGTAATCGGCACGTGCCCAAGCCGCTCGGGAGTGAGCAGATCGTGCTCGGTGACAAGGTCGTCAACCTCGCGAATCAGACTCTGAATGCGTGGTCTCGGGAGGAGGGCAAGACCCGTGCTTACGTAGCCAACGGGGAGATCGGCGTCGTCACCGGCCAGATCACCAGCAGGGGGAAGAAGGCCCCGCGCACGACGCAGGTCGAGTTCTCCTCACAGCCGGGGCGGCGAATCACCGTGAATCGGGTTGTGGGCGGCGACGGTGACGCCAGCGTTGAGCTGGCGTGGGCGCTGACTGTGCACAAGTCGCAGGGCAGCGAGTTCAAAACCGTGATACTCGTACTCCCCGCTGAAGCACGCACGCTCTCTCGTGAATTGGTCTACACTGCGCTGACTCGGCAGACCGACCGTATCGTGCTGTGTCACGAGGGGCCACTGGATGAGCTGATGACCTTGAGCCGGGCGACGGGGTCGGATACGGCCCGCCGTCTCACTGACCTCAAGCGGCGGGCGAAACCCGTTCCGGTGCGGGGGACCGACGGCACCGAGCTGGGCCTGCTGGACGCGGGCTTGGTTCATGTCACCGGCTCGGGCAAGCTCGTACGGAGCAAGAATGAGGTCATCATCGCGGGTATCCTCGACGAGCTCTCGCCGGGGAGTTGGGAGTACGAGAAGCCGGTGTACGGCTCGGACGGGCGCACTCGGTTCCCGGACTTCACGATCGCCACGCCAGGCGGTGGGTTGGTGTACTGGGAACACCTCGGCATGATGAATGTCCCGGAGTATGCCGCCGGATGGGAACGCAAGAAGGCCTGGTATGCCGAGCAGGGCATTCTTCCGCTCGACGAGGGCGGCGGACCGAAGGGTACCCTGGTGTGGACTGACGACCGTACGGGCGTGGATGCTTCCCAGTGGACGAGCCTTGCCCGGTCGTTCCTCTCCGATGGCCCGTCGAGGCCTTCCCGCGGCCGGGGCAGGAGGCTCCGGTAGGACACGGCGAAGGTGGCCCCGGCTGAGCTGCCTCTGCCGGGGCCACGTCGCACCGCTGGCTCGCCAGCTGTCGCGGAGTCCCGCAGCTCGCCGTGGCATTCTTCGTCGGGACGTCGATGCAGGTGGGGCCGGCCCGCGCGGACACCACAGTGCGGATGAACGCCCTGATCAGCGTCTACTCGACCGCTACGAACCCTCGATCACCCCGGTGGATCGCGAAGCCGAGATGCGCGTCGCCTACGCCGAGTTCACCAGCCGTCTGAAGTAGAGGTGACCACCACGGCATGAAGGAGGCCGAGACCGGCTCAGCGGAGTCACCGAGCGGTGGCGTGCCCGGGTGAAGCGGTGGTTGGGTGTCGCCACGGTCGAATTCCCCCTGCTGTCGTGCGTGTGTGGTGTGACGGTGGTGATGGTGGCACGGTGTGTGCGCAGGTCACGACCCACGAACGGGCGAAGTCGGCGATCCTCCCGACATCCTCCCCCGACCATCCCACCCGTCGTCCGGGAGAACGGGCTGCCGAAGACGCTTCGAGCCCGGCGGCGGGGGAACACCGCCTACGCCGCCGGCAGAGTCGCTCCGCACCGGGAGTCCGAACTCACGAGCTCACAGTCTTGAGGGACGAGGCAGTAGGGCTGGGGTGCGCGTAGTCACCCCGGCCTCGGACGGTTCTACGACAGATGTTTCGTGCGTTGGGTCTCCCGTCAGAAACTCAGGTTGGCGATCACCGCTTCACCGACCTTGTCGGCGAACCCACAAGGATCGGATGCATCCGGAAGGTCGTGAAGGGCTACGTAAAAGTATGCGACCTCACTGTCATTCACTCCGATCCACAGTTCGCAACGCCCCACGTCCCGGCGATCAGTGGGGCTCGCGTGCAGTGCGGGATATCCGCCGATCTGTACCTCTTCCAGAACCTCGGAGTCCTGGTTCCGCTCGCGGATATCTTCCAGGCCATCCGAATTTTCGGTCATCACGATGATATCCGCATGACTTCCAGAATCATCCGATCGCCTCCACATGCACGACTCAGCCGCCTGGCTGATGGTTCTCTCGGAGAGCTTGCCCTCTGCCAGACTGAGATCTGCGAGGTCCTCGTCGTTAAGAGCGGTACAAGGCTGATCCAGCAAGTGCGCCACATCTAGTGGTTCTTCGATCGGAATATCGCCACTTGCCTCGGTCGGAGATGTCGATGCAGATTCCAGATCCGGGAGCAAAGTCGTCGGTGTCCCCGACTCGCTCTCCGCGCAGGAGGTCAGGAGTAGGGCGAGTGCGAGGCCGACGATGCTGGACGACTCACGTCGGACGGTGGTCATACCTCGACCCTGCGGACTTGGCGAGGTCGTTACTACAGCCGTAGATCGTGAAGAACGAGTAATCGATCGCATGCTTCCTGCTTACCGGACAGGTGTATGTCGCAGTTTCTGCGGCCACCAGGTGATCTTGAAGCTCCACACCATCAACCATAATCGACTGGCTGCCCCCAAGAAGGGTTGGTCGAAGTGTCGGAAACCTAGGGACTCACGTTCGCGATTATCGCTTCGCCGACTCGGTCGGCGTACCCACAAGGGTCCTCTGCTTCCGGTACGTCCCGGAGTGTCAGATAGACGTAAAGCACTTCGGAGTCATTCACTCCTATCCATAGATCACAACGTCCCCTGTAACGACGGTCGGAAGGACTTGCGTGCAGTGCAGGATATCCGCCGATCTGCAATTCCTCGTAGAGCTCTGAGTCTTGGTTGAGTTCGCGGATGTCTTGCAGGCCGTTCGCGTTTTCTGTCACTACAATGAGATCAGCATGACTGCCGGAATCTGTGGATCGTTCCCAGATACATGAGTAGGCGACTTCACTCACGGTGTCCTTGTTGATCCGACCCTCAACCAAGTCGAGTTTCGTAAGATCTGCATCGGGGAGCGCTGTGCAGGGCTGCTTCAATAGATTTGTCGTGTCGATCGGCTTTTCGATCGAGCTGCTCGTCCCGTTCTCAGGCGGGGTGGTGGATACGACCTCTGTGTTCAACGACGTATTCGTTGGCGTCCCTGGATGGCTCTCGGCACACGAGGTGAGAAGCGCGCTCAGCGCGATAGCGGCCATGCCGATGAAGGGGCGTTGGGTGAAGTTCATACTTCGACCCCTCCCGCCTTGGTGATTTCGCTGTTCGCCTGCTCGTCCTGGGTAGCGATCTTCTCACGGGCGTCTTTTAGTGCCTCGATGTACTTGTCGACGTAGTCGATCATTTTTTCGATAGCTCTAAGAAATCCATCTCCAGACGGATTTGCACTGTTTGAGAAATCGCTGCTGGCGAAATCGTTTCCTGGTGGTTGAATATTCGTCATGTGCATCGCTTTTTGTTCATCGGAATCGAGAGCTGATCGCAAATCTTCCCACTCCGCGATGATCTTGTCGAGCTCTTCGGGAGAGAACGTGAAGTGGCCTTCCGGTGGCTTGGGCTCCCCCTGGATGAAGGGCGCCGCTATTGAGATCGCTTTACCGGCGGCCCCGATCGGGCCTGGGAGAGCGCTGGCCATCCCCGCTGCGTCGGCCATCGCGTCCGTCGGTGTGTCCTCCGCCATGACCCAAAGCCCCTTCCTTTGCGTCGGCGATCATGTGCGATCTTGACTGCAAGCGACAGGTGGCTGTCGCCCCAGTCCTGGGGACACGGTACGTCACGGGCCGGGTGCCTGGTGTCGTTCAGCACGAATGGCCCCCTGACATGAGGGGCGTGCCGGAGTACGGCGTGCTCTCTGCCACTACCGGGGCACACGACCGGGTAGCTCAGCCCAAAATCCGACCTGCTCGTCAGCGCGACGGCGAATGCTGGGAGGCGTCGGATTCGCCGGGTTGAGGAGTGACCATGCCTGCCTCCGAGACGGCGGTCGTGCTGGTCGGGCTGGGTGAGGTCGGCCAGACCCACCGTCGGGTGTTGGAGCGGTTCACCGAGGTCTCGTTGGTGGCGGGCGGCCATCGTCCCGGTAGTCCGAGGCACTCGCGTGCAGCGCGGGGTAGCCGCCGATCAGCACTTCTCCGAACAGCTCAGAGTCTTCGTGCTGCCGCTTACGGCCCGGTCGAAGTCGAGCGTGACGGTCTGGCTCCGGGCGGAACCGGTCGGTACGGCGGCGGTGAAGCTCATCGTGTCCCAGCTTTCCCTCGTACGTCCCGCTCGTGCCGTCCGGTTCAAGGCAGGTCTCAAGGGAGGGCGTGCCGACACGTACCCAGTTCCATAAGTGCGCTGGAGTTGGCAATGAACTGCCAGTTTGCCATATCAGGCACTTTGCCTGAGGTAGGCAAAGTCGGGAATGTGGCAAACCGGGGGCTCGGTGCAACGCTGATCACTGCGGTTGCGCAAGCGGTCGTCCAGTAGTCCGCGCGCATGGCCGCGACTCACTCGGATCATCCGACACGCCGGTTCGGGCAACTCCCGGACGCCTGCGCGATGCCCACCAGGAGCCTTGCCGATGCCCTGTCGCGGAGCGGAGCCGATCACCAGGGTGGGCGCGTGATCGGCCCGACGCGGGGCTGGAGGTTCCGCCGCGCACCGGGGGCTGCTGTAGGGCGATGATGGAGAGAGGACATTCGGTTGGCCGGATTCGTGGAGGAGGCCGCGCAGGCGTTCAACGTGGCGGCGGGGGAGATGCCGGTCGAGCTGGTGCAGGCCGCCGATCAGCAGCTCGAAACCGCCGTACGGTATGTGCAGCACGCGGGCGGGCCGGCGGGGGAGCAGTTCACCGCCGAGATCGGTGCGGTGCAGGCCGAGGTGCGGACGATGCTCGGCCGCCTGGCCGACGTGTAGGAGCGATTGCGGCAGGCGGCCCAGCAGGTCCTGCACGGCGGCGGCGGTTGAAGAGACGCCGGTAATGACCGGGAGACGGGTCGTTCCCGTCCGGCCGGTCGAGCCGTACCGGACTATACCGAACCCGCACCGGTTGCCGCGCTCATCGAGGAAGTCGTGCGGCGGGTCCACAAGATCACTCCCAGCGCGGTGGTCCGGAATTTCCGGACCCGTGACCAGCGTCCGGTCTGGTTGGATGAGGGAGACGACGACAGCGGTCTCGGACACCTCATTCAGCCCGAACGGGTCGCCGAGTTCGAGAGCTTCGGCGTCGCGCGTTCGGAAATCGTGGACCTGGTCGTGCGGGCGTTGACGGAGAGCACACCGGTGGGTATCTCCGGGAAGAATCGTCCGGTGTACGAGGTGCGGCACGGAGGAAAGCGGTGTCGGATCGCCGTCACCGTGGGGAGCAACGGTTACATCGCCGGGGCGAACCCGATCAGTGCGGACAGGAAGTTGAAACCTCTGCCATGAGTGAGAAGACAGTCGTGCGCCTGGAAACCGAGTGGGATGTCGGGCCGTTCTGGGTGTAGGTGGGAGGCGCGGTCTCCGACAACTACCTGCCCGACGAGGTCATCGAGGTGGTGCCGCTCAGCGGGGAGCTGGTGGCGGCGGTCGCGGAGTGGGACGGGCGTTTCCAGGCCGCGTTCGACCGGGACGTCCCGCAGAATTCGGGGATGAAGGACCCCGACGACCGCGCGCGGTTCGACGCCGACGGGCTGGAGCTCGCCCGGAGGATGTGGCGGGAACTCCCGCCCGAGTTCACCGTGCGGTACACGACGCTGGACGGGCGCACCTCCGGGATCGGATGATGGCGTCCGCTGCCGGGCTTCAGGCGACCACGGAGGTGGACGGGTGTTACCGGACGACGACCCGGTGTGGGAGCAGCACAGCGGCGGCCGCGGCCACCGGGACCGGCCGGAATGGCGGTGTCCCGACGACCTCGCCGTCGCCGAGGCCTTCTACGGCACGGTGCGCGGGCGGGCGAAGGTGTTCCTCGACGTGTTGATCGACCACCCGGGAATCCTGCTGGGCGTGACCGACTTGCACCGCCTGACCGGGGACGACGCGTTCTCGACACGGCGCTCGGTCGCCGGGGTGGTCAGTGGCCTGCACCGGGCGCACCGGGACTCGGGGCGCCGGTATCCGTACTACTCGTGGGGCGGGGACTTCGTCTGCTACGGCATGAAGCCCAGCGTGGCGGAGCTGTTCCGACACGCCCGGGAGGGCGACGCGGCGTAGGCGGCGGATCAATGGTGCACCGATACCGGGACGGCACGACCCCGGCACTGCCGGACCCGGTGCCCGAGCTGCCGTTGACTCGGAGTACTGCACCGCCATCGAAGCGGCGGTGGCGGACGCCTTCGACCTCCCCGACTACGGCGACCGCGACCCGCGGCGGAGCGGAGTCATCGGATAGCTCGCCGGTGATGGTCGCGCACGCTGCTTCGTGCCGAACTTCGATGGCGACGACCGGGACGCCACGGGGGCGCGCGAACGCGGCCTGCTGTACGTGTCCGGCTCCCGCGTGTGGGAACACCTCTACCTCTCCTGGACCGGCGAACCCTCGGAACTGTTGGAGTGAGCGCGCGGGAACGGTCCCGAGATCGATGGTCATCCTTGTCGTGCAGGTACCGTGCCGTTGTGGAGCGGCAGCGGGCTCGACCGTGCCGTCCGGAGCGGGCGGCGGTCAGAACCGGATGTCGCCGTGGATGTCCCGGGCCTGGACAACGTTGCCGCTGACCTGCCCGGTGGTGTGGTTGTTGACGCCGTCCGTACCGGACCGCTGATCGACCTGGACGCTCTCCCAGGTCTCACGCAGGCGGGCGGCGAACCCGGGGTCGCGGTCGGCGGCACCGTGCAGCTGATCGCGTAGTCGATCGACTTCGGGCGAGTTCTGCGGTGAGTCCGCTGCCGCTTCGAGGATGGCGGTAGCCGTGGGATCGTCGGCGAACTGGTCCTTGACGAGTTGATACAGGGCCATGACGCCGCGTCCGGCGATCGCGGCGGCGACAGATCCGAAGAATGTCTCGATCACCTGATACTCCCCCAGCGTGCCCGTTCGACGGCTGCGCCGGGTAAGTCTATCAAGGATCGCCGATGTTCCCCTGTCCTCCGGCTCGCCTGCGCCTCGTGGGATTCAGCATCGCCACCACAGCAGGCCGATGGTCATGGCGGCGGGGCCCATCGTGACCGCTGAGGACAGGAACCAGAAACCATTCACTTGTCGTTCGTGTGCCTTTCAAAAGTTCAGGTTTGCCAGACGAAACGGAGCTTATGGGGAGTGGCTTCTCTAGCGCAAGGAAGATGGCTACGCTATGTAGCGCGCTACGCCGCGTCGGTGTCAGGATGATCAGCGAAAACGGGTCAACCACACAGTGTGTCACTCTGAGTAGCTGTTTTTTCATCTGACAGAGTGATTGCTGGTCGTCCTGGTGTGTCCGTGCCCGGCGGTGCTTAACCGTGCCGGGACGGAGGGTCGGACTCTCCAGGGAGGTTGGCGAGTCGGCGGGCGACGTCTCGCGCGGCCGTGTTCCGCCCCCGCGCGTGCAGCAGCGAGACGGCACGGCTCCACGCCTTTCGCACGGCCGCGACCTCGCCCTGTGCGTGCGCGGTCCGGCCGAGCAGGTCGAGGATTCGCGCCTCGCCGAGTTCGTCGCCGGTGCTCGCGGCACGCCGGTGGGCTTCCTCCGCGAACTGGCGGGCGGCGGACAGGTGGCCCTTGTCCAGCTCGATCTCGGCCATGACGGCGTAGGCCTCCATGCCCGCGGTGATGTCGTGGACAGGGTCGAGCAGCTCGAGGGCCCGCCCGCCGTACTGCTCCGCCCCGTGCTGGTCGTTCTGCTGCCGGGCGAGCGCGGCCAGGTTGGTCAGGGTCTCGACCTGTCCGGAACGGTCGCCGATCCGCTCGCGGATCGCGAGTGCCCGGTGGAAGTGCTGTTCGGCCGCGAAGTGGTGGCCCTTGTCCGTGTACACCTCGCCGAGCCGGTGTTCGGTCACCGCGCTGCGGTCGTCGTCCCCGGCTTCGGCCGCCAACACGGCACAGCGGCGCAGCAACGCGAGGGCGTTGTCCGGTTCGCCGATCTGGCGTTGCCAGCGGGCGATGTTCAGCGTGGCCGTGCGGACGCCGATCGGCTCGCCCATCTCCTTGGCGATCCGCAGTGCGTGCAGGAAATGGTCGGATGCCGTGTCGGGATCGTCGCGCATCAGGGCGAGGTGGCCGAGATCGTTGCGTGAGGCCGCGTGGGCCAGCGGTTCACCCGCGGCATGGGCCGAGGCGGCGGCGGTCTCCAGGGCCGCGGTCGCGTCGTCGAACCGGCCGTGGTGCTCCAGCAGGCCGGCGATCGCGTGGGCGATCCGCCAGGCGTGGTCGTGCCTGCCGGTCTCCGCCGCGCGGTCCATCGTGGTGAGCAGGTTCGCCCGCTCCCGTAGGCCCCAGAGCATCGCGTCCCGGTCGTGCTGGAACGCGACGGGCACGCAGCCCGGGGGAGGTGGCGATGGGGTCGGTGTGAGCCGGTGCGGGAACACCGTGCGTTGCGCGTTGTGCGCGCTGACGAGGTAGAAGCTCAGCATGCGGTCCCGGGCGCGCGCCGCCTCCGCCGGAGGCGTCGGCAGCGTCGTCGCATAGGCGTGTAGGAGATCGTGCAGGCGGAAGCGGTCGAGAGAGTCCGGTTGCTCGACCAGATGGGCGGCGTGCAGTTTGTCCAGCCGGTGTGCCACGTTCCGGGACGGTTCACCGGTCAGCGCGGCGGCGAGTTCGACACCGAATTCCGGGCTCGCATGGAGCCCGAGCAGTCGGAACAGCCGGGCCTCGGCCTCGGCGAGATGCTCGTAGGAGTTCGAGAAGACCGCGTGCAGGCTCTCGTCGACGCCGTCCCCGTCGTCCCCGATCCGGAGCAACGTGCGGGAGTCGAGCAGTTGGTGCGCGATGTGCCGGAGCGGGGCGCGGGGGCTCCGGGTGGCACGGTCGGCCACCAGGTTGAGCGCGAGCGGGATGCCGTGGCAGCGGTGTGCCAGCGCATCGAGGTCGTCCGGTTCGACGGTGGAACGGTCGCCGAGTCGCCTGGCGAGCAGCGTGGTCGCGTGCTCGTGGCTCAGCGGGAGCACGGTGATCGGTTCCGTCCCGTGGCGCACCGCGAGCGCCCCGAGCCGTCGTCGGCTCGTGATGAGGACGACGCACCGTGCCAGCAGCGGCAGCATCGGCTGCACGTGGGCGGTGTCGCGCACGTTGTCCAGCAGCACCAGTGCCGGTTCGGCCGCCAGTCGCTCCCGCAGCCGCTCGGCTCGACCGATGGGGCTCCCGGGATGCTGCAAAGGGGGGTCGAGGGCGGCGAGGAAGCTGTCGACCAGCTCGGTCGTGTCCATCCGGGCGGCGCCCGAATAGCCGCGGAGGTCCGCGAAGAGCGTGCCACCGGGGAAGTGGCGCTCGACCCGGTGCGCCCAGTGCACGGCGGTGCTGGTTTTCCCGACGGCGCCGAGGCCGGTCAGGATCACGATGTGCGGACGGAGGGTGCCGTCGGTGACCCCGGTCCGGTCGTCGAGCTCGGCCAGCAGACCCTCGCGCCCGGTGAAGCCCCGGAGATCGTGCGGGAGCTGCCGGGGTACATGGTGTCGACCCGCGCGGGAGGGCGGCGTTCCCGCGTGGGGCCGCCCGTCCGTGGACGTGGAGAGCAGTGTGTCGTGACAGTGCCGGAGTCGGGTGGCCTCCTCCGGGTTCTCCCGGCGGAGTCGCTGGTACAGGGAGTAGTAGAATCGGTCGGCGTCGTCCTCGAACCCGAGTCCGTACAGCACCCGCATGCGTCGCTCGGCGAGGTCGGTGTCGTCGGCGAACTCGGCGGGCAGGTCGTCGAGCTGCCGTAGCGCTCGGTCCCAGTCCCGCAGCGCGATCTGGACGTCCAGCCCGAGGAGGACCGCGGGGAGCCACTCCTGCCGCACCACGTGGACGCGCCAGTTGTCGGCGTACTCGGTGTCGAGGTCGGCCAGCGGGCGTCCCCGCCACAGCCCCAGTGCCCGGTCGATCCGGGAAGCCGCCTCCGGAACCCGATCCGCCTGGTACGACGTCCGTGCGTCGGCCACGAGCCGCTGAAACACCCGGTAATCGACGAGGTCCGGGCTGGTTTCGAGGGAATAGGCCCGGTCGGCTCGAGGCAACCGGGCGCGTTCACCGGCGAGGCGCAGTGCCTTCCTGATCCGCGCGGTGTTGGTGTGCAGCGCGGCCGCGGGGTTCCGGGGGAACTCCTCCTCGGGCCACACCCATCCGATGAGTGTGTCGATGGGCAGCTGCTGACCGGCGTGCACGAGCAACGCGGCGAGCACCTGCCGTTCCCGCCGCTTCCCCCACTGCACATTCATTTTCCCGTGCAGACGCACGGCGGTGCTGCCGAGAATTCCGAACGCGATCTCGGATACCATCCGCGCACCCCCGGGCGGTCAATTCCACGGGCCTCGCCTGCGAAACGGCTGTATGGTGCCATCCACCCGGAGTGGAAGCCAGTGGGCTGCTGATTCCGACACCGACCTGTCATCTCCAGGGGGCCGGGGAAAGGTTCGTGTGAGAACCGCTGACAGGTGCGCGAAAGAAGCGCACCGCAGTGTTTCGCCATCAGGAACCCGTCGTCCGGAACAGGAGCGCGGAGATGACAACGGTCGAATGGGACTTCAGTTTCGTCGAATGGTATCGGGCGGGAGCGGAGTGCGGTGACGTCCCGGTGGACACCGGAGGGGTGAGCGATGGTGCCTGAACCCATGTCGACACCGTGGCTCAGGATCCCGGGCAACGCCGCCGCGCGGAGGTGGTTGACCCGGCCCGACTGCCGCACGGTCCTGGTGGTGGTGCCGCACATGACCGCCGGCACCCGGCTCGCCGACGTCCTGCCGTTACTGGAGGCGGACCACCGGGTGCAGGTGCTGTTCACCGTCCCCACGACGGCGGACATGTGGCCCGGGGTCGAGGACTACGTGCGGTCGTGGGACGGCGTGCTGGTGCCCTGGCACCAGGCCCTGCGCACACGTTTCGATCTCGCGCTGGCGGCGAGCTACCAGGAGATCGACAAGATCGACGCGCCGGTCCTGGTACTTCCGCACGGGGTCGCCGAGCGGTCCCGGGTCAGTCCGCGTGATCCCGAAACGGTCGCGGACGGCTCGTCCCGGATGCGCGACCTCGTCGTCCGCGACGGCAGGGTGGTGCCGGCCGGCGTGGTCTTCGCCCGGGAGCAGGACGCCCGTCGGTTTCGTGCGGACTGCCCGGAGGCGGCGTCCCGTGCCCTCGTGGTCGGCGACCTCTGTCTGGACCGCATCCGGGCCAGCACGCCCTACCGCGACCACTACCGCCGGGCCCTGGGGGCGGACGACGACAGACGGATCGTCCTGGTCAGCTCCACCTGGTCCGGGTGGTCGCTGTTCGGTACGGGGGAGTGCCTGCTGACCGAGCTGGTCCGGCAGTTGCCCGCCGACGAGTACCGCGTGGTCGCCGCGCTGCATCCCCTCATCTGGGCCGCACACGGCGCCTGGCAGGTCCGGGCCTGGCTCGCCGCGGCGCTCGACGAGGGGCTCGTGCTCCTCCGCCCGGAGGAGGGCTGGCGGGCCGGCCTGGTGGCCGCGGACCACCTGGTCGGCGACCACGGCTCGGTGACCCTGTACGGGGCCGCGCTCGGGCTCCCGGTGCTGCTGCATCCCGCAGCGGGACAGGACGTCCGCCCGGACAGCCCGGCGGGGCACCTGTGGCGGGTGGCGCGCACGATCGATCCGGACCGTCCTCTGCCCGCCCAACTCCGTGCCTCCGGGACCGCGTGTCCGTCCCACGGTACGGCGTGGGCGCACCGGATCAGTTCGGCACACGGGACGG
This sequence comes from Saccharomonospora halophila 8, assembly GCF_000383775.1. Lineage (GTDB taxonomy): Bacteria > Actinomycetota > Actinomycetes > Mycobacteriales > Pseudonocardiaceae > Saccharomonospora > Saccharomonospora halophila. Next base: position 21,269 of record NZ_KB912485.1, read on the forward strand.
CGGGTGTGCGGCTCCGTCGGGAGATGTACCGGCTCCTCGGGCTGTCCGAGCCCGCGCGGGATGTGCCCGACTCCCCGGTGCCGTGCCCCGTCCTCGCCACCCGGGAACCACAGCGGAGGGCCGACCCGTGACCGGACCGATCGATCGTCGCCGGACACCGTGGCCGGGGGTGGAGGCCGTCCTCGTGACGACCCGGCACGGCGGAGGGGACCGGATACTCGTCGCCGATCTCGCGCGGGCGCCGCGCGCCGGTCTGGGTCGTTCGGACATCGTGCTGGGTGGGACGCGCTCGTCCGCCCGCGCGGCCCACGGGCAGGCGGTGGGCATCCTGGCCGCACTGCCCGGATGCGTGCTCGTCGCACTCGTCGCGGTGACGGGGGAGTGCGTCGTCCTGGCCCGTGGCCGTCCCCCGGTCCTGTTCGCCGCCGGGACACGGGTGTCCCGGAACCCCGCCGCGCGGGCACGCCGGTACGCGTTGCGCTATTACGTGTCGCTGTGCGGGGCCGGGTTTCCGGGCTCCCACCCGGGGGCGGACGGGGTTTCCTCGAGCTGAGCACGGAGCCGGCGCGCGCGGGGGCTGCCGGTGCGCTCGTAGTGGGCGAGCGCACGTCGGAGAAGGTCTTCCGCCGCGCCGGTCTCCCCGGTCCGGGACCGGAGCTCGGCGAGCGCCTCCAAGGCTTCGGCGTGGTAGTGGTCCGCGCCGGACCCGGCCAACGCGTCGACCGCGCGCCGGAGTACGTCCCCCGCCTCGGCGAGTTGATCCAACCGCAGCTGGATGGTGCCGAGCCGGGTCAATCCGCGCAGGTACAGCACCGTATCGTCCAGCTCGGCGGCGAGTTCCGCGGCTCGCCGCGCCGGAGGCAACGCCTCCGCCGGGCGGTCGAGATCGCACAGAACCTCACTCATCCGCCGTAGCTGCAACGCCGCCAGACGCGGCTGTCGCAGGGTCTCCGCGATCTCCAGTGCCTGCCGGAAGCGGCGCAGCGCCTCCTCGGCCTCACCGGTTGTCCGGGCGAGCAGCCCCAGATGTTCCAACGCGGTCGCCTCGTCCCCGGCGTCCCCGGCCTCCCGGGCGAGTTCCAGGGCAGCGGTGAAACAGTCACCCGCCTGTTCGTGGTCGCCGCTGTCCAGGTGGGCGTAGCCGAGCTGCACCCGCATGCGGGCCTCGGCCCGGTGGTCGCCGCAGCGCCGCGCGGCTTCGACGCCCCACCGGTGGGTGCGGATCCAGTCCCCGTAATGCTTGCGGTAGAGGAACAGCCCCCAGAGCGCCTCGCACAGCTGCCACGCGAGTTCCCACCATTTCCGTTCCGCCGAGGTCCGCACGGCGGCCACGAGATTGTCCAGCTCCCGTTCGAGCCAGGCCAACGCCTCGACCGCACCCGCGTGCCGAGGTGGGCTCCGGCGCAGCCGCTCGTAGGCGGGGCCGATCCGGGGACGGAGGGGCGAAACCACCACATCGGCCGCGGCCGCGGCGTCGAGATACCACGCGATGATTCGCCGCAGAACGTCGGAACGTTCCCCGTCGCTCTCCCGCGCTTCCGCCTGTTGCCGTGCGTGCAGCCGGGCGAGGTCGTGGAAGCGATACCGCTCCGGCCCCGCTTCGGTCAGCAGGCTGGCGGTGACCAGGTTGTCGAGCGCCTTCTCCGCCTCGTCCACCGGGATGTCCAGCGCGGCGGCGGTGCGTTCGGCACAGAACTCCGGGCCCGGATGCAGTCCGAGCAGGCGGTAGGCACGGGCGACGTCCTCGGGCAGTCCCCGGTGGGACAGATCGAAGTTGGCCTGCACCACGGCCTCGTCGGCGACCCCGAGTTCGGTGATCCGTCGCCGTTCGTCGGACAGTGCGTCGACGAGTCGGGAGAGCGGTTGCCGCGGCCGGGTCGCGATCCGCGCCGCGACGACGCACAACGCGATCGGCAGACCCGCGCAGAACCCGACGAGTTGCCGCGCGGAGTCCCTCTCGACGGAGACCCGTTCCCGTCCGGCGGTCGCCGACAGCAGTTCCCACGCCGCCGGTTCGTCGAGCGGGTCGACGACGAGGATCCGGGCTCCGTCCAGCGCGAGTCCGCCCAGGCGCCACCGGCTGGTCACGATCACCACGGATTCCGGGGACGCCGGGAGCAACGGACGCACCTGGGCCGCCGTGTCCGCGTCGTCGGCGAGGACCGCCACAGCCCTGCCCGCGGTCACCGACCGGTACAGCGCGGCCTGTCCGGCGAGGTCAGGGGGAACGGCGTCGGCCTCGGCCCCGAACGCCCGCAGCAGTCTGCCGAGCACGGTATCCGGAGCTGTGGGGCCGGTCGAGCCGAACGCGCCCAGATCCGCGTGTACCTGGCCGTCCGGGAACCGGTCGAGGTGCTCGGTGATCCAGCGGGTGGCCAACGCGGTTTTCCCCACCCCACCGGGGCCGGTGAGAACCACCACCGCCGGTCCCTGCCGCTGCCCGGCAAGGAGGAGGTGGTCGAGGCGGGCTAGCTCGTCCGTGCGGTCGGTGAACGAGTCCGGCACCGACAACAACTGTCGTGGCGGAGCCGCACGAGGGCGCGAGTGCACGTGCACACCTCCGTGAATCGCGCCCGCTTGTACGGCCTGCCCCGAGATATCGCCAGAAATGGTGTTCTCGTCACCTGAAATGTCGTCCACCCCGTCCCTCCCGTTCGCTGTGGCCAATTCTCGGGTTCGGAGCCGCGTCGCAACACCGGCTGAACGGTCCCTCTCTGTGCGCCATGCTGACAGGTAGCGCGTTACGCCGCGGTACCGCCGTAGAGTCGGCTTCCGGGTGGGTGGTTTCGAAACCAGTTGACCTCCACCATGGTCGAGGTCGGATGCTGGTGTTCCGAAGGATCACCACAGACAGGGGATGCACATGGACACGACAGTGCCGCAGGGGACGTTCGACACCGCCTACGACGAAGGCTGGGCGGGCTGGGTGATCGGAGAGCCCCAGCCCGTCGTGGCGGAGCTGGAGCGGCAGGGCTGGTTCCGCGGCAGCGTGCTGGACGCCGGGTGCGGCACGGGCGACAACACCGTGCTGCTCGCCGGGCGCGGCCACGACGTGCTCGGGATCGACTTCTCCGACCGCGCCGTGGACCTGGCCCGGCGCAACGCCGAGACGCACGGCGTGCCCGCCCGGTTCGAGGCCGCCGACGCGTTCGCCCTGGAGGGTGCGGACCGCTTCGACACCGTCGTGGACAGCGCCCTGTTCCACGTCTTCGGCGCCGACGACCGCGCCCGCTACGCCGACGTGCTGCACCGGGTGTGCCGGCCGGAGGCGCGGGTGTTCGTGCTCGCACTGGCGCTGACCGAGGAGCCGACGTTCGGCCCGTGCATCAGCGACGCGGCTATCCGGGACGCCTTCACCGACGGCTGGGAGCTGGAGGACCTCAGCGCCGACCGCTACCGCGCCGTCGCGCGTGGGGACAACGCGACCGAGCTCGGCGTCGGCTCCGGCGCGCTGGTGGACCTGCCCGCCTGGCTGGCCCGGCTGCGCCGGGTGTGACATGCGGTTGGGTGTGACGTGCGGTGGGTCAGTCCGGCTGGTCCTCGTCGAGCGCCGCTTCCAGCCGGTAGTCGACGCGCACGTCCTCGTAGGTCCGGTCGGCGCGGACCCGGTCGGGCAGATTCACCCGCTCGCTGTCCGACCGGGAACGGTAGCCGGGTGAGCCGCTGAACGACACCCCGGTTTCCGGGTCGTCACGCCAGCGCATCCGCCCGGCGCGCACGGTCGAGGTGAAGCCGATGTCGGGTCGCCGGAGGCCGGGGACGCGGTTCACGTCCCGTGCCTCCGGCGCCGCCGTTCCGGGGAGGTGCGGCCCCCGCCGGAGTCGGACCGGGACCGGTGTGTCGTCCGGTCGGAGGTGCGTGGCCGTGGCCGCGGCCGCCGTGAGGTGCGCCTTCCGTGGGACCGATCTCCGGTCGCACGGTCGCTGGTTGCGTCGCCGGTGCGCCGGTCACCGTCTCGGTCGCCGTCGTTTCCCTCGTCGCGGACCTCGTCGGACGGCGTGTCCTCCTCGCGCCCGGTGGTGTCCGCGTGCGCGGTGCGTCCTCACCGTTGTCAGAGGTTCCGCGCTCATCCGTGGTCGTCGTGTCGTCGACGGCCCCCGGGCTTCACCTCCGACGTCGCCCGCCGCCGAGGCGGCCTCCCCTGCTGCCGTGCCGACACCGCCGCCCACCTCGCGCGCGGTGCCTCCGACGGTGCCGCCCACGTCGCGGGTCGCTTCTCCGGCGCTCCGGCCGACGTCTTCGATCGCTGCCCGGCACCTCGCCCGACTTCCGTGGTCGCTTGTCCTGCGCCCCGTCCGACCTGTTCGATCGCTTGCCCGGCTCCCCGGCCGACGTCGCTGACGGCTTCTCTCGCACCGTGGCCGACCCGCTCGACGGCACGCCGTCCCCCAACCCCGAGCTCGCCGACCGCCCCGCCGACCTGCTCCAACGCGGGCTGCACCGACTGCCGAGGGCGACATCGGCGGCCACGTTGAGCTTCACCAGGTCGAGCACCTCGGCCTGCAACGAGACGTGCGCGCGCAGGTTCTCCACTTCGAGCGAGATCTGGTCGACCGACAGGTTCGGTACGTCGAGCAGCACGTCCGGTGCGCGCTCGCCGTCCCGTGCCGGCTCCGGCACCGATTCGGAAGGGTCGCCGACCTCGCCGAACTGCCCGGACTGCCCGGACTGCCCGGACTCCGCGGGGCCGCCGGCCGCGCCCGAGGGCTGCGGACCCTCGTCACCACGCGGTGTTCCGACGCCCTCCCCGTATCCCGCCGGTCCGTGCTCGCGGACGGAATCGTTGCTCGTCACCTTGATCACCCCGGTAGCCGTGGAAGCCGCACCGACGGACTACCCGGATCAGGGATCTCACCCACCTCTGCTCGGATCCGACCGCGCGTCGTGGCCCCCGCTGCGGCCCCCGCTGCGGCCTCCGCTGGGCTGATCGGCCTCGGCGCCTACTCCGTTCGGTCCACCGACTTCTGCCTTCTTTCATCATAAGTTGGACTTTCCCGACCTTAGATGTTTACGCCGTGGTCTTAAGTCTCTACCGTCCCGTGAAGTTCGCGTTCATGGGAGGCGGAGATCACATGACCGATCGCAACCGTTCGGACGATTCACCGGTACGAGGACTCTCGCGCCGCTCGATGCTGGCCGGCACCGCCGCGGGCGTCGTGACGCCGGTCGCGGTCTCGTCGCTCGGTGCGGCCGCCGCCACGGCGGATCCCGGCAAC
>NZ_KB912485.1:26584-31726 GCF_000383775.1 Saccharomonospora halophila 8
CGGTGCGGCCGCCGCCACGGCGGATCCCGGCAACGGCCGGGGCGACGGCAACGGCGGCAACGGCGGCGGCCGGACCCGCCGCATCACGATGTACGCGGAGGAACTGCCCGACGGGATGATCGGGTACGGGTTCCAGCGGGGCGAAGCCACCGTCCCCGGGCCCGTGCTCGAAATCTGGGAGGGCGACACCCTCGAAATCGAATTGGTCAACACCACCGACCGACAGCTGTCGATCCACCCGCACGGCGTGGACTACAGCGTCGACTCCGACGGCGCCCCGCTCAACGGCTCGTTCAACGAGCCGGGCGAGACCCGCACCTACGTGTGGCGCACGCGCGCCCCGTCCAAGGGGCCGGGCAAGCTCTGGATGCCCGGCAGTGCGGGGTACTGGCACTACCACGACCACGCGATGGGCACTCCACACGGGACGGAAGGACTGCGTAAGGGCCTGTACGGTGCGCTCGTCGTGCGCCGCAAGGGCGATGTACTGCCCGACCGGCAGTTCACGGTCGTGTTCAACGACATGACCATCAACAACCGGGTCGCCCCCGACGTCCCCGTGCTGGAGGCCGACCTCGGCGAGCGGGTCGAGTTCATCGCCATCGGGCACGGCAACAACTTCCACACCTTTCACGTGCACGCGCACCGGTGGGCGGACAACCGCACCGGCTACCTCGAAGGACCCAACGACCCGAGCCGGGTGATCGACAACCGCGACCTCAATCCCGGCGACTCGTTCGGCTTCCAGGTCATCGCGGGAGACGGCGTGGGACCCGGTGCGTGGATGTACCACTGCCACGTGCAGTTCCACTCCGATGGCGGAATGGCCGGTGTGTTCCTGGTCCGCAACGCGGACGGAAGCATGCCGGAGGGCGCCCGGGAGGCGCTCGACCGCTACCACGGGCACGCCGGCGGCTGAGTCGGCGGAAGAACGACGGCACGCCGGGACCGGCGTGCCGACACCCGAGTAAGGAGTAGAGATGAGTCGACGGAGATGGTCAGCTCTACCCCGCCGGAGACGCACCGGGCCGACGCCGCTGCGGCGCGGTGTGGTGCTGTTGACGGGGACGACCCTGGTCCTGGGACTCGCCGCGGCCCCGAGCCTCGGCGCTGCAGGGCCACCGAACGGCCCGCGCGGCCCGGAACGGGGTGCCGCCGGAGAACCCGCACGCAACGACGCGGGAGGCGCCACGGACGACGCGGACGGGACGGACTCGGTCCTGGTCTTCCACGGTCCCACCGACCAGCAGGACGACCCGGTCGCCCGCGCGGCCGAGGCGTTCGGCGAGCTGGGCGCCGCCCACGACATCGCGGTGGAGACCACGACCGACCCGGGCGTGTTCACCCCGGAGAACCTGCGCGCCCACCGTGGCGTGGTGTTCCTGTCCGCGCAGGGAGCCGAACTGAACAACGCCCAGGAGACGGCGCTGCGCTCCTACGTCAGCGACGGCGGTGGCTTCCTCGGCGTCCGCGACGCCGCCCGGGCGCAGGCCCGCTCCGAGTGGTTCACCGACCTCGTCGGCGCCCGCCCCGCGGGCACCCGACCCGATCCCGAGGAGGTCGCGGGCGTCACCGCCAGCGGGGAGAACCCGCCGAACGAGACCGCCGACAAACTCGTCGACGGCGCCGACAACACCAAGTGGCTCACCTTCGGCGGGAGCGGGCAGGTCACGCTCGAACTCGCCGAACCGGCCGCGATCTCGCACTACGCGCTCACCTCGGCCAACGACTTCCCCGGCCGTGACCCGAAGGACTGGACGTTGCAGGGGTCCACGGACGGCCAGAGCTGGACCGACCTGGACCGGCGCACCGGCCAGGACTTCCCCGACCGGTTCCAGACACGGGAGTTCCGCTTCGACAACGAGGATTCCCACCGTTACTACCGGCTCGACATCACCGCCAACGATGGTGAGGGCGCGACGCAGCTCGCCGAGATCGAGCTGTACACCGCCGACGCGACGCCGCCACCGGATGCCGGGCCGCAGCCCCAGGAAGCCACGGTCAGCGTGGTCGACCGGCGGCATCCGGCCACCGAGAACCTGCCCGCGACGTGGACCCGTACCGACGCGTTCCTGAACTGGAACAACAACCCGACCGGGTCGGTGCACACCGTGGCGCAGGTGCAGGAGCGCACGTACGACGCGGGGGCGAACGGCAACGGCGCGTTCCACCCGATCTCGTGGTGCCACGACTACCAGGGCGGCCGGTCGTTCTACACCGGCATGGGCGGCACCGCGGCCTCCTATGACGAGGAGGAATTCCGTGCCCACCTGCTCGGCGCGCTGCGCTGGACCACCGGCCTCGTCCGGGGTGACTGCCAGGCCACCATCGCGGAGAACTACGAGGTCGAACGGCTCAGCGGCACCAACGCCGAGGGTGAGCTGGACCAGCACGGCGAGATGCACGGCCTGACCGTCGCCGACGACGGCACCGTGTTCTACGTCGGCAAGGCCGCGTGCGCCTCCGGTCCGGTCCCGGACTGGGAGAACGAGAACGTCGGTCTCGGCTGCGGCACCCTCCACCAGTGGGACCCGGAGACCGAGCAGGTCACGAAGCTGACCACGTTGGAGGTGTTCGGCAACCGCGGCAGCGGCGACGAGCTCATCAAGAGCGAGGAGGGTCTGCTCGGCATGGCGCTGGACCCCTCCTTCGCCGACAACGGCTGGATGTATGTCTACTGGATGCCGTACGGCTCGATCGACACGGACAAGCGCATCGGCAAGCGCACGGTCTCCCGGTTCACCTACGACCACGCCACGTCCACGATCGACAAGGCCAGTCGCGTCGACCTGCTCCAGTGGGACACCCAGATCCACAGCTGCTGCCACGCCGGCGGCGGGATGGACTTCGACAACGAGGGCAACCTCTACATCGCCACCGGGGACAGCAACTCCTCCCGCGGTTCCGAGGGCTACTCGGGCAACAACTGGACCAAGGACTACAAGGGAGTGTCCTTCCAGGACGCTCGCCGTACATCGGGCAACACGAACGACCTCAACGGCAAGATTCTGCGGATCCACCCGGAGGACGACGGCAGCTACACCATCCCCGAGGGCAACCTCTTCCCCGAGGCGGACTACCCCGCCGACAAGACCAGGCCCGAGATCTACGTGATGGGTGTGCGTAACCCGGCACGCATCCAGTACGACCGGGAGAACGACTGGCTGACCGCCGCCTGGGTCGGGCCCGACGCGTTCGAGCCCAGCCCCGAGCTCGGGCCGGCCAAGTACGAGACGGCGACGATCATCACCTCGGCGGGGAACCAGGGCTGGCCCTACTGCATGGGCGACAAGCAGCCCTACCGGGACCGCAGCAACACCGACGCCTCCGTGCTCACCGGCTGGTACGAGTGCGACGACCTGAAGAACACGTCGCCGCGCAACACCGGACTGGTCGACATCCCGGACGCCCGGAGCAACATGATCTGGTACTCGCCGCACGGCGGCGGCCCGGTCTTCCCGGACCGGGGTGACGGCGGCGGTGTGCCGAGCTACGTGCGGGAGGAGGCCACCTACACCCAGCCGTACCTCACCGGCGGTGCCCAGGCCATCATGTCGGGTCCGACGTACCACCGCTCGGCCACCGACACCGACAGCGGCGTCGCCTGGCCCGCCCACTGGGACGGCAAGTGGCTGCTCGGTGACCAGTCCAACGCGAACAACCGTGTCGCGGTGACCGTGGACCCGGACACCGTCGACGAGGCGGCACCCCCGCTGTACGCCGAGGACCTCCGCGACATCATCCCGATGGGCGGCGGTGACCGGGAACTGCAGAGCTGGATGGACGCCGACTTCGGTCCGGACGGCGCCCTCTACATGATCGACTACGGCGGCGGGTTCTTCAGCCTCAGCGACAACCAGAAGCTGATCCGCGTCACCTACAACGGCGGGGCGTCGACGCCGCGGCCGCAGGCCGAGGCCACGGCCGTGCAGGGCTCGCCGTTGACCATGGCGTTCACCGGTGCGCGTTCCGGCGGCGTGTCCTACGAGTGGGACTTCGGCGACGGGGCCACCTCCACGGAGGCGAACCCGAGGCACACCTACGCCGCGACGGGCACCTACACGGCCACGCTCACGGTGACCTACGCGGACGGGGAGACGGCGACCACCAGCACCGAGGTCACCGTCGCGTGCGCCGTGCCCGACGACCGCGCCACGGTGTGGATGCGCGACGCCGACAGCGGAGTCGCCAACGCCGAGGTCGGCGGCGGCTGCACGATCAACGACCTCATCGACGACGAGGGCACCTGGGACAACCACGGCGCGTTCGTGAACCACGTCAACGAGGTCGCGAACACGCTCCGCGCCGACGGAGTGATCAGCGGCAAGGAGAAGGGCATGCTGACCCGGACCGCCGCGAAGTCGGACATCGGCAAGAAGGGCGACTCCGGCTACGAGCACCTCTTCGACGGCACGGCAGGATCCCTCGAAGGCTGGCGGCAGGCGCCCAGCGGGCACTTCGAGATCACCGATGAGGGATCACTGCGCAGCTCCGGCGGGATGGGCATGCTCTGGTACGCCGCCGAGGAGTTCGGGGACTTCTCCCTGAAGCTCAAGTTCCGCGACGTCGCCCCGGAGGGACACCGCGCCAACAGCGGTGTCTTCGTCCGCTTCCCCGACCCGCGCACGCCGCTGGAGGAACGGCCGGAGGGCTGCTCCACCCAGGGCGCCGCACGGACCTCCCAGGCGTGGGTGGCCGTCTACTGCGGACAGGAGGTGCAGATCTACGACGGCGAGTCCGGGGAACCGCAGAAGACCGGGTCGATCTACAACTTCGACCCCGTCGACCTGGCCGACTCCGGTGCCACGCCGAAGGGGGAGTGGAACGACTACGAGATCCGGGTCGTCGACCAGCAGTACACCATCCTCCGGAACGGTGAGGTGATCAACGAGTTCGACAACGGTCCGGGCAAGGACTCGCTGCGGGACGGTGACCCGCCGACCGGTGAGCGGCAGTTCGCCAGCGGGTTCGTCGGTCTGCAGAACCACGGGAACAACGACCTCATCGAGTTCCGCAACATCCGCGTCCGGACCCTGTAGTCCGGCGGTACGAGAGGGACGAGCTGATGTATCCACGATTAGGCATCCCCGCGCCCACGGCGGCGCGGGGAGGTCCCACCCGCCTGGCGGCGCACGCGCGGCG
>NZ_KB912485.1:31826-51431 GCF_000383775.1 Saccharomonospora halophila 8
CGCCACGGCCGCGCGCCGGTCCGGGCCGCCACGTGCGCCACGATGCGCAGGCCCTCGCCGTCGAAGTCGCCATGGTGGTGCAGCCGGGTACCGAGGTCCGCGGCGCGGCGCAGGGTGCGTAGCACCGCGCTGTTCGTGCCAGCCCGACGTACACACCAGCGGCGGGCACCGGGTGCCGAACCGGCCCAGCGCCATCGCCAGGATGCTCGGGTTCTCCACCACCCAGATCTCCGGCGGCGCCCCGGTGATCTCACTGTCCCGGAGCTCACCCTGCCAGGCTACGGGTCGGGGGCGACACGCCGGGTGGAGATGGGCCGAGGGCGGGTAGGGTGCGGGTCAGAAGTGAATGAAAAACAGCCTCACGGCCGACATCGATGCAGGTCATCAAGTGTCTTCCCCGCGCATGCGGGGGTGGTCCGAAGGCCGACCGGTGACCCCCGAGGCGGCGGCGTGTCTTCCCCGCGCATGCGGGGGTGGTCCCGTGCGCAGCTCACCGGTGTCGTCGTTGGCGGGGTCTTCCCCGCGCATGCGGGGGTGGTCCGACCCCGGATGAGCAGGCTATTGACGCTGCTAAGTCTTCCCCGCGCATGCGGGGGTGGTCCCATTCTCGCCCCGCAGCGGCACGGCGGCCACACGTCTTCCCCGCGCATGCGGGGGTGGTCCGTACCAGCGAAGGAGCAGAGTTGAGCACGTTCAGTCTTCCCCGCGCATGCGGGGGTGGTCCCCGAACACGGCCGGTTTCACGCGCGCGGCCAGCGTCTTCCCCGCGCATGCGGGGGTGGTCCGGCGGTCCACCGGGACGGAGCAAGATTCGTCACGTCTTCCCCGCGCATGCGGGGGTGGTCCCCAGGCCGGAGCCATGATCGGACTGTCCCTGATGTCTTCCCCGCGCATGCGGGGGTGGTCCGGTCAAGGCGGTCGTCCTCCTGCCGGACGACCTGTCTTCCCCGCGCATGCGGGGGTGGTCCCGGCATCACCAAGACCATCCCGCGGGGCAGCTCGTCTTCCCCGCGCATGCGGGGGTGGTCCCAGAACGCCGATCAGGGCGACATACGACAGCGCGTCTTCCCCGCGCATGCGGGGGTGGTCCCCAGCGCCATCAGGATGGTGATCGTCTGCGTGGGTCTTCCCCGCGCATGCGGGGGTGGTCCCACGTTGCCGACGCCGATGCCGGTGTCGCGGGCGTCTTCCCCGCGCATGCGGGGGTGGTCCCCCTTCCGCGAGCGGTTCCACCACCTCCGCCGCGTCTTCCCCGCGCATGCGGGGGTGGTCCTCGGTATGGCGGGTGGCCGCGTTCGTCGCCGGAGTCTTCCCCGCGCATGCGGGGGTGGTCCCCTCGCACGTGGACGTGGGGCCGCGCCTGGTGAGTCTTCCCCGCGCATGCGGGGGTGGTCCCCCGGACGGTGCCGCGCTTCGCGCCGAGCTGCAGTCTTCCCCGCGCATGCGGGGGTGGTCCCGCGGGGGAGCGGACATGCGAAAACGGCCCCCGGTCTTCCCCGCGCATGCGGGGGTGGTCCCAGGTCCCAGGAGTCCTGGCCCGGGTTGCCGCCGTCTTCCCCGCGCATGCGGGGGTGGTCCCTCGGGTTCGACGTGCAGCACGAGGTGGTGCAGGTCTTCCCCGCGCATGCGGGGGTGGTCCCACGCTGGTCAAGTTCTTCTCCGCGGCCCGCAAGTCTTCCCCGCGCATGCGGGGGTGGTCCCGCGGCCAGGCGCCAGGCGCCGTGGGTGGCGAGGTCTTCCCCGCGCATGCGGGGGTGGTCCGCTGGTTTCGCAACTTCGTCGTGCCGCGCGGGAGTCTTCCCCGCGCATGCGGGGGTGGTCCCGGGGGAGGATACCCGGCACCGTGTACCGGTATGTCTTCCCCGCGCATGCGGGGGTGGTCCCTCGCCGCGGTACCGCTTGACCAGCGTGGCCGGGTCTTCCCCGCGCATGCGGGGGTGGTCCCTCGTCATCCACGGGGAAGTAGCTCACGCTGCCGTCTTCCCCGCGCATGCGGGGGTGGTCCCTGGGCGACAACCTTGGCGAATGGGATTACACGGTCTTCCCCGCGCATGCGGGGGTGGTCCGTGGCGTCCGCGGGGGGATCGGTCCCGCGATGTCTTCCCCGCGCATGCGGGGGTGGTCCCGTCGCCGTGAGCGCGACCGGCACCCGGGGCACGTCTTCCCCGCGCATGCGGGGGTGGTCCCGCGGCCTCGGCGCGGCGCAATCTGCCGTTACTGGTCTTCCCCGCGCATGCGGGGGTGGTCCGCCGGACATCTTCGCCGCCACCTACGAGGAGGTCTCCCCCGCGCATGCGGGGGTGGTCCCCCACCCCTCAGACACGATGGTGAAACCGAAACGTCTTCCCCGCGCATGCGGGGGTGGTCCCGCGGCCAGGAAAGCGCCGACGGCGACGGCGGCGTCTTCCCCGCGCATGCGGGGGTGGTCCTTATCCGCGCGTTTGGTGAAGCGTTCGCCGGAAGTCTTCCCCGCGCATGCGGGGGTGGTCCGGCGTGGGCCGACCTCGACACCGTGCGGGAGGAGTCTTCCCCGCGCATGCGGGGGTGGTCCCCCGCGCCGCGCCATCCGCGCCGTGCAGCACTGGTCTTCCCCGCGCATGCGGGGGTGGTCCGTCCCGCTCGCCGTCGCCGTGGTCGGTGTCGAGGTCTTCCCCGCGCATGCGGGGGTGGTCCGCCGACGACCTGTCTCGGAATGAGCGCCAGGCGGTCTTCCCCGCGCATGCGGGGGTGGTCCCGCAGCCCTGCTGCGGGCGGCGTTCCCGGAGACGCGTTCCCCGCGCGTGCGGGGCTGGTCCCTTCATGCTATCCGGCCACGGCCCGGGACTGCCGTGTTCCCCGCACAAGCGGGGAAGACTGGGCAGCAGCGAATCCAGTTCCCAGTGCCGCAGGGACCACCCCGGCGCACGCGGGGAAGACGCATCACCTCAGGCACCGGGTGCGCGAGCGGACCACCCCCGGAGCACCCGGGGAAGACTCGCGAGCGCGTCACTCTCCCACTGTTCGGCGGGGACTACCCCCGCGCACGCGGGGAAGACTTGTTGACCTGCGGCGATGCGAGCCGTGGCGCTGTTTCTCATTCACTTGTCGGGCAGGAAGTATAGGCGCTCACGGTTCACCTGTGAGCGCCACGGGCACACATCCTCGGCCACGCGGGACCGCGGACTCAGTCGGTGGGGAGTCCGTAGGCGTGGGACACGGCGTGTTCGATCCCGCTGGGGTCGATGCCGCCTTCTTCGGCGATGGTGAAGCCGAGTTCGAGCAGCAGGACCCCGATCCGGCTCAGCACCGGCAGCGCGTCGGTGCCGCCCGCGTCCTTGCGGGCGTAGAGCGGTTCGGTCTCGCTGTCGACCGCGCGCCGCAGCCGCATCAACGCGGCCTCGGTGTCCCGCAACGCCGACGACCGTTCGAGGCCGGAGGTCGCGGTGATGGTGGGCATAAATCTCCCTTCCTGAGTCATGGGCCCGCGTATCAGACGTTGGTGCGGTGCGAGAACGTGCGCATGTGCTCGGCCAGGGCGGCCACCTCACCGGCGGTGGCGCGGATGGCGCGAACATCGTCGGGGGCAGCGTCCTCCAGATGCACGAGCGACCCGAGGACCTGCCGCACATGCCGCCACAACGACACCGCCGCAGCCGACCCCACCTCCACCGGTGTGCGCCACTCGGCGGGCCGCACGCTCTCCAGGACGCCCACACCCCGGTCGTGCAGATCCTCCACACCCCCGGACGTCCGCTCACACACCTCCGCCAGCACCTCGTCCAACGCCTGCCACTGCCGCCGGGTCAACCGGGCCTCGTCCATTCCATCTCCTCGTCGTTCCCTGCTTCTAGCGGTATAGTCGCCCGCGTCAACTACACTTTGAAGTGGCGAGGTGTCTGCACGTGTCTGCATTCGAAGGTGTGGGAGAAACTCTGCGGACGGCTCGCATGGAGGCAGGCCTGTCGTTGTCGCGGATGGCAGAGCTGACCCACTTCTCGAAGCCGTATCTCGGGCAGGTCGAAACCGGGAGGCGTGCGGCGACGATCGAGATAGTTGACGCCTACGAGCGAGTGTTAGGGGCCGACATGAGGCGGAACGAGATCACCCACCCCGGGCTGACGAGGATCAAGGGCACACGGCGGCTCTCGACTCTCGTCGGGTCGGTGCAATCCGGAATACCAAATGTGTTCGCGGAACGCCCGACCTCGCACGCCACGGACGTCGCGGTCGGCACTCGCCTCGACCCGGACGGGGTGCGCCAGTTCCTCCGGTGGATGACCGAAGGGGAGACAGCCACCTTGCGGACGAACTCGCTCAGCGTCCTCGCGAAACTCCCAGGGAAAGAGAACGCACAACGAGTGGTCCAGGTGCTCGAAGAAGACCCCGTCGTGCGGCGTTTGTGTCTCGCTGCGGACATCTCGCGCCTGACTCAGGTCGATTGGCGAACAGCCTTACGGGTGGCCGACGATCTGCCCTCCCACCCGAACCCCACCAAACTCGCCAGAAAGGCGGCGAAGGAAGCGGTCGACCCGAAGGACACCGAAAGCCGCTGGTGCGGCGCTTATATGCTCCGACACCTCGCGCCCGTGGTCGGTCGGTGAGCCGCTGACGCCGGGTGCAGGCCGACCCGGCTCGCCCCTGTCAGCAGCAGTGTGCCCCGCGTCAGGCTTCACGGCCCTCGCGGACGGCGACGGCGGCGATGATCAGGGCGGCGATCGGGTCGGCCCACGCCCGCGTGCGCAGGTGGGCTGAGCGACTCGTGTCGTGACCGCTCGCGGGTGGTGCTGCTGAGCCAGACCAGCAGCCATCCAATTCGAAGCTAGCACGAGCATGTCGAGAAAAGCTCATCGGCGCGTTCGTGGGCACTGGAGTTGCGGTGACTATGGTTCCCGTTGGCCCTTTGGCCGGCGCGAGCTCGGGCACGTTGGCGTTCTTCACAGTGATCGGCACGCTGCACCGTCTGCTCGCTTAAGCGGATCTCCCTCTGATCATCTGTAACGGCACCCGTGGTTCGAGAGACATATGGGGGACCGTGCCGACGATGACCTCTGGGGGTTGTGTTGGGTCACTCGACTGCCTGGCTCTCGGGCTGGGCGAAGTCGTACTTCGACCGTGAGACGAGCCAGCTCACGCATTGGCTTCCGCTGTTCCAGCACCTGGAGGACAGTGCCGCGGTGGCGCGTCGCCTGGTCGCCGACTGGGTGCCGCGGCAGGTCGTTCGCCGTATCGGGGCTGCTCTTCCGGGAGGGGAGGACGACGTCGGCACGCTCGCCGCGTGGCTCGCCGGGGTGCACGACGTCGGCAAGCTCTCGCCCGCGTTCGTCGTGCAGGCGCCGCGGTTGGCCGACCGGATGCGGCGGGATCACCAGCTCGGCGCCGATCCCGCCTTGAAGGACAGTCCCGCGCGTAGCAGCGTAAACCACTCGCTCGTCGGCCACGTCGCGGTGCGGGACTGGCTGGTCTCCGAGCTGGACCTCCCACGTCGGGGCGCGGCGACCCAGTTGGCGTCCGTAGTGGGCAGTCATCACGGCATCTCGCCGGAGCGTGCGACGTTGTCGCGTGTCACCGACTTCCCACACCTGGCCGGTACGGGGGTGTGGCAGGAGGCCCGCGCGGACGCTCTTTCGCATATCACCGGGTCCGTCGACTCCGCCGATGTTCTGCGGAAGCTACGGGACACCCGGCTCGACTCACCGTCGCTGGTCCTGCTCAGCGCGATCGCCGTGGTGGCCGACTGGATCGTCTCCAACACGGCTCTGTTCCCGCTGGAGCCGGTGAGCACGGCCGAGTACCTCACCGAGCCGGACCCCGAGCGCACCCGGCACCGGCTCGATCGCGCCTGGCGGCGGCTCGACCTGCCGGCACGGTGGAGCCCCCCACCGGGTGCGGACGTCGACTCACAGTTCCGCGAGCGGTTCCCGCACATCGAACGGCCGCGGCCGGTGCAGCGGGCGGTGGCGGAGACGGCCCGTGGCCTGAGCGAGCCCGGGTTGATGATCGTGGAAGCGCCCATGGGGGTGGGCAAGACCGAGGCCGCGCTCGTCGCGGCCGAGGATCTCGCCCGCACGTTCGGCTCCGGCGGGGTGTTCGTGGCATTGCCGACGCAGGCCACCAGCGACGCGATGTTCGCCCGGGTCGCCGACTGGCTGCGTGCCCTGCCACGCGGCGACGACGCGCCGCCGGTGGACGTGACGCTCGCGCACGGGAAAGCCTCGCTCAACGACACGTTCGACGGGCTCGTCCGCGAGGGGGAGTTCGCCTGTGTCGGGGAGGACTCCGCGGACTCCATCGCGGTGCACCAGTGGCTGCAGGGGAACAAGAAGGGCCCGCTCGCCGCGTTCGTGGTCGGCACCATCGACCAGGTGCTGGTGGCCGGGCTGAAGAGCCGGCACCTGATGCTGCGGCACCTGGCGCTCGCGGGCAAGGTCGTGGTGATCGACGAGGTACACGCCTACGACGTCTACATGTCGCAGTACCTGCACCGGGTGCTGCACTGGCTCGGCGCGTACGGGGTGCCGGTTGTGCTGCTGTCCGCGACCCTCCCGGCCGCGCGCCGGGCGGAACTCGTCCGCGCCTACGCCGCGGGCCGGGGAGAGGTTACCGAGATCCCGACGCGGAGCGACACCGCCTACCCGGCGGTGTCCACGTCGGCCGATCCGGTACCGCGCACGGTCGACGTCGACGAGCCACCGACCGAGGTGGGGATTGACCGGCTGCCGGACGATCTCGATGCGCTCGTGCGTTACCTGCGCGGGGCACTCGCCGACGGCGGGTGTGCCGCGGTGGTGCGCAACACGGTGGACCGGGTGCAGGAGACCGCCGACCGGCTGGCCGAGGAGTTCGGCGGCGACCGCGTCACGGTGAACCACTCGCGTTTCCTCGCGTGCGACCGGGCCCGGATCGACACCGACCTGGTCCGCCGGTTCGGCCCACCGGGGCCGGACAACGACCGCGCCGGCCCGCACATCGTGGTGGCCTCGCAGGTGCTCGAACAGTCCCTCGACGTGGACTTCGACCTGCTCGTCACCGACCTCGCCCCGGTCGACCTGGTGCTGCAACGCCTCGGCCGCACCCATCGTCACCGGCGGGAGCGCCCAGCTCCGGTGCGGGCGCCGCGGTGCGCGGTCGTCGGGGTCCAGGACTGGTACGGCACACCGGTGCGGGCGGTCCGCGGATCCCGGGCGGTGTACGGGGAGTACCCGTTGCTGCGGTCGGCCGCGTTGTTGATCGGGCGGGACACACTCCGCCTGCCGGACGACATCGCGCCGCTCGTGCAGGCCGGATACGGCGACGAACCGATCGGGGATCCGTCCTGGCATCCGGCGTTGACCGCCGCCGCCGAGGCCGCCGGGGCGAAGGCGCGGGAGCGGCGGCACAAGGCCGCGACGTTCCTGCTCGACGAGGCCGCACCGGGGGCGAGCCTGATCGGCTGGGTGCAGGCCGGGGTCGGGGACGCCGAAGGTCCGCACGGCGCGGCGCAGGTGCGGGACGGGGCCGAGTCGCTGGAGGTTCTGGTGGTGCAGCGGGACCGGGACGGTGGCCTGCTCACCCCGGACTGGATTGCCGAGGGGGCCGCCACACAGATTCCGCTCGACGACGTCGTGCCACCGGACCTGGCGCGGATCGTGGCCGCCTGCTCGCTGCGCCTGCCCTTCGCCATGTCACACGAAGGAGTGATCGATGAGGTTATCCGCGTGCTGGAGGACCAGAGCCGATTGACTGCCTTTGACCAGACACCGCTGTTGGCCGGGCAACTCGTGCTCGCGCTCGACCAGCAGCGCCGTGCCACGGTGTGCGCCGGGCAGCACGAGTTCCGGCTCACCTACGACACCCGCCGGGGGCTGATCCATGAGCTCAACTGACCAGGCGTCGTTCGACCTCGTCGACCAGCCGTGGATCCCGGTGCGGATGCGCGACGGCGCGACGACGGAGCTGTCGCTGGTCGAGGTCGTCACCCGGGCCCACGAGGTCGCGACCCTGTCCGGTGACCTGCCCACGCAGGATCTCGCGCTGGTGCGGTTGCTGCTGGCGATCCTGCACCGCGCGTGGGACGGCCCCGGGGATCTGGACGAGTGGGAGCGGCTGTGGCGGGCCGAGCGCCTGCCGACCGGACCGGTCGTCGACTACCTGGACCGGCACCGGGACCGGTTCGACCTCCTGCATCCGGAGACGCCGTTCTTCCAGGTCGCCGAGCTGCGCACGGGCAAGGGGGAGACGTCCGAGCTGAGCAAACTGATCGCGGACGTGCCGAACGGGAGGCCGTTCTTCACCACCCGCCTCGGCGGCGAGTTGTCCCTCAGCTACGCCGAGGCGGCCCGGTGGGTGGTGCATTGCCAGTCTTACGACCCGTCGGGCATCAAGTCCGGCGCGGTGGGCGACGACCGGGTGAAGGGTGGACGCGGCTACCCGATCGGCACCGGGTGGTGTGGACGTCTCGGCGGGGTGCTGCCCGAGGGCGGCACGCTCCGGGAAACTCTGCTGCTCAACCTCATTCCTCGCCGGGCGGACACCCCGAGTCGTACCCACGCCGACGATCTGCCGGTGTGGGAGCGGAGTCCGCAGGGCCCGACCGTGCGGGACGATCCGGAGCCGAGCGGGCCCGTCGACCTCTACACCTGGCAGGCCCGCCGTGTCCGGCTGGTCGCGGACGGCGGACGGGTCCGGCGGGTGCTCATCAGCAACGGGGACCGCCTCGAACCGCAGAACCGGCACCGGCTCGAACCGCACAGCCTGTGGCGACGCAGCAAGGCACAGGAGAAGCAACGGCGCAACAACGACACCGTCTACATGCCGACCCCGCATGACCCCAAGCGGGCGATCTGGCGTGGATTGGAAGCGCTGTTGCCGGGCGCGATCACGGCCGACCAGCGGGCGGAGGCGGCGGACAGGCTCACTGCCGGCGTGCTCGACTGGGTCGCCGAGCTGACCGAAGAGGGAGTGCTCCGCTCGGACTTCGGCGTCCGCGTGCGCACCATCGGCATGACCTACGACCCAAAGGGCTCCATCACCGAGGAGGTCACCGATGATGCGCTGGGGCTCCGGTCGGAACTGCTTCGGCGCGGAGCGCAGCACCTCGTTGGTCTGACACGTGAATGTGTGAAGGCCTCCGAAAAGGCGGCGTACGCGCTCGGGACGCTGGCGTTGAATCTTGCCCAGGCAGCGGGCAAGGCACCGCCGCCGAAGTCCGGGATGCCGGACGACGGTGATCTTAACCGCGCGATCGAACTCGCCTACGCGGAACTCGACGGTCCGTTCCGGGAGTGGCTGTCCGGCCTCGGACCGGACACCGATCCGGTCACCGCCGAGGCCGGGTGGCACCGCACCGCCAATGACGTCGTGTGGCGGCTCGGTCAGGAGCTGCACGAACGCGCACCGGACGTTGCGTGGGCCGGGCGCACGGTGAACGACCGCCTACTGACCGCCGCACACGCCGCCGACCGGTTCGCGAAAGCACTCCGTCAGGCCCTGCCACAGGCCCGTGCGGCCGAGCGCGCCGCCGCGTCGGCGTGACCGTTCCACCCACCGCTTCCAGGAGGACACCGTTGACAGACACCTCGGCGGCCACCCAGAGTTCCACCCCGCCGGAGATCGTGCGGTCGTTCGTCGCACGCACAATCCACGACCTGCAGGGCGGAGTGCTGGCGAACCGGTCCGAGCAGGTGGCCGCACTCGCCCGGCTACGCCGCGCGGTGGGCAAACCACCCGGATCGGTCTTCGAGGTCCTGCCCTACACCACGGGTGCGGACCTGATTCCGGGCAACGCACCGGACGAACCGACCGCCGCCGAAACGGCCGCCCACCTGGCGATGACCCTGTACGCCGTGCACCAGCAGGGGCAGGGGCTGCCCATGCACCGCACCGGTCCCAAGTACGGGCTGGGGCGTGCGGTGCGGCGGCTCGTCCCCGACGCCGAGGTGCCGGAGCGGCATCCCGTGCTGCGCCGCTTCCAGGCGTTGGGCACGTCGACCACCCTCGACGAACTCGCCCACCACGCGCGCGGCCTGGTGCAGCAGCTCCGCGCGCAGAGCCTGCCGTTGGACTACGGGCTGCTCGCCGGCCAGCTCTGGCGCTGGCAGCGGCCGGGAGGTCCGCAGCGGGTGCGCCTGGTGTGGGGGCGTGACTTCCACATCCGCACCGACGACGGCCGGGAGACATCCCCGGACGAGACCGCCGGTGACGACCCTTCCACCACCTCCGAAGAAAGGTGACCCGACTCGTGCAACGCACCATCGTCGACATCCACGTCGTTCAGACCGTCCCGCCGAGCAACGTGAACCGGGACGACACCGGCAGCCCGAAAACCGCCGTGTACGGGGGCAGGCGCCGCGCCCGGGTGTCCAGCCAGGCGTGGAAGCGCGCCACCCGCACCGATTTCGACGGGCTGCTGGACAGCGCTGAGCTCGGCGTGCGGACGAAGCGGGTCGTCGAACTCGTCTCCGAACGGATCATCAAGCGGGATGCCACGCTGACGGAGCAGGCGCTCGACCTCGCCCACAAGACGATCACCGCGGCGGGGATCGCACTCAAGCCCGCCAGGAAGTCCGAGGCCCCGCACGAGTCCGGCTACCTGGTCTTCCTCAGCAATCCGCAGATCGACGCGCTGGCCGATCTCGCGGTGACCGCCCACCACGAAGCGGACGGTGGGGACGTCACGATCGACAAGAAGGAGGCCAAGGCCCGCGCCGCTCGGGACCGTTCCATCGACCTGGCACTGTTCGGCCGCATGGTCGCCGACGATCCCGAGCTCAACGTCGACGCCGCCGCCCAGGTGGCGCACGCGCTCAGCGTGCACGAGGTGAGCAACGAATACGACTACTACACCGCGGTGGACGACCACAAACGCGCCGACGCGGAAGAGGACGCGGGCGCGGGCATGATCGGCACGATCGAGTACAACTCGTCGACGCTGTACCGGTACGCGACCGTGGACGTCGACCGCCTTCGGGACACGCTCGGCCAGGACGAGGCGACCCGCCGCGCGGTCGAGGCGTTCGTACGCGCCTTCGTGACGAGTATGCCCAGCGGGAAACAGAACACCTTCGCCAACCGGACGAAACCGGACGCGGTGGTGGTCATGGTGCGCGATACTCAGCCGATCAACCTCGTCGGCGCGTTCGAGAGCCCCGTGACCGACGACGGCGACGGCGGACGCAGCACCGCCGCGGTCCGGCGGCTCGGCGACTACGCCGCCGAGGTGCACGACGCCTACGACGAGCGGCCCGTGACCGCGCTCGGGGTGGCCGTCGGAGACCGCGGCGCCGCCCTGGACGGTCTCGCCGAGCGGGTCTCGTTCGATGCGGCCGTTGAGCGTGTCGGCGCCACGGTCGACGAGCGTCTGGGCACGGAATGACGGTACTGACGCTC
This sequence comes from Saccharomonospora halophila 8, assembly GCF_000383775.1. Taxonomy (GTDB): domain Bacteria; phylum Actinomycetota; class Actinomycetes; order Mycobacteriales; family Pseudonocardiaceae; genus Saccharomonospora; species Saccharomonospora halophila. The sequence continues at coordinate 43,170 of NZ_KB912485.1, forward strand.
CGGCTGGCGGCCCCACTGCAGGCGTGGGGCACCAGCAGCCGCTTCACCCGCCGCAACACCGACCGGGTGCCGAGCAAGAGCGGGGTGGTCGGACTCCTCGCGGCGGCGCTCGGCAGGCAGCGCACCGACGACCTCGACGACCTGCGGGCGCTGCGTCTCGGGGTGCGGGTGGAACAACCGGGCAGGCTGGAGCGGGACTTCCAGACCGCACGACCGCGTGACGGGTCGAAACCCCTCCCGCTGTCCTACCGGTTCTACCTGGCCGACGCGGTGTTCCTCGCGGTGCTCGACGGTGACCCCGAACTGCTGGCCTCGGCGCGGGACGCGCTGCGACGCCCGCACTTCCCGCTGTATCTGGGCCGCCGCTCGTGCCCGCCCACCGGGCCGCTCGTGCTGGGGATGGGGGACGGCGACCTCGACCGTGCCCTGACCGACACCGGGTGGCAGGCGAGCGCGGCGGTCGCGGGCAGGCGGCACGAGCGCTCCGTCACCCTGACCACGGTCACCGACTGCCCCGCGGAGGAACCCGGTGCCGTGCTGGTGCGGGACGAGCCGTTGAGCTTCGACCCCCGACACCGGCGCTACGGCTGGCGCTCGGTGTCCTGGGGCGCCGTCACGGTGGACAACCCGCACTTCACGCCGTCCCACGACGATCGCGCCGAACAGGACCACCACGAGCCGCTCACGCCGCTTTCAGGAGAGGGCTGACGATGTACCTGAGCCGCTTCGAGATCAACACCGCACGACGCGGCGCCAAGAACATGCTCGTGTCCCCGCAACGGCTGCACGCCGCCGTGCTGGCCGCGTTCCCCGGCCGCTCCGCCGGGACCTCGGACGAGGGCCGTGTGCTGTGGCGGCTCGACGAGAGCGCGGCGGGCACGAAGCTGTACGTGGTGAGCCCGCGGCGGCCGGACCTGACGCACCTGGTGGAGCAGTGCGGCTGGCCGACCACGCAGACCTGGGACGCCCGCGACTACACCCCGCTGCTCGACCGGCTCGCCGCCGGGCAACGCTGGGCGTTCCGGCTCACAGCCAACCCGGTCGTGAACCGGCGGAGGAACGCGGACGCCGGTCGGTCGCAACGGTACGGCCACGTCACCGTCAACCAGCAGAACGACTGGCTGCGCGACCGGGCCACGAGGAACGGCTTCAAGATCGCCGAGGGAACCGGCGGGGAACCCGACCTCGCCGTCCATCGGCGGCGCACGTGGAAATTCGCGCGTGAGGGTCGGCAGGTGACGTTGGCGACCGCCGTGTTCGAGGGCGTCCTGGAGGTCGCCGACCCGGCCGCGCTGCGGCATGCCCTCACCCACGGCATCGGTCCCGCGAAAGGGTACGGCTGTGGCCTGCTCACCCTCGCCCCGGTGACGACGGCCGAGCGGCCCGGCGATGGGTAACGTCCCGGGACCGCCACCGGTCCCGATCAACCACCTGACCCGCGCGCAGGACCGCATGTCGTTCCTGTACGTGGAGCACAGCGTGATCCACCGGGACGCCAACGCGATCACCGCACACGACGCCCGGGGAACCGTGCACGTCCCGGCAGCCACGATCGGCGCCCTGCTGCTCGGGCCGGGCACCACGGTGAGCCAACAGGCGATGGTGCTGCTCGCCGAGAGCGGTGCGACGGCGGTGTGGGTCGGTGAGCACGGCGTCCGCTACTACGCCCACGGGCGGTCGCTCGCGCGTTCGTCCCGGCTGCTGGAGGCCCAGGCCGCGCTGGTGTCCCAGCGTCAGTCCCGGCTCCGGGTGGCGCGGCAGATGTACGCGATGCGGTTTCCGGAGGAGGACACCGCGAAGCTGACGATGCAGCAGCTCCGGGGCAGGGAAGGGGCACGGGTCCGCCGGCTGTACCGGGAACACGCGAAACGGGTGGGAATCCCTTGGGACCGGCGACAGTACGACCCCGGCGACTTCGACAACGCGAACCCCGTGAACCAGGCGCTCTCCGCGGCCAACACGAGCCTTTACGGCGTGGTCCACGCGGTGGTCGTCGCGTTGGGCTGCGCTCCCGGACTCGGCTTCATCCACACCGGACACGTGCGCTCGTTCGTGTTCGACGTCGCCGACCTGTACAAGGCGGACGTCACCATCCCCATCGCCTTCGACATAGCCGCGGCGAACGTCGCCGACATCGGGGCGGAGACCCGTCGCGCGGTGCGGGACCACATGAAGAGCGGCCACTTCCTCGACGAGTGCGTGCGCGACATCAAGTCCCTGCTCGCCGACGAGGAGGACGACGTGGTGGAGTACGGCCCGGAGGCGTTCGACGACCCGGACGTGGTCATGCTGTGGGACTACGACGGCCGGGAAGTGGCCGGCGGTGTCTCGTACGGGAGTGACGACGAGTGACCGTCGTCGTGGTGGCCGCCTGTCCGGTGGGGCTGCGCGGGCATCTCACGCGCTGGATGCTGGAGATTTCGCCCGGGGTGTTCGTCGGCACGGTCAACGCGCGGATCCGTGCGCTGCTGTGGGAGCGGGTGCTCGACATGGTGCAGTCGGGCCGGGCCATCATGGTCTACTCCGCCGACAACGAGCAGGGGCTCGCGTTCCAGGTCCACGGGCACGACTGGCAACCGGTCGACTTCGACGGCATCAACCTGATGCTGCGCCCCAACGCACCGGAGGCGAAGCCGCCGTCGTCCGGGGCGAAGTCGGTGGGCTGGAGCAAGGCGAGCCGCCGAAGGCGCTTCGGCAACCGGGGGTAGGAGCGGCCCGCAGGGGCGCTCCCGCGCGAACTCGCGAAGTAGAGTGAATGAAAAACGCCCTAGTACCTCACATCGCCGCAGGTCATTAAGTCTTCCCCGCGCGTGCGGGGGTGGTCCCCGCCTCGCCGCATCCGGCGGCGGGGCCGCGATGTCTTCCCCGCGCGTGCGGGGGTGGTCCCCTCGGGTTGCACGTGTCTCCGTACTGGGCCCGGTCTTCCCCGCGCGTGCGGGGGTGGTCCCAGGTTCTGCTGAGTGGCTTCGCGGATCGCGGCGTCTTCCCCGCGCGTGCGGGGGTGGTCCTGGGGTGGTGGTGATGGGCAACCACCGCACGGGGTCTTCCCCGGGCGTGCGGGGGTGGTCCTGTCCGCAACATGGTGTTGCGAAAACTGCGGGGGTCTTCCCCGCGCGTGCGGGGGTGGTCCGGTAATGTCCATGATCGGCTGATATGGCGCGCGGTCTTCCCCGCGACCGACGACGAGCTCGTCCAGTTCGTCGAACGGCTCCGCGACTGTGCCTACCACCTCCGCAGCCCTCAGGCGTCCGGGGTCGTCGACCACGCGTTGAAGCGGGCGCATGCGGCCGTCGACCTGCACCGGATCGCCACCTGATCCGGTGGGCCTGTCGACCACCACTCCCACCCCAACACCCGCTACGATCCCACATCTAGTGGTTCAGTTCCTGCTCAAGCCCATTTGTTGTAGAAATAGGAGTCCATGGTGGAGGTCACCGTCGCCGAGAAGCACGTTCCGGGTGTGCCCCGCCGTCTGCCCCGCGTGCGTAGCGGATACCGGGTCGACGTCGAGATCAGCGGCACCGAATTCGGCGTCACCATCACCGTCGACGACCACGGACAACTCGGCGCGGTCGACATCGACCACTCCAAACACGGCACCGTCACCCACGGGCTCACCACCGCGCTCGGCGAGTTGTTGTCGGCCGCCCTGGCGCACGGTATGACCGTGGAGGAGTTTGTGCACCGGTTCCTGCACACCCGGTTCGAGCCGTTCGGTATCACCACCGGCGACCCGGACATCGACTGGTCGTCCAGTCCGATGGACTACCTCGCCCGCCGCCTCGCGCTCGACTTCCTACCGCTGCGGCGGCAGGTCGAGCTTGGTGTCACCCATCCCGACACCGCGGCACCGATCTGGTGATTCCCGACCGTGACCGCGGGGCCCGGGGCGGGCCGGACATCGCTGCCCACTATCACCGGCTCGCCCCGGACTTCACCCGACACTGGTCCTACAGCGACGCATTCGTGGGTTGGATGACCAGCCGTCTCCTTGCCCACGCGGCGGTCGGTGGCGATTCCCGCGTCCTCGACGTCGGCTGCGGCACCGGCCTGTACAGCCAGAGACTCGCCGACCACACCCACCAACTACTGGTGTGCGTCGATCCGTCGACGGCGATGCTCGACCGCATTTCCGACTCGCCCCGACTGGTTCCCGTGAACGCCACCGCCGAAAGCGTCGCCCGAGGTGAGGCGCCGCTCCCGTACCGGAAGTTCGACGCCGTCGTCGTGAAGGAAGCCCAGCACCACGTGTCCCGCGACGTGCGTGAATCCACAGTGCGCGGCTTGGCTCGGCTGCTCGCCCCCGACGGCCGTCTGATCGTGGTCATGATGCCGACACACTGCTGTGGACATCAACACTTCACCGATGCCGAACTCGACGCGGGAATTACCGAGATTCGCCGCACCAACCCGGGTGGCACAGTCACCTTCCCCGACCGGTACACGGTCCTCGTCGCCCACTGACGGGAGTGGCAGGCGGTGTCTCGTACGGGAGTGACGATGAGTGACCGTCGTCGTGGTGGCCGCCAAGGAACGGCCCGCAGGGGCGCTCCCGGGTCTGTGGGGCAGAGCGAACCCGCGAAGTAGAGTGAATGAAAAATGCTCTAGTCCCTCATATCGCCGCAGGTCATCAAGTGTCTTCCCCGCGCGTGCGGGGGTGGTCCGTCGCCGACCGCGCCGCTGATCATGCCGCGCAGGTCTTCCCCGCGCGTGCGGGGGTGGTCCCGGCATCGCGCTGCGGGACGCGTTCCCGGAGACGTCTTCCCCGCGCGTGCGGGGGTGGTCCCAAGTTCATCCGCGACAACGACGGCAAGACGGTGTCTTCCCCGCGCGTGCGGGGGTGGTCCCCGCGCGCATGGCGTTATAGGCCGCGGACCATGGTCTTCCCCGCGCGTGCGGGGGTGGTCCTCTGCCGTTACTGGAGGCGATCAACGCGGGCCGGTCTTCCCCGCGCGTGCGGGGGTGGTCCGTCGCCGACCGCGCCGCTGATCATGCCGCGCAGGTCTTCCCCGCGCGTGCGGGGGTGGTCCCGGCGACATCGACTGGCAGATCTTCGTGTTCCCGTCTTCCCCGCGCGTGCGGGGGTGGTCCCGTGGCAGGCTCGGGCGTCAACCGGGTGTAGACGTCTTCCCCGCGCGTGCGGGGGTGGTCCCGCCCTGCGGGGGCCGATCGATGCGCAGATGGGGTCTTCCCCGCGCGTGCGGGGGTGGTCCCCCGCAGATGGTCATCTTCAGCGACGGGATCTAGTCTTCCCCGCGCGTGCGGGGGTGGTCCCAGGAACAGCCACTCCTCAGCTTGGTCCGCGAGGTCTTCCCCGCGCGTGCGGGGGTGGTCCGTCGGGAGCGCGATTCGCTGTCAACTTTGTGATTGTCTTCCCCGCGCGTGCGGGGGTGGTCCCTGACCGACCTCAGCGTCCGGGCGGACACGGTAGGTCTTTCCCGCGCGTGCGGGGGTGGTCCGCGCGCCCGGGTGGTGCTGTCCGGGATCTGTGGGTCTTCCCCGCGCGTGCGGGGGTGGTCCCGGTGGGCGAGGAACATGTCCTCGGTGCGAACGGGTCTTCCCCGCGCGTGCGGGGGTGGTCCCACCTCGCGGGCCTGGTCGGCCAACCGGTCCCGGTCTTCCCCGCGCGTGCGGGGGTGGTCCATCCTCAAGCCACCGCTCGGCGACGTGCGCCAGGTCTTCCCCGCGCGTGCGGGGGTGGTCCCCGCCGCGGCGGCCGGAGCCTCACAGTCCACCGGTCTTCCCCGCGCGTGCGGGGGTGGTCCCGGCACATCCCGCACCGCGACGAACACCAGGAGGTCTTCCCCGCGCGTGCGGGGGTGGTCCGCGGACTCCGTGTCTCCGTTCCGCCCGGACCCGGTCTTCCCCGCGCGTGCGGGGGTGGTCCCGATCGGCTCTACCGCCAGACGTACGGGACCGCGTCTTCCCCGCGCGTGCGGGGGTGGTCCGTCGCGATGGGGATCATTGGTATCGGGATGGCGGTCTTCCCCGCGCGTGCGGGGGTGGTCCCGCGGAATGGTCGCAGGCCGCGACGGATTGGCTGTCTTCCCCGCGCGTGCGGGGGTGGTCCCGTCGCCGAGGTGCCCTCGGAGTGGAACAGCTCGTCTTCCCCGCGCGTGCGGGGGTGGTCCCTGGTCGAACAGGGCCGCGCCGAGGCCGAGACGGTCTTCCCCGCGCGTGCGGGGGTGGTCCGCATGAACAACGACGTTGAACCGGAACGTCCGTGTCTTCCCCGCGCGTGCGGGGGTGGTCCGACCTCCACGCGGAACGTGGCCAGTTCCTCCCCGTCTTCCCCGCGCGTGCGGGGGTGGTCCGGGCCGGGAGGCACTACAGCAGGCCGGGGTGACGTCTTCCCCGCGCGTGCGGGGGTGGTCCGCGCGACCCGGAGTTCCCGGCCCCGGTGGGGCGGTCTTCCCCGCGCGTGCGGGGGTGGTCCACCGTGGTTCGCCTACCGGACTCGACCCCCGGGGTCTTCCCCGCGCGTGCGGGGGTGGTCCCCTGTCGAGTGATGTCCTGCGGCTGAGGGTCCGGTCTTCCCCGCGCGTGCGGGGGTGGTCCCCTGTCGAGTGATGTCCTGCGGCTGAGGGTCCGGTCTTCCCCGCGCGTGCGGGGGTGGTCCCGGCAAGACGACGCTCGCGTATGACCTGATCGAGTCTTCCCCGCGCGTGCGCGGGTGGTCCCCCGATCAGCAGCAGCGCGCGGTCCCGTAGCCCGTCTTCCCCGCGCGTGCGGGGGTGGTCCACGGCCGTGATCCGTGGCGGGGAACTGCTGGAGGTCTTCCTCGCGCGTGCGGGGTGGTCCCCCCTTTACCGGCGCGTGCCCATCGCGGTCCCGGTCTTCGCCGCGCGTGCGGGGATGCTCCGTACTCGTACGGCTGGCTGGACCATGCTTCGGCTTCTTCCCCGTCCGTGCGAGGTGTTGTGCTCTCTCGGGTCGCTGACGTGCAGTTCGACGTCCTTCTGCGGGTGCCTCACGTGCGTCCCCGTGCCGGGTGGTGGCCGGGTGATCCGCGAGTCGTCTACTATCTCGGCTAGTAGTAAGGCTCGGAGGTTCCATGCGACACGCTGCATCCGGTCGGCTCCCGGCACTCGTGCTGGGGGCCGGGCTTCTCGTGGGCGCCTGTGGTGCGCCGGTGGAGGACGCCACGGCATCCGGGGCCGGTGGTTCCGGGCCCGCGTTGCCGGAGCCGCGGCTGGACACGTCCACCTCGGCGCCCCTGCCACCTCCCGGAGGAGGCGAGGCGCCGGTGCTGGCGCAGCCGGAGGCCGCCTGGAAGGCGCCGTTCGACGACGTCCCCTACCCGGCGGGGGACAACCTGGTGAGCATCCGGTTCCCCGCCGACGACGAGTCGCAGCTGGGGGTCGTCGGGGTGACACCGTCCGGCGAGACCCGGTGGACGGTGTGGACCAACCCGTCCTGCGTCGGGTACGGCGTGACCGAGGTCGGTGACCGGCCCGGCGCGGTGGTGCTCGCCAGCGACGCGGACAACCGCGAAGGCAGGATCGCCACGAGGACCAGCGCGAACGTCTACGATGCCGCGGACGGGAGCCGGTTGTGGGGTCCGACGTCGGTGCCCGGCCCGTTGCAGGGGCCGGGGTTGGTCTTTGGGCGGGTGGCGAACTCGGTCGTCGGCGGGGAGTCGGGGCGGCGGCTGATGCTGGCTGCGGACACGGGGGAGCCCGTCGAACCGCCGGTGGACGGGGCGGTCGCGCTCTACGAGCACCACGGCGCGGGCCTGTTCGCATACGACGGGAAGCTCACCGCGCTGGACACCGGCAGCGGGGACACGCTGTGGCGGTCGTCGGAGCTGGAGTTGCCGTCCGGGTGGTCCGAAACCGACCGGGTGGAGCTGTTGGAGGGCACCCAGGGTTCGGACGAAGGCGTGGTGGCGCTTCGCTGGTCCGGCGACGGGGGTGAGCGCACCAGCCTGCACGATCTGCGCACCGGCGAACTGCTCGCCGCGCTCGGGGACGAGACTGAGTTCCGGTCGGTGGTCGACCCGGACAGCGGCACGCTCGTCGTCAGCGGCCTGGACGGCTACCGCGTCACGCGCGCGTTCGACCTGCGTACCGGGGAACCCCGGTGGACCGACGACGGCGCCGACGGGTTGCTCGCGCTCACCATCGTCGAGAGCGGCGTGGGGTACGGCACGCGCTCCGGCACGCCCGTGGCGGTCGATCTGCGCACGGGCCTGACGATCGACCGCGGCGAGGGGTTCGCGCCGGTCGCGGCGTCCGACGCCGGCGTGCTGATCACCCCGGC
>NZ_KB912485.1:51531-59447 GCF_000383775.1 Saccharomonospora halophila 8
CCGCCCGCGTGGACTACGCCCTGGCGGCGCTGCTCACCTTCGTGCCCACCGCGGCCTCGGTCGCGGTCTTCGCCGGGGCGGTGGCGTTCTACTGCCTGGCGGTGGCGGGCGGCGCCGCGTTCTGACCGGGGCCGCCCTCGGCCGAGCAGGTGTCGTCGGTGCAGTCCCGGCGGCGCCACCGTTGGGCCACGGCGGCCATTAGCAGGGCGAGGGACAGCACCGCCAGGAACGGTTGCAGCGGTGCCCACAGTCCCAGCGCGCCGGAGGTGCCCAGCGCCACGAGGACGAGTTTGTTGCACACCGGGCACCCCACCGCGAACACGGTCAGCACCACCCCGGCCAACGGCGTGCGCTCGGCCTTGTCGGACGGCGGCGGGCCCTGGATCGCGAACCACGCGAACGTGAGCGCCGCCGTGGCGGCCAGCACCGGGTACTCCCACCAGCGCACCGGGATCTCCCGGGTGAACAGCGGGGTGCCGAGGATGTCGGTCGGGATGCCCACCGCCAGCAGTGCGAGCAGGCCCATCAGTCCCGCGCGGGCGTAGCGGGCCGCGCGGGGGCGGGTGGTGGGTTCGGCGGGGTTCGGCACCGGATCCACGGGCGTGTCCAATCGGCTCGGGGCTGCGTGTTTACTATGCTGCATAGTAGTTCAAACACGGAGTGACCGGGAGAGCCGATGCCGAACACGTCGCGGCGTACGTCGAAACGCGACCTCACCCTGGTGGCCGTCCTCGTGGTGGCCGCGATCGGGTTGATCACCTATCTCGTCGTGTCCCCGCCGGGCGGCGAGGAGAGCGCGGCGCCGCGACCCGCCGGGCCGTCGGCCCCCTCGGCCTCCCAGAACCAGGGGAGTGCCGGTGCCGACGAGAATCCGCTGTCCGGCCTGGCCCGGCGCGACGAGGGCGACCCGACGGCGCTCGGCCCCGTCAACGCCCCGGTGACGATGGTGATGTACTCGGACTACAGGTGCCCGTTCTGCGCGAAGTTCAGCCGGGACATCGAACCCGAGCTGATCGACCGGTACGTCGACTCCGGGCAGCTGCGGATCGAGTGGCGGGACTTCCCGATCTTCGGGGAACAGTCGGAATCCGCCGCCCGCGCCGGTCGCGCCGCCGCCGAGCAGGGCAGGTTCTGGGAGTACCACCGCGCCATCTTCGAGGACTCCCCGGAGCGTGGCCACCCGGACCTCACGCGCGCGGAGCTCCTCGGCTACGCCCGTGAGGTCGGGATGCCGGACATGGAGACGTTCACCGCCGACCTGGACGACCCGAGCCTGGACGAGCCGGTCGACAAGGACCTGCGCGAGGGTAGCTCGATCGGCGTGTCCAGCACCCCGGCGTTCGTGATCAATGGAGAGCCCATCCTCGGCGCGCAGCCGCTCGACACGTTCGTCGAGGTTATCGAGAAGGCCGCGAAGCAGGCATGACCGAAGTCGGTCTGCTCGGGGCCTTCCTGGGAGGTCTGCTCTCCCTGGTGAGCCCGTGTTCGGCGTTGCTGCTGCCGTCGTTCTTCGCCTACGCGTTCGACACGGTCGGCGCGCTGGCCCGCCGCACCGTGCTGTTCTACGCCGGGCTGGCGCTCGTGCTGATCCCGCTCGGTGCGGGCGTCGCGGCGGTCGGGGCCCTGGTGACGCGGTACCGGGGCACGGTGACCCTGGTCGGCGGGCTGGTGCTCATCGTGCTCGGTGTCTTGATGATTCTCGGCCGGGGATTCGGCTCGACCACCGCGGGCAACGCCGCCGCGAAGATCAGAATCTCGTCCGGCTTCTCGGTGTTCGCCCTGGGCACCGTGTACGGGCTGGCGGGATTCTGCTCCGGGCCGTTGCTGGGCAGCGTGCTCACCGTGTCCGCGGCGGGCGGGGATCCAACCTACGGGGGCGCCCTGATGTCGTTGTACGCGCTGGGGATGGCGGCGCCGCTGTTCGTGCTCGCCCTGCTGTGGGATCGCTTCGACCTCGGCCGCAGACAGTGGCTGCGGGGTCGCGAGATCACCCTCGGCCCCGTGCGCACGCACACGACGAGCCTGATCTCGGGCCTGCTGTTCCTCGGCGTGGGGATGCTGTTCCTGTTCACCGAGGGCACGGCCAACCTCGGCGGATTGACCAGCGTGGACACCCAGTTCTCGCTTCAGGAATGGGTGCAGGGACTCACCGGCCGGGTGTCCAACGTCGTGGTGCTGCTCGTGCTGGTGCTGGCGGCGCTGGCGATGGTGCTCGTGCGGATGGTGCGCTCCCGGCGCCGGGAGGGGACCGACCACGGGAGCGCACCGGAGCGAGCCGGACAGGCCCGCGAGTGAGCCGGGCGGTGCGTTTCGGCGGTGCCGATCACCCGGTCCGCGCCGCCGGGAGCACACCGTCCACCGGCGCGGCGGCGTGGTTCACCACCGCCGGACGTCGAGCACGATGTCGATCGCCGTGCCGTGGTCGGTGTCCCGCAGCACATGCCGCAGGGCGTCGACGCGCAGCCCGCCCGCCGCTTCGGCCAGATCGGTGACCGACGGCATGACGTCCGGGTCGGGCGGGCCGCCCGCCCCGCGTTCGTGGTTCTCCCGGGCGTGCCCCAGGTAGAACAGCCTTCCGCCGTCGGCCAGCCAGCTCGTGGCCCGGCGCAACGTGCGCACCAGGTCCGTCGCCGGGAGCTGGAGGAACCCGACCAGCACCAGGTCGACGGCCTGCGCGGGCTCCCACGTCGTCGCGTCGCCGAGTCGCCAGTCGATGTCCGTGCCGTAGCGGTCCCGTGCCGACTCCAGGGCCACCGGCGAGAAGTCCACGGCGGCCACCTTCCACCCTTTCGAGTGCAGCCACGCGGCGTGCCGGCCGTCCCCGCACGCGAGATCGACGGCGGTGCCGGGGACCGCGTCGTCGAGATACGTGCGGATGGTCCTCGCCGGCGCGTCGCCCCACGGGGACGGATCGGCGCGGTAGCGCTCGTCCCAGCTGCACGGATCGGTGGGCGGCACGGGTCCTCCTCGCTCGGGTTATCGGTTCGGGCATCGGGTATTCGACCACCGAGCCTGCCACAGACGGACGAGGGATGACCGTTCATGGACGTCGACGTCATTCGTACCGAGCAACTCGGGGACCGCAGCTACCTGGTACACGACGGTGCGCAAGCCCTGGTCGTCGATCCGCAGCGGGACTTCGACCGGATCGAGGAGCTCGCCCGCGCGCGGGGTGTGCGGATCAGCCACGTCGCCGAGACGCACCTGCACAACGACTACGCCACCGGCGGCCCGCAACTCGCGCTGCGCCATTCCGCCACCTACCTGGTCGGCGAGACCGAGGGGCTGGAGTACGAGCACCAGCGGATCCTGCCGGGCGACCGGGTCGACATCGGACGGATGACGCTGACCGCCGTGGCCACCCCCGGGCACACCGAGCACCACCTGTCCTACGTCGTCGACGGTGACGGCGAGCAGGCCGTGTTCTCCGGGGGCAGTCTGCTGTACGGGTCGGTGGGCCGCACCGACCTGGTCGATCCGGAGAAGACGGTGGCACTGACGCGGGCGCAGTTCCGGTCGGCGCGGCGGCTGGCCGAGCAGGTCTCCGAGCACGCCACGCTGTACCCGACGCACGGATTCGGCAGCTTCTGCTCGTCCGGCCCGGCCACCGCCGCCGACAGTTCGACGATCGGCGAGCAGCGGGAGCACAATCACGCGCTGACCGAGACGGACGAGGACCGGTTCGTCGACCAGCTCGTCGCGAACCTCACCGACTACCCGTCGTACTACGCGCACATGGGGCCGCTGAACCGGATGGGGCCGAGCGTGCCGGACCTGACGGTGCCCGAACCGCTCTCGACCGGCGAGCTGCGCGGCCGCCTGGACCGCGGTGAATGGGTGGTCGACCTGCGCAACCGGGTCGCCTTCGCCACGAACCACCTGGAGGGCACGGTCAGCATCGAGTACGGCGACGGCACGCAGTTCACCACGTTCCTGGGGTGGACGCTGCCGTGGCTGGACCCGATGACCCTCGTGGGCCCGGAGTCCGACGTGCGCGCCGCGATCCGGGACCTCTCGCGCATCGGCATCGACCGGCTCGACGTCGCTCTGGGCGACCCGCCGCGGGATCTGGCCGACGGCATCCCGACGACGTCGTACCCCAGCGTCGAGTGGCGGGACCTCGCCGCCGAGTTCTCGGCCGGGCGTGCGCCCACCGTGCTGGACGTGCGTCGGGACGACGAGTTCAACGCCGGGCACATCGAGGGCGCGGTGCACGTGCCGCTGCACGAACTGCTGCCGAGGATGGCCGATGTGCCGCACCGGCGGCTGTGGGTGCACTGCGGCTCCGGGTACCGGTCGGCCCTCGCGGCGAGCCTGCTCGAACGTGCCGGCCACGACGTCGTGCACATCAACGGCCTCTACCCGGAGGCGGCCGGAGCCGGCGTTCCCGTCACGACCGGGGAGCGCACCCCGGCGCCGTCGGCCTAAGCCCAGGCCGAGCGGACCCAGGCCAGGTTCAGCTCGTCGGAGCCCGCCTTCCGGTGGTGGATGGTCCAGATGCGTTTGTCCTCGTCCACCAGGCCGTGCAGGAACCCGTCGTCGCAGCGGTAGCTGAGGTGCAGATCCTCGCGGAGGTCGTCGACACCGAGCACCTTCACACACCGGGTACCGTCGGCCAACACCAGGAACCACCACGGATCGACGACGTCGGCCCGGACACCGGAGGGGTCGTCGTCGCGCACGTTGACCTTCACCGCGCCCTCGGCGGCCGGGTCCCGCAGGCAGACCGCGACCGTCTCCACCGGGTTGTTCCGTACCGTCTGGTCCGTGACGCTCTCCGTGCCGGTGCCCGGATCCGGCAGGAGTTCCGGGGACGGGTTCTCCGGGACGAAGCACGGGTCCATCGCCAGTGACGTCTCGTTGGTGAAGCACCGCCGCGCCCGCTCGTTCTCCGGGCTCAGCAGCGAGGCCTCGCACCGGCCGGACACCTCGTCGAGGACCTCCAGATCCGACCGGATCATGCCGGATCCGTCGAACAGGGCCGTCCTCCCGGCCCGGGTCGGGTGTCGCTGCTCCTGCTTCGCCGGATCCGGGTGCCCGGACTCCGCGTTCGCGCCGTTGTCGGCCGTCCCGGGGTCCGCGTCGTCGGAATTCGTGGTGTCCGCCTCGCACCCCACCACCAGCGACAGGGCCGCGACCAGCGCGAGGACGGTCCCGACCCCGCCTCGGGGCCGGGCCGATCCGGATCTGTGGTGCCGCACAACCGTGCCCTTCCGTTCGCGGACCCCGTGGCCCGACACACCGTCAACACCCGCTCGAGATCGGCTCCAGGGTAGTTGTTCACCCGATGCCGTGGGCGCTCGCGTTGTGCTATCACCGACGCACCGATCATCGGAGAGGAGGCTGTTCATGTCGCGGTCGGTGGACGCCCGGCGGGTGGTCAGCCGCGAACAGGTCGTCCACGGCGGCTGCCGGTACTTCCTCCGGCACGGTTCGATCGACATGCCCGCACTCGCGTCGAGCCTGGCCGTGAGCCGGGCGACGCTGTACCGGGTGGTGCACCGGCGGGACGCGGTGCTGGGGGACGTGCTGTGGCGACTGGGGGAACGCCTGCTCACCCGGGCCCGCCGCAGGCGCGGGCGTACCGGGGTCGAGGGCGTGCTGGAGGTGACCCGGTCGTTCTCCGCCGAGCTGCGGAACGCGGCACCGTTCACCGCGTTCCTGCGGGCCGAGCCGGAGACGGCCACCCGGGTGCTGTTCCACACCCCCGAGGGCGTGCACCGCCGGATGGTGGCGGCGCAGCGGGCGGTGCTGCTGGAGAACCGCACACCGACGTGGCGGCCGACCGAGCTGGACGACCTCGCGTTCCTCTACGTGCGCATCGTGGAGTCCGCCCTGTACGCGGAACTGCTCAACGGCAGGCGCCTCGACCCGGCCACCGCGGAGCGGGCCGCGCGGGCGCTGCTCACCGACGCCCCGTGAGCCGTCGCCGGACACCGTGCGGAAACGTTCCGGCACGACTGCGACGGCGGTCGCACGTTTCGGCCGGATCCCTGGTCCGCGTGGGCTCCGGTGCGGTGGGATGAGCCCTTCGACAGGTGAAAGACCTTCGAAGGGGACTGGGAGCGCGAGGGCGGCTCGGCCGGGCGGCGACCCGGGACCGTAACTACCTCGCTCGCACCGTCGACCGGGGTCGTGAGTGAATGGCGGGGTGCGGTGCCGCATCCGGCGCCGTGACGTCCGTGTTCACTCACGACCCTGGGAGGAATGGCGGTGCTCGATCTCCTGCTCCGTGACGTCCGCGCGCTGACGATGCGTGCCGACCACCCGCGTGCGCACACCGTGGGGGTGGTCGGCGGCGTGATCGTGGGTGTCGACGACGACGTGCGGGATCTGCCCGCGCGTGCCGTCGTCGACGGGGGCGGTGCGACCCTCACCCCCGGCTTCACCGACGCGCACAACCACATGGTGTGGTACGGGCTGTCGCTGGCCGAACTGGACCTGTCGACGTGCCGCAGCCTCGACGAGGTGTACGACGCGGTGGCCGCACGGGCAGCGGAGTTGCCCTCGGACGCCTGGGTCGTCGGTTCCGGGTACGACGACTACGTGCTCGGGCGGCATCCCCAGCGCGCGGCGCTGGAACGCGCGGGCGGTGGCCGTCCGGTGTGGCTCAAACACCGCTCGGCGCACATGTGCGTGGCGTCGGACGCCGTCCTGGACAAGGCGGGGGTGCTGGACGGGTCGGCGCGGGTCCCGGACGGCGGGGTCGTCGAACGCGACGCCGACGGCGAGCCGACCGGGCTGCTGGCCGAACAGGCACAACAGCTGGTGGACGCGCTGGTCAAGCCCTACCCGGTGGAGGAACTGGCCGCGGCCGTGACGCGGGCGGCCGAGGTGTACGTGCGGGAGGGGCTCACGCACGTCACCGAGGCGGGCATCGCGGGCGGCTGGATCGGGCACAGCCCCGCCGAGGCCGCCGCGTACCAGCTCGCCCGGCAGCAGGGCGAGCTGCCGCTGCGGGTAGAGCTGATGCCCGCCACCGAGGTGCTGCACCCGTTCGACGCGGCCGTGGGCGTGGAGACCGGGCTCGACCTCGGCCTGCGCAGCGGGTTCGGTGACGACTTCCTGCGGATCGGGCCGATGAAGATCTTCACCGACGGTGCGCTGAGCAGCCGCACGGCGGCGGTGACCGAGCCGTTCCTCGGCGCGGGCGGCCTCGGCGTGCTCGGCGACGACCCGGACGTGCTGCGGGAGCGGATGCTGGCCGCGCACCGTAGCGGCTGGCGGATCGCCGCCCACGCCATCGGGGACCGCGCCATCGACCTGACGCTGGACACGCTGGAGCAGGCGCAGAAGGAGCTGCCCCGCCCGGACGTGCGGCACCGCATCGAGCACTCCGCGATGGTGCGCCCGGAGCATCTGTCCAGAATGGCCGCTCTGGACGTCGTTCCCGTGCCACAGGCCCGGTTCCTGTACGAGATCGGCGACACGATGCACTCCGCCCTCGGTGCGGACCGGATCCCGTGGCTGTACCGGCAGCGGTCCTTTCTGGACGCCGGACTGCGGGTCCCCGGCAGCTCCGACCGGCCGTGCGTGGGCACCGGGGCGCCGTTGGCCGGGATGCGCTCGATGGTCGAGCGCACCACCAAGGCGGGGCTCGTGCTCGCCGAGTCCGAGCGGGTCGACGCGACCGAGGCGTTGCACGCCTACACCACCCACGCCGCCTACGCCTGCCGTCAGGAGGATCGGCGCGGGCGGATCGGGCCGGGCATGCAGGCCGACCTGGTGCTGCTCGGTGACGACCCCACCACGGTGGACTCCGCGGAGATCGACGGCATCGACGTGCTGGCCACCTTCGTCGCGGGCCGCGCCGTCCACGGCGCCGACACCCTCACCTGGACCACCGGCGGCCCCGCGAGTTGACCCCCGCCGCCCGCGAGTCGCCATCCGGCGCCCGCGAGTCGACGCTCGGGGCC
>NZ_KB912485.1:59547-64871 GCF_000383775.1 Saccharomonospora halophila 8
CCGGGGTTCGCGCGGTGACGCGCGCGAACCCCGGGCCGGGCGGTGCCCCGTGCGCTCAGGGCTGCAGGTCGGCGACCGCGCCGACGCCGGACATCTCCAGCACCCGGCGGGTCGGGGACCCCACCGGCGAGAGGATCGTGCAGGAGGTCTGCAGCAGACGGAGCCGCTCGGCCAGGGCGAACAGGATCCGCAGGCCCGCGCTGTCCAGGTACTTCAGCTCGCCGAGATCCAGTCGGACCTCTTCGAGCCGGTTGTCGATCGAGCCGAAGATCTTGTCCCGCACCCGCTCGCTGTTGGACAGGTCGATCTCACCGGTGATGACGATGTCCACCCGGGAGCCGTCGGCACGTACCTCCACGTCGGCCGTGGTCATTCCTGCTCGCTTCCCGACAGTCGCTTACGCAGCAGCACACTGGTGCCCTGCGGCCCGTTCTCCACCTGCACATCGTCGCAGAGCGAGCGCATCAGCTCGGTGCCCCGGCCCCGGTGGGTTCCCCGGGGTGGGCGCCAGCTCCCCGTGTCGCTCACGAGAACCTCGAGCTCGTCGCCGTGGGTCTCCAGGTGCAGACCGAGCGTGCCGCCGCCGGGGCCGTAGGCGTGCTCGATGACGTTGGCCGCCGCTTCGCCCACGGCCACGAGCAGGTCGGTGACGTCGTCCTCGCCCGCCCCGGCCTCGGGCAGCCACCGGCGCAGCTCGGCTCGGATGTCGGCGAGGGACTCCGGCACGGCGTCCACCGAGAACGTCAGTGTCCGGAGGTCGTCGGAACTCTGCCTGCGCACGGTGAGCAGGGCGAGGTCGTCCTCGGTGGCCGTGTCGGCCACGAGCCTGTTCATGATCTCGGTACAGACCGCTTCCGGCGGGCCCGGGTACACCACCTCGCTCAGTGCCCGCAGACCGTCCTCCAGGGGCTGCGCCCGCCGTTCCACCAGCCCGTCGGTGTAGAGGACGAGCACGGCGCCGCCGGACATGTCGATCGTGGTGGTGTGCCGGGCCTGAGTGGCCGAACCGACCCCCACGGGCGGGTCGACCGCGGCTTCCACGAGGGTCGAATCCCGGTTCAGCCTGCCCAGGACCGGGGCGAGATGGCCCGCCAGCGACAGGTACACCTGATCGTGTGACGGATCCCAGATCGCGCAGGCGAGGGTGGCCATGGCGTCCGGCTCGAAGTGCCGGATGTTGCGATCGAGGCGGGTCAGCACCTCCGCGGGATCGTCGTTCTCCAGCGCGTACGCGCGCACGGTGGTGCGGATGCGGCCCATTACCATCGCCGCCGACAGCCCCCGGCCCACCACGTCCCCCGCGACCAGGAACAATCGTCCCGAGGGCAGGCCGAACGCGTCGTACCAGTCGCCGCTGATGTCCGAGCCGTGTCCGGGGGCGTAGCGCGCGGCGAGTTCGAAACCGGCCACGTCCGGCAGCTGCGCGGGCACGAGCGACCGCTGCACCGCTGAGGCCGCCGCACGGTCGGAGTTGGTCAACCTGGACCGGGCCGCCAGTGCGACCCGGTCCGCCGCGAGTTGCAACAGGCGCACGTCCTCGTCGTCGAACGCCCGGTCGTCCAGCGCTCCGACGTGCAACACACCGAGCGGCTCACCCTGGGCGATCAGCGGGACACCGAGGAGGCTCCGCAGGCCCTTCTCCCACAGCACCGGGTTGACCACGGTGTCCGGATCCACCTGCGAGACGCGGGACGGCTTGAGGTCCGCGGCGATCCGTCCGGCGAAGCCGTCACCCACCCGGATCCGCACGTTCTGCCACACCTCCTCCTCGATGCCGACCGACGCCGTGGCGACCAGCTGCTGCCCGCTGGCGTCCAGCAGAAGTGCGGTGGCGGTGTCGGCCTCGAGCACGTCCCGGACGCGGTCCACCAGCTCGTGGAGCAGCTGCTCGACGCTCAGCTGAACCAGCGCCGTGTCGGTGACCGCCTCGATTCGACGCAGGCGGTCAGCGGCGTTGTTCGGTTCGACCGCCCAAGGCATGTGGGTGAGCATAGTGTTCGAGGATTACCCCGGCAGCGTACGGGCGAACGTGACACTCGTCGTATCGGTCTTGGCAGCCACCCGAGCCGCCCGGAAGGATGCTCCTTCGTGGTCACCACGGGTTACGAGAGCATCACGGTCTCGCCAGATGTGGCGTGGGACGCCTACCGTGCGGCCCCCGACACCGGGCGCGGCCCCGGAATCGTCCTGTTGCCGGAGGTCACCGGGCTCAACGACCACATGCGTGCGCTGGCCGACGAACTCGCGGGGCACCGCTATCTGGTGCTCGTGCCGGACCTGTTCTGGCGGCTGCGCCATCGGTTCGAGGGCACCGACTCCTCCGGGATGGCCGAGGGGGCGACGCTGGCACGGCGGCTCGACCGTAACGAGGCTGTGACCGACCTGACAGCGACGCTGGCGCACCTGCGGGCGATGCCCGGGTGTACCGGCGGGGTCGGCGTGGTCGGATTCTGCGTCGGGGGCACGCTGGCGTACCTGTGCGGGACGTCGGTGCGGGTCGACGGCCGGGGGCCGGACGCGGTGGTGTCCTACTACGGCTCGGGGGTTCCGGACCTGCTGGACCGGGCCGACTCGCTCGACTGTCCGGCGATGTTCCACGTCGGCGACCGGGACCCGTACCTGCCCGCCGACGGGATCGCGGCGGTGGAGGCGGCGGTGGCCAACCGGCCGGACGTCGCGGTGCACCACTACGATGCGGGCCACGCCTTCGCCAACCCGGACGCCCCGTCGTCCCACGACCCCGAACCCGCCGACATCGCCTGGGGCCGCACCCGCACCTTCCTCGACGACGTGGTGCCGTGAAGGGCCCCTTCACTGCGTTGGTTGCCGTGGGGGACCCCTTCGCTGCGTCCCACGCCGCGAGGGACCCCTTCACTGCATATGACGCAGGGAAGGGGGCCTTCACGGCGTGCTCCGGGGGGGACGTCAGAGTGCGGGGCGGTCGGCCGCCAGCAGTGGGGCGAAGAGGTCGCCGTGTGTGCTGACGCGGGTGCGGACGTCGTCGGCGTGGAAGACGAGGTCGCCCGGTTCTCGGCAGGAGTCGACCTCGTCCCAGGTGACCGGGGTGGACACCGTCGGTGTCGGGCGGGCGCGCAGCGAGTAGGGGGCCACGGTGGTCTTCTTGACGTTGTTCTGGCTCCAGTCGATGAACACCTTCCCGCCGCGCAGCTTCTTCGCCATCCGGGAGACGACGGCGTCGGGGTGGTCGCGTTCGAGGCGTTCGGCCAGGCCCTTGGCGTACTCGCCGGTGCGGTCGCCGCTCCGGGTGCGCACGGGCACGTAGAGCTGCAGCCCCTTCGAGCCGCTCGTCTTCGGACACGCCCGCAGCCCGTCCGCTTCGAGCGCCGTGCGCAGCCACCGGGCCACCGTGCAGCACTCGACGATCGTCGCGGGATCACCGGGGTCGAGGTCGAACACGAGCAGGTCCGGATTCCGCCTCCCGTCCCGCGGGCCGACCGTCCACTGCGGAACGTGCAGTTCGAGACTCGCCAGGTGCGCCACCCAGACCAATGTGGACAAGTCTTGCACCAGCGCGTAGTCGGCCGATTCGGCGCCACGGGAACTTCCGGGCGTCTCGATGCGCACGGTGCGCACCCAGTCGGGCGCGTGCCGGGAGACGTTCTTCTCGAAGAACGACTTGCCCTCCACCCCGTTCGGGTAGCGCTTCAACGTCAACGGCCGGTCCCGGACGTGTGGCAGCAGCGCGTCCGCGATCCGCACGTAATAGTCGAGCACGTCCCGCTTGGTGAACCCGACCTCCGGGTAGAAGCTTTTGTCCAGATTGGACAGCCGGATGCGGTGGCCCTCGATGTCCACCAGTTGCCCGGTCACCGCGGCAACTCCTCCGGGCTGCGGTCCGGCCGGAGTCCGCGCCAGGACGGGGCGCGGAGTCGGCCCTCCCGCGTCCACGTCTTGAACGCGACCTCGCCGACCAGTGTCGGGCGCACCCAGTGGGCATCGCGGGACCGGTCCCTGGGCACCGCCTCGGCGAACGGGGAGGTGCGCCGTTCCAGCCCGCGCAGTCGGCTGCCGAGCGTGCGCAGCGCGTCGTCGCTGAAGCCGGTGCCGACCTGGCCGACGTAGCGCAGCCCCCGCCCGGTCGGCAGCCCCAGCATCAGCGACCCGAACGTGTCCGCCCGCCGGCCCGTGCCGGGCCGCCACCCGCCGAGCACCACCTCCAGCGTGCGCAGTTCGGTGATCTTGATCCAGGCGCCGTTCCGTTCCCCGGGCCGGTAGCGGGAGTCCAGGCGCTTCGCGACGAGGCCTTCGAGTTCCTGATCGGCCGCCGCGTCGGCGACCGCGCTTCCACCGCCGGCGTAGGAGGGGGGAACCCGCCAGTGCTCCCCGTCGATCCCGAGCCGGTCGAGCAGCTGTCTGCGCCGGGTGTACGGCAGGTCCAGACACGGGCGACCGTCGAGGTGCAGCACGTCGAAAACGAGGTAGGTGACCGGGGACCGGGCGGCCAGCTGCCGGGCTCTGCGGTCGGTGGCGTTGATCCGGCCCTGCAACGCCGCGAAGCTCGGCCTCCCGTCGTGCAGGGCGACGATCTCACCGTCGAGCCAGACAGGGGTGCTGCCGAGCTCTGCGCCGAGCCCACGCAGCTCCGGGTAGGTCTCGGTGATGTCGTCGCCGCGGCGGGAGAACAACCGCAGCCGCCCGCCGTCCACGCGGGCCAGCGCGCGGACGCCGTCCCACTTGAACTCGTAGCCCCACCGTTCGTCGGCGGCGGGTCCGGGCAGGGCACCCGGTACGGCCAGCATCGGAGACATCGACTCCGGCAGCGGGGTCCACCCCGGGTCCTCGGGCGGGTCCGACCGGATCACCTGCCAGCGCGAACCGGTGCGGAAGAAGACGTACTTCCCCCGTGCCCGCTCGCCGTGCAGCACGACGGCGACCTCGTCGGTGGTCCACTTCGCCACCTCGTACCGGCCCCGGTCCCAGACCGTCATCCGGCCCGCGCCGTACTCGCCCTCCGGGATCTTCCCGGAGAAGTCGGCGTACTCCAGGGGATGGTCCTCGGTGTGCACGGCCAGACGCACGGTGCCGCGCTCGTCCGGGAGGCCCTTGGGCACCGCGAACGACACCAGTACGCCGTCCCGTTCCAGGCGCACGTCCCAGTGCAGGCTCCGCGCGTGATGCTCGTGGATCACGAACGCCGCGCCCGCGTCGTTTTCGGCGGCGCTCTCCGCATCACCTCCGCGCCCGGCCTCCGCACCGTCCGGTACCGGCTCGGGTGTGCCTCTTCGGTCGCGTCCCAGTCCTGGGGATCCCGGCTCGCCTGCCACGCCTCATCGGCCCGCTGGGCGGCGTCGATGAGTGCCTGT
>NZ_KB912485.1:64971-71810 GCF_000383775.1 Saccharomonospora halophila 8
CGCCGCGCCCGGTACTCGTCCAGCCGCCTCGCCATACCCGCCGGACTACCCCGCGCACGCCGCCTTTATCCGGATGCGTGCGGGGTGGGACCGGGCGCGCGACGACCCGGGTGGTCGCCGGTGGGCGGGCGGGGGCCATGATCATCACCGGGGTGGGGTCCGGGAGACTGGCAGCGCTCGTCGACGACCGTCGACGCTGTTCGATCGATGCCGATGCCGGAAGGGGCAGCTGACGTCATGATGGGTCGCACCCACGCGGCGACCGGGTGGTGCGCTGGGCTCGCCGTCGCGCCCGTGGTGGGAATCACCACGCTCGCGCAGGCGGTGGTGTTCGCCGCCACCACGGCGGGATTCGCGCTGCTGCCCGACCTCGACCATCCCGGGGCGCGCGCCTCGAAACTCCTCGGGCCGGTCACGGGCGCACTGTCCTGGCTGTTGCGCAAGGCCTCCGGCGGGCTCTACGCCCTGACCAAGGGGCCGCGCGACGAGGACAAGACGGGCACCCACCGGCACCTGTCGCACACGGTCCTGTTCGCGGCGGCGGTCGGCGCGGGTACCGCGGCGGGCACGGCGGCAGGAGGGCCGTGGGCGGTCGCCGCCGTGGTCGTGTTCGGTCTGCTGCTGGCCGAGGACGCACTCGGCGACTGGGTGCTGCCGGTGGCCGGAGTGGCCGTGGTGTGGTGGGTGATCGAGAACAGCCCCGACGTGCTCGGACGGCTCGACGAGGTGTCCGGCTGGCTCGGTGTGGCCGTGGCGATCGGGTGCGTCGTCCACTGCCTCGGTGACGCGCTCACCGAATCGGGTTGTCCGTTTCTTTTCCCCGTGCCGATCGCCGGGGAAACGTGGTACGAACTGCGACCGCCCGCATTCCTGCGGTTCAGTACCGGCACGGCCGTCGAGAACAAGGTGTTGCTTCCACTGTTCGTCGTGCTCGGCGTGCTTCTCATTCCGGGAGTGTGGGCGGTGATTCTGGACATGGTGAACGTCGTCCTCGGGTCCGGGGCGGATCAGGAAGCCTGAGAATGACTGTCGCGTCCCGCGGAACATTTTCCACGGACGTCCCGGTCGCCCCGCGCGCGAGGAGACGGTGCCCCGGGGCACGCCCAGGGCACCGTCTTCAGGGAGCACCCGACGGGGTCAGCCCTTCTTGAAGTACCAGGCGGAGGACTCCTTGTCCCAGGCCTTGGCGCCCTTGGCGCCCGCGGCGGCCCCGCTGTCCTCGTAGTGCGCCCAGCCGGCCTTCTTGGCCTTCTTGTGCTTCTTGTGCTTGTCCTTGCCGTGCCGCGCGTCGCCGTCGGCGGCGGCGTCGTCGGTGGCCGCGTCGCGGGCCATGCCGTCGGCGCGGTGCTTCTTGTGCTTGCGGTCGGCCTTGTGCTTGATGCCGGCCGCCTCGGACGACACGTCGCCTGCGACGGCACCGTCGGCGCCCGCGGCCGCGATGTTGGCCTCGTGGGACGCCCAGTGGGCCTCGACGTCGCCACCCTTGTCGGCGGCGGCCACACCGGCGGCGCCGAAGGCCAGCGGCAGGGCCAGGGCAGCCGTCACAATACCGCGACGAACAGAACGCATGAGCTGATCCTTTCTGGTGTGTTCACACAGGACAGGACCGAACCTCTGGCGAGCGGATGCTGTCGAAGGCCGGTCCTCTGCTCCGAGGCTTGCGCCTCAAACAATTCCGTACCCTCGACGGTGATCCGCTAACCTCGAATTGACGGCCCCCGGGCCCGTCTTCACCGGGTCGGGCTATCCCGGATTCCATCGAAAGCGATCTTGGCCACGGCGTCCACGATCGGGGTGTCATCACTTCCCCGAGGTTGATACCACTCCACCAGGGAATTGACCATTCCGAACACCAGGCGTGCGGTGAGGGCCGGATCGACGTCCGGCCGGATGTCGCCGTCCCGCTCCGCCTCGGCCACGAGGTCGGCGACGATCCGGTCGAATCGTCGCCTGCGGGCCAGCGCCGCCCGCTCCACCTCGGTGTTGCCCCGCACCCGCAGCAACAGCGTGACGAACGGCAGCCGCTCGACCAGCACCCGGACACTGCCGCGCACCAGGTACTCGAGACGGTCCACCGCCCGCCCGTCGAGCTCGGCGGCCTCGTCGGCGACGGTGAACAGCCCGTCCAGCGCGTGGTCGACCGCCAGCCGCAGCAGCTCCTGCTTGCCCGAAACGTGGTGGTAGATGGCCGACTTCGTGATGCCGAGCCTGCGGGCGAGGTCCTCCATGCTCGTGCCGTCGTAGCCGCGCTCGTTGAACAGGGTGACCGCGACGTCCAACAGCGACTCCAGGTCGTAGCCGGGCCGTCCCCGGCGGCTCGTCCTCGTCGGCCCGGTGGCGGTCATGGTGGCCAGTATCCCAGTCCGCACCCGGGACGGTGTGCGGCCGGTCCCGGGCTCACCGGTCCCGGTCGTCGACGACCCGGCGCATCTTGCCGACCGACCGCTCCAGCGTCTCCGGGTCGACGACGTCGACCTCGACGCGCACCCCGACCTCGTCGGCGACCCGCCCGCTGACCCGCCGGGCCACCCCGGCACGGTCCCCGGCGGGGAGATCGTCGGCCGCCTCCACCCGGACGGTCATCGTGTCCAGGCGGTCCCGGGTCGCCAGCACGAGCTGGAAGTGTGCCGACAGGCCGTCGGTGGCCAGCACGATCTCCTCGATCTGGGTGGGGAAGACGTTCACCCCGCGCAGGACGATCATGTCGTCGGAGCGGCCGGTGATCCGGTCCATCCGGCGGTGGGCGGGACGCGCGGTGCCCGGGCGCAGCCGGGTGAGGTCGCGCGTGCGGTACCGGATCAGCGGCATCGCCTCGCGGGTCAGTGTGGTGAACGTCAGTTCACCGAGCGCCCCGTCGTCGAGGACGGACCCGGTCTCCGGGTCGACGATCTCCGGCAGGAAGTGGTCCTCCCAGATGTGCGGCCCGTCCTTGGTCTCCACGCACTCCTGCGCCACCCCGGGCCCCATCATCTCGGACAGTCCGTAGATGTCCACCGCGTCGATACCCGCGCGGCGTTCGATCTCCGCGCGCATGCCCTCGGTCCACGGTTCGGCGCCGAGGATGCCGATCCGCAGCGAGGACGTGGCCGGGTCGAGGCCCTGCCGCTCGAACTCGTCCAGCAGCGTCAGCAGGTACGACGGCGTGACCATGATGATCTCCGGCTCCAGGTCGGTGATCAGCCGGACCTGGCGGGCGCTCATCCCGCCGGAGGCGGGCACGACCGCACAGCCGAGCGCCTCGGCGCCGTAGTGCGCGCCCAGACCCCCGGTGAACAGGCCGTACCCGTAGGACACGTGGACCGTCTGGCCCGGCCTGCCGCCCGCCGCCCGGATCGAGCGCGCCACCAGCGCCGCCCAGGTGCGCAGGTCGCCCTCGGTGTGGGCGACCACGGTGGGCGCCCCGGTCGTGCCGCTGGAGGCGTGCATCCTGCGTATCCGGTCCCGGCCGACCGCGAACAACCCGGACGGGTAGTTGTCCCGGAGGTCCTGCTTCGTGGTGCAGGGGAACCGGGCGAGATCGGCGAGTTCGCGGCAGTCGTCCGGGTGTACCCCGGCGCGGTCGAAGCGGTCGCGGTAGAACGGGACGTTGTCGTAGGCGTGCCGCAGCGTCCACCGCAGGCGCCGCAGTTGCAGTGCACGCAACTCGTCGGTGCTCAGGTGTTCGGTGGCGTCGCCGTCGGGGAGTCCGGACGTGCGACGTCCGTCTCCGGTGTCGTCGGTGTGGCCGGGGGCCTTTCGCGGGTCGTCGACAGTGCTCACGACTCCTCCTTGAGCCGATCGGGCGCACCCTTCGGGTCGGCGTGCACATTGTCCCGGGCGGCGGGTGCGCCTAAAATTACTGACCGAGTGGTTGGTAAATCAATGGAGGAGGTCTTCTCGATGGGTGCGTTGCCCAGTTACGTCTCCGGCGGATGGCACACGCCGTCCGGGGACGGCACCCCGGCGTACGACGCGGCGACCGGGGAGGAGGTCGCCCGGATCTCCTCCACCGGCATCGACATGGCGGCGGCGTTGGACCACGGCCGCACGGTGGGCGGGCCCGCGCTGCGGGCGCTGACCTTCCACCAGCGGGGCGCGCTGCTGAAGGCGCTCGTGTCCCACCTGCGGGAGCACCGCGACGAGCTGTACGCACTCTCCGCCCGCACCGGGGCGACGAAGGCCGACTCGAAGTTCGACATCGACGGCGGGATCGGCGTCGCGGCCGCCTACGCGAGCCTGGCGAAGCGGGAGCTGCCGAACGACACCGTCTACCCCGAGGGGCGGGTCGAGACGCTGGGCAAGGGCGGCACCTTCGTCGGGCGCAACGTGCTGACCCCGCTGCACGGGGTCGCCGTGCAGATCAACGCCTTCAACTTCCCGGTGTGGGGGCCGCTGGAGAAGTTCGCCCCCGCGTTCCTCGCCGGGGTACCCAGTCTGATCAAACCCGCGAGTCAGACCGCCTACCTCACCCACCGGCTCGTGGAACTGATCGTGGAATCCGGGCTGCTGCCGGAGGGCTCGCTGCAACTGGTCTGCGGCGGTGCCGGGGACCTGCTCGACCACGTCACCGGTCAGGACCTCGTCTCGTTCACCGGCTCGGCCGCCACCGCCCAGCGTCTGCGCGCGCACCCGGCCGTGGTGCGGAACTCGGTGCGGTTCAACGCCGAGGCGGACTCACTGAACCTCTCGGTGCTCGGCCCGGACGCCGTCCCCGGGACGACCGAGTTCGACCTCTACGTCAAACAGGTCGTCACCGAGATGACCGTCAAGGCGGGGCAGAAGTGCACCGCCATCCGGCGCGCGTTCGTCCCCGCGGAGCTGATCGACGACGTCGAGCGGGCGCTGTGCGAGAAGCTGGCGAAGGTCACCGTCGGCAACCCCACCGCCGAGGGCGTGCGCATGGGGGCGTTGGCGAGCCTGGAGCAGCGGGAGGAGGTGCGCCGCTCGCTCAAGGCGCTGTCCGGCGCCGGACGGATCGTCTTCGGCGATCCCGACCGGGTGGACGTCGTCGACGCCGACCACGAGCGGGGCGCCTTCGTCTCCCCGGTCCTGCTCCGTGCGGACGACCCGGATCGCGCCGAGCCGCACGAGGTCGAGGCGTTCGGCCCCGTCGCCACCCTGATGCCCTACACCTCCGTGGAGCAGCTGGTGGCTCTGGCCGCGCGCGGCCAGGGCAGTCTCGCCGGGTCGGTCGTCACCGGAGACCCGGACTTCGCCCGCGACGTCGTGCTCGGGGTGGCGCCGTGGCACGGGCGTCTGCTGGTGCTCGACGCCGAGGACGCCGGGGAGTCCACCGGGCACGGCTCGCCGTTGCCCGCGTTCGTGCACGGGGGTCCGGGCCGCGCGGGCGGGGGTCAGGAGATGGCCGGTATCCACGGCGTGCTGCACCACATGCAGCGCACGTCGGTGCAGGGCAGCCCCACCGTGTTGGGCCGGGTCACCGGGCAGTGGGTGCCGGGCGCCGAGCGCACCGCCGACGAGCACCCGTTCCGCAAGTCACTGGCGCGGCTGCGGCCGGGCGACTCGGTGACCGCCGGACCGCGCCGGGTCACCGCCGAGGACGTGGCGCACTTCGCCGAGTTCACCGGGGACACCTTCTACGCCCACACCGACGAGACCGCCGCCGCGGCGAACCCGCTGTTCGGCGGCATCGTCGCGCACGGCTACCTGGTGGTGTCGCTGGCCGCGGGGCTGTTCGTCTCCCCCGAACCGGGGCCCGTGCTGGCGAACTACGGCCTGGAGAACCTGCGGTTCCGCACCCCGGTCAAGCCGGGGGACGAGCTGACCGTGACGCTCACCGCGAAGCAGATCACGCCCCGGGAGGACGCCGACCACGGCGAGGTCCGCTGGGACACCGAGGTGACCAACCAGCAGGGCGAGCCCGTGGCGAAGTACGACGTGCTCACCCTCGTGGCGAAGGACGGCTGAGATGACCGCGACCGTGCCCGACCTCGAACGGGACTTCACCGACACCCTCGCCCGCGAGGAGCGGCTCGAACCACGGGACTGGGTGCCCGACGAGTACCGCGCCACGATGATCCGGATGATCGCCCAGCACGCGCACTCCGAGATCATCGGGATGCAGCCGGAGGGCAACTGGATCACCCGCGCGCCGTCGTTGCGGCGCAAGGCGATCCTGCTGGCCAAGGTCCAGGACGAGGCCGGGCACGGTCTCTACCTCTACTCGGCGGCCGAGACGCTCGGCGCCGACCGGGACGACATGACCGACAAGCTGATCGCCGGGCGGCAGAAGTACTCGTCGATCTTCAACTACCCGACGTTGACCTTCGCCGACGTCGGTGTGATCGGCTGGCTGGTGGACGGCGCGGCGATCTGCAACCAGGTTCCGCTGTGCCGCAGTTCGTACGGGCCGTACGCGCGGGCGATGATCCGGATCTGCAAGGAGGAGTCGTTCCACCAGCGGCAGGGCTACGAACTGCTGATGACGATGATGCGCGGCACCGACGCGCAACGGCGGATGGTGCAGGAGTCGACCGATCGCTGGTGGTGGCCGTCGCTGATGATGTTCGGCCCGCCGGACGCCGACTCGCCGCACACCGAGCGGTCACTGGCGTGGAAGATCAAGCGGCACACCAACGACGAGCTGCGCCAGCGCTTCGTCGACATGACCGTGCCGCAGGCCGAGGCGCTGGGCGTCACGCTGCCGGACGACGATCTGCGGTGGAACGCCGAGCGCGGGCACTACGACTTCGGCGAGATCGACTGGAGCGAGTTCAAGCGGGTGCTGAAGGGCAACGGCCCGTGTAACGCCGAGCGTCTCGCGCACCGTCGGGCCGCGCACGACGACGGGGCGTGGGTCCGCGAGGCCGCCGCGGCGCACGCCGCGAAGAAGGGCCCCG
>NZ_KB912485.1:71910-76711 GCF_000383775.1 Saccharomonospora halophila 8
GACGGCGGTGCGGCGACGGCGGGCGGGGTCGAGCCCGCCCGGACGGTGGCCGCGCGGGTCGTTGACCCGGAGCTGCCGATGCTGACGCTGGCCGATCTCGGCGTCCTGCGCGACGTCCGGTCGGACGGCACCACGGTCATCGTGGAGATCACGCCGACGTACAGCGGCTGCCCGGCGCTCGACACGATGCGGGCGGACCTCGTGCACGCCCTGCACGAGGCGGGGCACACCGAGGTGGAGGTCCGCACGGTCCTGCACCCGCCGTGGACCACGGACTGGATCACCGAGGCGGGCCACCGCAAGCTCGCCGGGGCGGGTATCGCCCCGCCCACCCCGGCAGCCCGTGGAGAGGGCCCGGTCCCGCTCACCCTCACCCCGCCGCCCCGTCGGGTCCCCTGCCCCCGCTGCGGCTCACCGGACACCGAGGAACTGTCCCGGTTCGGCTCCACCGCCTGCCGCTCCCTGCACCGCTGCCGAACCTGCACCGAACCCTTCGACCACGTCCGTCCCCACTGACCCCACCCCGCGAGTCGCCACTCCAGAACCGCGAGATGACTCCCCAGAACCGCGAGATGACACGAGCCGCAGAGGAGACACCGTGACGGCACCGACGAGGACACGGCCCCGGACCGCGTTCCACACGCTCACCGTGGCCGGGGTGACGCGGCTGTGCGAGGACGCCGTCGCGGTGACCTTCGACGTGCCGCCGGAGCTGGCGGACGACTACGCCTTCCGTCCCGGCCAGTCACTGACGCTGCGGCGCACGGTGGACGGACGGGACGAACGCCGGTCGTACTCGATCTGCGCCCCGGCCGGGGACCGGCCGCGCATCGGGGTGCGGGAGGTGCCGGGCGGACTGTTCTCGTCGTGGCTGGTGCACCGGGTGCGGCCGGGCGACCGGGTCGAGGTCGGCACCCCGACGGGCACGTTCACCCCGGACACCGACCCCGGCGGTGGGCACCACGTCCTCGTGGCCGCGGGTTCGGGCATCACGCCGGTCCTGTCGATCGCCGCGTCCCTGCTCGCCCGGCCGGGGACGGCGGTGACCCTGTTCTACGGCAACCGGCGCAGCGACACGGTGATGTTCGCCGACGACCTCGCCGACCTGAAGGACCGGTACCCGGACCGGTTCGAGCTGGTGCACGTCCTCTCCCGCGAGCCCCGCGAGGTCGAGCTGTTCAGCGGCCGACTCGACGCGGAGAAGCTGACCGCGCTGCTGCGGCTGCTGCCCGCCCCCGCCGACATCGACCACTGGTGGCTGTGCGGCCCGTTCGGGATGGTCACCGGGGCCCGCGACGTGCTGCGCGGGGCGGGGGTGGACCCCCGGCGGGTGCATCAGGAGTTGTTCTTCGTCGACGACGTGCCCCCCGAGCCGGTGCGGCACCGGGACGCACCCGTGGAGGGCGCCACGACCGAGGTCACGGTGACGCTGGACGGGCGCACGACGGTGACGAACATCGGCCCGGACACCGCCGTGCTGGACGGCGCCCAGCGTGCGCGTCCCGATCTGCCGTTCGCCTGCAAGGGCGGGGTGTGCGGCACCTGCCGCGCCCGGCTCGTCGCGGGCGAGGTGACCATGCTCCGCAACTTCGCCCTGGACGAGGACGAACTCGCCGCAGGCTACGTCCTCACCTGCCAGTCCCACCCCACGACCCCCACCGTCACAGTGGACTACGACGCCTGACCGGGTGGCCGCCGGGGGTTGTCGTGAGGGGCACTTTCCCTGCGTGTGGTGCAGTGAATGTGCCCCTCACTGCGTCCGACGCAGGGAAAGTGCCCCTCACGGCACAACCCGGGTGACCACGCGGTCAGTCGCGGGCGTTCACCCGGCGGAGGGTGCGCATGGCTTCGGCGAGGGATTCGGCCTTGTCGTGGCCGAGGGGGTCGAGCACCGTCTCGCGGAGGATGCCGGCGCAGGCCTCCCGGGCCCGGTCGGCCACCTCGACGCCGTCGTCGGTCAGACAGGCGTAGGTCACCCGGCGGTCCTGCTCACTGGGTGCTCGGCGGACGAGTCCCGCCGCCGTGAGCCGGTCGGCCACCTTGGTGAATCCGCCGCTGGACAGCGCCGCCTCGCGCGCCAGCCGGGTCATCGGCATCCGGTGCTCCGGCGAGCGCACGAGCCGGAGCAGCACGTCGAACTCGGCGGGGGAGAGGCCGAAGCGTTCGGCGATCTCACCCATCAGCCGTTCCTGTGTGGCCAGATATCCCTCGATCACCAGCCCCCACCAGGTCACCAGTTCGTCGTCGTCACGCTGTGTCGCCACGCGTCGCAGTCTACCGGAACATGTCTTGCGGGAATATTTCTTGCTCGCAAGAGTTTATCCGAGTAGCGTGGGAGGTACCCGCGCGGCGAGGAGGAACCATGTCGTTCACGACCAGCGGACTGCACCACGTCACCGCGATCGGTGGCGACCCGCAGCGCAACGCCGACTTCTATCTGCGGACGCTCGGGTTGCGGCTGGTGAAGACCACCGTCAACTTCGACGATCCCGGCACGTATCACCTGTACTACGGCGACGAGTCCGGCAGGCCGGGGAGCCTGCTCACCTTCTTCCCGTGGCGGGACGCGCCCCGGGGCCGGGTCGGCACCGGGCAGGCCACCACGACGGCGTTCTCCGTTCCGGAACACTCGATCGGATGGTGGAAGCAGCGCCTGGCGGATGCGGATGTGCCCACCAGCAGGGTCGTCAACCGCGACGACGAGGACACCCTCCACTTCCGTGACCCGGACGGGTTGCAGCTGGCGCTGGTCGCGCATCCGCAGGGTGATCCGCGGGACCCGTGGGACACCCCGCTCGTGCCCGGCGAGCACGCCGTCCGTGGGTTGCACTCGGTGACCCTCTCGGTCACCCGGGAGGACGCCACCGCGGGGATGCTGACCGAGGGTCTGGGCCTGCGCTTCGCCGCCGAGGACGGCAACCGCTTCCGGTTCACCGCGGGCGACGGCGGCCCCGGCGCCACGGTCGACGTGCTGGTCACGCCGGACGCCCCGCGCGGCCTCGTCGCGAACGGCACGGTGCACCACGTGGCCTGGCGGGCACCGGACGAGCAGACACAGGCCGCCTGGCGGGAGGAGCTGACCGACCGCGGCATCGAGGTCACCTCGATCATGGACCGGCAGTACTTCCGGTCGATCTACTTCCGCGAGCCGGGCGGCACCCTGTTGGAGATCGCCACCGACCAGCCCGGGTTCACCATCGACGAACCTCTGCTGGAGCTGGGGCAGGCGCTCAAGCTGCCGCCGTGGCTCGAACCGGATCGCGAGCGGATCGGGAACGCGCTGCCCGCGCTGGACCTGCCCGCCGAGAACAACCCCGGACAGCAGGTGCGGGCATGACCGATCTGGCACTCGAACACGAGTACGTGGAGGGCAGTCCGACCGCCCCGGTGCTGCTGCTGTTGCACGGCACCGGGGGCAGCCCCGCGGACATTATCGCGCTGGGCAGGGAGCTGTGCCCCGCGTCGCCGATGTTGGCACCCGCGGGGCCGGTGTCGGAGCACGGCGCGGCGCGCTGGTTCCACCGCCTGGCCGAAGGGGTGTTCGACGTCGACGACGTCGTGTACCGGGCGGGGCAGCTCGCCGACTTCGTCACCGAGGCGCGCGACCGCTACGGCCTCGGTGGGCGCAGGCTCGTGGCGGCCGGGTTCTCCAACGGCGCGAACATCGCGGGGGCGGTGACGCTGCTGCGTCCGGACGTGCTGAGTGAGGCGGTGCTGTTCGCGGCGATGCTGCCGGTGCCGGATCCGCCGCGGACCGACCTGACCGGGTCACGCGTGCTGCTGGCCAACGGCCGTCACGATCCGATGGCCCCGCTGCAACACGCCCAGGACCTGGTCGCCGTGCTGCGCGACCGGGGCGCCGAGGTCGCCGAACACTGGCACACCGGCGGCCACCAGATCACCGTCGACGGCCTCGCCGCCGCGAAGTCCTGGCTCACTCCGGCCGGCTGAGCGCGTCCTGGGATTGCCGTGAAGGACCCCTTCCCTGCATTGGACGCAGCGAGGGCCCCCTTCACGGCGTTCAGCGCAGGGAAGGAGTCCTGCACGGCACCACCGGGTGGGGCAAACGGGTGAAGGCCCGTTACTCGGGCCCGTGGGGACGGTGTCGCGCTTTATAGTCGCTGTGGTATCCGACACCCTGGGGACGGCCGACGATGAACTTCGACGACATGGTGAATTGCCCCCGTTGCCTCGGCTCCGGGCTCGCACCCAACCGGAAGGACCCCTGTGCCAACTGCGGAGGACTCGGGCAGGTCCCGAAGTGACGACTGCGCGATGTGTGCGGGTTCGGGCACGCTGACCTGGGAGCAGCCGCAACCGTCCGGTGTATTGCGCACCATCGAGATGCCGTGCCCGTCCGGGTGCGGGGACCACTGGAAACACCCGCGGGCCGAGCGCGACCGGGTCGTCGCGGAGGAGGGTACGGTGCCCGAATGGCCGGACGGTGTCCCGGGTGGCCCCCCGGCCGCGGGTGACCCGGGGCGTGCGGGCGAGGGAAACGTCGCCGCGGCGAACCGGATCGGGGCGGAGTTCATCCGCCGTGCACTCGAACACTGGGGCTTCGCCGCGAGGACGTCCGACCCCCGCGACAGGTGACACCCGAACCGGTGAAATCCGGTTGGCACTACGGCGCAGTAGCATCGGTGGCCGTGACATCCCTGGTGCGGCGCGCGGGACGACTCGCGGGCCATCTCGCGCGGACGAGCTATGTCCTCAGCAGGCGACTGCCCGGCGCCGACGCGGTCGCCCCACCCCTGGCCGGAGCCGTCGGGGACGACGCGACCACCGGGGCCGCCCCGCG
>NZ_KB912485.1:76811-88254 GCF_000383775.1 Saccharomonospora halophila 8
CGGGCCACGGCGGACGCCGGAGGCGGCGAGGGCCGTACGGCGGTGTCCCTGCCGGCCTCCCCGCCCGACCGGCTGCGGCGGCAGATGGCGGATCTGCTCGACCCCTCCACCGACGAGACGCGCGCACGGGAGCACCTGTACGCCACGGTGCTCGCCCAGCTCGCCCCGGACGAGGCCCGCATCCTGTCCGTGCTCGCCGACGGCACCCCCTTCCCGGTACTCGACGTCACCGCACGGTCCGCGTTCGGCCGTACCGGGCGGGTTTTGCTGCGCGGCGCCTCCACCGTGGGCAAGGTGGCGGGCGTGGCCCTGCCCGGGCACGTGCCCGCCTACGTCACCCGGCTGCACGCACTCGGCCTCGCCGAGATCAGCGACGAGGACCGCTCGCTCGACACCCAGTACGACGTGCTCGTCACCGACGAGACGGTGGTCGAAGCCACCGGGCGGGCGTCCCGTACGGGCTTCACCCGGCGCACCGTGCGGATCACCGACCTCGGCACGCGCTTCTGGCAGGCGTGTGCTCCGGACCGGGACGTCCCACCACCCCCGTCCCAGCGGGAAGGCTCCGGAGAGGGCGACCGCGTCGGGGGCGGGTGATCCGAGCGCATCATCAGCGTTACGTAGGCCGGACACCCATTACACCTCTTGCTACACTGTAGTCATGAGTGCTCCTCGGTCAGTGCGTTTCGATGACGCCGTGCTTCGCCGCCTTGATCGGTATGCGCGCGCTCATCCGGGAACCTCAGCCTCGTCGTTGACGAATGTTTTCGTGGACGAGGCTCTGCGGGCCGAGGAGCACCCGGGGATCGTTTTCCGGCCCGGGCCTACCGGCCGACGTGCCGGATTGGCAGGCGGCCCGGACGTGTGGGAAGTCATCGACACGCTGCACGCGACACGGTCCGACGAGCCGGAACTGGCTGAGGACGCTCTGGTGGGAGCGACCGCGGAGGCACTGGGGCTGGCCCGCCGCACGGTGTGGGTGGCGGTGCGTTACTACGCCGCGTACCGCGATGAGGTCGACGAGCGGATCGCGGCGAACCGGGAGGCCGCGGACGAGGCCGAGGCGGCCTGGCTCGCGGAGCGCGAACTGTTGCAGCCCCGGAGTCGTGCTTCGTGACCACAGCGCTGCTTCTCGACGAAATGTATCCTCCGGCGCTCGCCGACGCTCTGTGCGGGAAAGGCCACGATGTGGTGGCCGTGGCGGCGTCACCGGAGCTGGTCGGTGCCGACGACTCGACCGTGCTCGACGCCGCGACCACTGCGCAGCGGTGCGTTGTCACGGAGAACATCCGGGATTTCGCGATGCTGGCGCGACAGACTCGGCACGCCGGAGTCCTGTTCGTCCATCCTCGACGCTGGCCACGCAGCCGCAACGGTGTTCCCCGGTTGGTCAGTGCACTGGACCAGGCGATTCACCAGGACACCATTCCTGCTGCCGACGACACGGCCTGGCTCACCTGATACCCGGTGCTGCCTCGGCGGCCTACCCGGAGCCCGGGCCGGGCCGGCTCAGGTGGGTGGCTCCGCCGGGAACACGGCCAGTCGCTCGGCGAGCGCGTACACGTCCGCGCTGACGGCCCGGATCGCCCTGGCGTCGTCCGGGGCAGCGTCCTCCAGGTGTGCGAGGGAGCCGATGACCCGGTGGACGTGCGTCCACACCGGCGTGGCGTTCCCGCTCCGGACGTCGGCGACGGGGAGTGCGGGGTCGGGTCGGCAGTGTTCGAGTATCCCGCGGCCTCGGTCGTGCAGGTCTTCGAGACGTCCGCCGGTCCGTTCGCACATCTCGGCGAGCAGGTCGTCCAGGGCGTGCCAGTGGTGCGCGGCGGGGGAATGCGACGGTGTCGCGCCCTGGCGTGCGGTGTCCTTGCCGGACCGGGTCCGCTCCTGCATGCGCCCTACCTCCCGAATGGTCGTGCGTGCGCTACGACGTCGAAAGCTACGCGCACCCCCCGACAATTACCGTCCGTAAAGGACACAAAAGAGGTACCCACCTGATCGGGCCTTCCCAGCATTCTCGCGAGTCGCCGCCCGGTGCCCGCGTGTTGACGTCGCGAACCCGCGAGTAGCTAGATCCTTACTGCGTTGCCGAGGCTTCGGATCGGCCCCAGTGGGCACGGCGGCGGTACGGTCGTGGGCTCGCGCGCTCGAAACGTCAACTCATGGGCATGAAACGTCAACTCGCGGGCGGGGAACCGCGACTCGCGGTCGGGGTGAGGAGGGTTTCGACCAGTTCGTGCGGGTGGCTGAGCATCGCGGTGTGGCCGCCGGGGATCTCCTCGGGATCGAGGCCGAGGCGGTCACGGGTCAGGCGGCGGAGGAAGTCGGCGGGGAAGATCCGGTCGTCGGTGCACGACACGACGCGGGTCGGCACGTCCGGCCAGGAGTCCAGTGGCCACGGCTCGGCGAACGGGGTGGCGGACTGTCCGCGTTCGCCCAGTTCGAGTGCCTGCCGCGCCAGTCCGGGGTCGAGGTCGTGGAGGAACAGCTCCGCCACGTCGAATCCGGCGTCCGGGTCGCGGCCCTGCCGCACCGCCAGGTCCCGTTGTGCCCGTGGTTGCCCGGTGTTGTCCCACCACTGTCCCGCTGTCTCACCGGGTGCCGGGATCATCGGCGCCAGCAGCACCAGCTGCGCCACCGGAACCCGCTCGCACACCAGGGGAGCGGTGAACGCGCTCATCGAGTGCGCCACCAGCACGGGCGTGTCGTGTCCGGACATCGCCTCGACGACGGTGTCGGCGTACGCGCGCAACCCGGCCGTGTCGTCGGCGTAGGGCAGGTCGGGGGTGACGACGTCGTGGCCGCAGTCGCGCAGCAGCGGTGTCACGCGGTGCCAGTACCACGGGGCCGATCCGGCTCCCGGCAGCAGGACGAACGTCGTCACGCCTTTCCCTCCCGTCTCCGGCGCCACCACGGCCCGCGTCGGCGGCGGGTGGTGCGGGTGAACAGCGTATCCGGCATCGACTCGTCGACCGCCTCGATCCGCACGTCATGTCCCCTGCCTGGTCGGGAGCCGCCGAGTTCCTCGGTGGAGACGCACACGCCGGTGGCGACATCCAGGCGCACGCGGTGCGCCTCGGGGTAGCGCAACTCCGGGTACCGGTTGCGCAGCAGCCACTCCGAGTCGTCGCCGTCGACGTCCTCGCTCTCGGCGGAGAAGAGCAACGGGCAGCACGGGCAGCGCGGGGCGTAGAAGCCGGTGGGGTGCACGTCGGCCTGCCAGGCGGGCCTGCCGTGGTGCTGCACGGCGCGGAGATCGTCGAACTGCAGAGGGTCTCCCTCCCCCATGTCCTCGTGTTCACCGTTGGCGAACTCGACCGGGTTCAGCATCGCGACCCAGTGGTAATCCTGGAACATCAGCTCGTCGTCGCGCTCGGCGTTTCCGGGGGTGAATGTCACCTGCAGCGGGCTTCCGTCCCGCGTCTCCACCCGAAGCGCGTCCGGGCGGCGCAGCCGGGCGCGCACCCCGTCGGTGGCCCGGTCCGGCGACCATTCGGGGATCGTGCTTCGATCGGCGGGCGCCGGTTCACCCGCGCGCCGGACGAGAGTGAACCGCACCGTGGTCCACAGGCGCGGCGCGGAGCGGGCCAGTTCGGCGAACTCCGCGGGAGTCGGCGGCGTCTGCGGTGGTGCCACGGGGTGATGATCCCAGCGAAGCCCCCCGGGAGCGAACAGAATCCCCCCATGAACGCCATCGACATCCTCCTCGACGGATACGGGCGCGTGCGGGAGGCCGTGGCGCAGGCCGCGGACGGACTCGACGCCGACGCCCTGAACCACCGCCTCGACCACGAGGCGAACACGATCGCGTGGTTGCTGTGGCACCTCACCCGGGTGCAGGACGACCACGTCGCCGACGTCGCCGGCGCCGAGCAGGTCTGGACCGCGCGGGGCTTCGCCGACCGGTTCGCGCTGTCGTTGCCGACCGACGACACCGGGTTCGGACACACCAGCGACCGGGTCGCCGCCGTGCGGGTGGACTCGCCCGCGCTGCTCACCGGGTACCACGACGCGGTGTACGAACAGACCGTCGCCTATCTCGGACGCCTCGACGAGGGCGACCTCGACGTGGTCATCGACGACATGTGGGACCCGCCGGTCACACTCGGCGTGCGGCTGGTCAGCGTGATCGCCGACGACCTGCAGCACGCCGGACAGGCCGCGTTCCTCCGGGGACTCGTCCTGCGCCGGTGAACGGCGACAGCCGTGTCGGTGCGGCCGGTACCGGCTCGTCGCGGCTCTTCGCGTGCGACCCGCCGGGTGTTCGCCTCGACGTCGTCGGAGGCCGGCTTCATCCCCGTGTCCGCCCACGTCGGGCACCGATGCCACGAACCTCGGCCGGTGGGCGAGGACCGGCGGTCAGGAGCCGGCCGGGGCCTGGACGAGCTGTGTCACGAACCCTCGTTCTCAGTCGAGCGCGTGGCCGGTCGTGGCGTCGACGTGGTCGGGAATCTCGTCGTGCCGGTCGCCGACGCTGGAGGTGCCGGACGGCTCGAACAGCAGCAGCGACGCGCCGTGCTCGGACGAGGGCTTGTGCTCCACACCGCGCGGGACGACGAACACCGACCCCTTCTCCAGTACCACGGTCCGCTCGCCGTCCGGCTCGCGCAGGGCGATGCGCAGCTCGCCGTCGATCACGAGGAAGAACTCGTCGGTGTCGTCGTGGGCGTGCCAGACGTGCTCGCCCGCCACCTTGGCCACCCGCACGTCGTAGTCGTTGACCGTGGTCACGACGCGCGGGCTCCACAGCTGGTCGAACGCGGACAGTGCCGCCGCCAGGTTGGTCGGTTCGGTGCTCATCGTCCCGATCATGCCTGAAGCGGCCCGGGCAGGTCAGCGCGATCTCCCGATCGGCGTGACCGACCACGAGCGGGTCGTGGGTGTCGACGACCGCTACCCGGCCCTGTCTCCGTCTGCCCGGGTGCCGGGCGCGTGCGACGATGTCGGCATGCGCGCGACGTTGCATCTCACCGGGGACCCCGACGCCGACGGGTTGCTCAGCCGGGACCCGATGGCGCTGCTCACCGGCATGTTGCTGGATCAGCAGGTGGCGATGGAGGTCGCCTTCGCCGGGCCGAACAAGATCTCCGACCGGCTCGGCGGGTTCGACGTGCACCGCATCGCCGAGTCCGACCCGGAGGAGTTCGCGGAGGTGTGCGCCCGGCAGCCCGCCGTGCACCGGTTCCCCGGGTCGATGGCGAAGCGTATTCAGACGCTGGCGCGGTACGTCGTGGAGTACTACGACGGCGATCCCGAGCGGATCTGGACCGAGGGCGAGCCGGACGGGCGCGAGGTGTTGCGCAGGCTCAAGGCGCTGCCCGGTTACGGAGACCAGAAGGCGCGTATCTTCCTGGCCCTGCTCGGCAAGCAACTCGGTGTCGAGCCGCACGGCTGGCGGGAGGCCGCGGGCGCCTACGGCGAGCCGGACGCCCGGCATTCCATCGCCGACGTCGTCGACGGGCACACCCTGGAGGAGGTGCGTGCGTCCAAGAAGGCGGCCAAGGCCAGGGCGAAGGCGGGTGGATCGGGCGCGAGGTGACATTCCGGACGCGGAAAAGTCCGCGGTGGTGATCCCGTCGCACACATGGAGTAACAGAATGACCCGGTAGGACGCTCACCCGGACAGCCTCTCGCGTTCTGTGCCGATCGCCACTACCGTACGGCGGAGGAACCGTCGCGAGGAGAGAAACGGGGATCCCGGGGAGGCGGGCACGGACGTCGTGTTGTGCTCCTAGCACACTGCTGCCCCTGATCGGTACAGTTCTGTCGGTGTCGTCACACGAGTTTCGGCATCGTCGCAGGTCGCAGCGCTGATCGAGATCGTGAGGGCTGAGTGGCGGGTGCTGCTCTGTTATGTTGCATGAATATGTCCGGAAAGCACCCCGAGCGTGCCGACAGTGACAATCGTGCGACGGGTCCCGTCGTGATCGAATCGCCGAGCAAGGGTGACGGCGCGGCCCTCTGGCGAATCGCACGTGATTCGCAGAAGCTGGATCTGAACTCGTCGTACGCCTACCTGTTGTGGTGTCTCGATTTCGCCGACACGTCGGTGGTGGCGCGGGTCGACGGCGAGGTCGTGGGCTTCGTCCTGGGTTACCGCAGGCCCACCACGGCCGACACCGCGCTGGTGTGGCAGGTCGCCGTCGACTCGTCCCAGCGGGGCCGTGGCCTCGCGGGCACGCTGCTCGACGAGTTGTACGCCAGGCTCGTCGAGGAGGGGGTGCGGTACCTGGACACCACCATCACGCCGGACAACGAGGCGTCGATCCGGCTGTTCGAGTCCTTCGCCAAGCGGTGGAACGCCGAACTCGTGCGGTCGGAGTTGTTCGCCGAGGATGACTTCCCGGATGCGCACGAGCGGGAGGACCTTTTCCGGATCGGTCCCCTTTCGCCTGCGCAGCGACCAGCAGGACGGTGACGGCGCGGACGCGGGCGGCGACCTGCCGTGGCCGTGTGCGCGCACCGTCCGAGAAAGCAGGAGACGAAACAACGTGAGCATCTTCGAAACGCTCGAGTCCGAGGTGCGCAGCTACAGTCGTGGCTGGCCCGTGGTGTTCGATCGGGCGCAGGGCAGCTGGCTCTACACCGAGGACGGCACGCCGTATCTCGATTTCTTCGCCGGAGCCGGGGCCCTGAACTACGGGCACAACAATCCGGCGTTGAAGCAGGCGCTGATCGACTACATTTCCCGGGACGGGGTGACCCACTCCCTGGACATGTACACCAGCGCCAAGCGGGACTTCCTGGAGAGCCTGGACGAGGTGATCCTCAAGCCCCGCTCGATGGAGTACAAGGTCATCTTCCCCGGACCCGGCGGTGCGAACGCCGTCGAGGCCGCGCTGAAGCTGGCGCGCAAGGTGACCGGCAAGGAATCGGTCATCAACTTCACCAACGCCTTCCACGGCATGACGCTCGGCGCGCTGTCGGTCAC
The DNA here is from genome assembly GCF_000383775.1 of Saccharomonospora halophila 8. Taxonomy (GTDB): domain Bacteria; phylum Actinomycetota; class Actinomycetes; order Mycobacteriales; family Pseudonocardiaceae; genus Saccharomonospora; species Saccharomonospora halophila. The sequence continues at coordinate 83,740 of NZ_KB912485.1, forward strand.
CGGTAACTCCATGAAGCGGGGCGGTGCGGGCATCCCGCTGGTGCACGCCACGCCGATGCCGTACGACAAGTACTTCGACGGCGCCTACCCCGACTTCTTCTACTTCGAGAAGCTGCTGGAGGACTCCGGCAGTGGCCTGAACGAACCCGCCGCCGTGATCGTGGAGACGGTGCAGGGTGAGGGCGGCATCAACGCGGCCCGGCTGGACTGGCTGAAGAACCTGTCCGACCTGTGCAAGAAGCACGGCATCCTGCTCATCCTGGACGACGTGCAGATGGGGTGTGGGCGTACGGGGCCGTTCTTCAGCTTCGAGGACGCCGGTATCGAGCCGGACATGATCTGCATGTCGAAGTCGATCGGTGGCTACGGCCTGCCGCTGGCGATCACGCTCATCCGTCCGGACCTCGACGTGTGGTCGCCCGGTGAGCACAACGGAACGTTCCGCGGCATCAGCCCGGCGTTCGTCACCGCGGCCGAGGCACTGCGCACGTACTGGCGCGACGACGAGCTGGAGAAGGGCACCAGGGCCAAGGGTGCGCGCATCGGCGAGGTGTTCACCGAGCTGGTGCAGCGGTACCCCGAGGCGAACCTGGTCGCCAAGGGCCGGGGCATGGCCCGCGGGCTGGAATTCGAAAGCGGCGAGGTCGCCGACAAGGTGTGCGCCGCGGCCTTCGATCGTGGTCTACTCATGGAGACCTCGGGGCCGGACGGGGAGGTGGTGAAGCTGCTGCCCGCACTCACCACCACCGAATCCGAGGTCGAGCAGGGGCTGCAGATCATCACCGAGTCCGTCGACTCGGTACTGGGCCGCTGAACCACACCGACACATCCCGGCCGCGGTCGGGGAGCAACACGCGCAGAAGGAGACATCCGTGATCGTCCGTAACCTCGACGAGATCACCGACACCGAGGCCGACATCCAGGAGCCGAACTGGCGCAGCAAGCGCATCGTGCTCGCCAAGGACCGGGCCGGGTTCTCGGTGCACGAGACCACGCTCTACGCGGGGACCGTGAACGATTTCTGGTACGCCAACCACATCGAGGCGGTGTTCATCGTCGAGGGTGAGGGCGAGGTGACCGACAAGGCCACCGGCGAGACCCACCAGCTCCGCCCGGGCTCGCTGTACCTGCTGGACCAGCACGACAAGCACCAGGTGCGGCCGAAGACCGACATGCGGACGGTGTGCGTGTTCAACCCGCCGATCACCGGGCGGGAGGTCCACGACGAGAACGGTGTCTACCCGCTGGTGGTGGAGGACGAGGCCGCTTCGTGACCTGTGCCACCGGCCTGGTCCGGTAAACATCCACCCATCCGGGTATCACTCGACAGAACGGGGAATCACTACACGGTAGGAACGCGACACAACTCGGTATTCGGAGGAGGCGAGCATCGTGACACTCGCGGAGAGCCGGATCAGAGACCAGTACCCCACCCGCATCGCGTCGGGCGAGCCGAAGCTGCTGGAGCGGCCGGACCCGACCGTGTGGGGCCGGGCGGACGACGGGCCGTTCGACGCGGCCGGGCTGTCGGCCCACGACGACAAGGGGTATTCGATCATCGAGGGCCTGCTGTCGCCCGCCGAGGTGCAGGGTTACTGGCAGGAGCTCGAACGGCTCTCGTCGGACGAGGTGCTCAAGTCCGACGAACGGGTGGTCACCGAGAAGGCCTCGGGCGAGGTCCGCTCCGTCTTCGAGGTGCACCGCATCAGTGCGGTGATCGCCCGGCTGGCGCGGGATCCGCGGGTGCTGGACCGCGCGCGGCAGCTGCTGGGGTCCGAGGTCTATCTCCACCAGAGCCGGGTCAACTACATGCCCGGCTTCCGGGGCAACGGGTTCTACTGGCACTCCGACTTCGAGACCTGGCACGCCGAGGACGGGATGCCGAGGCCACGCGCGGTCAGCTGCTCGGTCGCGCTCACCGACAACTACCCCTTCAACGGGGGCCTGATGGTCATGCCGGGCTCGCACCGCACCTTCGTGCAATGTGCGGGCGAGACCCCGGACGACCACTACAAGGCGTCGTTGAAGGAGCAGGAGATCGGTGTGCCGACCGAGCACGACATCACCAGGCTCGCCGCCGAACACGGCATCGACCAGTTCACCGGACCCGCGGGGTCGGCGCTGTTCTTCGACGCGAACATCATGCACGGGTCGGGCAACAACATCACCCCGTATCCGCGGTCGAACATCTTCCTCGTGTTCAACAGCGTCGAGAACACGCTGGTGGAGCCGTTCGCGGCGAAGGAACCGCGGCCGAGCTTCATCGGCGCCCGCGACTTCACGCCCGTCCGGCGCTGAGCGCCCGGGCGACGCCCCCTCCGGTGCGTGTTCGCCCGGTACACACAGCGTGCCGGGTCGGATGCCGCCGCCCCGGTGCGGTCTGTTACCTTGTGCGCACCTCAACGGCGCGGCTGACGAGGTGATCGTCGCCGTCCGGCGCGGGTGACTCCTTGCTCGGGGTGAGGCCCGCACCCGGAGGGCGGTGTGAATTCGCGACGAGTGTGGTGTGAATTCGCGAGTACGGCCCCGCGCCGCCAGATCGGGACTGGTGGCACGGGGCCGTACCCGTGTCCCGGGACCTTGATCGACACGAGAACACGCCGCTACCGCGTCGGGCGGGTGGTACCGAGGCTGCGGCTACCGGGACGAGCGGACGGAGCGAAACCGTTCGATGGGAGGATCACCATGGTCCCGGAGACGTCGGACCGGCCCAGGGAGAAGCACCCACTTCCGGTCTTCAACAGTGGCAGCACCATGACGTCGGACGAGATGGACGAGGAGATCCGGATCCATATCGAGCAGCGGGCGGCGCGCGGACGCTCGTCGCCACGGACACGTCGGCATTGTTCCCCGACCCCGATGCCGGGGAGCTTGAGCATGACGCGGCGCTCGCGATGACGGAGAGCAGGTCGTCGGTGCTTTCGCGCTCTTTCCGATGAACGTGGTCAGTCGAACAGGGTGGTTTCCGAGCGGATCTCCAGGAGTTCGTAGACCGGCCTGCCCCGGCGGCCGTCGATCGTGGTGGTGCGCACGACCCGGAGCCGGGTGGTGACCGGGCGGTCCAGGTTCTCCTTGATCTCGTCGAGCAGGTCGGGCGCGACCGCCCCCTGGATGGTGGCGCCGGTGTCGCGCTCCAGGTAGAAGATGCGCCGCCGGGTGCGCACGCCGTCCAGCCTGCCGGTGACCGTCTCGTAGCCGACGTCCTCGCGCGATTCCCGCAGACTGCCCTGCAGCACCTTCGCCTGTTCGGTGGTCATACTGCGCATGACCTCCTCGCCGGAGGTCGGCACCAGGGACAGGCCGATGCTGGAGTTCTTCATGACCGCGTTGACCACGTCGCTGATCGCGTTGCGCACGGTGTCGCGCTGCAGCAGCACCGCGTCCAGCGCGCCGTCGTCGGAACCGTTGGCGGGCAGGAAGTCGCACAGCTCCTTCACCGCCCGCTCGGACAGCGTCTCGATCCCGTCGGAGATCAGCGCGTCCGGGTCGGTGGTCTCCGGGAAGCCGAAGAACATCGCGTTGCCCGCCTGGCCACGCTGGATGAGCGGGGCCTTCTCCCGGTCGGCGGGCTGCACGGAGGTGATCTCGGTCTGCGGGTTCCGGACGATGTGCCCGATCTTCGCGGTGGCGTCCTGCAGTGCTCTGCTGATGTCCGAGGAGGTGTAGGCGTCCAGACGCGACGAGTTCAGCATCGACACCCGCAGCAGCGGCGACCGCGCGCTGCGCTCGAACTTGGCGTGTGCCGACCACGCCGAGGCCCGGGCCAGGTCGTCGAGCCATGTGCCGCCGGGGATGTTGTCCGCCACCTGACGGAAGTTCACCAGGCCACCTCCGCGAACCCCTTGAGCGTGCCCGGAGCGGGGCCCCGGGCCCAGACGGCCTCCCAGGTGTCCTCGTCGCCGGGGCGGCACAGGAACCCGTCGAGCAGGCCGCTCACCGGCTGCACCTGGTCGAGGTAGGTCACCGGCTGTTCGGCGATCACGCCGCGCAGGGTCATCAGTCCGTACAACGCCGAGCGCGCCCGGCCGTCGAGCCGCTTCAGCGCGCCCCACTCGTCCGGGATGAGCACCACGTCCACATCCCGGGGGACCTCCGCCGTCCGGACCAGCAGCCCGCCGCCGATCCAGGCCCGCCCCGACGGGATGAGCCGGTACACCACGCCGAGGTACCCGCTGAGCGCGCTGAACAGCAGCTCCCGCTCATTGCGGTGCGGGGCGTCCCACACCAGACGTTCGTAGATGTCGGAGAGGTCGGCCGGATGCCGCCCGGGCGGGAGAACGTTCTCCGACGTCCAGTACGGAAGCGGCATGCACATTCCTTACCCACTGCCGGAAGAGGACCGGAAGGCAATTTATCAGCCGCCCCGTCACCGCTCGCGCCGCCGCTGCTCCTCGTCCCGGACGACGTCCTGCTCGTCGGGCCACTCGTTGCGGGTGTGCCAGTCGGCCGGGCCGAGCGGCAGCACCCCCTCGCGGCGTCCCTCGTCCGGCGCCTCCGTGTCGCCGCGCGCGGGGT
>NZ_KB912485.1:88354-91331 GCF_000383775.1 Saccharomonospora halophila 8
CCGCCCCCGCGCCGGTGACGGCCAGCACGGCGGTGTCCGCGTCGACGGCGGCGACCGGGCCGTGCAACAGGTCGGCACCGCTGTAGGCGCGGGCGGAGACGTAGCTGGTCTCGGCCAGCTTCAGCGCCGCCTCCAGTGCCGTGGCGTACGAGTAGCCGCGCGCCGTGGTCACCACCCGGTCGGCGAACCGGTACCGGTTCGCGGCACGGGTGACCGCGTCCGCGGATTCGTCGAGCGTGCGTGCGGCGAGCGCACCGACCTCGCGGGCGCCTCCGCCGGTGCCACCACGCACGGCGTCGACGAGCAGGTACAGGGCCAGCAGGGTGGCGGTGTAGGTCTTGGTCGCGGCCACCGCCCGTTCCGGCCCGGCACGGACGTCCACGGCCAACTCGGCCGCCTCGGACAGGGCGGAACCGGGGCTGTTCGTCACCGCGAGGGTGCGGGCCCCCTGCCGCCGGGCCGTCCCGGTGACCTCCAGCAGGTCGTCCGAGCCGCCGCTCTGGCTGACCGTGACGAGCAGGACGTCCCGCAGGTCCGGACGGGCCCCGTACAGGGTCGTCGTGGACGGGGAGACCAGCCCCGTGGGTAGCCCGAGCAGGACCTCGACGAGGTACCTGGCGTAGTGCGCGGCGTGGTCGCTGGATCCGCGCGCGGCGAACAGCACGAACCGCGGCGGACGCTCGGCGACGGTGCGGGCCACCGCGGCGATGTCCGCGTGGTCGTCCGCCAGGTCGCCGAGCACGTGGGGCTGCTGGTCGATCTCCGTCCTCATGTGGTCGCCGGGCCTGTCGTTCACGCACTCACCCCGTTCCGCGCGGGACGGCTCGTCGCCGAGGGAGAAAAATCGGTCTGGACCATTTCACGCACGTTCAACCTTCCGACCGAAGGGTACGTTCCAGGATGAGGGGGTTGGACTCGCAGTGAGGGAGTCGGTCATGGTTGAGACGCTTCCCGCCCAGCGGACGCGGGAGCCGAAGTACTGGGCGCTCAAACAACACCTGCTCGACCTGCTCGAAGCCATGCCACCAGGGTCGGCCATCCCGACCGAGCGGGCCCTGGCGAACGAGTTCACCGTCTCCAGGACGACGGTGCGCCAGGCGTTGGCCGACCTGACCGCCGAGGGGCGGTTGCACCGGGTGCAGGGAAAGGGCACGTTCGCCGCCGAGCCGAAGCTCGCCCAGCGCCTCCAGCTGTCCTCCTATACCGAGGACATCCGGGCACAGGGCCGCGAACCCTCGTCCCGGCTGCTGGAGATCGACGAGGAGGTCGCCGAGGGTGAGCTGCCGAAGATGCTGGGTATCCGCAGCGGCGCCAAGGTGCTGCGGGTGCGCAGGCTGCGGTTGGCCGACGACGAACCGATGGCGGTGGAGACGAGTCACCTGCCGCTGGCGCGGTTCCGGGGCCTGCGCAGACAGCTCGAGTCGGGCGGCTCGCTGTACGAGGCGTTGCGCGAGCGCCACGGTGTGGAACTGGAACGCGCGGAGGAGACCATCGAGACCTCCCTCGCGGGTCCGCAGGAGGCCGAGCTGCTCGGGGCGGACGTCGGAATGCCCGTGCTGTTGCTGTCCCGGCAGACGTTCGGAGCGGACGGTCGGCCCGTCGAATACGTGCGCTCGATCTACCGGGGTGACCGGTACAAGTTCGTGACGACTCTGACCAGGCCGGCCGCCACCCGCTCGGCGGCGTCGACCCGGTCGGCGTCAGCCAGGTCGAAGGCATCCTCCCGGCGCTGAGCGCCGCGGCACGGCACCGCCCCCGTCGCTTTAGCGGCGGGGGCGGTGCCGTGTCCGCGTCCGGGTGTGTGTCGACGGAAAGAAATCGCCTGGACACGGGCCGGACATTTCCGGGCGGTATCGGCCCGGTACGGCGAATAGTTATCCGTGCGCATCTTCCGCTGTCCCGAGTGTGTGCGGTATAAGAACATCCGTACGTTTAGTGAACGTCTTCGGAAGGACCCCTCTCATGCGACGCTTAACCGGCATCGGCGCCGGCATGGCGAGCCTGCTTCTCGTCGCGGCGTGCGGTTCGGGCGGCTCCGCCGGTGAGTCCGGTGGTGCGGACCCGGTCACGGTCGGCGTGATCCCGATCGTCGACGTCGCCCCGATCTACCTGGGCGTGGAGCAGGGTTTCTTCGCCGACCAGGGGTTGGACGTCACCCTGGAGAGCAGCCAGGGGGGTGCGGCGATCGTCCCCGGCGTGGTCAGCGAGGAGTTCGAGTTCGGGTTCAGCAACGTGACCTCGCTGCTGCTGGCCGGTGCGAAGGGGCTCCCGCTGCAGATCGTCGGCGCGGGCAACTACTCCACCGGTGAGCAGGGCGACGACTTCAGCGGCGTCGTGGTGCCGGAGGGCAGCGGCATCACGGACGCCTCCGGACTGTCCGGCAAGACCGTCGCCGTCAACACGCTGCAGAACATCGGGGACACCACCGTGCGGCAGTCGGTGGAGAAGGCGGGCGGCAACCCCGACGAGGTGAACTTCGTCGAGCTGCCGTTCCCGGAGATGCCGGGGGCGCTGGCCGAGGGCCGGGTCGACGGGGCGTGGCTGGTCGAACCGTTCCGGACGATCGCCATGAACCAGGGCGGTACGGAGATCGCCTCGAACCTGGTGGACACCCAGGACAACCTCATGATCTCGTCCTACTTCACCAGCAAGCAGTTGCGGCAGTCCGACCCGGAACTCGTCGAGCGGTTCACCACCGCGCTGAACAGGTCGCTGGACTACGCGGAGAACAACCCCGACCAGGCCCGGGAGACCATCCTCGACTACACCGAGATCGACCCGGCCGTCGCGGAGGAGATGACGCTCCCGAAGTGGTCCAGTGAGATCAACACCGGCACCGTGGAGCGGCTCGCCGAGCTGGCGCGGGAGGACGGCCTGGTGGACGAGAAGGTCGACACGGAGGCCCTGCTCCCGTGACGGCCGCGACAGCGACGACCGCACCGGCGCGCGCCCCGCGGACCACGCGGAGCCGCGGCCC
>NZ_KB912486.1:0-3863 GCF_000383775.1 Saccharomonospora halophila 8
GGCCCGGGCGGCCTCCGCCGCCGTGCGGTCCCGCTGCTTCCGGGGCAGGATCCGCGTGCCCGCGAAGCCCACGAACGCCGGGATCAGGCTCACGGCCACCAGCACGGCCAGCACGACCGCCCCGGCGGCGGCCAGCCCCATCTTCGTCAGGATCGGGATGTTCACCACGGACAGGCCCGCCAGGGCGATGATCACCGTGAGCCCGGCGAAGACGACGGCCGAGCCCGCGGTCCCGGTCGCGCGGCCGACGGCGTCGTAGGGCGCGTGGCCCTCGGTGAGTTCGGCCCGGTAGCGGGAGACGATGAACAGTGCGTAGTCGATGCCGACCGCCAGGCCGATCATGGTCGCCAGGATCGGCGTCGTGCTGTCGAGTTCGAGGACGCCGGTCAGCGCCGTGATGGCGGAGACGCTGATTCCCACGCCGATGAGGGCGGTGACCAGTGGAAGCCCCGCGGCGACCAGCGCGCCGAAGGTGATCAGCAGCACCACCGCGGCGACGGCCACACCGATCACCTCGGTGGTGCCGGTCTCCGGCATGGTCATCAACGCGTCCCCGCCGACCTCGACGGTCAGCCCCGCGTCGCGGCCCTGCTCGACGGCGTCCTCCAGGGCGGTGCGCGACCGCTCGGTCAGGTCGAGCGCGCTGGTGTCGTAGTTGATCTGGGCGTAGCCGATCGTGCCGTCGGGGCTGACCGCCCGGCCGCGGAACGGGTCGACGGCCTGCTGCACCTGCGACCCCTGGGCGATCTCGCCGACCACCTCGCTGACCGCGGCGCGGTTCTCCGGATCGGTGAGTTGTTCACCCTCCGGTGCCCGGAAGGCGACGCGGGCGGTGGCACCTTCCGGATTGGTGCCGGGGAAGCGTTCGTCCAGTAGTTCGAACGCCTGTTGGGCCTCCGTTCCGGGGATCGAGATCGAGGACGACGCGGACGAGGAACTGGTCGCGGCGGCGCCGCCCACGGCGGCGAGCAGCAACACCCATACCAGGGTGACCAGTCCGCGCCGCCGGAAAGCGAACCGGCCGAGCCGGTACAGCAACGTGGCCATGGACGAGGAACTCCCAGTTGTGTCGGTTGTGGAAGGGTGTGTCGGTCGTGGAAAGGTTCGTGTTGTTCGGTTCGTCGGGGGATCTCCCGGTGCTGCGGCGGTGGAGCGCCCGGAGGTCGGACGGTCAGGCGATGCCGAGTGCGGGAAAGACCACGGCCCGCAGATAGTTTTCCATGTACTCGGCGTCGGCCTCCCGGTTCTCGATCAGCCTGCGGATGCCGAACGCGCCGATGATCAGGTGCGGGAGGAACTCCCGTGCGGGGTTGTCCGGGGCCAGTTCGCCGCGCTCGACGGCTCTGGCGAGAACGGCGTCGAGCATGTCCAGGCCCGGGCGGATGTGCAGCTCGTACAGCGCCTGCCACAGGTCACGGTCCTTGGAGACGGCATGGGCCAGACCGTTGAGCAGCGCGGTGTCCTCGGTCGCGTGCATCAGGAACTCGGTGACCAGATGCCGCAGGTCGTCGGCCAGCGAGCCGGTGTCCACGTCGGTGAGTGGCTCGGCCAGGTGCCGCAGCGCGGTCGCCACCAACTTCGGCTTGCTCTCCCACTGCCGGTAGAGCGTCGCCTTGCTGGACCGGGTGCGCGCCGCGACCGCATCCATCGTCAGGGCCTCGTAGCCCTGTTCCCGGACGAGGTCCACCACGGTGGTGAACACCTCCCGCTCGCGCTCGGGCGTCAGCCGGGTACGGCGTGCCGGAGCGCCGGAGGTCTGCTCGGACATGCGCTGACTCCAGGAACGAAACCGTTTCGTACCGAGTCAGTCTAGAGCCACACGAAGCGAAACGCAAACGTATCGACACCCGGTCGTTTCGATCACTGCGTGACGTCGCACACGGTCGCTCACTCGCTGTCCGCCGGTCACCACCGTCGAGAGCACGCGCCGGGTACGGTGGGTGCTCAGCGGGCGAACAGGCCCACCAGGGTCCCCCGGGCCAGGGTGTGGTCGTCTGCGGCGGCGTGCACGTCGTCGGCGGTGGCCCCCTCGTCGAGGCCGAGCGGGCGGTCCACGGCGTAGAGCCGGAAGAAGTACCGGTGCGCCTCGTCGCCCACGGGTGGTTGCGGTCCGCCCCAGCCGAGGTCGCCGAAGCCGTTCCGGCCCGCCGTCGCGCCGGGCGGGAGGTCGTCCGTCCCGCCGATGCCGGTGGCCTCCGGTGGGATCTGGGTGACCACCCAGTGCCCGAACGTGCCGCCCGGGGCGTCCGGGTCCTCACAGACCAGCGCGAGCTCCTCGGTGCCGTCCGGCACGTGGGTCCACTCCAGCGGCGGTGCGGTGTCGCCACCCTGCCGGGAGTAGCGGTCCGGGATCAGCGTGCCGTCGGTGAAGGCCGGGCTGCGCAGCTCCAGTTCCGCCGCGATCGCCCGGGGCGGCTCGTCGATCGTGGGGTCGCCCCGGCTCATCCCCCGCCTGCCCTTCGGGCCTTCGGCCCGCTCGCCGCGTGGCTGCGCCATGGTGATCCTCCCCGGCCGCGGCCGGGCCCGGCAGGAAGGGTCCGGCGCCGGGCCGTCGGTCGTCCTGTCGGGGCGGTGTTTCCTGCCGACGTTCCCGCTGTCGTCGACGTTCCCGCCGTCGGCGTAAGCAAACCCCGACGCACTCACCGCACCACGACCGTCTCGGGGCCGCGCGGGACGAGTTCGCCGATCACGGGCGCGCCCGGCACCTCACCGGCCAGCAGCAACCCGCCGGAGGTCTGCGCGTCGGCCAGCAGCAGGGCGGTCGCGTCGTCCACCCCGGTCAGGTCGGTGTGCGGGCGCACCCAGTCGAGGTTGCGGCGGGTGCCACCGGAGACGTAGCCCTCCCGGACGGCGTCGCGGGCGGCGTCCAGCACCGGTACCGCCGCCGCGTCCACCACGGCCGTCACCCCGCTGGCCCGCGCCAGCTTGGCGAGGTGACCGAGCAGACCGAAGCCGGTGACGTCGGTGGCGCACCCGATCCCCGCGGCCGACGCGGCCCGCGCGGCGTCGGCGTTCAGCGTGGTCATCACGGCGATCGCCTCGTCGAAGGTCTCCCCGGTGGCCTTGTGCCGGGTGTTGAGCACCCCGACGCCGAGCGGCTTCGTCAGCGACAGCGGCTGTCCGGCCCGGCCGGTGTCGTTGCGCAGCAACCGGTCCGCCTCGGCCACCCCGGTCACCGCGAGGCCGTATTTCGGCTCGGGGTCGTCCACGCTGTGCCCGCCCGCGAGGTGGCAGCCCGCCTCGGCGCACACCGCGGCGCCGCCACGCAGTGTCTCGGCGGCCAGGTCGAACGGGAGGGTCTCGCGGGGCCAGCACAACAGGTTCACCGCGACCACGGGGGTGCCGCCCATCGCGTACACGTCGGACAGCGCGTTCGCCGCGGCGATCCGCCCCCAGTCGTACGGGTCGTCCACGACGGGGGTGAAGAAGTCGGTGGTGCTCACGATCGCGCGCTCGCCGTCGAGACGGACGGCCGCGGCGTCGTCCCCGTCGTCGAGTCCCACGAGCAGCTCCCCGGCGGGCCGGGCGGGACCGGTGCCGACCAGCCCGGACACGACCTGTTCGAGCTCCCCCGGCGGGATCTTGCACGCGCACCCGCCGCCGTGCGCGTACTGGGTGAGTCGGTACGCCATTCCGCCATCCTGCCCGAATCGCGCCTCCGCCGCGCGGTGTGCTGCACACGGTTCGTGCATTTGGCAGGATGTCGGTATGTCCCAGGGAGGCGCTTCCGGCCTGGTGACCGGCACGGTCTTCAAAACCGTTGAACGGCAGGCACTGTCGTTGGCGGGTTCGATTCCCGTTCGCCTCCGCGACGACGGCCGCGGCCCCCGGCGTGGCCCGCCCCCGTGGCCCGGGGCGCGGGC
>NZ_KB912486.1:3963-10264 GCF_000383775.1 Saccharomonospora halophila 8
GGCCGACCTGCTGACGGCACTGCTGGGCGGGGCGGTGAGCACGGCCGGTCCGGGTTCCGGGACCGGCGGAGACGGAGCGGAAACCGTGCGGCTGGAGGTCCGGGACGGGCTCCTGCGGGAGCCGGACGCCGGTCCCCGGCTGCCCGACGCCGTCGACCGGGGCGTGACGGCCGTCGAGAAGCGGTTGCGGGCACAGCCGTTCCGCGCGCCGGAGGCGGACGAGCTCTCCCGGCTCGGACTCGGCCCGAAGCAGCTCGCCGCCGCCGAACGTGCGGGGAGGCTCCTGCGGATCGCCGACGGCGTCGTGCTGCTGCCGGACGCCCCCGACCGGGGGGTGCGGGTGCTGGCGGCGCTCGGGGAACCGTTCACCGTCAGTGCCGCCCGGCGGGCGTTAGAGACCACCCGGCGGGTGGCGGTGCCGTTGCTGGAACGGCTCGACGCCGACGGCCGCACGGTGTCCCACGGGGACGGTACCCGGACCGTGGCCGGGTGAGGCGGCCGCGTCAGACGTGGTCCCTCGGGATGGTGGTGTGCCAGTTGCGGGAGAACACCCGCTCGGTGCCCTCGAACGCGTCGAGCCGCGCGTGCACCACGAACTCCGTCGGCGTACACGAGAGCGTGGTGTGCGTGGTGGTGGACACGTCCCACTCGCCGCGGGTGAACCGCATGACCCAGTCCACCTGCCCGCGCACCGACTCGAAGTCGTCGCCGACCCACTCGTAGCGTTCGTCGGCGCGGCGCCCCACCCGCAGGTCGATGTCCTCGAAGTGCACGACCCCCAGGTCCTTCACCACCTCCAGCGCGGAGCGGTACTCGACCAGGTCCCGGGACACCGTCCACCTGCCGTCACCCGGCCGCAGCCGGTGCACGGGCGTCGTCGGGGTGCTCTCGGGTTCGTCGAACGGCTCCGGGCGCACCTCGTCCGTCCGCATCGGGCGGACAGGGAGCACCAGCTCGCTGGTGTCGGCGTGCACGGTCAGGCGCACCGGTTCGGGTGGGGGCCAGGCCAGCGGCCAGTAGGAGGTGGACACCGACAGCCGGATCCGGTGTCCCGCGGGGAAGGCCTGCGCCACACCGTTGAGGCCGACGCTCACCCGGTACCGTCCGCCCGCCTCCAGCGGTTCCGGCCGCGCGTGCCCGTTGCGGTGGGTGAGGTTCAACAGGCCGTAGCTGACGCGGGTGGCCCGCCCGTCGGGGGAGACGTCGGACAGGCGGACCGTCACCATCGCCGTGGGCCGGTCGGTGGACAGGTCCAGGTGGACCACCGGGGAGCCGAGGATCTCGACGCGTTCGGTCAGCACCGCGGTGTCGAACACCAGCGAGCCCCCGTCCTCTTCCCGCTGGTCGTACGGGAGATCCGGCGGGGCGTTGTAGGAACACCACTTCCCGGCGAACTGGCCCACCGACAGGGGTGACTCGATGGTGAGCGCCTCTCCGGACTCGTCCGCACGCGGGGAACCGGTCGCGGGCACACCCACGACGTCGAGTGACTCCGGCGTCGCCTCCCCGGGGGCTTCTCCGGCGGTCCCGACCGTGCCGGTCCGGACGAGACGGTTGCGCCGCAGCACGAACGCGGTCGACTCGACGTGCGGGGACGGCCAGGCGTCCTCGCCGATCCAGCGTCCCGGGCGCTGCTCGTAGGCGGTGGCGGGTTTGGCGCTCTCCTGCATCCAGATCCGCAGCGTCGGATCGTCCATCACGCCGTTGTCCACGCCCTTGAGCCAGTGGTCCCACCAGCGCACGAGTTCCTGGAGGAACCCGATCGCCGGGCCCGGTCTGCCCAGGTGCGGGTACTTGTGCGACCAGGGGCCGATCAGTCCCTTGCACGGCACGTCGAGGTGGCGCAGCATCCGGAACACCGCGTTCGAGTAGCCGTCGGCCCAGCCGCTCACCGCCAGCACCGGGCAGCCCACCGCCGAATAGTCCTCGCACACCGACCCGTGCCGCCAGTAGTCGTCCCGGCGCTGGTGCCGTAGCCACTCGATCAGCCACGGCTCGCAGTGCTGCAGACGTCGCCACCACATCTCCCGCCACCGGTGGCCGACGACGGCCGGGTCCGGCGGGCAGGAGATGTAGGCGAACATCACCGAGGCCCACGACAGGTTGTCCGAGAGCAGACAGCCGCCCATGTAGTGCACATCGTCGGCGTAGCGGTCGTCGGACGAGCTCAACGTCGCGATCGCGCCGAGGCCGGGCGGTCTGCGGGCGGCCAGCTGGAGCGCGTTGAACCCGCCCCAGGAGATCCCCATCATCCCGGTGTTGCCGTCGCACCACGGTTGCTCGGTCAGCCAGGCCAGCACCCGTTCGGCGTCGAACAGTTCCTGTTCCAGGTACTCGTCGCCGAGAACCCCGTCGGAGTCGCCGCTGCCGCGCAGGTCCACCCGCACGCCGGCGTAGCCGTGGCCCGCCAGGTACGGGTGGTGCATGGAGTCGCGCTGCGCGGTCAGATCCCGCAGCCGGTACGGGAGGAATTCGAGGACCGCGGGCACCGGGTCGGTGTCCGACGAGACCGGGCGCCAGATGCGGGCGCCGAGTTCGGTCCCGTCCGACATCGGGATGCGGACGTGGTCGTCGACGCGGGTGGGGTGGGGGAGGGAACTCACGGTGCGCACGGTCGGTCTCCGGCTCCTTCACGGGCGTACGGGTCGTGCTCGGTGGTGGCGGTGCCGCCCGCGTTCCGCGGATCGCCGGGACCGCCGCGGTCGTCGATCTCGAACCGCAGGGACCGGACACACCGCTCGTGGAGCTCGCCGAGCTCGTCCCGGTCCCGCGCGCCGAGGTGGATGTCGGCGAGCTCGTAGCTGTAGCTGTCCCGGGCGTACTGTTCGGACAGCACGTTCCCCTCCGCGGTGGTGACGTCCACGGACAGCCCCGGGATCTCCGCCTCCAGCCGCGCGATCTCCTCCGCGGTGGGGACCCGCCGGACCACCCCGTCGGTGAACCGTCGCAGGAAGCACTTCGCCGCCACCCCGTAGCGCCCCCGCCGGTAGGGCATCGCGGGGTCCCGCCCGAGCGCGAGGCTCACCATGCAGTGCAGATTGGACACCCCGTCGACGTGCTCGAACAGGCGCGCGTGCGACTGCGACAGCCGCGGGTTGACCTCCAGCACCGACACCCTTCCGGTGTCGACGTCGACGAAGAACTCCACGTCGAAGGTCGTCGAGCGCAGGTTCATCCGCACGGCGATCCGTTTCGCGACCGCCGAGACCTCCTCGATCAGGTGCGGCGGGAGCGTGGACGGGTACTGATAACGCAGGAAACTGGAACTGTCCGGATAGGTCACCGAGTCGATGACGCCGTAGACATGCGGTTCGTGGTGGTAGCGGTAGCCCTCGACGGTCACCTGCCTGCCCGTGACCGCCTCCTCCACGAGGCAGGCCGTGCCCGGCACGTCGGCGATCCCGGGCGGCAGCCGGACGCGCTCCAGCACCGCCTCGAAGGGGCCGCCCACGTCGTCGATCTCCGCGCGGACCCGGGACACCGCGTCGGTCAGCTCGGCCTCGTTCCGGACCCGGAAGGCCAGCTTCGACGACGCGGACTTGACCGGCTTGAGCCAGACCGGATACTCCAGCCCGGGCGGCAGCGCGGGCTCGGCCGCGGCCGGGTCGAGCAGGCCGAACCGCGGGTAGGCGTCCACGACCTCCGCCTGCTCCACCCGGCACCAGTACTTGTGCTCGCACTTGACGATCGACTCCAGGCTGGTGCTGGGCAGCCCGTACCGTTCGCAGAGCACCGGGACGAGGGAGGTCACCGGGAAGTCCCAGTAGCCGGTGATCGCGTCGATCGACCCGTCGAAGGTCTCCAGCCGCTGTTCGGCGTGTGTCAGGCACCGCCGGTAGTCGGCGTAGCCGATGCGCACCTCGGAGATGTCGAGCAGGGTGTGGAAGCGTAGGTCCGCGGCGCCGGGCAGGCGCCGGAGCAGCGCCAGATTCCCGTCGTCCAGTCCGAGGACGAACACGTTCTCGGGCACGCGTGCCACCTCCGTGCGGAGCTCTCCACGGAGGATGTCCGGTCGCCGGACCGCGAAACCCGCCCCGCGCGCCGCCGCCGGGGGTGCCTGTCACCGCACGTCGTGCGGGCGGAACTGGATGCTGATGCGCGGGCCCACCGGCCGGTCGGTCTTCGGTACCGCGTGTTCCCAGGTCCGCTGGCACGAGCCGCCCATGACCACCAGATCGCCGTGGCCCAGGGAGTACCGGACCGTGCCGCCGGACCGGGAGCGGGGCCGCAGCAGCAGCGGGCGGGCGGCGCCCACCGACACGATGGCGACCATCGTGTCCTCGCGGTCGCCCCGGCCGATGCGGTCGCCGTGCCAGGCCACGCTGTCCCGGCCGTCGCGGTAGTAGCAAAGCCCGGCCGTGCGGAACGGTTCCCCGAGCTCGTCCCGGTAGTGGCGGGTCAGTTCGGCGCGGGCGTCGGCGAGGACGGGGTGCGGAAGCGGGTCCCGCTCGCCGTAGAAGCACAGCAGGCGGGGCACGTCCACCGTGCGCTCGTACATCCGCCTGCGTTCGGCGTACCACGGCACCCCGGCGGCCAGCCGCTCGAACAGGACGTCCGCGCCGGAGAGCCAACCGGGAAGGACGTCGATCCAGGCACCGTCGGCGAGGTCGGTGCGCCGCACTCCGTCCAGCGGGGGCACCGAGGGCTCGTCGGCCGTGTCGAACAACGACGCCTGAAACGCGGGTTCCATGCGTCTGAGCATACCCCTGATCGAACAAGTGTTCTACCCGGACGCGTGGCGTGTTCTACCCGGACGCGCGGCGATGCGGCGCCGGAATGTGCGGCGCCGGTGTGCTGTTGACAGAACCGAACGCGGAAACGAGCGGCGGGAGGACGTCATGGCGACCGTGGAACTGACCAGCGAGAACTTCAAGGACACCGTCGGCAGCGAGGGCACGGTCCTCGTGGACTTCTGGGCGTCGTGGTGCGGCCCGTGCAAAACCTTCGCGCCGGTGTTCGAGGCGGCCTCCGAACAGCACACGGACATCACCTTCGGCAAGGTGGACACCGAGCAGGAGATCGAGCTCGCGCAGACGTTCGGGATCTCCTCGATCCCCACGCTGATGGTCGTGCGCGACGGCGTGGTGCTCTACGCCGAGCCCGGTGCGCTCCCGGCCCCCGCGCTGGAGGAGCTCATCGGCAAGGCGCGGGAGGTCGACATGGACCAGGTCCGCCAGGAGATCGCCGAGGCGAGCTGACGCACCCCGCCCCGGGACGGGGGCGCGAACCGGACCCGACGGCACCGGCCACCCGGCCGGTGCCGTCGTCGTGTCCGGGCGAAACCGCCCGGACGGTGTCGGGGACGTGTCCTCCGGCGGCGTCGGTGCCTACAATCACGACATGCACGGACGGCGCCCGGTGACCGAGGTCCCCGACGTCGTCGGGCTCGCCCCCGACGACGCCTGCGAGATCGTGCGCAGGGCGGGACTCGTGCCCGTTCCCCCGGACGGGGTGGACGAGCTGCCGATGAGCGGGATCGTCACGACCCAGCGCCCGGTCGGCGCCGCCGGTGCCGTGGAGGGCGCCGAGGTCGTGTTGTGGGTCCATCCCGGCAAGGAGAGCCCGGTCGGCGCGGGCGTCACCGGGCCGCTCGAAACGGGCAGTCCGGACCCCGCCTGACCCGGTGCCCGGTGCCGCACGGGACGGTGCGGCGCCTTTGCGATCAGCGACGGCCCTCCGGGGGCGACAGACGAGCCGCCCAGTCCCGCGCACGGTCGGCTTCGCCGTCGGCGAGTGGGCCGAACTGCCCGGTGACGTAGAAGCTCGTGACCGCCTCCGGCCGCGGCAGGCCTGCTCTCCGCAGGCGTTTCGCCGCCGACCTCGCCGCGGATCCCGGCAGGCGGGGACGGTCCACCTTGGTGTCGAAGGTGGCCGTGCGCACCGTCTCCGGCAGCCGGACCCGGTCCAGCCACTCCCGCACCCCGATGCCGCGGGACACCAGCGGATACCCGGCGCGGCCGCCCCGCTGCCCGGCGTCTGCCCGGGTGGAGTCCCGGCTGAGCCCGAAGGCGTGCGTCGGGGCGCCGAGCACGAGCAGGTCGGTGTCGCTCCCGACCGTGGTGGGTGCCGCGCCGGCCTCCGTCAGGTCGACCTCCACCCCGGCGTGTGCCGCCAGGGTCGAGGCGACCGCGCGGGCGACGGTCTCGGTGTTTCCGTACATCGATTCGTACACGACGAGTACCCGCATCGCCTGCCTCTTCCGCTCAGCCGCGGAGCGGGGAGGGCGGGGTCGCTCCCCGTGCCGGGGGCTCGTACGCGGGGGCGGCGCCCGGATCCGCGGGTGCGGGTGCCGGCGCCGGGG
>NZ_KB912486.1:10364-15956 GCF_000383775.1 Saccharomonospora halophila 8
CCCGCGGCGCCGGCCGCGCGGGCGCGTTCCCGCTCACGGCACGGGAGGCAGACGACGGCGGTGCCGGTCTCCGTGCCGGACGGGTCGAGCAGTGCCGCGATGCGGGCGGTGCGGAACCCGCACTCGCCGCAGACGATCGGCGGGGCGTCCGGGCGGAACTTGACGGTCGTGTCGCCGGGTGTCGACGTCACAGCACATCGCCCTCCTCACTGTGTGTGAACGGACTGTGGTCGGGGTACCCGGATGCCGCAATGGCACACGGGACGAGCCACACGAGGCAGGCGGAATCCGCCCACGATCATTCCTGTGGGTGAGGAGGTGGGGACGGTGCCGACCAGGGAGCAGGTACGGGCGTCGCTCGCCGACGGTGCGGAGTACACCGAGGTGGGACGCAGGCTGGGCATTCCCCCGGGGCTGGTGTATCTGATCGCGACGGGTCTGCCCGCCGACGGCGGGGACGCCCCGGCGCCGGAGGAGGCGCGTGCCCGCGGGTTGCGTCCGGCGGGCCAGGAGTTGTCCAATCCGCCCGTGGAGAGCCCGGCGGCCCGGGAGTCGGTCCACCGTTGGTTGCGCGGGCGGGTCCGGGCGGACGCGCAGATGCGCGGAACCTGAACCCGTGGTTCGATCGGGAGAGTGGGCCGACCGGCCCGCGGCGACCGCGAACGGCCGAGCACGCGGAGGGTGAACCATGGGTCTACGGACGTGGATCGAGGGATGGCCGGTTGTCCGGCAGTTCACCGACGGTGATCCCACCGGGCGTGGTGCCGCGGCCAAGAGTCCGGGCAGCGAGGCGCTGGCTCCCCGGACCGCGAAGGCGGACAAGGTGGTGAAGTCGATTTGCCCGTACTGCGCGGTCGGGTGCGGGCAGAACGTCTACGTCTCCGACGGGCGGGTCACCCAGATCGAGGGCGACCCCGACTCGCCGATCAGCCGGGGCCGGTTGTGCCCGAAGGGCTCGGCGAGCCTGCAACTGACGACGGGGTCCGCGCGCACCCACCGGGTGCTCTACCGCAGGCCGCACGGGACCGAATGGGAGTCACTCGACCTCGACACGGCGATGGACATGATCGCCGACCGGGTACTGGACGCCAGGGACCGCGGTTGGCAGTCCGAGGTCGAGGGGGTGCGCACGAACCGGACGCTCGGGTTCGCCAGTCTCGGCGGGGCGGTGCTGGACAACGAGGAGAACTACCTCCTCAAGAAGCTCTACACGGCACTGGGCGCGGTGCAGATCGAGAACCAGGCCCGTATTTGACACTCCTCCACGGTTCCCAGTCTGGGAACCTCCTTCGGTCGCGGCGGCGCCACGACGTTCCAGCAGGACCTGGCGAACTCGGACTGCATCGTCATCCAGGGCTCGAACATGGCCGAGTGTCACCCCGTCGGGTTCCAGTGGGTGATGGAGGCCAAGGCGCGCGGCGCGACGGTGATCCACGTCGATCCCCGCTTCACCCGGACCAGCGCCGTCTCCGACGTGCACGTGCCGCTGCGCGCGGGCAGTGACATCGCCTTCCTCGGCGGCATCGTCAACTACGTGCTCGCCGGGGAGAAGGACTTCCGGGACTACGTGCTCTCCTACACCAACGCGGCGTCGATCGTGTCCGAGGAATTCGTCGACACCGAGGATCTCGACGGCGTGTTCTCGGGCTGGGACGCCGAGGGCCGCGTCTACGACGTGTCCACCTGGCAGTACCAGGGTGCCCGGGTGCAGGCGGCCTCCGGGCAACGGGACCAGCAGTGGGACGCGCGCACGCGGGAGGATGCGGGATCACGGCACGTGGCCAGGGGGGAGACGCACGGCTCCGGCGGGCCGGAGATCCGCACCGAGCCGGAGACGGATCCGACGCTGCGGCACCCGCGTTGTGTGTACCAGATTCTCAAGCGGCACTTCTCCCGGTACACCCCCGAGTTGGTCGAGCAGGTGTGCGGGGTGCCGCGAGAGGACTTCCTGCGCGTGTGCGAACTGCTCACCGCGAATTCCGGCCGCGAGCGGACCAGCGCGTTCGCCTACGCGGTGGGCTGGACCCAGCACACGGTGGGCGTGCAGTACATCCGCACGGCGGCGATCCTGCAGCTGTTGCTGGGCAACATCGGGAGGCCGGGCGGCGGCATCCTCGCCCTGCGTGGTCACGCGTCGATCCAGGGCTCCACCGACATCCCGACGCTGTACAACCTGCTGCCGGGTTACATCCCGATGCCCCACGCGCACGGCAACGCCGACCTGAACAACTTCGTGCGGGCCGAGTCGACGCACAAGGGCTACTGGGGCGACATGCGCTCCTACATCGTCAGCCTGCTCAAGGCGTGGTGGGGCGGTGCCGCCCGGCCGGAGAACGACTTCTGCTTCGACCACCTGCCGCGGCTGACCGAGGGGCACTCCACCTACGAGACGATCGTGGCCCAGATGGAGGGCCGCTGCCACGGTTACTTCCTGCTCGGGGAGAACCCGGCGGTCGGCTCCGCCGACGCCAAGGCCCAGCGGATGGGCATGGCGAACCTGGACTGGCTCGTCGTGCGGGACTTCTCGCTCACCGAGAGTGCCACCTGGTGGAAGGACGGCCCCGAGATCGAGAGCGGCGAGCTCGCGACCGCCGACATCGGCACGGAGGTGTTCTTCCTCCCCGCCGCCGCACACACCGAGAAGGACGGGAGTTTCACCAATACCCAGCGGTTGCTCCAGTGGCACTTCCAGGCGGTGGAACCGGCGGGTGACGCGCGCAGCGAGCTGTGGTTCACCTACCACCTCGGGCGGATCATCCGGGACAAGCTCGCCGGGTCCGATCGCGAGCGGGACCGCCCGGTGCTCGATCTGACCTGGGACTACCCCACCAAGGGACCCACCGCCGAGCCGGAGGCCGAGGCGGTGCTCGCCGAGATCGGGGGCTTCGACGCCGGGGGAAACCCGCTTTCCACCTACGAGCAGCTCGCCGAGGACGGTTCGACCGCCTGCGGGTGCTGGATCTACTGCGGCGCCTATGCCGACGGCGTGAACCAGACCGCGCGCCGTAAGCCCGCGGCCGAGCAGGACTGGGTGGCGAGCGAGTGGGCCTGGGCGTGGCCGCTCAATCGGCGTATCCTCTACAACCGTGCCTCGGCCGACCCCGACGGCAGGCCGTGGAGCGACCGCAAGGCCTACCTGTGGTGGGACGCCGGCAGCGGACGGTGGACCGGATACGACGTTCCGGACTTCAAGGGGACCAGACCCCCGGATTACGTGCCGGACCCGGAGGCGACCGGGCCGGACGCCCTGTCCGGTGTCGATGCCTTCGTGATGCAGGCCGACGGGAAGGCGTGGCTCTACGCCCCGTCCGGGCTCACCGACGGCCCGCTGCCGACGCACTACGAACCGCAGGAGTCTCCGTTCGACAACCCGCTCTACACCCAGCAGCGCAACCCGGTGCGGCAGATACTGCGACACCCCTACAGCCGCTACCAGCCCAGCGGCACGCAGCCGGGCTCCGAGCTGTTCCCGTACGTCACGACCACGTACCGGCTCACCGAACACCACACGGCGGGCGGGATGTCCCGGTGGCAGCCGTATCTGGCCGAGTTGCAGCCGGAGATGTTCTGCGAGGTCTCCCCCGAGCTGGCGGCCGAGCGGGGGCTGGACCACCTCGGGTGGGCCACGATCGTCAGCGCCCGCGCGGCCATCGAGGCGCGGGTGATCGTGACCGACCGGCTGGCGCCGCTGACCGTGGCCGGGCGCACGCTGCACCAGGTGGGGCTGCCCTACCACTGGGGACCCAACGGGGCGAGCACCGGTGACGCGGCCAACGAACTGTCCGGGATGTCGCTCGACCCGAACGTGCACATCCAGGAGGTGAAGGCACTGGCCTGCGACATCAGGCCCGGACGTCGCCCCAGGGGGCCGGCGAGACTGGAGCTGGTGCGGGACTACCAGCGGCGCGCGGGCATCACCGACGAGACCGGCACGGAGGTGTGATATGGGCACGGTCGGCGCGACCGGGGGCCTGACCACGGACGGGGCCGTGTCCGGCCCGGAGTCCGGCTACGACCCCGCGGCCGCGAGCGGGCACACCGACCACCCGCCCCGGGTGGGATTCTTCACCGACACCACGGTGTGTATCGGCTGCAAGGCGTGCGAGGTGGCGTGCAAGGAGTGGAACGCCGTCCCGGACGACGGCCTGGACCTCACCGGCATGTCCTACGACAACACCGTCGGGCTGGGCGCGAACACCTGGCGACACGTGGCCTTCATCGAGCAGCGGAAACCGCTCGCCGCACAACAGTCCGGGATGCACCACGACACCGACGTGCTCACCATGGCCGAGCACGGGTCGGCCACCGACCCGGCCGTCGCGGCGACGACCCCGACGACCCCCGGCCCGGGCGACGAGTTCCGCTGGCTGATGTCCTCGGACGTGTGCAAGCACTGCACGCACGCGGCCTGTCTGGACGTCTGCCCCACCGGCTCGCTGTTCCGCACCGAGTTCGGCACCGTGGTGGTGCAGGAGGACATCTGCAACGGCTGCGGCTACTGCATCCCCGCCTGCCCCTACGGTGTGATCGATCAACGGCCGGACGACGGCCGGGCGTGGAAGTGCACCCTGTGTTACGACCGCCTCGGCAACGGGCTCGAACCCGCCTGTGCCAAGGCGTGCCCGACCGACTCGATCCAGTTCGGGCCGCTCGACGAGTTGCGGGAACGGGCTCAGCAGCGGGTCGAGCAGCTGCACGGGGCCGGGGTCACCGATGCGCGGCTCTACGGCGCGGACCCGGACGACGGGGTCGGCGGGGACGGGGCGTTCTTCCTGCTCCTCGACGAGCCCGAGGTGTACGGACTGCCGCCCGATCCGGTCGTGACCACGCGGGACCTGCCGCGCATGTGGCGGCACGTGGGCTCGGCCGCGGCGACGCTCATGGCGGGCGCCGTCGCCGCCTTCCTGGGAACGCGGCGGCGGTGAGCGGCCCACGGCGGGCGGTGTCCCGTGCCCCGACACGCACACCCACACGGACGCGGATACGGACACCGACGCGGAACCGGACACCGACGCGGATACGGACACCGACGCAGAACCGGACACCGGCGGGGACACCGGCGGGGACACCGACGACGAGGGGACGGTGGGTATGACCGGCGACGGGGGCTCCCGCCCGGGCCGGGAGGCGATCACCGGCGCGGTTTCGGCCGGGGCACGCGGGAACGGGCGACGTCGTCGCGGGAAGGGCGAGCAGCCGGTGGTGCCGGACACCGAGTTCACCTCCTACTACGGCGTACCGGTGCTGAACGGCCCGGTGTGGAAGGTCCCCGACATCCCGGCCTACTTCTTCCTGGGTGGCCTGGCGGGCGGGGCGTCCCTGCTCGGGGCGGGTTCCCAGCTCACCGGCCGACGGCGGGCCGCGACGGTGGCCAAGGTGGGTGCGTTCGGCGCGGTGGGTGGATCGCTGGTCGCGCTGGTGCACGACCTCGGCAGACCGGAACGGTTCCTGAACATGCTCCGGGTGATGAAGCCGACCTCGCCGATGAGCATGGGCTCCTGGCTGCTGTCCGTCTACGGTCCGCTGGCCGGGGCCTCGGCCGCCTCGGCGGTCACCGGCCTGCTGCCGCGCCTCGGGGCCGCGGCCACCGCG
>NZ_KB912486.1:16056-19304 GCF_000383775.1 Saccharomonospora halophila 8
GGACCCGGCCAGGTCCACGCCCGGCGGCGCGCCGGCAGGGTCCACGACGTCGGACCACCCTGACCACCCGGCCGCGCGGGCGCTCCGCCCGCCGTCGGCACTGTCCGTCCCTGCTCCCGGGACGGGAAGGGGATACCGTTGCTCGACCCCGAGCCGGACACGCTCACCTTCATCGGGAACGCCACGGCACTGCTCACGCTGGGTCCGTTCACGATCCTCACCGATCCGAACTTCCTCCACCGCGGTCAGTGGGTCCACATCGGGCACGGCCTGCACACCCGGCGGCGGACCGAACCGGCCGCTCAGCCCGCGGACCTGCCCGCGCTGGACGCCGTCCTGCTGTCCCACCTGCACGGGGACCATTTCGACCGTGTCGCACGGCAGGAACTGTCCCGGGACCTGCCGATCGTGACCACCCCGCACGCCGCCCGTGCCCTCGGGCGGGCGGGATTCCGGGACACCCGCGACCTGCGGCCGTGGCACGACCACACGCTCACCCGGGACGGGGCGAGCCTCACGGTGACGGCCGTGCCCGCCCGGCACTCCGGGACGGTCCTCGACCACCTGCTGCTGCCGCCGGTGATGGGCAGCGTCGTGGAATACCGGTCCACCCCCGACGCGGGCCGGGCCGGGACCCTGCGGCTCTACCTCAGCGGGGACACCATGCCGCACCGCACCCTGCGGCCGATCCACGAGCGCTTCGGTGACCTCGACGTCGCGGTCCTGCACCTCGGTGGTACGCGCGTGCTGGGCCTGTGGTTGTCGATGAACGACCGGCACGGGGCCGATCTGCTCCAACTGCTGCGACCCGGTGCGGTGGTGCCGGTCCACCACGACGACTACGGCCTGTTCACGTCCCCGCTGTCGAACTTCCTCGTCGAGGTCGCCGCCCGGGGACTGCCGAGCCGGGTGCGGCCGGTGCTGCGTGGCGAGAGCATCCCGTTGCGCCGCGCCGGTCCGGCCCCGGAGGAGGGGTGACGGCGCACCGACCGGTCACCGCGGGTCGCGCGCCCACGTCCGCAGCCGGGAGTCGACGGCGGTGTAGACGTCCGGGTCGAGGCCCATCGTCACGTGCGAGCTGGTGACCTCCACCCCCTCGGCGCACGGGTCCTGGCACAGCTGCCACGGAGCCACGGTGTCGTGCCGCGAGTACACCGACACGCCCGGGACGTCGTCCGGAAGCCGCGCGGCGAGCAGGGCACGATTCGTCCGGTAGCACTCGCCCGCGAAGCAGTCGTCGTCGAGCACGCCGCGCACGCCCAGCGCCGCCAACCGGGCCAGGGACCGGGCCGCCCGCACGCTGCCCGGTCTGGCCCCGAGCGGGTCGAGCACCGGCGCGGCCAACATGACCAGGGCACGGACCAGGTCCGGCCTGCGCACGGCCGCCAACCTCCCGAGCCACCCACCACGGCTCTGCCCCAGCACCACCACACGCCCGCCGGTGCTCGCGGCGAGGACGTCGAGTCTGCGTTCGAGCCGGTGGAGGAGCACGGTGGTGCAGCCGAGGTTCAGTCCGGTGTGCGAGGTCTCCGGCCGGTATCCCCGCGCGGCCAGCCAGGTCCGCAGCGGGGACAGACTCCAGTCACCGACGCCGAACCCGGGTACCAGGAGCACAGCGGTCCCGCCGCCCTGCCCCGGGTCCCGCACCTGCCACACCGGGTGTCGCACCAGCCGCGGGATCATCCGCGCGGTGGCCACGAGGACCGGTTCCTGCGGTATCCACACCCGGGTTGGTACCCCGGACGGCGACCGTCAACCGTGTGACGCCGGATCGCGTCCGGGGCACGGGGCGGACAGCTCAGGCCACCAGCCGGTGCCCGCTCTCCGGGTCGAAGACGTGCGCGGACTCCGGGTCGCGCAGGCCGACCCGGATCGTCTCCCCGAACGACGGGGTGCTGTGCGCGTCGGTGCGCACGATGAACCGCTCCCGGCGCCCGCCGAGCTCGGCCCGGCCGTGGACGTAGGCGTCCGAACCGAGCACCTCGACCAGTTCGACGTCGAGCTCCAGGCCGGGTTCGCCGTCGAGCGCGGGACGCAGCCCCTCCGGCCGGAGGCCGACCGTGACCTCCCGCAGGTTCGAAGCCGCGCCGGAGCGGATCTCCCGCGACACGGGCACGGTGAGGCCGTCGACACTGGCGCCGTCGTCGGACAGGGGCGCCGTCGTGAGGTTCATGGCGGGGGAGCCGATGAACCCCGCGACGAACACGTTGGTCGGCGCGTCGTACAGCGCCCGCGGGGTGTCGCACTGCTGGAGCTCACCGTCCTTGAGCACGGCCACGCGGTGCCCCATCGTCAACGCCTCGACCTGGTCGTGGGTGACGTAGACGGTGGTCGTGCCGAGCCGTTTCTGCAGGGCGGTGATGTTGGCCCGGGTCTCCACCCGGAGCTTCGCGTCGAGATTGGACAGCGGCTCGTCCATCAGGAACACGGCGGGCTCGCGCACGATCGCGCGGCCCATCGCGACGCGCTGCCGCTGGCCACCGGACAGCGCCTTGGGTTTGCGGTCCAGATAGTCGGTGAGATCGAGCAGCCGGGCCGCCTCCCGCACCCGTTCGGCGATCTCGGTTTTGGCGACCCGCTGGATCTTCAGGGCGAAGCCCATGTTCTCCGCGACCGACATGTGCGGGTAGAGCGCATAGGACTGGAAGACCATGGCGATGTCGCGGTTCTTCGGGGACACGTCGGTGACGTCCCGGCCGCCGATCGTGATCGCGCCCTCGTCGACGTCCTCGAGGCCGGCCAGCATCCGCAGCGCCGTGGACTTGCCCGACCCGGAGGGACCGACCAGCACCAGGAACTCGCCGTCGGTGATGTCCAGGTCGAGCCGGTCGACCGCCCGGACCGGCGGGCTCCCGGGGAACACGCGGGAGGCTTCGTGGAAGGAGACGTCGGCCATGATGCGCTGGTCCTCTCGTGCGGGCGAGCCCGGTTCCCGTGCTCGCGGTGACCGAATGTCTACCGAACGGGTGACCCCTGCCGCTAGAGTTCGTTCGTCCGGTGGACTGATTAATTCACCGCAGCCGAGTCCGTGGGGAGCGGTCGTGGAACAGACCCGTCCCGTCCGGGGACAGCAACAGCACGAGCACAATCTCGCCCTGGTCGCGCGGCTGGTCGCCGCGCACGGCCCCGTCTCCCGCG
Organism: Saccharomonospora halophila 8; assembly: GCF_000383775.1. Lineage (GTDB taxonomy): Bacteria > Actinomycetota > Actinomycetes > Mycobacteriales > Pseudonocardiaceae > Saccharomonospora > Saccharomonospora halophila. The sequence continues at coordinate 19,195 of NZ_KB912486.1, forward strand.
CGGCGGTGGCCCGGCGCAGCGGACTGACCAAGACGACGGTCACCCAGCTCACCGGGGAGCTGCTCGACGGCGGTCTGCTGCGCGAACTCGGGCTCGGCCGCGCGGACGGC
>NZ_KB912487.1:0-3293 GCF_000383775.1 Saccharomonospora halophila 8
CGCGGTGCAGCCACACGGCCCCGAGGCCCGCGTCCCGGGCGCCCAGCGCGTCGGTGCGGAGTTTGTCGCCCACGTGCACCGCCTGCGCGGGCGCGCAGGCCAGGGTGTGGCACACCTGGTGGAACATCGCCGCGTCCGGCTTGGCCACCCCGAGCTCGCCCGCGATGGCCACGTGGTCGAAGAAGCCGGCCAGTCCCAGATCGTCGAGTTTGTCGCGCTGGTGCGCACCTGAGGCGTTCGTCACGGCGGCGAGTCGCACCCCGGCGGCGGCGAGCCATTCCAGACAGGGGGCGACATCGTCGAACAACCGCCAGCAGCGGCGGAGCAACTCCTGACGGCGGGTCTCGAACCGGGCGGCCTCCCCGGCCTCCACCGCGACGCCGAGCTCGGCGAGGAACGCCCTGGTCCGGGTGCGGTGCATCCGGGCGTAATCCAGCTCGCCCGCGACCACCCGCGCGACGTGCTCGTCGGTGATCCGTTCCCAGAGCGGCCACAGATCCGTCCGGCCGAGCAACGACTCCAGTGACCGTCGCCCCGCCGCCGAGAAGTCGATCAGAGTGTCGTCGATGTCCAGGCACACCACGCGCAACTCGGGCGGCGCCCAGGGGCCGGAACCGTCGAGTTCGGAGGCGTGCGATGCCGTCGGGGAACCAAGCGGGAAAGCCACCACGCGAGGCTAGGGGACTTTCGGCGTGCTCGAATGGGCTTAAGAGGTGATAAAGCGGTCTCTGTTTCGGTCCAGGTTTCTACGCTGCGTGACCCGGGAGCGCGCGCCGCAGCCGTCCGAGCGAGACCTGTCGGCCGAGCAGTTCCATCGACTCGAACAACGGCGGCGAGACCGCGCGTCCGGTCACGGCGACGCGGACGGGCGTGAACGCCTTCCGCGGTTTCAGTCCGAGCCCGTCGACCAGCGCCTGCTTCAGCGCCGCCTCGATGTCGTCGGTCCGCCAGTCGGCCACCGCCTCCAGCGCCCCGATCGCAGCCCGCAGCACCGGCTCGGCGTCCGGTCCGAGGTGCTTGGCCGCCGCGGCCTCCTCGGGCGCGAACGACTCCTCGTCGACGAACAGGAACGACACGAGATCCGGCACCTCGGACAGCACGGCGACCCGCTCCCGCACCAGCGGGGCGATGCCCCGCAGCGTCGCGAGTCGCGTCTCGTCCGGATCTTCCGGCAGCACCCCGGCGGCGTGCAGGTAGGGCAGACACCGCCGCACGAAGTCGTCCGGCTCCAGCGCGCGGATGTGGGTGCCGTTGATCGCCTCGGCCTTCTTCGCGTCGAACCGCGCGGGGTTGGCGCTGACCTTCGTGATCTCGAAGGCGTCGACGAGCTCGTCCACGGTGAACACGTCCCGGTCGTCGGCGATCGACCAGCCGAGCAGCGCGAGGTAGTTCAACAGCCCCTCGGGGACGAAGCCCCGCTCGCGGTAGTGGAAAAGGTTCGACTTCGGGTCGCGTTTGGACAGCTTTTTGCTGCCGTCCCCCAGCACGGAGGGGAGGTGACCGAACTCGGGGACGAAGTCGGTGACCCCGATCCGGATCAGCGCCCGGTACAGCGCGATCTGCCGCGGGGTGGACGGGAGCAGGTCCTCGCCGCGCAGCACGTGGGTGATCCGCATCAGCGCGTCGTCCACCGGGTTCGTGAGGGTGTAGAGCGGGGTTCCGTTGCCCCGTACCAACACCGGGTCGGGGATCGTGCCCGCCTTGAAGGTGATCTCGCCACGGACCAGGTCGGTCCAGGTGAGATCGGCGTCCGGCATCCGCAGCCGCAGGACCGGGTCGCGCCCCTCGGCGCGGAAGGCCCGCTTCTGCTCCTCGGTGAGGTCGCGGTCGTAGTTGTCGTAGCCGAGCTGCGGATCCTGCCCCGCCTCGCGCCGACGCCGCTCGACCTCCTCGTTGGTGGAGAAGGCCTCGTACAGCTCGCCCGCCGCACGCAGGCGGCGGGCGATGTCGGTGTAGAGCCCGCCCCGCTCGCTCTGCCGGTACGGCCCGTACCCGCCCCCCACCTCGGGCCCCTCGTCCCAGTCGAGACCGAGCCAGCGCAGGGCGTCCAGCAGCGCCTCGTAGGACTCCTCGCTGTCGCGGGCCGCGTCCGTGTCCTCGATGCGGAACACGAGCGCGCCGCCGTGGTGGCGGGCGAACGCCCAGTTGAACAGCGCCGTCCGGACGAGGCCCACATGCGGGACTCCGGTCGGCGAGGGGCAGAAGCGGGCGCGTACAGGCTTCGTCTCACTCATAGCGTGCTCAGCCTATCGCCCTTGACGACGGTGGCGAATCCGTGCATGGTGAACTTATTCAACGCATGATGAAATTAGGGAGGTCGACGGTGACCGGAGACGGACGGACCACCTGCGTCGTGGTCGGCGGCGGCCCCGCCGGGATGGTGTTCGCCCTGCTGCTCGCCCGCGCCGGCATCGCGGTGACGGTGCTGGAGAAGCACGGGGACTTCCTGCGCGACTTCCGCGGCGACACCGTGCATCCCTCGACGCTGACCCTGCTCGACGAGTTCGGCCTCGGTGCGCGGTTCGCCCGGCTGCCGCAGACCAGGCTCACCGAGATCGCCTTCCCGTTCCCCGACGGTGGCCGCGTGGTGGCCGGCGACCTGACTCGGCTGCGCACCCGCCATCCGTACGTCGCCATCACTCCGCAGTGGGACTTCCTCGACCTGCTCGCGGACGCGGGCGCGGACGAACCGACGTTCACCCTGCGGATGTCCACCGAGGTCACCGGACTGGTGCGGGAGAACGGCAGGGTCGCCGGGGTGCGCTACCGCGACGCGGACGGCACCCCCGGGACCGTGCGGGCCGACCTCACCGTGGCCTGTGACGGGCGGGGCTCACCCACCCGCGCGCAGGCGGGGCTGCACCCGGTCGCGGCGCCGGTACCGATCGACGCGTGGTGGTTCCGGCTGAGCCGGCGTCCCGGGGACGAGACATCGCTGACACCGCGGGCGGGCGACGGCCGGTTCGCCATCGTGATCCCGAGGGAGGGCTACCACCAGATCGCCTGGATCGACCGGAAGGGAACCGACCCCGCGCTGCGCGCCCGCGGTGTCGCGGCGTTCCGCCGGGAGGTGGCCGCGGTCCTGCCCGGGCTCGCCGACCGCGTCGACGAACTGACCACGATGGACCAGGTGAAACATCTCGACGTCCGTCTCGACCGGCTCACCCGCTGGCACGCGCCGGGCCTGCTGTGCCTCGGGGACGCCGCGCACGCGATGTCGCCGATCGGGGGTGTCGGGATCAACCTGGCCGTGCAGGACGCGGTCGCGGCGGCGCGCCTGCTCGCCCGCCCGC
>NZ_KB912487.1:3393-5519 GCF_000383775.1 Saccharomonospora halophila 8
GGCACACGGCGAGGCCGCCCGGCCCCGCGGCACGGCGGAACCGGACGGCCTCGTGGGGACCGGGCGGTCGGGCGCCGGTCAGTCGAAGTCGACCGTGCGGATGCGCTGGGCGTCGACCGTGGCGCCGATCGGCTCCAGCAGGTGGTTGTCCACGGCACGGTCCACGCGCAGCAGCATCACGGCGTCCGAGCGGTCCGTGGTCTGGCTGATCTGGGCCGCCTCGATGTTGATGCCCGCCTCGCCGAGCAGGGTGCCGACCCGGCCCATGATCCCGGGCCGGTCCGGGTACTCCATGAGCAGCATGTGGCCCTCGGCGCGGATGTCGAAGTGCCTGCCGTTGACCTCGATCAGCTTCGGCACCTCCTCCTTGCCGGAGACCGTGCCGGAGACCGAGTGCTTCGTGCCGTCGGCGTGCACGACCGACACGGTGAGCTGGCTGCGGTAGTTGTCGCTCTCCGGCCGGGTGGTCACGCTCGCCTCGACACCGAGGTCCTCGGCGAGCCGGGGCGCGTTGACGAAGGTCACCTGGTCCTCGACGACACCGGAGAACACCCCACGCAGCGCCGCCAGCTGCAGCACGCTGACGTCCTCGCCGGAGAGCTCGCCACCGGCCACGACGGAGACCGACGCCGGAGCCTTCGTGCTGAACGCCGACAGCACGGTGCCCAGCTTCTGGGCCAGCGGCACGTAGGGCCGCACCTCCTCGCCGACGGCACCGCCCGCGACGTTCACCGCGTCGGGCACGAAGTCCCCGCGCAGGGCCGCCAGCGTCGAGTGGGCCACGTCGGTGCCCGCCCGGTCCTGCGCCTCGTGGGTGGAGGCACCCAGGTGCGGGGTGACCACGACGTTGGGCAGGTCGAACAGCGGGCTGGAGGTGGTCGGCTCCTCGGCGAACACGTCCACACCGGCGCCGCTGACCCGGCCCTCGCGCACGGCCTCGGCCAGCGCGTCCTCGTCCACCAGGCCGCCGCGGGCCGCGTTGACGACGATGGCGCCCTTCTTGACCTTGGACAGCGCCGTGGCGTCGATCAGGCCCTTGGTCTCCGGGGTCTTGGGCAGGTGGATCGTGATGATGTCGGCACGGCGCAGCAGCTCGTCCAGCTCCACCAGCTCGACCCCGAGCTGCCCGGCACGCGAGGCCGACGCGTAGGGGTCGTAGGAGAGCAGCTCGGCGTCGAACGCGCCGAGCCGGGTGGCCACGAGCTGGCCGATCTTGCCGAACCCGACGACACCGACGGTCTTGCCGTTGAGCTCGACACCGGTGTAGGACGAGCGCTTCCACTCGCCGCCGCGCAGGCTCTGGTCGGCCGCGGGCACCCGCCGCAGGACGGACAGCAGCAGCGCCACGGCGTGCTCGGCGGCCGAGACGATGTTCGACGTCGGGGCGTTGACCACCAGCACACCGCGTTCGGTCGCGGCCGGGACCTCGACGTTGTCGAGCCCGACACCCGCCCGTGCGACGACCTTCAGCCGGTCGCTCGCGGCCAGCACCTCGGCGTCGACCTTGGTCGCGGACCTCACGAGCAGCGCATCCGCCTCCTTCACCGCCTCGAGCAGGGCGGCGCGGTCGGTTCCGTCCACGTGCCGGACCTCGACCTCGTCGCCGAACACGCTGACCGCGGACTCGGCGAGCTTCTCGGCGAGGAGAACGACGGGCTGGCTGGAATTGCTCACGATGCGCCTTTCGTCAGATCGGGTTCATTCGCACCACGCGCTGAATCGCGCCACGACGCTGTGCCCGCGATGCGCCGCAGTCTAGCCCCGGGGACCTGCGGGTCCAATGGTCACGCGAGCCGGAGCACCCGGATCGGCCGCACCGGGCCGATGCACCACCCGCCCGGCCGGCGGCGCACGGAACCGTCCGCGTCCGGCTCTCACCCCGCGTCAGAGCGCCTCCGGACGGTCGAACTCGCCGTCCCGCACACCGGCGAGGAAGGCGTCCCACTCGGACGGTGTGAAGACGAGCACAGTACCGTCCGGATCCCCCGCACGGCGCAGAGCCACGTGGGTGGTCTCGTCGCCCTGGGTGAGGAAGGCGAACTCCACCGTGGCCGCGCCGTCGCTTCCGGCCCCGGGGACACCGTCGGACCCGGCCCGCCCCACCGGACCGGCCGAGCCCGCACGGG
>NZ_KB912487.1:5619-7723 GCF_000383775.1 Saccharomonospora halophila 8
ACCTCCGCCGACACCGGGGCGGTCCGCGACCCCGACCACTGACCGTCCCGACGGGTGCGCCGGGCGCCCGGACACCGGTGGCTCGGCGCACCCGTTGCGGGCGCACTCAGCGCAGGAACACCAGGATCGCCGCGGAGGCGCCCGCCGCGAGTGTCAGGGCGACGAGCCCGAACACGAGCGGCCGGTGCCGCCACGGGGTGTTCTTGTCGAGCGCGAGCCGCCCCGATCCGGTGAACAGCAGCGCGAACGCCGTCGCGGCGAGCACGAGTTCGTGCTCGAACCCGCCCTGTCCCGCGAAGAACCCGGCACCGACCTTCACCGCGATCGCGTTCACCAGCACGCCGAGGGCCGCGGCCGCGCCGAGCGGCGTGAACAGGCCGAGCACCAGGAGCACTCCACCGCCGACCTCGGTCAGTGCGGTCACCCACGCGAGCAGGGTGGTCTGTCCGGTGTAGCCGAACGATTCGAGTCCGCGGGCGAACCCGTCGAGTCCGGGGCCGTCGAACAGGCCGAACTTCTGCAGGCCGTGCGCGACGAGTGTCCCGCCGAGCACGAGGCGGAGCACGAACAGGGCGAGGTCGAGACCGCCGTGCCAGTGCCCGGGGCCCGCTTTCGCCCGTGTCCCGGTCTCCGTCCCGGTCCCGGGTGTGGTCCCGGTCCCGGGTGTGGTCACGGTGGTCGGGTCCGCCCCACCGGCGTTCGTGTCCCCACCGGTGGCCGGTTCCCGTGCCGGGGGACCGCCGGGTTCGAACAGCGCGGAACCCGACAACGTCTGCGGCCGTTCGGTGCCGTCGTCGTGAGCACTCATGGGCGCGCAGCGTAGGGCATTTTCGACCGTTCCGGGGACACCTGACGGCGCGTTCGGACAGAATGTCCCCGCGACAGGCATCGCGGGCGCACGGCCCGGTGCCTTCTGGGGAGATGACTTTTTCCGACGGGGGTGACGACGAACCATGTCGACAGGTGCGGGCGGACACCGGGTGGAGACCGCCGAACTGCGCGGGTGCTCCGAGCTGGTGGCCCAGCAGGCGCGACGCTTCGGCGAGATCGAGCGGCACGCCACCGAGAAGGGCGGGGACACGAGCGGCTACACCGGACTGCTGGCGCTGCTCGCACCGGTGGTGACCGGGGTGGTCGGGCTCTACGCCGACACGCTGCGGTTCGCGAACGAGAAGCTGACCGAGGTGGGGCAGAACCTGACGACCGCGGCCGACACCTACGACGCCCGCGACGAGGAGTCCCGCACCCAGATGGACAAGCTCGACAGCGCACTGGACTCCTCCGGCGACTTCCGCATCGGTGGCGCGGTCTGATGCCCGGCTACGCGGAGCTGGTGGACCCGACGGCGGAGCTGACGAAGGAGCCCTCGTCGTCCGGCCCGTCGGTCGAGGAGGCCATCCAGGGGGCGGGTTTCCAGGTCCAGGCCGTGAACTGGGTCTGGGAGAAAGTCGTCGGCGAGGACCTCGTCTCGTCCATCATCACGCCCATCACGGGCGATTTCGAGGCGATCGGCAACGCCGCGGCCGAGTGGAGCAACGTCAAGGACGCCCTGCAGGCGGTGCGCGGGAACCTCGCGGGCGGGCTGGAGGAACTGCGTCCCTCGTGGTCGGGCGCCGCCGCCGACCGGTTCTCCGATCTCCTCGGCACGCGGTGGGTGCTCGCGATCGAGGCGGACGCCCAGGTGGCCGCGGTCGTCGGCAAGGCGCTGATGAAGGTGGCCGAGGGCTCGAAACGGGCCTGCGACAAGGCGCTGGAGCTGATCGAGCGGCTGGTCAACAAGCTGATCGAGGCCGCGGCGATGCTGCCGATCCCCGTGGTCGGCTGGGGCCGTGCGGTCAAGGTGGTCTGGGACGCCTACCAGATCTACACGGCCATCATGGACCTGATCGAGGGCATCCAGGCGATGATCGAGGGCGCGCAGCAGGTCCTCGACGGGGTCTCCTCCGTGGGAACGGCGCTGTCGCAGCTGGGCGAGGCCGGCAGCCTGAACGACGTCCTGGACGCGGGCGGTACGGCGGCGGGCGCGGTCTCCGACATCCGGGACGGCGCGACGTCCGTGCGCGACGGGGCCACGCAGGCGTCGAGCGCGGTCACCGATGCCACC
>NZ_KB912487.1:7823-11336 GCF_000383775.1 Saccharomonospora halophila 8
GCACGGCCCTGGCCGCCGTCGGGCTGGCCGCCGTCGGGCTGGCCGTCACCGTGCTGCTCCGCCGGGACACCACCGAGCGCCGGTGACCCGCGCGGACCCGCTCACAGGTCAAGTGTGAACGCGAGCAGCAGAACCTCCTCGGCCACGGTGCGGTCGAGCTCGGGAACACGGCGGAACCCGAGCCGTTCGTAGAGCCGGTGGGCGGTCGTCATGGACACCATGCTCGTCAGCACCACCCGGCCCGCGCCCAGTTCGCGACCCCGGTCGAGCACGGCGCGGGTGAGCATCTCGCCGATGCCGCGCCCGCGCCCTCCGGGTGCCACGGCGAGCATGCGGATCTCGACCTCGTCCGGGCCGCACAGCTCGGCCATCACCGACCCGGGTTCCACCAGCGTCACCGTGCCCACCGGGACGTCCGCCTCGTCGACGGCCACGAGCAGCTCGGCGTGCTCGGCCCGCCGCGCGGCGTGGCGTAACTGCTCGGCGTAGGAAGGGCCGGAGGCGTGGTCGAGGAAGCCGTCGGCCTCGTAGGCCGCCACGGTCAGCTCCCCCACGGCGCCGAACTCCGCGGGCCGGGCACGCCGCACCAGGATGTCACTCATCCCGCCTCACGCCTCCTGTTCCCCGGCGACCCGCACGGCCGCGTCCGGGCCGCGGTCGAGCAGCACGCGGAAGCCGTCCTCGTCGAGCACGGGCACCCCGAGCTGCACGGCCTTGTCGTGCTTGGAACCCGGTGCCTCGCCCACGACCACGAAGGCGGTCTTCTTCGACACCGACCCGGCGGCCTTCCCGCCCCGCGCCATGATCGCCTCCTTGGCCTCGTCCCGGGAGAAGGTCTCCAGGGAGCCGGTGACCACGATCGAGAGTCCCTCCAGGTTGCGCGGGATCGAGGCGTCCCGTTCGGCCTCCATCCGCACCCCGGAGCGGCGCCACTTCTCCACGATCTCGCGGTGCCAGTCCACGGCGAACCACTCCCGCACCGACCGGGCGATCGTGGGGCCGACCCCGTCGACCTCGGCGAGGGTGTCGGTGTCCGCGTCGTCGATCGCCTCCACCGTGCCGAACTCGCGCGCCAGCGCCTGCGCCGCCGTGGGGCCGACGTGCCGGATGGACAGCCCGACCAGGACCTTCCACAGCGGACGGTCTTTGGCCGCCTCCAGGTTGTCCAGCAGCCGCTGCCCGTTGGCCGAGAGGTCCCCCGCCTTGGTGACGAACAGCTCGGTCCGTTTCAGCTTCGCGGCGTCCAGGTCGAACACGTCCCCCTCGTCGACGATCACCCCAGAGGAGAGCAACGCACCCGCCGCCTCCCATCCCAGCATCTCGATGTCGAACGCCGCGCGCCCGGCCAGGTGGAACAGCCGCTCCCGCAGCTGCGCGGGGCAGGACCGCGCGTTCGGGCAGCGGATGTCGACGTCGGCCTCCTTCTCGTGGGCCAGGCGGGTGCCGCACTCCGGACAGTGCGTGGGCATGACGAACTCGCGCTCGTCGCCGGTGCGGACGTCCACGACCGGGCCGAGCACCTCCGGGATCACGTCCCCCGCCTTGCGGATGACCACCCGGTCGCCGACGAGCACGCCCTTGCGCCGGACCTCCTCGGCGTTGTGCAGGGTCGCCAGCTCCACGGTGGAGCCCGCGACCTTGACCGGCTCCATCACCGCGTACGGCGTGACCCGGCCCGTGCGGCCGACGTTGACCCCGATGTCCAGCAGGGTGGTGTTGGCCTCCTCCGGCGGGTACTTGTAGGCGATCGCCCACCGCGGTGCCCGCGCGGTCGTACCCAGCCTGCGCTGCTGCGCGACCTCGTCGACCTTGATGACCACGCCGTCGAGCTCGAACTCGGCCTCCTGCCGGTGCTCGTTCCAGTAGCGGATGTGGTCGACCAACCCGTCCGCGGAGTCGATCACCGTGCTGTGCGCGGAGACCGGCAGGCCCCACGCGGCGAGCGCGTCGTAGGCCTCCGACTGCCGCTGCGGGTCGAATCCGGAGCGTTTGCCGAGCCCGTGGCAGATCAGCCGCAGCGGTCGACCGCGCGTGATCTTGGGGTCCTTCTGGCGCAGTGACCCGGCCGCCGCGTTCCGGGGGTTCGCGAACGGCGACTTGCCCGCCTCCACCAGCCCGGAGTTGAGTTCGGCGAACTCGGCCACCCGGAAGTACACCTCACCCCGGATCTCCACGAGCTCCGGGACCGGGAACCGGTCGTTCGCGGAGAGCCGCTCGGGGACGTCGCGCAGGGTGCGCACGTTCAGCGTCACGTCCTCGCCGGTCCGGCCGTCCCCGCGGGTGAGGGCCCGGGTGAGGACTCCGTTCTCGTAGAGCAGGTTCACCGCGAGCCCGTCGATCTTCAGTTCGCACAGGTAGCGGGTGCCGCCGCCGACCTCCTTCTCGACCCGGTCGACCCACGCCCGCAACTCCTCCGTGTCGAAGGCGTTGTCCAGGCTGAGCATCCGCTCCAGATGATCGCCCGCGAGGAACTCGGTGGAGAACATGCCGCCGCCGACCTGCCGGGTGGGCGAGTCGGGCGAGACCAGGCCGGGGTGTTCGGCCTCCATCCGCTCCAGCTCACGCATCAGCCGGTCGAACTCCGCGTCGGAGATCGTGGGGCGGTCGAGCACGTAGTAGCGGAACTGGTGACCACGGACCTCGTCGGCCAGCTCCCGGTGCCGCTCCCGGATCTCGGCGGGGACGTCGGCGATGTCCTCGACCTCGGCGGCCGGTGCCGCCCCGGCGAGGCCGTCACCGGTCACCGTCGTCGTCCCGGCTCGCTCCGTCCCGGCATGCCCGGGGCCGCCGGGATCGGGGCCGGTGGTGTCGGGGCCGGTGGTGTCCGTGCGGTCGTGGCTGCTCACATCCGCACAGCCTAGTGCGCACCACCGACAGTGTCGGCGAGCTCCTCGACGAGTGCGCGGAGTCGGGTGAGGTCGACGGTGCCGCCGGGTTCGCCGAGCGCCGTCTCGACCCGGCGGAGACGTTCGGCGGCGAGGCGCTCCCCCAGTGCGGCGTCCAGCGGCAGGAACGTCATCGCCGTGCGGGACGCCTCGTCGAGGTCGGCCAGCGCCGGGTGGTACACGGCGACGTCGACCACCCCCTCCGCCTCGTCCACCCGGGCCACCACCCGCACGTCGGCCAGCCCGACCCGGTGGCCGCCCACGTTCACGGTCACCTCCGCCGGGTCCGGGACCGGGGGCACCGAATCGTGGTACTCCCACATCGCGTCGTCCGGGGGCGCACCCGCGATCCACACGTCGGTGTAGGGCCGCAGCGCCGGATCCTCCTGTCCACTGAGCACCAGCGCGTAGATCGCGCGCCCACCCCGGTCGACGGAGAAGTGCAGGTCCGGATGCAGCCGGGCGACCGCGGGGGCCAGCAGGGTCTCGGCCTGCGCCGGACACCCGTTGCCGAGCGCGGCACTCACGTCGGGCAGGACGTCGTGCCAGTACCGCCAGAACTCCGCGGCGGCGGCCGCCGGATCGTCCGGCACCGGCTGCCGGGGGAACGCGGTGCGCGGGTCCGGCG
>NZ_KB912487.1:11436-14474 GCF_000383775.1 Saccharomonospora halophila 8
CGACCTCGTCCTCGCCCACTGCGCGCGGCGCCCGCTGCGCCCGCTCACGCACTGCAACACCGGCAGGCTGGCCACGGTGGCCTGGGGCACCGCCCTCGGCGCGATCCGCGACCTGCACGCGGACGGGCACATCGAGCACGTCCTGGCCGACGAGACCCGGCCGCTGCTGCAGGGCTCCCGGCTGACCGCGTGGGAACTGGCCGAGGAGGGCATCCCGTACCGGGTGCTGCCGGACGCGGCGGCGGCCGCGGCGATGGCGCGTGGACTGGTCGACTGCGTCCTCGTCGGCGCCGACCGCGTCGCCCGCAACGGCGACGTCGCCAACAAGATCGGCACCTACGGCCTGGCGCTGGCCGCCGCACGCCACGACATCCCGTTCGTCGTGGTCGCCACGGAGTCCACCCTGGACCGTGAGCTGCCGGACGGGGACGGCATCGTCGTCGAACAGCGTCCGGCCGCCGAGGTCACCAGCGTCTCCGGGGTCCCGGTGGCCCCGGAGGGCGCCGAGGCGTTCAACCCCGCGTTCGACGTGACCCCGGCCGACCTGATCACCGCCGTGGTGACCGAGAACGGCGTGGTGGCCCCGGTTCGGTGATCCGCTCCCGCCGTCGACCGCGACGACACCCGTGCGGGGTGGGCACCGTGCGAGGATGAGCCGATGCGGCAGATCGACACCGACCGGAATCTGGCGAAGGCGATCTTCGAGGAGTTGCGGAGCGGCATCGTCAGCGGCGAACTGGTGCCGGGAACGCTGTACTCGGTGCACGATCTCGCCGCGCGGCTCGGGGTGTCCCGGACCCCGGTGCGCGAGGCGCTGATCCAGCTCTCCGAACGTGGCATGGTGCGGTTCGAACGCAACCGGGGCGCCCGGGTGCTGCGGACCTCGTTGCACGACCTGGAGGAGGTCTTCGCCCTGCGGCTGCTGCTGGAGGTGCCGGCCACGTTCCGCGCCACCGGCAGGCAGGAGTCCGGCTGGGCGGCCGGGCTGTCCGCGAACCTGGCGGCGATGCGCGCCGCCGCGGACGAACACGACGAGGCCGCGTTCATGGCCGCCGACCGCCGGTTCCACCACACGATCAACGCCGCGTCCGGCAACCTCCGCCTGGCCGACCACGTCGACTCGCTGCGCGACACGATCCTGCTCCGGGGCACGTCCACAGTGGACCGTTCCCGGGGGATGCACGACATCCTCGCCGAGCACGCGCGGATCCACGAACTGATCGAGGCGGGGCAGGCCCGCGCCGCGGCCGAGGCGATGCGGGAACATCTGCGGCACACCGCGCGGCTGCTGCTCGGGCAGGAGTCGTCCGAGACCGGCGACGCCGAGCCCCCGTTCTCGCTGGACTGGACCGCGTTCCCGGGCTGACCCGCGTCGACCCACGGGCACGGGGTGGCGACTCGCGGGCACGAGGGGTCGACTCGCGGGCACGGGGTGGCGACTCGCGGGCGTGAGACGGCGACTCGCCGGGGACGGGTGTGGTTGACGGGTGGCATGCCACATGCCACTCTCGGCCGCGCCGCCGTCGCGCGAGCCTGGACCGGGGAGAGGGCATGACCGAGTATCTGCACGAGACGGTGTTCACCTGGGGCGCCACGCCGCTGAAGTTCGGCGCGGGGGCGGTGGACGAGATCGGGGCCGACCTGGCCCGGCAGGGGCTGCGCCGGGTTCTGGTGATCACCGATCCCGGGGTCGCCGCGACCGGCGTCCCCCGCCGGGTGGCCGACGCGGCCGAGGCCGCGGGACTCACCGTGGAGATCTACGACGGCGTGCACGTCGAGCCGACCGACGTCAGCATCCGGGCGGCGGTGGAGTTCGCGGCGGAGTCGACCTGGGACGGCTTCGTCGGCGTGGGCGGCGGGTCGGCGCTGGACACCGCCAAGGCCGTCAACCTGCTGACCAGCTGCCCGGCCGACCTGTTCGACTACGTGAACCCGCCGATCGGGCACGGGAAGGCCCCGGACGGTCCGCTCAAGCCGCTGGTGGCGGTGCCCACCACGGCGGGCACCGGGTCGGAGACCACCCCGGTGTGCGTGCTCGACCTGCTCGACCTCGGGGTCAAGTCCGGCATCAGCCACCCGGCCCTGCGCCCGACGACCGCGGTGATCGACCCGCTGGTCACGCTGTCCGTGCCGCCGGAGGTGACCGCGGCCAGTGGCATGGACGTGCTCTGCCACGCACTCGAGTCCTACACCGCCCGGCCGTTCCACTCGTTCCCCCGGCACACCCCGGAGACCCGGGTCGCCTACAACGGTGCGAACCCGATCTCGGACACCTGGACCGAGAAGGCGCTGCACCTGTTGGCCCGCTCGTTCCGCCGGGCGGTGCTGGGCGGCGGTGACCTCGACGCGCGCACCGACATGATGCTGGCCGCCACGTTCGCGGGGATGGGTTTCGGCAACGCGGGAGTGCACATCCCGCACGCGTGCGCCTACCCGATCGCGGGCCGGGTGCGGGAGTACCGCCCGCGCAACTACCCCGGCGCGGCGGCGCTGGTTCCGCACGGCGAGTCGGTGTCGCTGACCGCGCCCGCGGCGTTCCGGTTCACCTTCCCCACCGACCCGGACAAACACGTCGGCGCCGCCCGGATCCTGGACCCGGCCGGGACGGAACGGCTGGCGGGCACCGACCCGGCCGGGTGCCTGCCCGCCGCGCTCACCGCGCTGATGCGCGACATCGGCATCCCGAACGGCCTGGCGGCCGTCGGGTTCGGCGAGGCCGATGTTCCCTCCCTCGTGGACGGCACGATGCGGCAGCAGCGGCTACTGTCGGTGGCGCCGCGCGACGTCCCGGACGACCGGATCGCCGCCATCCTGACCGACTCGATGCAGAACTGGTGAGGCGAGAACTGGTGACCATGCCGTCCGAGCCGACCACCACGTCGACCACCCGGCCACCCCGCGACCCCGACACCGGCGGTGCCGGCGCCGCCGACGAGGCCGACACCGGCACCGCCACCGAGGCACTCCTGCGGGACCTGCGCACCGCGGTGACCGGCGAGGTGGCGGCCGGTGTCGCGGCACGCGCCATGTTCAGCATG
>NZ_KB912487.1:14574-22676 GCF_000383775.1 Saccharomonospora halophila 8
CCGCGCCCGGCTGAGCGCCCGGCGCGGGCGATCCCACTGACCGGAACACCGTCCTTGCGCGCGGGGGCGCCGGCGACGACGGTGTGCGGCCATGAACACCCAGGACGTGGCGGCCCGGTTCCTGCAGGCCTACGAGACCGGGGAGCCGACGGCCCCGGTGATCGACGAGTATCCCGGGGCGACGGTGCGCGACGCCTACCGCATCCAGCAGGAGCAGGTGCGGCACTGGACGGACGCGGGCCAGCTCGTCAAGGGGCACAAGGTGGGGCTGTCCTCGCCCGCCATGCAGGAGCAGATGGGCGTGGACCAGCCGGACTACGGCCACCTGCTCAGCGGCATGTTCCACCCCGAGCAGCAGCCGATCCCGGCGACGGCCTACCTCCAGCCGCGCATCGAGCCGGAGGTGGCGTTCGTGCTCGGCAGGCCGTTGTCCGGACCGGGCGTGACCACGGCCGACGCCGTGCGGGCCGTCGAGTTCGTGCTGCCCGCGCTGGAGATCGTCGACTCCCGCGTCCGCGACTGGAAGATCTCCATCGTCGACACCATCGCCGACAACGCCTCCTCCGGCGGCGTGGTCCTGGGCAGCAGGCCGACGCCGTTGTCGGCGGTGGACCTGCGGACGGTGGGCTGCGCTCTGCATCTGGGCGGCGCGCTCGTCGCCACCGGGGCGGGGGCGGCGGTGCTCGGCAACCCGATCAACGCCCTGGTGTGGCTGGCCAACACCCTGGGCCCACTGGGGATCGGGCTCGAACCCGGGCACGTGGTGCTGCCCGGGTCGATGACCCGGGCGTTCCCGGTGACACCCGGCGACGCGGTGGTGGCGACCCTCTCCGAACTCGGCAGTGTGACCGCCCTGTTCGACGACGCACGCTGAGTCGAACGCTCCCGGGGCACCCGACTCCCGTCGTCCCCCGGACGGATGAGATTCGGCACACAGC
Source organism: Saccharomonospora halophila 8 (assembly GCF_000383775.1). Classification (GTDB taxonomy): domain Bacteria; phylum Actinomycetota; class Actinomycetes; order Mycobacteriales; family Pseudonocardiaceae; genus Saccharomonospora; species Saccharomonospora halophila. The sequence continues at coordinate 15,513 of NZ_KB912487.1, forward strand.
GCTGAGATACGCTGCGGCACGGGGTTGAATAATCGGCAAACGACCGGTAAAGAAGCCGGTCGCCGCAGGAGCAAGGAGGCGCCCCGTGCCTCAGCAGAACAACGACACGGAGCACGGCGACAGTACCGATCATGACCTGAACCACCGGGAGCGCGCGACGCTGCGCGCCGTGTCCCGTGGGAAAGCCGAGATCACCTGTAGTCGCGAGCCCGACCTCTTCGTCGACGGACTGGCCTGCTGCGATCAAGCCACCGCGGCCCGCCTCGCGCGTGCCGGTCTGATCGCACCCGCGCACACCGGGAGACCGGGCCAGCGCGTCCCCGCCGTCCTCACCGACGCGGGCGAACGCGCGCTCACCCCTTCGCTGGTGAGCCACTGACCGTGGCGCACCGGGGCGCGGCGACCCGACGCCCCCGCGCCCCGGAACCACGGTCGGCGCCGACCGGCGTCAGGACACCCGGAACGCCGGGATGCCGGTGACGGCGTTGCCGATCGACAGGGCATGCATCTCCTCGGTGCCCTCGTAGGTCAGCACCGTCTCCAGGTTGGTCATGTGCCGCATCACCGGGTACTCCAGCGAGATGCCGTTGGCACCCAGCATCGAACGCGCGGTGCGGGCCACGTCCAGCGCGGAGCGGACGTTGGCCAGTTTGCCGAAGCTGACCTGGTTGTGGTGCAGGGTGCCCGCGTCCTTGAGTCGTCCCAGGTGCAGCGCCGTCAGCCCGGCGCGGTTGACCTCCACCACAAGGTCGGCGAGTTTGCGCTGGGTGAGCTGGTAGGCCGCCAGGGGTTGGCCGAACTGCTCGCGCGTGGTCGTGTACTCCAGCGCGGCCTCGTAGCAGGTGCGGGCCGCACCCACCGCGCCGAACAGGATGCCGTAGCGGGCCTCGTTCAGGCAGGACAGCGGGCCCCGCAAGCCGGTGACGTCGGGCAGCACCGCGTCGGCGGGCAGGCGGACGCCGTCGAGCACCAGTTCGGCCGTCAGGGACGCCCGCAGGGACAGCTTGCGGGTCACCTCGGTGGCGGTGAAGCCCGGAGTGTCGGTGGGGACGACGAACCCGCGCACCCCCTCGTCGGTCCGCGCCCACACCACGGCCACGTCGGCCACGGTGCCGTTGGTGATCCACATCTTGGTGCCGTCGAGGATCCAGTCGGAGCCGTCCCGGCGAGCGCGGGTGCGCATGGACGCCGGATCACTGCCCGCGTCCGGTTCGGTGAGCCCGAAGCACCCCAGTGCCTCCCCGGTGGCCATCGCGGGCAGCCAGCGCTGCTTCTGCTCCTCGCTGCCCCACCGGTGGATCGCGTACATCGCCAGCGAGCCCTGCACGGACACGAAGCTGCGCAGCCCCGAATCCACGGCCTCCAGTTCGCGGCAGGCGGCACCGTAGGCGACGGCGGAGGTGCCCGTACAGCCGTACCCGGTCAGGTGCATCCCCAGCACCCCCAACCGGCCGAAGTCCTTCGCCAGGTCGCGGGCGGGGAGGTTGCCCGTCTCGTACCAGTCCGCGATCCTCGGTTCCAGTTCCGCACGCGCGAATTCCCGTACCGCATCGCGGATGTCGCGTTCCTCGACCGAGAGGCCGTCGTCGACGCCGAGGAAGTCTTTCGGGTCCAACCGGGTGTCAGCCATGCGCAGACCCTACCGCGCTCGTGTCGCCCGAGGTCATCTCGTTACAATCGGGACGAAGCAGGCTCGCGGGGCACCCGTCAATCCCGGCGTGGTGTTTCCCACTCGCAACATCACACCTATCCCGAGAAGCGCGAATTCACACTATCGTCATAAGACCGGCGAACCCGGGAGTCATTCGCGCGCCGGAACGGTCGGCCCACCTGTCGACCCTCCGTGGCAGCGCAGTGCTCAGCGCCGCACAGCGCAGTGTGGTCACGATGCGAGATCCGTCGCACCGTCGCAACGGCATCGACCTTACCCGTACCGACCATCGCACCAACGGGCCACAGCGTTAGTCGACCGCACGAAGGCGTCGGTCCGGCGCCGGCCCGGTTGTGCCGAGCCATAGGAGGCGGCCAGCCGTGACCCGCCACGCACCGCACGAGCCCGTCGGCGGCTTGTACGACAGCGAGTACGAGCACGACGCCTGTGGCGTCGCCTTCGTCGCCGACCTCGCGGGCCGCAAGGACCACAGCATCGTCGCGAAGGCCCTCGTCGCCCTGCGCAACCTGGAACACCGCGGCGCCCGTGGCTCCGAACCGGAGACCGGGGACGGCGCAGGCATCCTGATCCAGGTCCCGGACGCGTTCTACCGCGAGGTCGTCGACTTCGACCTGCCCGAACCCGGCGCCTACGCCGTCGGCACCGCCTTCCTGCCCACCGATGAGCAGGCGCGCGGCAAGGCGATGTCCACGATCGAGCGAATCGCGGCCGAGGAGGACATGCGTGTCCTCGGCTGGCGCGACCTGCCCGTGGACGGCGACCACGTCGGCCCCACCGCGGCGAGCACGATGCCGCACTTCACGCAGGTCTTCCTCGCCCCGCACCGCGACGACGTCACCGGGCTGGCGCTGGAGCGGGCCGCGTTCTGCGTGCGCAAGCGCACCGAGCACGCACTCGCCGAGCAGCAGGTGTATTTCCCGAGCCTGTCCGCGCGCACGATCGTGTACAAGGGGATGCTCACCGAGCCGCAGGTGGAGAGGTTCTTCCCCGACCTCACCGACGAGCGCGTGGTCAGCGCGATCGGCCTGGTGCACTCCCGGTTCTCCACGAACACCTTCCCGTCGTGGCCGCTGGCGCACCCCTACCGCTACGTCGCGCACAACGGTGAGATCAACACGCTCAAGGGCAACCGCAACTGGATGAACGCCCGCGAGTCGCAGATGTCCACCGACCTCATCCCGGGCGAACTGCACCGCCTCTACCCGATCGTCAGCCCGGACGCCAGTGACTCGGCGTCCTTCGACGAGGTGCTGGAGCTGCTGCACCTGGGCGGGCGGTCGCTGCCGCACGCGGTGCTGATGATGATCCCGGAGGCGTGGGAGAACCACGCCGGGATGGACCCCGCGCGCCGGGCGTTCTACGAGTTCCACTCCACGCTGATGGAGCCGTGGGACGGCCCCGCGCTGGTGTCGTTCACCGACGGCACGCGGATCGGCGCCGTGCTCGACCGCAACGGCCTGCGCCCCGCCCGCTACTGGGTGACCGAGGACGGGCTGGTGGTGCTGGCCAGTGAGGTCGGCGTGCTGGAGCTCGACCAGTCGTCCGTGGTGCGCAAGGGCCGCCTGGAGCCGGGTCGGATGTTCCTCGTGGACACCGCCGAGGGCCGCATCGTCGACGACGAGGAGATCAAGGGCGGACTCGCCGCGGAGCACCCGTACGGCGACTGGCTCGACGAGGGCATGCTGCGGCTGGGCGAGCTGCCCCCGCGCGAGCGCGAGACGCCGTCGCACTCCTCGCTGGTGCGCAGGCAGCAGGCGTTCGGCTACACCGAGGAGGAGCTGGGTGTGCTGCTCGAACCGATGGCCCGCTCCGGCGCGGAGCCGATCGGCTCGATGGGCAACGACGCCCCGCTGGCGCCGCTGACCAGCCGGTCACGCTCGATCTTCGACTACTTCACCCAGCTGTTCGCCCAGGTCACCAACCCGCCGTTGGACGCCATCCGCGAGGAGATGGTGACCGCGTTGGGCACCCAGCTCGGTTCGGAGCCGAACCTGCTCGACGCCGGGCCCGGGCACTGCCGCAAGATCGTGTTGCCGTTCCCGGTGCTGGACAACGACGAGCTGGCCAAGCTCGTGCACGTCAACGACGACGGCGACCTGCCGGAGTTCCAGGCGCACACCGTGCACGGCACCTACCACGTCGCCGGCGGCGGCGCGGCGCTGCGGGCCCGGCTGGACGAGATCCGCGCCGAGGTCGGCGAGGCCATCGCGGGCGGCGCACGGCTGATCGTGCTGTCCGACCGCGGGGTGGACGCCGAGCACGCCGCGATCCCGTCCCTGCTGCTGACCGGCGCGGTGCACCACCACCTGGTGCGGGAGAAGAGCCGCACCCAGGTCGGCCTGGTGGTCGAGTCGGGCGATGCCCGCGAGGTGCACCACATCGCGTTGCTGATCGGCTACGGCGCGGCGGCGGTGAACCCGTACATGGCGATGGCCACCGTCGAGGAGCTGGCCGGTCAGGGCAAGCTCGGCGACGTCACGCCGGGCCAGGCCACCCGCAACCTGATCAAGGCGCTGGGCAAGGGCGTGCGGAAGACGATGTCCAAGATGGGCGTGTCCACCGTCGCCTCCTACACCGGCGCCCAGATCTTCGAGGCGATCGGGCTGGGCTCCGAGGTCGTCGACGCCTGCTTCGCCGGTACCACCTCCCGCCTCGGCGGGGTGGGTTTCGACCTGCTGGCCCACGAGGTCGCCGAGCGGCACCGCACGGCGTTCCCGGCCGACGGGGTGCAGGCCCACCACCGGGAGCTGGCGGTCGGCGGCGACTACCAGTGGCGGCGCGAGGGCGAGCCGCACCTGTTCAACCCGCAGACGGTGTTCAAGCTGCAGCACTCCACCCGCAGCGGCAAGTACGACATCTTCAAGGAGTACACCCGCTCGGTCGACGACCAGGCCGAGCGGCTGATGACGCTGCGCGGCCTGTTCGACCTCAAGGAGGGTGTGCGGGAGCCGGTGCCGATCGAGGAGGTCGAGCCGGTCTCCGAGATCGTCAAGCGGTTCGCCACCGGCGCCATCTCCTACGGCTCGATCTCGCAGGAGATGCACGAGACGCTGGCCGTCGCGATGAACCGGCTGGGCGGCAAGTCCAACACCGGTGAGGGCGGCGAGGACCCCGAGCGCCTCTACGACCCGGAACGCCGCAGCGCGGTCAAGCAGGTCGCCAGCGGCCGGTTCGGCGTCACCAGCGAGTACCTGGTGAACTCGGACGACATCCAGATCAAGATGGCGCAGGGGGCCAAGCCCGGCGAGGGCGGGCAACTGCCCGGCGGCAAGGTGTACCCGTGGATCGCGAAGACGCGGCACTCCACCGCGGGCGTGGGGCTGATCTCGCCGCCGCCGCACCACGACATCTACTCGATCGAGGATCTGGCGCAGCTGATCCACGACCTGAAGAACGCCAACCCGGCAGCCCGCATCCACGTGAAGCTGGTGTCCGAGGTCGGGGTCGGCACGGTCGCGGCGGGCGTGTCCAAGGCGCACGCGGACGTGGTGCTCATCTCCGGGCACGACGGCGGCACCGGCGCCTCCCCCTTGTCGTCGATCAAGCACGCGGGCGGCCCGTGGGAGCTGGGTCTGGCCGAGACGCAGCAGACGCTGCTGGCCAACCGGCTGCGCGACCGGATCGTGGTGCAGACCGACGGCCAGCTCAAGACCGGCCGGGACGTGATGGTGGCGGCTTTGCTGGGCGCCGAGGAGTTCGGCTTCGCCACCGCGCCGCTGGTGGTCTCCGGCTGCATCATGATGCGGGTGTGCCACCTGGACACCTGCCCGGTCGGTGTGGCCACGCAGAACCCGGCGCTGCGCGAGAAGTTCAGCGGCAAGGCCGACTACGTGGTGAACTTCTTCGAGTTCATCGCCCAGGAGGTGCGCGAGTACCTGGCCGCGCTGGGCTTCCGCTCGATCGAGGAGGCCGTCGGGCACGCCGAGCTGCTGGACACCGACAAGGCCGTGGACCACTGGAAGGCGAGCGGGCTGGACCTCTCGCCGATCTTCCACGTGCCCGAGCTGGAACCGGGCACGCCGCGACACCGGGTGGTCGAGCAGGACCACAGCCTGGACAAGGCGCTGGACAACACGCTCATCCAGCTCGCCGAGGGCGCGCTGGCCTCGGGCGACCGGGTGACGCTGGAACTGCCGGTGCGCAACGTCAACCGCACCGTCGGCACGATGCTCGGCGCGGAGCTGACGACGAAGTGGGGCGGCGAGGGCCTGCCCGACGACACGATCGACGTGACCTTCACCGGCACGGCGGGGCAGTCGTTCGGCGCCTTCGTCCCTCGGGGCATCACCCTGCGGCTGTCCGGCGACGCCAACGACTACGTCGGCAAGGGCCTCTCCGGTGGGCGGATCGTCGTCCACCCGCCGAAGGAGGCGTCGTTCGCGGCCGAGAAGCACATCATCGCGGGCAACGTCATCGGCTACGGCGCCACGGGCGGGCAGATCTTCCTGCGCGGGCAGGTCGGTGAGCGGTTCTGCGTGCGCAACTCGGGCGCCCTGGCGGTCGTCGAGGGTGTGGGCGACCACGGCTGCGAATACATGACCGGCGGGCGCGTGGTGGTGCTCGGCCCCACCGGCCGCAACTTCGCGGCGGGCATGTCGGGCGGGGTGGCCTACGTGCTCGACCTCGACCCGGACCGGGTCAACGGCGAGATGGTCGACCTCGACCCGCTCGACGACGAGGACTCGGCCCTGCTGCGGGACGCCGTGGCGCGCCACCACGCCGAGACCGGCTCGGCGGTGGCGCACACGCTGCTCACCGACTGGGACGCCGCGCTGCCGCGATTCGTCAAGGTCATGCCGACCGACTTCAAGCGGGTACTCACGGCGCAGGCGGCGGCCGAACGCGACGGCAGGGACGTCAACGAAGCGATCATGGAGGCGGCGCACGGGTGACGCCGACCGCTCACCCGTGCGCGCCGGTCGGACGCGGAGATCCCGCGGCCGGCCGTGGCGGCGCACGGGTGACGTCGGCGTCGCCCCGTGACGGCCGAGCGGGTCCCGGCCCGCGCGAACAAGGAGACGGCTGATGGCTGACCCCAAGGGTTTTCTCACCACACCGCGGCAGACGCCGAAGTCGCGCCCGGTCGACGTGCGCATCAAGGACTGGCGTGAGGTCTACGAGGAGTTCGAGAACTCCAAGCTGACCAAGCAGGCGGGCCGCTGCATGGACTGCGGCATCCCGTTCTGCCACCAGGGCTGCCCGCTCGGCAACCTCATCCCCGAGTGGAACACGCTCACCTGGCGGGACGACTGGCGCGAGGCGATCGAGCGGCTGCACGCCACGAACAACTTCCCCGAGTTCACCGGCACCCTGTGCCCCGCGCCGTGCGAGACGGCGTGCGTGCTGGGCATCAACGACGACCCGGTGACCATCAAGCGGGTGGAGATCTCGATCATCGACCGGGCGTGGGAGGAAGGCTGGGTCACGCCGCAGCCACCCGCCACGCGCACCGGGAAGAAGGTCGCCGTGGTCGGCTCCGGCCCGGCCGGGCT
>NZ_KB912487.1:22776-24967 GCF_000383775.1 Saccharomonospora halophila 8
CACGGCGGCCGGCGATGCCCGCGTGGCCTACGTCCCCACCACCGACTGGACGGGCCCGGACGACTTCACGGAAGGCCTGCACCCGAACGCCCCCGGCCACCGCGCCCTCGCCACCCACCTCACCGCCTGGATCGCCGCCCGCGCCGGCCTGCGCCCACGCACCCCGGTTGTGCCGTGAAGGGCACTTTCCCTGCGTCTGACGCCGTGAGGGCCTCCTTCACTGCACTCAACGCAGCGAAAGTGCCCCTCACGGCACCCCACGCAGGGAGGATTCTCCTCATGAACACACCCGGGTGAGCGCTGGCCGGTCGGGCGATCCTGAATCAGGAACAGTACTGCTGATTCAAACGTCCGGAAGGTGACTGCGGTGACGAGGGATAACGCCGCGCTGATCGATCGTGCCCGCGTCGCGGCGGGCCTCAGTCAGCGAGCGCTCGCGGAGGCGACCGGCATGTCGCAGTCCACGCTGTCGCGGATCATTTCCGGGGGCCGGCTCGCGAAGATGCCGGAACTGGTGGCGATCGCGTGGGCGACGGGCCATACGGTCGCCCAAGTCACCGGCGCCGGCACGGTGGCTGACCGGGCTCAGTGCGCCGCCCGGGCCACCAACGACTCCGGCATGGAGGACATGCGCCAGGCCCTGCTGCGCTTCCTGGAGCTGAACGACTACCTGGATGACCACGCCATCCCGGCCACGATCTGACGCGAGGGCGAACAGTCGTGAAAGCGGAAAGCGACGGACGGAGGGCGGCCGAGCGGTTTCGTGCGGAGCACAACCTCGGGGTGCAGCCGTTGGGCGACCTCGTGGCCCTCATCGAGCAGACCACCGGGATCGACGTGACCGTACTCGACGCAGGCCCGGACGAACACGGCCTGACGATGCGCGATCGGACGCGCGGGACGGTGTTCATCGGTGTCGCGCGCACCCGGAAACCGATGCGACAACGCAGCACACTCGCCCACGAGCTCGGCCACGTGCTCTTCCAGGACTGGGTGGACCAGGATGCCGGGAACTGGAGCGACAGAAGTCCCACGGAGACCCGGGCCGACGCCTTCGCCCGCCACCTGCTGGTACCGACCGAAGGTTTGCGGGCCTTTCTCGGGGACCGGAAGCTTGGGACCCAATCAACGCTGTCCAATGTCGTGCAGCACTTCCTCGTCTCCCCCCAGATCGCCGGGATCGCGCTGCATCAAGCCGGATACCTCGACGACGCTGCCAAGCAGGAGTCGAGGGGACTGACGGCTCCGGGATTGGCCGCCCGGTTCGGCTGGAGTGACCAGTACCGCGTTCTACAGGGCGACTCCGACCAGCGCAGAGCACCACAGCAGTTGCTCGCCCGCGCGACCAGGGGCTACGCGGAGGGGGTCCTGCCTGTACGGGCCGTCGCCAATCTCCGGGGTGTTCCACTCGAAGACGCACAGCGCGACCTGCGTGAAGCGGGCGTCGCGCTATGACGGCCTTGCCGCTGCTCCTCTACGGATCGCCCTGCCCCGGATCACCTCCCGTTGTGCTGTGAGGGGCACTTTCCCTGCATCTGACGCAGGAAAAGTGCCCCTCACTCCGTCTGACGCAGCGAAGGTGCCCTTCACGGCAACCCCGCAGCGTTGACAGGGTGCGTCGCGTCGCCATAGTCTCGGCGGGCTGTTCGACGGCGGTGTGGAAGCCGGTGGGAGTCCGGCGCGGTCGCGCCACTGTGTCCGGGGTGTCAGGCCCCGGGAGTCAGACCCACCCGTCGTCGGGATCGTTCCGAGAGGGCCGCGCAAGCCCGGAGGAGGTTTCGATGTCACAGGCGCATGTCGCCACCACCCCCACCCCGGTCCGCATCCCGCTGCGGGAGATCGTGCCGTGGGCGGTGTTCGTCGGTGTGCTGGCGCTGGCGGTGCTGTACTTCGTGAGCACCGAGGCCGGTGCGGTGGAGCTGTTGGCCACCGACGGTCTGGTCCACGAGTTCCTGCACGACGGCCGGCACCTGCTGGCCTTCCCCTGCCACTGAGCGGGGGCGACGATGATGAGAACTCTGTTGGTCCGCGGCATGGCCGCGGGCCTGATCGCCGGTGTGCTCGCGGCGGTGTTCGCCTACGCCGTGGGCGAGCCGCACGTGAACGCCGCGATCGCACTGGAGGAGAGCGGCACCGCCACCGGGCACACCCACGGCGGTGACCCCGGCGCCGGGCACGGGCACGCCGACGC
>NZ_KB912488.1:0-4286 GCF_000383775.1 Saccharomonospora halophila 8
CGCCGCGGCCGCGAACGCCGAGGACACACCCACCCACGGTCCCGCCCGCCTCGGCGACCTGCGGGCGTCGGCGCTGGACGCCGACTCGGCCCGGCGGGAACTGGGCTGGAAGCCGGAGACCGACCTGGCCGAGGGCGTGCGCCGCACCGTCGAGCACATCCGGGCCGCACAGATGGCGGACACCACCCCGGCGGCCGGGTCGGGGAACGCGACGTCGTCACCCCCTCCGGTCGCGTCCGGGGCCGCCTCTCCCGCCACGGCACAGAAGACCAGCCGCGACCCGTTACGATGAGCACGGCGTCGTGCCCGAATCCGGGGAGAGTCAGGTGAGCTACGAAGACGTCTGGGTGGTGATCCCGGTCTACAACGAGGACCGTGTGATCGCCGATGTCGTCGAACACGTCCGCGCGACGTTTCCCAACGTCGTCTGCGTGGACGACGGCTCGCACGACGACTCGGCCGGCCGCGTGGCGAGCACGGGAGCGCACCTGGTGCGGCACCCGATCAACCTCGGCCAGGGGGCGGCGCTGCAGACGGGCCTGTCCTACGCGCTGTCCCGCCCCGGGGCGCAGCACTTCCTCACCTTCGACGCCGACGGCCAGCACCAGGTCACCGACGCCGAACGGATGGTCGAGGTGGCCCGCGCCGGGGACGCCGACGTGGTGCTCGGGTCCCGCTTCCTCGAACAGGCCGAGGACGTGCCCTGGATCAAGCGGGTCGTGCTGCGCACGGCGGCGGTGCTCAGCCGCAACGTGCGCAAGCTCCGGCTGACCGACGCGCACAACGGCCTGCGGGTGTTCGCCCGTCCGGCCGCGGAACGCCTGCACATCAGCATGAACGGGATGGCCCACGCCTCGGAGATCGTATCGTTCCTGGCCAATCACGACTTCCGGGTCCGTGAGGTGCCGGTGCAGATCCTCTACACCGACTACTCGAAGGCCAAGGGCCAGTCGCTGATCAACGGTGTGAACATCCTGTTCGACTTCTCGCTGCGCAACCGGAGGTGATCAGCATGTGGGCGCAGGTCGTCCTGCTGGCGGCGGTCGCGGGGATCTTCCTCTACTTCGTCAGCCGCCGGCACAACGTCCGCATGCAGGCGGGCAAACGCATCGGCTTCTTCGGCTTCCTCGCCTTCGCCGTGTACGCGGTCCTGTTCCCCGGGCACGTCACGCTGCTCGCGCACGCGCTCGGCATCGGCCGTGGTGCGGACCTGCTGCTCTACATGCTGGTGGTGGCGTTCCTGTTCGGCATGCTGAACACCTACCTGCGCTTCCGCGGCACCACGCAGCAGATCACCGAACTGGCCCGGACCCTCGCCATCCGCGAGGCGGAGCTGGTCAACCACCAGCGCGGTGTGATGCGGGGCGAACAGGTCCACAGCCCGGTCGCGGCCACGACGGCGGCCACGGCGGAGGTGGCGGAGACGGACACACCGGGACCCGGTCCGGCCGGACCCGAGGTCCCGTCCGCCGCGCACGGCGGGGACACCGGTCCGGTGGAGGACACCTCGGGTCCGGACGACACCACCGAGCGCTCGGCCCAGCCCACCCGGTGACGACCGGGACCGTCCAGGTCAGGTCACCAATCCGCCCACCACGAAGCCGACGCCGAGCACAACGCCGATCACGACACCGACCGCGAGACCCGTGTGCAGCTTCCTGCGCTCGGCACGCAACTCGCTTCCGGGACGGGTGGAAATGACAAAGTGCCCACCCTGGCCGGGCCCGCGGATCGTGAGCGGTCCGAACGTGTCCTCCACCTCGCCGAGCACATGAAGTCGGGTACCCGGCCGCAACGACCACTCCGTGTACTGGTAGCCCACGGTGATCTCACTGTGCCCGGAGCCGGAGTCCGGTGTGAGACTCTCAAGGTCGATCTCGCCGGTCGCGGAGCGCACCGGTTCGAATCTGTGTACCGACTGCTCCACACCGTCCGGTTCGGTGTCCCCAGGTTCGACGAGGACCGTCCGTCCCTCCTCGTCCACCAGCGCGTACTTCTCTCGCGAGACGTGGTCGATCACGTTCTCACTGCGCTTCTTACGGCGCCGGAACTCACCGTGCTCGATGATCTCGTAGTGCCGGTCGACTCGGTAGTGGAACCACACGCACTCGGCCTTGGACAGCTCCGCCGTCAGTGCTCCGTCCGGCCCCGGATGCGCCGCACCCACCACCTGGACGGTCCGCCGCAGGTCCCCCTTACCACCGAGCTCGGCCGAAACATCACGGAGTTGCTCCAACTGCTGGATCGACAGCGTCTCCGTGCCGATCATCGCGTGCAGTTCACGGCGGGTGTGCCGCATGGCGAAGTACGCGCCCGCCGTGACCGCCAGTACGCTGACGCCCAACACCCACACCGATGATCACTCCTCAGCACAAGTCCGTGTCGTGGTCGCCCGGGTGGGCGACTATTCCCACTCGATCGTGCCAGGCGGCTTGCTCGTCACGTCGAGCACGACCCGGTTCACCTCGGTGACCTCGTTCGTGATGCGGGTGGAGATCCGTTCCAGCACGTCGTAGGGTATCCGGGCCCAGTCGGCGGTCATCGCGTCCTCGCTGGACACCGGACGCAGCACCACGGGATGACCGTAGGTGCGGCCGTCGCCCTGCACCCCGACGCTGCGTACGTCGGCGAGCAGCACCACGGGGCACTGCCAGATGTCGCTGTCCACCTCGGCCGAGCCGAGTTCCTCCCGCGCGATCGCGTCGGCGGCCCGCAGGGTCTCCAGCCGGTCGGACGTGACACCGCCGATGATGCGGATCGCCAGGCCCGGTCCGGGGAACGGCTGGCGGTGCACGATCGTCTCGGGCAGACCGAGCTCCAGCCCGACGCGGCGCACCTCGTCCTTGAACAGCAGCCGCAACGGCTCCACCAGCCCGAACTGGAGGTCCTCGGGGAGCCCGCCCACGTTGTGGTGGCTCTTGATGTTCGACGCACCCGTGCCGCCGCCGGACTCGACGACGTCCGGATAGAGCGTGCCCTGCACCAGATACTCGACATCGCCGCGCGCCTTGAGGTCGCGGGCGGCCTGCTCGAAGACCCGGATGAACTCCCGGCCGATGATCTTGCGCTTCTGCTCGGGGTCGGCCACCCCGGCGAGTGCGTCCAGGAACTGCTCCCGCGCGTCCACGGTGACGAGCTTCACCCCGGTGGCGGCGACGAAGTCGCGCTCGACCTGGGCCCGTTCGCCCGCGCGCAGCAGACCGTGGTCGACGAACACGCACGTCAGCCGTTCCCCGATCGCGCGCTGCACCAGGGCGGCCGCCACGGCGGAGTCCACCCCGCCGGACAGGCCGCAGATCGCGTGGCCGTCACCGATGTGCGCCCGGATACGGGCCACCTGCTCGTCCACGATGGAGGCGGTGGTCCACCGGGGGCGGATCCCGGCGACGTCGTGCAGGAACCGGCGCAGCACCTCCTGTCCGTGCGGGGAGTGCGCGACCTCGGGGTGGTACTGCACGCCGGCGAGCCCGCGCCCGGTGTCCTCGAACCCGGCCACGGGGGCGCCGTCGCTGGTCGCGGTGACATCGAAGCCCCCGGGCGCACCGGTCACGCAGTCACCGTGGCTCATCCACACCGGGTGTTTCGCGGGCAGCGCCTCGTGCAGCGCCCCGCCGCGGACACCGACCTCGGTGCGGCCGTACTCCCGGGTGCCGGTGTGCTCGACCGTGCCGCCGAGAGCGCGGGCCATCGCCTGGAAGCCGTAGCAGATCCCGAGCACCGGCACCCCGGTGTCGAACAGGGCGGGGTCCACCGCCGGGGCCCCGTCGGCGTAGACACTGGCGGGTCCGCCGGAGAGGATGATCGCGGCCGGTTCCCGGGCGACGAGCTCGTCGACCGGGGTGGTGTGCGGGACGACCTCCGAGTACACCTGGGCCTCCCGCACCCGGCGGGCGATGAGCTGCGCGTACTGCGCACCGTAGTCCACCACGAGCACGGGCCCCACGGAACCGTCTGCCACTGCCGGTCTCCTCACCGATCGTCTCTCCACACACCGACACACCCATCGTCCCAGGCCAACCGTCGCGCGGTGCCCCCAGGTCACGGTTACCGTGCGGCCCATGGAGGGCATGGACACCATCACACCGCGTCCCCGGCCGATGTGGCTCGCGGGCCGCGCCGAGGACGGCGACGACACCCGCCCCGTCACCCACCCCCACGACGCCACCGAGATCGCCACCGTGGCCGTGGCCGACACCGCCACGACCGACCGCGCGGTCACCGAGGTGGCGCGTTTCGCGGGCGGAATGCGGTCCTGGCCGGTCGCCGGCCGGGCCGCCGCCCTCGAC
>NZ_KB912488.1:4386-9563 GCF_000383775.1 Saccharomonospora halophila 8
GCGCCGGTCCGGCGTCGGGGCCGGGTCGCCGGGCGCGGGCGGGCCGGGCAGCCGGGTCAGCGGGTGGTGTAGTTGGGGGATTCGACCGTCATGGTCACGTCGTGCGGGTGGCTCTCCTTCAGCCCCGCCGAGGTGATGCGGACCAGCTGTGCCCGCTGAAGCTCGGGGATCGTGGTGGCGCCCGCGTAGCCCATCCCGGACCGCACTCCGCCCGCGAGCTGGTGCACCACACCGGACAGCGGGCCGCGGAACGGGGTGCGCCCCTCGATGCCCTCGGGAACGAGCTTGTCCTCGGAGAGGACGTCGTCCTGGGCGTAGCGGTCCTTGGAGTACGACCGGCCGCCGCCGCGCGACTGCATCGCGGCCAGCGAGCCCATGCCGCGGTAGATCTTGTACTGCTTGCCGTTCACCAGCACGACCTCGCCCGGCGCCTCGGCCGTCCCCGCGAGCAGACTGCCGAGCATCACCGACGAGGCGCCGGAGGCGATCGCCTTGACGATGTCACCGGAGTACTGGATGCCGCCGTCCGCGATCAGCGGGACCCCGGCGGGTCGGCACGCCTTGTCCGCCTCGTACACCGCCGAGACCTGCGGGACGCCGACCCCGGCCACCACGCGGGTCGTGCAGATCGAACCCGGCCCGACCCCGACCTTCACGGCATCCGCCCCGGCGTCCACCAGCGCCTGCGCACCGGCCCGGGTCGCGACGTTGCCCCCGACCACGTCGACGGTGTCGCCGAGTTCCTTCTTCAGGGTCGTCACCGTGTCCAGCACGGCGCGGGAGTGCCCGTGCGCGGTGTCCACCATGAGGACGTCGACCCCGGCGTCGGCCAGCGCCAGCGCGCGCTGGTGCCCGTCGGCACCGACCCCCACCGCCGCGCCGGCGATGAGCCTGCCGTCGGTGTCCTTGGTCGCGTCCGGGTACTGCTCGGTTTTGACGAAGTCCTTCACCGTGATCAGGCCGCGCAGCTTCCCCGCACCGTCCACGATCGGCAGCTTCTCCACCTTGTGCCGACGCAGCAGCCCGAGTGCCGCGTCCGCGGTGACCCCGACCTGCGCCGTGATCAGCGGCGCCCGGGTCATCACCTCACTGACCTGCTTGCTGTAGTCCACCTCGAAGCGCATGTCGCGGTTCGTGATGATGCCCACCAGCAGACCCGCGGCGTCGGTGACCGGGACCCCCGAGATGCGGAAACGGGCGCACAGCTCGTCCACCTCGGCCAGCGTGTCGTCCGGCGAGCAGGTCACCGGGTCGGTGACCATCCCGGCCTCCGACCGCTTGACGACCTCGACCGCCCGGGCCTGTTCCTCGATCGGCAGGTTGCGCTGCAACACCCCCATGCCGCCCTGCCGCGCCATCGCGATCGCCATCCGGGCCTCGGTCACGGTGTCCATCGCCGCCGACAGCAACGGCACCCGCAGGCTCACGTTCCGGGTGACATTCGTGCTCGTGTCGACCGTGCTCGGGATCACATCCGACTCCGCGGGCAACAGCAGGACGTCGTCGAACGTCAGCCCGAGCATCGCGAACTTGTCCGGGGTGCCCGCCGCCTCCTGCGGGTACGGCGGATCTGCGGGAGTGATGTCGCTCGTCATGGGGAACGGCCGACCTTCCTCGACGGAGTGAACAAGGGGGCTATGCGGACCTGTTAGCGATGGTAGCTGGACGCACCCCGGGGCATGCCCGGTACCGTGCGGGTCGTGCCGCACGAAGTCCTGCCCCCAGACCCGTTCGCTGACGACCCGAACGACCCGGCCCGGGAGTTCGCCATGCTCGACGACGCCGAGACCGAGGGCGAACCGATGGGCCCGGACGAGCGGTCGGAACTGCTCACCGACCTGTCCGACCTCACCGTCTACCAGGCTCTGCTGGAGCCGCGCGGGATCCGCGGAATCGTCGTCGACTGCGGCGAGTGTGACCAGCCTCACTACCACGACTGGCATCTGCTCCGCGCCAGTCTCGAACAGCTCCTCGCGGACGGCCAGATGCGTCCGCACGAGCCGGCCTTCGATCCCGACCCCGCGCTGTACGTGACGTGGGACTACTGCAAGGGGTTCGCCGACGGGATCACCGCGACCGAGAACGCCCGCTGAGCCGGGGCACACCGCTCCCTCCGTCCGTCCCGCCGACCCGGCGGGACGGACGGGGCGGATTCGTCCGTGGGATTCGGTGACGCCGGTGGAGCCACCCGGCACGCGTCACCACCGGAACATCACCGACACCGCGGTATCATCACCACCGCGGCACCGCCGCCACGGTGTATCACCGGCACACACCGCGGCAGGCGGAACCCGGGACGTCACCCGGCCGCCCGAGAAGAGATCACCCGGGGCTCCCGGGCCGTCCGACAGCGCGTCAGCTCGTCGGTAAGGGGTCGTCGGACTCGCCGGACGACGACGTGTCGTCCCGGTTCTCCCCGGACGACGACTCGTCGTCGGAGGAGGTCTCGTCCGACGACGAACTGGATTCCGTGGGCTCGGTCGAGGTGGGCGGTTCCGTCGACGGCACCGAGGACGTCTCGTCCAGTTCGGTTTCGCTGTTCTCGCTGGACGAGGCCGTCCCCGTCCCGTTCGTCGTGTCATCGGCACCGGTGCTCGACGTACCGTCGCTGCTCGACTCCGCCGGGGGCGGTTGCGGCGCGGGTTCGTCGAGTTGGGCCCGGAGTTCCTCGTGTCGGGCCCGCAGCCGGCTCTCCTCCTCCGTCACCACGTCGGAGAGTGTCTGCTCGGCCTGCCCGAGCGCGCTGCGGGCGTCGTCGTAGCGTTGCTGCGCGATCGCCAGATGAGCCTCGGCGAGGTCGGTCCGCACCGACGCCGCGGCCTCCACCGACGCCGCGTGATCCGAGTAGAGCACCGTGCTCAGCCCCCACAGCGTGTCGCCCGGTTGGGCGTCGCGCGCGGCCAGCGCCGTCCCGGTGAATCCGATGGTGAGCACGGCCGCCGCGGCGGCGACGGGGACGAGCATGCGTCGTCGGCCACGACCCGCGTACCGCCTGACCTGTGCGGCGGTGCGCACGGTGGTCACGGCGTCGGGTGTGTCCACCAGCTCCGGCATCGGCTCGCCGTCCACGTCCCGGCGCCAGGAGAGCAGCAGGGCGTGCAGCTCGGCGTCGTCGAGATCGTCCCCACCGCGGGGATCGGCGCCACCCAGGGCGTCGAGCAGCGCGTCGTCGGCCTGGATCGCGGACAGTTCCGTGGGCGGCACGAGCGCGTCGTCGTCCTCCGCGGGCCCGGGTCTGTATCCGGGGACGCCTGCGTGCCCGGGGTCGCCGCTGTCGTGCTCCGTCACTCAGACCACCTCCTCAGCGGCCAGTGCCTTACGCAACCGAGCGAGGGCGCGGTGCTGGGCGACCCGGACCGCACCGGGGGTCGAACCGACGGCCTCGGCCGTCTCCTCCGCGGACAGGCCGACGACCACTCGTAACACCACGATCTCGCGCTGTTTCTCCGGAAGTACCTGCAGCAGTTGCGTCATGCGCTCGTTCAGTTCGCCCTGCAACGCGCGCTGCTCCGGCCCGACGGCACGTTCGACCTCGTCCGGGACCTCGGCCACGGGCTCGGAACGGTTCCGCGACGCCGCGCGGTGGGCATCGGCGACCTTGTGCTGCGCGATGCCGTAGACGAACGCCAGGAACGGACGGCCCTGATCCCGGTAGGAGGGCAATGCCGTGAGCACTGCGAGACACACCTCCTGGGCCACGTCGTCTGCCGAAGCGAATGAACGCTCCTGTCTGCCAACTCTGGCGCGGCAGTACCGCACCACGAGGGGACGTATGGCGGCCAGGACCCGTTCCACGGCCTGAGGATCACCCTCGACAGCCGCGACGACCGACTCGTCCAGTCCATCCCCCACAGTGGCCATCGCAGACAACAGTCCCGGTGTTACGTGTAGGCGTGCAGAGACAACGGCGTGCGGCTCGGATCCGTCACGCCCGCACGCCGACGGCGCCTACCGTACCTTCCGGTGCCGCTCTTCTCGTCGACGGTCGCCCGGCGCGTCCTGCACCCCGCAACCTGCACTCCTCGGACGGTACCGCACTGGTCAAACTTTCAAGCGCCCGGTGGAAGCGGGGGCCGACGTGGACGCGGTCGTACGCTCCACGACCGGGCACGGGCCCCGGTGGGGACACGGGCCTGCCGGGACACAGAGTTCCGCCCCGTACCCGCGCGGCGGTTCCGCCCGCCGCCCGGGAGTTCCGCACGCGGTCACGGCCCATCCGGGCACGTCAGGAGACGAGACCGCGCCGGAAGCCGTGCGCGACCGCCTGGGCACGGTCCCGCACACCGAGTTTGCGGAACAGCCGCCGGGCATGGGTCTTCACGGTATCCTCGGAGAGGTAGAGCTCACGACCGATCTGACCGTTGCTCTTGCCCTGGCTCATCCCCCGCAGCACCTGGAGCTCGCGTTCGGTGAGCTGCACACCGGGATCCGAGGGCTGGCGTTGCGCCGGGACCGACGTGCTGGCGAGCGTGTGGGCGAGCGCGGCGACGAGTTCGGGACGGGACGCGTCCCACCGCAGATACCCGCGCGCCCCACCGGCGATGGCGGCGGCGATGCTGCCCGCGTCGTCCGGGGCGCCGAAGACGATGACGTTCGCCTGCGGATTGGCCGAGACGAGGCGCCGGGTGGCCTCCACACCGGTCGGCACGGCACGTTGGGTGCCCACGAGCACCACGTCGACCGGCTGCCGGGAGTACCGGGCGAGCAACTCGTCACCGTGCGCTACACAGTCGATGCGACTGACACCGGGAACGGCGGACATCACGCGGGTGAGCCCTTCGCGGACACTGCGTCGGTCGTCGCAGATCAAGACCGTCGTCACAGGGGTTCCTTCCTGCAGCCGGGTGACATTCCTCCTCCCCCATCGGACGCTTTAGGTGTCACCTTGACACGATCTGGTGGCTTTTTTTGCGGAAATCTTCGCCCAGATGTCGGCATCCCTGATACCGCGCAGGAAACGGGCTAGATCGGAACCCAGCCCGACCGGCGTGCGCAGCGACGTCCCACCGGATCGGTGGACAGTAACACTCCGTATAACTCGTCGGTAACCTCCGCGCGGTACCGGTCGGCACGCTCCGGGTGGAGGCCGGCGGCCAACGATCGCGCGGGCCACGACAGCGAGCGCCATCCGCGGGCCCCGGCCTCGGCCAGCACGTCCCGGACCAACTCCGCCGCCC
>NZ_KB912488.1:9663-11881 GCF_000383775.1 Saccharomonospora halophila 8
TCGGCGCCGGGCGGCGGCGGGCGGCATGATGGACACAGACGCCTACGGGCCGGTAACGGTGGCCGGGCCGGACGTCGTACCGCGGCCCGCCCGCAGACACCGCACGCCCGCCACGACACCTGCCACCCCCGTCACGACCGCACACGCCACGACACCTGCCACCCCCGTCACGACCGCACACGCCACGACACGAGAACCCGCGAGGTGACCGGTGACCGTGCTCCTGCCGGACCTGCACGATGCCCAGGACAAGACTGCGCTCCGGTTCGGTGACCGGACGTTGACCTACGCCGAGCTCGCCACCGTCGCCGGGGTCCTGGCCCGGCGCCTCCGCCCGACGTCCGGCGACCCCCGGACCACACGGGTGGCCGTGTGGGCCACACCCGGTCCGGAGACGGCCGTCGCCACCGTCGCCGCCCTCCTCGCCGGGGTGCCCGTCGTGCCGATCAACCCGGGAAGCGGCACGCGTGAACTCGACCACATCGTCGCCGACAGCACCCCGGTCCTCCTGCTCGCCGAACCCGGCGCGGAGCTCCCCTCCGCACTGCACCACCTGCCACGGATCGACGTCGCCCTCCCGCCGACCGGCACGACCCCACCGGCGCAGCCGACCCCGCCCGAGGACGAACCCGACCCGGAGGCCCCGGCGTTCGTCATCTACACCTCCGGCACCACCGGACCGCCCAAGGGCGTGCTGATCCCGCGCCGTGCGATCGCGAGCTCGCTGGACGCACTGGCCGACGCCTGGGGCTGGACCGCCGACGACGTCCTGGTGCACGGGCTGCCCCTGTTCCACGTACACGGCCTCGTCCTCGGCATCCTCGGACCGCTGCGCAGGGGCGGCACCGTGCACCACCTCGGTCGCTTCACGACCGGTGCCGTCGCCCGGGAACTGGCGGGGCCCGCGACGATGCTGTTCGGGGTGCCCACGATGTACCACCGCCTCGCGACCGAGCTGGACCACGACACTGCCCTGGTCGACGCGTTGCGGCGGGCGCGGCTGCTCGTCTCCGGGTCCGCGCCGCTGCCCGTGTACGACCACCGGCGCATCATGGCCGCCACCGGCCGACGGGTCGTCGAACGGTACGGCATGACCGAGACCCTGATGAACACCAGCGTGCGCCCGGACGGTGCGCACCGTCCCGGCACCGTCGGCACGCCGCTGCGCGACGTGTCGCTGCGGCTGGTGGACGAGGCGGACAACCCGCTCGACGTCCACGACGGCGAGACCGTCGGGGAGGTCGAGGTCCGGGGCCCGAACCTGTTCACCGGATATCTCAACCGCCCCGACGCCACCGCCGAGGCGTTCCACGACGGATGGTTCCGCACGGGGGACATGGCCACCCGCGACGCGGACGGCCACCTCCGCCCCGTCGGCCGGAAGTCGACGGACCTCATCAAGAGCGGCGGTTACCGGATCGGCGCGGGGGAGATCGAGAACGCGCTCCTCGAACACCCGAACGTCGCCGAGGTCGCCGTCACCGGGGAGCCCGACCCCGACCTGGGCGAGCGCATCGTCGCCTGGGTGGTGCCCGACGGCGCCCGTCCCGGTGAGGAGGAGCTGGCCGACCACGTCACCCGCGCCCTGTCGGCACACAAGCGTCCCCGGGTGGTGCGCTACCTCGACGCCCTCCCCCGCAACGACATGGGCAAGATCCTGAAGAAGGCGCTGCATGAGTGACACCGCACGCGGGTTGCTCACCACGGTCGCCGACGACGTCACCGAACTGTCCCCACCCGAACCCTCGGCACCCTCCGCACCGGATGGCCCGATCGGGTGGCGCGGCTACGACCTCCAACGCGCGGACGCCGCACGCCGCAGCGGGGAGGAGGAGTCCGTGGTCTGCGGCACCGGCCGGGTGGGCGGGGTGGACACCGTGCTCGTCGCCTTCGAGTTCGCCCATCTCGGTGGTTCCATCGGCGAGCGGACGGGTCTGCGGTTACAGCACGCGTTCGCCGAGGCCCGGCGGCGGTCCACTCCCGTCGTCTCACTCGTGGCCACGGGCGGCAGCCGGATGCAGGAGGGCATGCGGGCGCTGTCCCAGCTGCACCGGATCGCCCGGGCCCTCGCCGCGCACCGGGACACGGGACTGCCGCACCTCGCCGTCGTCCGCGACCCGACCACCGGCGGGGGCTGGGCGACGCTGGCCTCCGGCGCCGATGTCACGGTGGCGGTGCCGGGTGCGCAGGCCGGGTTCGCGGGCTCCCGGGTACGTCC
>NZ_KB912488.1:11981-15136 GCF_000383775.1 Saccharomonospora halophila 8
GGGCCGCCTCCCGCACCGCGGCCACCCGGTCGGTCCCCGGCGCCCGGCCGGTGAGCCGCTCGAACTCCCCGTCGTGCGGGGTGAGCACGAGCGGCGTGTCCGGATCCCGGGCGTCCAGCACCTCCGGGTGCTGCGCGACGAGCGTCAGCGCATCGGCATCGGCACACACCGGCACGCCCTGCCCGAGTACGTGCGTCAGCACGTCCCTGCCCGCGGAACCGGTGCCGATGCCGGGACCGACGATCCACGACTGCACCCGGCCCGCGTCGAATACCGACCCCGTGGCCACCACCTCCGGCCAGTGGGACCGGACGACGTCAGCGGCGGGCCCGGCGTAGCGCACCATCCCGGCCGTGGCCCGCACGGCCGCCGCCGAAGCCAGCACCGCCGCACCCGGGTACGTCGACGAGCCGGCCGCGACCCCGGTCACTCCCTGGGTGTACTTGTTGTCGTCCGGGCCGGGCAGGGGCCACGCCGACGCCACCTCCGCGGCGTCCAACCTGCGCAGGTCGGGCTCACCCAATTCGGGCCCGAGCCCGATGTCGACGAGGACGACCTCCCCGCAACGCTGCGGCGCCAGCACGTGCACCGGCTTGCAAGCCCCGAACGTGACGGTGACGTCCGCGGACACCGCCGGACCGGCGACGGCACCACTGTCCGGGTCCACGCCGCTCGGCAGATCGACCGCGAGCACCGGGGCGCTCACCCGGTCGAACACGGCCGCCGCGTCCGGACGCAACGCGCCCGACCCCGAGATCCCGACGACCCCGTCGATCACCAGGTCCGCCGCGTCGATCCGGTCGGTCACGTCGGCGGTGTCGTCCGCGCCGACGTCCGCGCCGACCGCGACGGCACGTCCCCCCGCCCGCCGGAACGCCGCCAGACCCTCCGGGTGCGCCCTGTCCGGTCGCAACAGCAGCGCGGTGACGGCGACACCGCGCCGACGCAGGAACGCACCGGCCCACAGCGCGTCCCCACCGTTGTTCCCCGCGCCGACGACGAGGACCACCCGCCTGCCGGAAACGCCCCCGGTGTGCTCGGACAGCATCGCGGCGGCCCGCACCGACACCCCGTAGGCCGCCCTGCGCATCAGCGCACCCTCGGGGGTCACCCGCAGCAGCCGCTCCTCGGCGGCGCGCACGTGTGCGGAGGTCCAGATGCCGCGCACGGGGTCCGCCTACTCGACCGTCACCGACTTGGCGAGGTTGCGCGGCTTGTCGACGTCGAACCCGCGGGCACGGGCGATCTCGGCGGCGAGCACCTGCAGGGGAACCGTCGACACCAGCGGTTGCAGCAGCGTGGGCACGGCGGGGATCTCCACCAGCTCGTCCGCGAACGGACGCACCCGGTCGTCGCCCTCCTCGGCGATCACGATGGTGCGCGCGCCCCGTGCCTGGATCTCACTGATGTTCGACACCAGTTTCGAGTGCAGCACCGCGCGCCCCTTCGGCGACGGCATCACCACCACCACGGGGAGGTCGTCCTCGATCAGCGCGATCGGCCCGTGCTTCAGCTCGCCCGCCGCGAAGCCCTCGGCGTGCATGTAGGCGAGTTCCTTCAGCTTGAGCGCACCCTCCAGCGCCACCGGGTAGCCGACGTGCCTGCCGAGAAACAGCACCGCCTTGGACTCGGCCAGCCGCCTGCCCAGGCCCCGCACCTGCTCCAGGGTCTCCAGCGTCTTGTGCACCGCCGACGACATCGCCTCCAGCTCGGCGAACTCGCCGGCGACCTCGTCCGGATACTTGGTGCCGCGCGCCTGGGCGAGCGCCAGGCCGACGAGGTAGTTGGCCGCCACCTGCGCGAGGAACGCCTTCGTGGAGGCCACCCCGATCTCCGGGCCCGCGTGCGTGTAGAGCACGGCGTCGGACTCCCGGGGGATCTGGGCGCCGTTGGTGTTGCAGACCGCGAGCACCCGCGCCTTCTGCTCGCGGGCGTGCCGTACCGCCTCGAGGGTGTCGGCCGTCTCCCCGGACTGGGACACCGCCACCACCAGGGTGTCGCGGTCCAGCACCGGGTCGCGGTAGCGGAACTCGCTCGCCAGTTCGACCTCCACCGGTAGGCGGCACCAGTGCTCGATCGCGTACTTCGCCACCAGACCCGAGTGGTACGCCGAGCCGCAGGCCACGACGAAGACCTTGTCCACGTCGCGCAAATCCTGGTCGGACATCCGCTGCTCGTCGAGCACGACCCGGCCGTCCTGGAAGTGGCCGCGCAGCGTGTTGGCCAGCGCCTCGGGCTGTTCCTCGATCTCCTTGAGCATGAAGTACTCGTGGCCGCCCTTCTCGGCGGCGGAGAGATCCCAGTCGACGGTGAACGGCTTGCCCTCAGCGGCGTCCCCGGCGAAGTCGGTGATCTCGTACCCGTTCCGGCCGATCGCGACGAGCTGGTCCTGCCCGAGCTCGACGGCGTCCCGGGTGTGCTCGATGAACGCGGCGACGTCGGAGGCGACGAACATCTCGCCCTCGCCGACCCCCACGACCAGCGGCGACGAGCGACGTGCGGCGACGACCAGGTCCGGCTGGTCGGCGTGGGTCACCACGAGGGTGAACGCGCCCTCGAGCCTGCGGCAGACCGATCGGACGCTGGCCGGGAGGTCACCCGCCGTCTCGCCGTCGGTGTAGGCGCGGGCGATGAGGTGTGCGGTCGTCTCCGTGTCGGTGTCGCTGCTCAGCTCGACGCCGGCGGCCTCCAGCTCGGCGCGCAGCCCGGCGAAGTTCTCGATGATGCCGTTGTGGACCACGGCGACCCGGCCGGTGGCGTCCCGGTGCGGGTGGGAGTTGCGGTCGACCGGCGGCCCGTGGGTGGCCCACCGGGTGTGGCCCATACCCACCGTCCCGGCGAACGTGTCCCGCCCGGTGGCATCGAGGGCCGCTTCGAGGTTGGCCAGCCGACCCGCCCGACGTTCGACCGTCAGTGTCTGCCCACTGGTGGCCATGGCGACGCCCGCCGAGTCGTAGCCCCGGTACTCCATCCGGTGAAGCCCACCGAGCACGACGTCGAGGGCCTGACGATGCCCGACGTATCCCACGATTCCACACACGCCCCTCAGCGTAACGACACCGGCCACCCCCGCACGCCGCCCCGCCCGGGAGGGGACGGTCCGCCCGCGAAACGCGCCACCCGGGCCGTGGGGGTGGCGCGTTTCGCGGGCGGAC
>NZ_KB912488.1:15236-22596 GCF_000383775.1 Saccharomonospora halophila 8
GGGTGCGGGGTTGCGGGACGGCGCTTCCCCGGTCTCCGCGCGTGCCCCCGCGTCACCGCGCCCGGCGCCCGCACCCGGCTGGCCACCGGCCGTCGGGTTCTCGTCCTCAGCGCCGAGGGTGTAGGTGGTGGGCTCACCCTGACCGTCGTCGACGGTGACCACCGTCGGACCGTCCGGGCCCTGCGGCTGCTCCGCCGTCAGCTCGAAGCCGTCCTCCTGAATCCGGATCGTGCCGTCCGGGCCCGGGCGATGGATCTTCTCGCCGCCGGGTCCTTCCCCTTCACCAGCCTCTCCGCTCGTGCGGCCGTCCGGTCCGAAGTCTTCCGCCTCACCCGCGGCGCCCTCCGCCATACCACCGTTCGGGGACCCATCGGTACCGAAGTCGAGTGTGTAGTCCCTCGGTTCGCCGGAGCCGTCCGCGACCGAGATCCCCATCGTGCCGTCCTCACCGGGTTCGGTCATCTCGAAGGTGCGGTCACCCTTCTCGACGGTGACGGTGTCCTGCTCCGCCGCGTCCTTGACCGCCTCACCGGTCTCCGGATCGATCGGGTAGGGCTCGCCGGTCTCCGGGTTCACCTCCAGCTCCTCACCGGTCACCGGATTCGTCGCCTGCTCCGTGTCCGGCATCATGTCCTCGGCGCTGGGGACCCCGGCGGAACCCGCCCCACCACCGGGGGCGCTACCACTACCGCCCGCTCCACCGGGCATGCCACCGCTGCCCGCCCCGGCCCCGGAAGCCCCGCCCGCGGCGGCGCCGGGCTGGTGCACGCCCTGCCCCTCCGTGTCCGGCTCCGCGAAGGGATCCGGGTCGAGCTCCTCCCCCAACGACTCGGTCAACGCCGAATAGCACTCGCTGATCGCCGCGACGAAGCCTTGACCGTGCCCGTGGAACTCGGTGGCCTTCTGCTGATACATGCCGCAGAACTCACCCAGTCGGGTCTCGGTCTCCGCGAGAGCGCTCTTCATCTTCTCGAGCTCCGACCCGATGTTGTCCTCAGTGATCTCCTCCGCAAAGGTCATCCCGAGAACCGCAGCTGGAAGGATCGGCCCAGCGAAGAGCACAGCGTCCAACAGGCGGTCGCCGAAACTTCTGTTCTGGAGCTCCTGATACTTCTGCTCGACTTCCTGAATGGTCGAAGGCAGCTTTTTCTTCGCCGCGATCAGGCCGTCGACCTGCGACGGGGTCAGTTCCGCGACGGTTCCGTCGCCGTAGACCTGCAGTACCCGCTGGGCATAGTTGACGACGTTGCGCTGTACACCCTCGTCGATGCTGTGGGTGATGGTGTCGGGGGCGGTCTTCAGGGCCTGGGAGAGGTCTCCGGCACCGTCCGCCAGACGCTGATTCGCCTGTTCCGCCGCGGCCTTCGCATCACCGGTCCAGTCCGCGGTATTGCTCTTCCATGCCGAGTTGAGTGCCTCGGTCGCGCCACCGACGGCGTCATACGCCGTCGAGAGCATCTCGGCATCCGCGTGAAAGGCGCCGAAATCGATACCCCGGAACTCGTCCAGTCCTCGACGGATGCTCTGCGGATCGAGGCCACTGTGCGAATATCCCGCGGACAGCCCCCCGGCCGCCCCCTCGCCGGGGGCCGTACCCGAATCCAGGGAGACCGGCTCGTAGTTCTGCGACTCCTGCGCGCCGTTCGGCCCCGCACCGACGAGCGCACTCGCCTCCGTGTAACGCGGGTGGAACTCCTCGAACAGTTTCACCACGACCGCCGCCTCGTCGACGATCTCGTCCGAGGTCGAGAAGCCCCCCTGGTTCAACGTGTTACGCGCGTCGCTGACCTGTCCCTCGGCCCGGTCGGTGCGGGCCCGGGGAAGGCTCCCGTCAGCATGGTCCAGGTTTTCGAGAGGAGCCTGTCCACCGGCTATCACGTCCGACGCATCCGCCCCGACCTCGGCGGAATACTTGACGGCTTCGTCCTCGCTCAGCCTATCGGCATTGGACAACGCGTAAAGGAAGTTCTGTTTGTCCTGCCGTGACACATGGGGGTCGTCGAGCGCCGCCCGCATCTCGTCGAACTGTTGCGGGGTGAACCTCAGGTTCGCCAACTCTCGGACATTGGTTGGCGTAAAGATCGACACGCGTTCACACCTCCTTCGAAGCGATCATCTCACGGCTGACGGCTTCACCCTGCTCGTAGGACTTCGCGGCCTCGGTGAGCTTGCCCCCGAGGTCGGTGACCTTGTTCCCGTAGCGGTTCACGGAATCGCGGTACTTGGCGATCACGTCGCTGTAGCGGGAGGCGACCTCGGACCAGGCCTTCCCGACCTGCGCCTCGGACACTCCTGTCTCGATCTTCGAGCCCGCGTTCGTGAGCTCGCCGCCCTCCTTGCCGTACGCCGAGCCGGCAGCGTCCAACTTTCCCGGGTCGACGGTCTGCCCGCCTGCCACAAGGCCCCCTCAGATCGCTCGCATGTGTTGACCGTGTCGACTACGACGCACACCCGGCACGACCGGTGCCGTCGTGGGGGCACCAATCTACCGAGTCGGCCACTCCACCGTGGATCATTCCGCGGGATCCGTGGCCGGTGCGGGGTACCGCGTTCCGCGGGCGGAACGCGGTACGGCTCACCCGACCGACGAGACGACCCCCGCCAGCCGGTCGGCCGCGACCTGGGCCGTCTCGGCGTCCGGGGCCTCGACCATGACCCGGACGAGTTGTTCGGTGCCCGAGGGGCGCAGCAGGACGCGGCCCGTCTCGCCGAGTTCGGCCTCCACAGAGTCGACGGCCTCCTTCACGGTCGGTGAACCCGTCACGGTGGTCTTGTCCGTCACCGGCACGTTCACCAGCACCTGGGGCAGGCGGCGCATCACCCCGGCCAACTCGCGCAGCGGGTCGCCCGTCTCGCCGACGCGGCTCATCAGGCGAAGCGCCGTGAGCAGGCCGTCCCCGGTGGTGGCGTATCCGGGCAGGACGACGTGACCCGACTGTTCACCGCCGAGTGAGTAGCCGCCCGCGCGCAACTCCTCGAGCACGTAACGGTCACCGACGGCGGTGCTGCGCACCGTAATACCCTGCTCGCGCATCGCGAGATGCAGGCCGAGGTTGCTCATCACCGTGGCGACCAGCGTGGTGTCCGTCAGTTCGCCCGCCTTCGCCATACCGACGGCCAGTACGGCCATGATCTGGTCGCCGTCGACGAGCTCGCCATCGGAATCCACGGCCAGGCACCGGTCGGCGTCACCGTCGTGAGCGATGCCGAGGTCGGCACCGTGTTCGACGACGGCGGCGCGCAGCGACTCCGGGTGGGTCGAGCCGCAGTTGTCGTTGATGTTCACCCCGTCGGGGTCGGCGTTCACCGCGATCACGTCGGCACCCGCCTTGCGGTACGCCTCGGGCGCCGCGAACGACGACGCACCGTTGGCGCAGTCCACGACGACGCGTAGCCCGGCGAGGGAACCCGGTGTCGCCGCGAGGAGGTGCGCGACGTACCGGTCGAGGGCGTCACCGACGTCGGACACGCGGCCGATCTGGGCACCGGTCGGCCGGGTTGTGGCGGCGTTGAGGCCGTCGGCGATCTCGTCCTCGATACCGTCCGGGAGCTTGTGCCCGCCGTCGCCGAAGAGCTTGATGCCGTTGTCGGCCATCGGATTGTGCGAGGCGGAGATCATCACGCCGAGGTCGACGTCGAGGTCACCGACGAGATAGGCCACGGCCGGTGTGGGCAGCACTCCGGCCCGGAGGACATCGGCGCCCGCGGAGGTGAGCCCGGCCACCACCGCCGCCTCCAACATCTCCCCGCTGGCCCGGGGGTCCCGACCGACGACCGCCACCGGCCGGTGCGACCGGTCGTGCTCGGCGAGGACGCGGGCGGCACTGGCCGACACCGCCAACGCCAACTCGGGTGTGAGTTCGTCGTTGGCGAGGCCCCGGACCCCGTCCGTACCGAAAAGGCGAGCCATGTCGTCGACCTCCGTCAATCACGTGCACCTGCGACCCGACCGGAACAACCTAGCCACCCCACGATGCCCGCCCGAACCCCGGTCGGCCACACACCGCGTTCCGCGGGCTGAACGTGCTCCCCCGACCCGACGAACCCCCGCGCATGCGGATCAGCCACCGCGCCGGCCCGAGCGGAGTCCCGGGGCGTTGACGACGTTCCGCGGGCGAACTGCGCTCCCCGGCCGGGCCCGCCTCCCCGACACACCGCGAACGGCGCACGAGAATCGTGGGAGTTGGGATCGTCGCCCGGGGTCTGGAGTCTTCGAGGGTGTCACCGTGGGGGTGACGACAGTTCGCCCGCGGAACGTTGTCACCGCACGGCCCCGGATCGGACGGGGCACCCTGTGCCGTCCGGTACCGCTGGGCCCGGAAATGAGTCGAGCGCCCACCCGGCTTCGGGTGGGCGCTCGACTCGGCTGTCGTGCGCGTCAGCGCTTGCTGTACTGCGGCGCCTTGCGGGCCTTCTTCAGGCCGTACTTCTTCCGCTCGATCTCCCGCGCGTCGCGCGTCAGGAAGCCTGCCTTCTTGAGCGCGGGCCGGTCGTCCGCGTCGATCTCGGCGAGTGCGCGCGCGATGGCGAGGCGCAGCGCACCGGCCTGCCCGGACGGCCCGCCACCGTCGAGGGTCGCCACGATGTCGAACGACTCGGGCTTCTCGACCGTGTTCAGCGGCTCACGGATGAGCTGCTGGTGGACCTTGTTCGGGAAGTAGTCCTCAAGGCTCTTCCCGTTCAGCTTGAACTGGCCGCTGCCCGGCACCATCCGCACACGGACGACCGCCTCCTTACGACGGCCCACCGTCTGCGCGGTGCCCCCAGCGGCACGAGACGGTTTCGGCGCGGCCGCCGTCTCGGTGGTCACGACCGCGTCGAAGGCGGTCTCGGTCTCGGTGCTGGTCACGAACTGTTCCTCACTCACTGGGTCACCTGAGCGATCTTGGTGATCTCGTGCGGCTGCGGCTTCTGCGCGGCGTGCGGGTGGTCCGGGCCGGCGTAGACCTTGAGCTTCTTGGCCTGGGCACGGCCGAGCTTGTTCTTCGGGAGCATACCCTTCACGACCTTCTCGACCAGGCGCACCGGCCGCGAGTCGAGCAGTTCGCCGAACGACTGCTTACGCAGGCCACCGGGGTAGCCACTGTGCCGGTAGGCGAACTTCTGCTCGCGCTTGTTGCCGGTGAGCGCCACCTTGTCAGCGTTGACGATGATGACGAAGTCACCGGTGTCCACGTGCGGGGCGTAGGTGGGCTTGTGCTTGCCGCGCAGCAGCGTCGCGACCTCGGTCGCGAGCCGGCCGAGCACGACATCCTCGGCGTCGATCACGTGCCAGGCACGAGTGACATCGCCGGGCTTTGGGCTGTACGTGGGCAAGGGTCTACCTCGTCGTCAACTTGCTTGTCAGGTCCGTGCGGGCTTCGCGCGTGCCGCTCCTGCGCGCACAACAACACGTGAAGATACCCGGTTGCCGTGCGGTGGGTGAACGCGGGGTCGGCAGCAACTCCCCATCATAGCCCCCGTACGCAGTCCCGGACCCGGACCCCCGGGGACGAGCCGACGACGACCGGGCGACACCGACGCGACAGACAGCGACACGGCCCACCACCCGGCATCGAACAGGTCACGAGAGCGACCGGCCCACCACCCCGCACCGACGCGGTGAACCGGATCCATGCCCCGGCCGCTCGGTGACGAGCATCCTACGACACGTCACACCGCCCACCTGCGGCCGCCACGACGAACCGGGCCCGTCCCCGGCGAGGGCGGGCCCGGTCACGCGCAAGCACATGGAGGGCGATCAGAACATGCCCTGGATGCCCTTGTCCGTCGCCTGGTAACCGTCGGCGATCTGCGGCAGCGCGGTCGCGATCTGCGCGAGCACCTGCTTCATCTCGTCCAGCGACTGGTTCCACTCGTTCTGGCACTGCTGCCAGGCCTCCATGGCCTCACCGGACCAGGAGTCCACCAGCGGAGCCAACCGGGACCTGAGGTCCTCGAACAGCGCGTCCAGCTCGGAGCCCGTCTTGTTGCAGTCCTCGGCGGCCGTGTGGATGGTCGCGTAGTCAACAACGATGCCGTTCGGCATTGTTCCTCCCGTTCAGTGCTGAAGTCGTCGGAGAGTGTCGGAAAGCGGGTCGGCTCAGAGTCCGCCGAGCGTGTTGCCGATGTTGCTGATGGCGGCGTTCTGCTCCTCTTCCGCCTGCTGGTACTTGACACCCGACTGCTGGAGGAGCTCACCGATGTTGCCGAGCGCCTCGTTCAGCTTCCGCGTCTTCTCGTCGAAGGCGGCCATCACGTTCTGGAAGGCCTTGGCGGCCTCGCCCTGCCAGCCCGCCTGCGTCGCCTCGATGTTGTTCCGCAGATTGTTCAGGTTCTGGTCCATCTGACCCTTGATCTGGTCAACGTCCTGGTACGCCTGCTGGAACTGTTCCGGCGTCCCGGTGAAACCGCCTGCCATCGGGAGTACCCCCTTCGCTCGTGGTGTTGCCGTACTGGTTCGTACCGGCGCTACGACGCAGACAGTGCCACGGCCGGTTCCGCACTGTCGCGGAAACACCCGAAGTCGTTGCTAGCGTGAACGCCCCGAACCGGGCGGTGGCCGCGTCGGCGCGGCGGCCGCACCACGTTCCGCCCGCGAAACGCGCCACACCCGCCCGGACGCACGGGCGCGGCCGGAGGTCTCCGCCGACGGTTCTCCGCGGGTGGGTCAGTTGGTGAAGTCGAGGGTTCGGACCACCTGCTGGCACGCGGCGCGGACCTCGCGTTCGCGCCGTGCCACCTGGCATCCGATGCTCACCTGCGCGGTGCCCTGTGCCAGGACGTACCAGTCGACGGTCGCTGCCGGCTTGTGCTGTCGGTAGTGGATGACGTGTTCGCCCGCGAACCGGTGGTCCGGGTCGAAACCGGTGAACTCGTCGGACGCGGTCCTCCGACGCAGTTCGCGGGCCAACCGTGTCCGCTCGGCACCGCCGTCGAAGGTGAGCACGAACTCCTGGACCGCGATGAGATCGTCGTCCTCGGCGGAACGCGCCGACTCCGGCTTGATGACGACCTGCCGCTCCGCGATGTCGTCCACGGTCTGGACCCATCCCTCGGGAGCGACGAACCGGTAGGAGAACTGCGCATACGTGTGCCCCCGCGGTTGCGCGTCAGCCGGTGTGCCGGTCACAGCCGGACGCCCGCGTGTCGCCGGGTTGGTGCCGCCCAGGGTGACCATCAGTGTCGCGGCGACGGCGGCGACCACGACGAACAGGGTCACCACCAGGATCCTCCGCCGGGAACCGGAGTGGGACGAGTGCGCCGACACGTGCCCTGCCACCGGCTCGACCGGCGCGCCGCCCCGCGGAGGAACGACGCCGCGCGGGATCGGGGCCCCGGGTGGTCGCACCCCGGCGCCGGACGCCGTGGGTGGATGCTG
>NZ_KB912488.1:22696-33877 GCF_000383775.1 Saccharomonospora halophila 8
CGGCGGACGGATGCCCCGGCGACGGCCGGGCCTCCCGGCGCGGGCCACCGGTGACCGCCCCGGTGTGGTTCGACGGCACCTCCACCGCCCGCAACGCCCCCCGCGCGACCACGGTCTCCGGCTGATCCAATGTGGTCGGTAGGACACCTGTGTGCTCGTGGATCAGCCGCGCCACCAGCGGTATCCGACTCGACCCGCCGACCAGGAAGAGCGCCGTGAGTTGTCGCGGCCGCAGTCCCGCGGCCTCGGCCGTCGACCGGGTGAGTTCCACCGCCCGTTCCAGCGGATCCGCGATCAACCGTTCCAGATCGTCCCGCGTGACGTGCGCGTCGGCGAACGGCGACGGGAGGGGAACGTCGGTGTACGCGTGCCGCGACAAGGTCTCCTTCGCACCGCGTACATCGTGGCGGAGCACCCGGCGGCGACGACGGACGGCGAGTGAACGTCCCTCGACGAGCTCGTCCCATGCGTCCCGGGCGCCCTCGGGGACGAGCGAACCCACATGGTCGAGCAGGACCTGGTCGATGTCGGCGCCGCCGAACCGTGGATCACCCCGGGTCGCGAGCACCTCGAAACCGGTGTGGTCACGAGCGGAGCCGGGAAGGTTCCGGACGACACTCGCGTCGATGGTGCCGCCACCGAGGTCGAGCACGGCGATCGTGTCACCCGGGCCGCCGCCGCGCTCCGCGGAGTGGTCCCACACGGCCTCCCCGGGCGCGAACGTCGTCGCGTGGTACACGGCCGCCGCCACCGGTTCCGGGACCAGAGCGACCTCGTGGGCGAGCCGCACGCCGGCCTGACGCAGTGACCGGGTGCGCACCGCGCCCCAATCCGCGGGGTGGGTCAGCACCAGAAGAGAGACCTCGGCACCGGCCGCGAGTCGACGGGCCTCGGTGACGGCACGGGACAACACCGCGTGCACGGCGTCGACGACGCTGACGACCGCATCGCCGAGCAGCAGATCCCCCTCGTCGATGCGTCGCTTGGGGTGCGGTTCGAACCGGGACGGGTCCACCGCGGCCTGCCGCTCGGCCTCCTGGCCGACGAACAACGTGCCGTCGGGGGCGGCGTAGACGGCCGACGACAGCAGCGGTTGGCCGTCGATGACCACGATCTGGGGTTCCCGGCCGTGCACCGACGCGGCCACACAGGTGCTCGATGTCCCGAAGTCCACCGCCACCCGCAGAGTCACCAGCCGCTCCCGCCTGTCGTCGTGGGTGTGTACGCCGGCACCTTGTCAGACAACGCCCGCCGACACCGACCTCGACGCGCTGCGCCCCGCGAACGTGCCCACCCGGGGGCACGGCACCGCGGTCGGCGCCCCGGGGTGGGCGCAGTTCGCGGGCGGAACGCGCCCACCCCGCCGGACACGGCACCTCACTCGGGGTTGATCCACGAGACGTGCATCAACTGCTTGCCGACCTTGCGGCTGACGAAGTAGCCGCGTCCGGGTGGCATCGGACCCGCCTTCACGTTGCCGAGCAGCTGCCCCTCGTCCTTCGACCCGTTCATCACCATGCCCGGCATGGCGAGCTCCTTGAGCTTGCCGAGGATCGGGTCCATGCCGGTCCGCGCCGCACCGCCCGTACGGCGGGCCACGACCATGTGCAGGCCGACGTCCTTGGCCTGGGCGAGGTACTCGGACAACGGCTTCAGTGGGTTGTTCGTCGAGGTCGCCACCAGGTCGTAGTCGTCGACCACGACGAACAGTTCGGGACCGCTCCACCACGACCGGTCCTTGAGCTGCTGCGGCGTCACGTCCGGCCCCGGCAGCCGCTTCTGCATCGACTGCGCGACCTCCTTGACCATGTCCTCCAGCTGGTTGGCCGAGACCGCGTAGCCGAGCAGCTGGTCACCCTCGACGAACCCGAGCATCGTGCGCCGGTAGTCCACCAGGATGACTACGGCCTCCTGCTTGGTGTTGCGCTCGGTGATGCCCCGCACGATCTGCCGCAACAGGTTCGTCTTGCCCGACTCACCGTCCGCGTAGGCGAGGAAGTGCGGATCGGCGTTGAAGTCGAGGTAGACCGGGGCCAGCTCGTCCTCGTCGACACCGATGGGGATGAGCTTGGTGTCGCGGTACTTGTCCTGCTGGAGCAGTTCCTCGTACGGCATGACGTCCGGCAGCAGCCGCACCTTCGGTGCGGGCCTGCCCTGCCACGCCGACGCCACCTTGGACACGGCGTCGACGACACCGTCACCCAGGTCGTCGTCGCCGCTGGATCCGTCGATGCGCGGCAGCCCCCCGAGGAAATGCAGCTTTTCCCTGGTCAGGCCGCGCCCCGGGCGGCCGGCGGGGACGTTGACGGCGACCCTGCGATCGATGTCCGACTCGCTCGGGTCACCCAACCGCAGTTCGAACCGGGTACCGAGCATGTCCTTGATCGCAGGGCGGATGTCGGCCCACCGGTTCGACGAGATGATCACATGGACGCCGTAGGTGAGGCCCTGCACCGCGAGCTTGGTGATCTGCGGCTCGAGCTCCTCGAAGTCGTCCCGCAGCGCCCGCCACCCGTCGACCACGAGGAACGCGTCGCCGAAGGCGTCCTGTTCCGCGGTGATGTCGCCGCGTCGCTTGCGGTTGCGGAAATCGTTCATCGAATCCACACCGAGCGTGCCGAACCGGGACTCCCGCTCGTTGGCCAGCGTTGTCAACTCGGCCACGATCCGGCGGGCCTTGTCCGGTTCCCGCCGCGCCACGG
This sequence comes from Saccharomonospora halophila 8, assembly GCF_000383775.1. Classification (GTDB taxonomy): domain Bacteria; phylum Actinomycetota; class Actinomycetes; order Mycobacteriales; family Pseudonocardiaceae; genus Saccharomonospora; species Saccharomonospora halophila. The sequence continues at coordinate 25,399 of NZ_KB912488.1, forward strand.
CCACGCCACCGACGTGCGGCAGCCCCTCCAGGGGACCGAGCGTGCCACCACCCAGGTCGATGCAGAAGAACTGCGCCTCCCCGGGCGTGTGCGTCAACGCCGCCGACATGATCAGTGTCCGCAGCATCGTCGACTTGCCCGACTGCGGGCCACCGACGATCACGCCGTGCCCGGCGGCACCGGAGAAGTCCGCCCACAACGGGTCACGGCGTTGCTCGTACGGGCGGTCGACGATCCCCAGCGGGATCTGCAAGCGACCGTTGCCGAAGAATCCGACCGGTGTCAGCCCGCGGTCCTCCGTCGGGTTCAGGTTCGGCAGCAACGTGTCGAGCGAGTTCGGTTCCTTCAGCGGCGGCAACCACACCTCGTGTGCGGGAGGGCCCTGGCCCACGAGTCGGCCGACGATGACGTCGAGCTCGCTCGGCTCCACGGCCTCGTCCGACTCGGCCTGCTGTTGCGGTTCCGGTTCGGGCTCGGGTTCCGGCTCCGGCTCCGTGGGCAGCTCCACGACATCGGGGACGAACAACTGCGGACGTTTGTCCGCACGGACGACCTTGGCACCCGGGGCCGCGGCCTTGATCCCCGCGGGCCGGTACGGGCCCGAGACGTAGGACGCCTTGAACCGCTCCAGCGTCGACGTGTCGTACTTCAGGTACCCGCCACCGGGCACGGACGGAAGTTCGAACGCGTCCGGAACACCGATCGCGGCCCTCGACTCGGCGGCGGAGAACGTCTTCAGACCGATGCGGTAGGACAGATGCGAATCCAGCCCGCGCAGTTTGCCTTCCTCCAGCCGTTGCGACGCCAGCAGCATGTGCATCTGCAGCGACCGGCCGAGCCGTCCGATGGCCACGAACAGGTCGATGAAATCCGGTTTCTCCGACAGCAGCTCGGAGAACTCGTCCACGACGATGAACAACGCGGGCAACGGGTCCAGATCGGCCCCGTTCTCCCTGGCCTTCTCGTACTCCCAGACGTTCTTGAAGTTGCCGCCGTTCTTCAGCGCCTCCTGCCGCCGGTTCATCTCACCGGCGAGGGCGTCCTTCATCCGGTCGACGAGGGTCACCTCGTCGGCCAGGTTGGTGATGACCGCCGAGACGTGCGGCGCCTTGTCGAGCCCGAGGAACGTGGCGCCACCCTTGAAGTCGACGAGCACGAAGTTGAGCGACGTCGACGAATGCGTCGCCAGCATCCCCAGCACCAGGGTGCGCAGGAACTCGGACTTACCGGAACCGGTGGCTCCGATGCACAGGCCGTGCGGGCCCATGCCCTCCATCGCCGCTTCCTTGATGTCGAGCTCGACCGGCTGGCCGCTCTCGCCGACCCCGAACGGCACGCGATACCGGTCGCGGACCGGGCGCGGCCGCCACGCCTGCTGCACGTCGAACGTCATCGGATCACCGGGGATGCCCAGCAGCTCCAGCAGCGACGGGTTCGACAGCAGCGGCTGCTCCTCGCCGTCGTCGGCGGCGCCGGTGCTCATCCGGTAGGGCGAGATCTTGCGGGCCAGCGCCTCGACCTCGACCCTGCTCAACGTGTCGGGCTCGCCGAACCACTCGACACCGCCCGAGCTGCGCGCACCGAGCCGCTCCTTCTCGACGACCAGCCGCAGTCCACGCCGCGCCGCGAGGTTGCCGATCGACTCGGACAGGTCGAGCAACGTGACGCCGACGAGTCCCTCCTCCAGCAGGATCTGTTCCTCACCGGTGACGTCGGCGTCGTCGAGGACGATCACGATGTGCGGCTGGTCCGGCGGCGGTGTGGCGTTGCGGGAGAACCGCTGCCGGTCCCGCAGTTCCTCCTCCAGCCACTGTTCGACCTGCGCCAGGGACCCGCCCATCATGCGCAGCTGGCCGATCCCGTCGGACAACGTGGGGTGCTGGACATGGGGCAGCCATTTCGCCCACTCCCAGTCCTCCTTCGCCCGCCCGGTGGTGGCCACCGCGATCAGCACGTCGTCCGGACTGTGGAAGGTCACCAACTGGGCGAGCATCGCGCGGGCGAGACCACGGGTCAGTTCCCGCTCGCCCTGCATGCCCACCGCGGCGAAGCCACGCAGCGTGATCTGCGTCGGAAGATCCGGCACGATCGAGTGGGCTCGCACGAACCGACGGAGCGCCAGGGTCGCGATCGGTTCGAGCTCGTCGACCGGCCCGGTCTGCGGCGGAACCAGCCGGGTCGCCAGCCGGTGCGAGCTCCGGCCGACCCGCAGGTGGAGGAAATCCTGGTCGTTCTGCCTCCGTTCCCACATCCGCCTGCTCGTCGCGAGTGACCACAGGCTCTCCGGGTCGGGATGCACCCATTCCAGTGATGCCCGCTGCTCCACCATCGCCTCACGGGCGCGGTCCCGCATTTGACCGAGGTACCGCAGGTAGTCCTTGCGGTCCTCGTTCATCTCCGACTTCTTCTGCTGCCCCCCACGACCGCCGCCGGCGAGCATGCCGACCATCGACATCATCATCATCAGCGGCATCATCATCATGAACGGGCTGGGCGGGCCGTCGCTCGCCGTGAACATGAAGGCGACCATGCCCAGCATCGCCACGACCATGACGACCGGCATCAGCTTCATGAGGATGTTGCCGGGGATCGTCCGCGGGACCTCGGGCGGCGGCTCGAGGTGGACCTCACCACCCGGCGGGCGGGGAGCAGCAAGCCGTGGCGACCGCTTGAACTGCAGCGTGCTCACCGAAAGGACCCCTCTTCGACTCGGCGACGGCGGCCGGCACGGGAAACGCGAACCGGCACATTCACCGGAACTGCCCCCACGCCTGGCCCGGGTGCGTTAATACTAGTGCGGCATCACGACATCATGGGGCCGGTTCGGCAAGATACCGGGCCCGGCCGGGCGTGTTTCCGCGACGCGGTATAAACGTCCGGCGGCGAAATCTCCAGGTAGGGGGCGAACAGGTGGCAACGGGCACGACGGTTTTCAGCAGGGTGACGGTGGTCGCGCCGCGCACCCGGATCGACGTCGCGCTGCCTGCCGACGTGGCGGTGGCCGACCTGATGCCCATGCTGTTGACCATGGCCAACGAGGCCACTCCGGACGGCGGTGCCCGGCACGGCGGATGGGCCCTGGCCAAGCTCGGGGACACCCCGTTGGACCCGAGTCGGACGCTGGCCTCGCTCGGCATCATCGACGGGGAACTGCTGCAACTGCGCAAGCGCAACGAGAGCCCGCCGCCCCCGCTGTACGACGACGTGGTCGACGCGATCGCGGAAGCCGATCCGGACAGTTTCCGGCCCTGGACCAAGGAGACCGCGCGCCGGATCGGACACGTCGCGGGCGGGCTGGCACTGCTCCTGTCCGCCGTGGCGCTGTTGCTCAGCGGTTCGTTGTTCGGTGGCAACTCGTTGGCCACCGCGATCACCAGCGGCGTGGCCGCGATCGCCTGTGTCGCGATGGGCGCGACGCTGGTGAAAGCCTACGACGCGGAATCGACCGGCGTGCTCGTCGCCGCCGCGGGCGGACTCCCACTGGCGTTCGTGAGCGGGTTCCACATCGTTCCCGACGGGGCACTGCGACCGAGCCTGCTGCTGGCCAGTGCGCTCCTGGTGGTGTTCGCCGCGGTCTGCATCCTGGTGATGGGCACGGGGATCACCACGTTCATCGCCGCCGCCACGGCGGGCGTCTTCGGCGTCCTCGCCTTCCTCGTCGCCACCCTGGTGGCCCATCCCGCCCCCGGCATCGCCGCGGGCACTGTCGCCGTGGCGCTCGCGGGCATCTCCCTCCTGCCCAGGGCCACGATCTGGCTCGCGAAACTGCCGCTGCCGCAGGTCCCGAACACCGCGGAGGAGCTGAAGGAGGAGTCCGAACAACCGGACTACTCCGCGATCGAACGCAGGACCAGCGTCGCGCACAACTACATGACCGGACTGCTGGTCGGCAGTGGTGCCGTCACCGCGGTCGCCGCCGTCGTCACCGCCTCGTCCGGGGATGTCTGGGGCATCCTCACCGCCGTCGCGGCCACGCTGGTGTTGTTGTTGCGTGGGCGTACCTACGCCAACGGCGCGCAGGCCGTCGCGTTGCTGACCACGGGGATGGTCGCCGCGGGCGGTATCCTCATGGGTTGGCTCTGGACCGAGGACCCCACCGGCCGGATCCTGTGGATCTTCGGTGTGCTCGTGCTGCTCGGCGCCGCGGCGCTCGTGCTCGGCGTCGTGTTCCCGGACCAACGGTTCACCCCGCCGATGCGCCGCACCGTCGAGATCTTCGAGGCCGTCTGCATCGCCTCGGTGATCCCGCTCGCCCTCGCCGTGATGGGGTTGTACTCCACACTGCGGCACCTCGACATCGGCTGATGCTGCCCAGAGACGGCGCCACGACTGCTAGGGGGTTCGCGTGCGGACGGTTCGGACGGTGAAGAGGGGTTCGGCACTCGGGCTGGCCCTGATGACCGGCTTCGTCGGGCCCGGCGCGATGCCGCTCACCGCCCAGGAACGGGACGAGACGCCCGATGCCGGGTACTACGCGTCGCCGCCGCCCGTCGACATGGGCGCGCTACCGGACGACAGCGGCGCACCCGACAAGCGCTACGTCCAGAAGGTCGCCTGCGTCCAGCGCAATCCCGAGCACGACGCGGACATCCAGAACGCACCCTGGGGTCAGCAGTTCCTCCGCGTCGGTGACGTCCACGCGCTGATGCGGTCGACACTCGGCACGATCGGTGCGAAGCCCGACGGGAACCCGGTCCGGGTGGCCGTCATCGACACCGGAGTCACCCGGCACCCGCACTTCCAGAACCGGGTGGAGGCCGGCGGAGACTACGTCGACACCGCGGACAGGGGTGTCGAGGACTGCGACGGGCACGGCACCCAGGTCGCCGGGATCATCGCGGCCGATACGCCTGCCGATATCGCGTTCACCGGGATGGCGCCCGACGCGCGGATCATCGCGATCCGGCAGTCCAGCCAGAACTTCTCGCCGGACGAGGACGGCGCCGCAGCCGAGCGGGACCCCGATTCCGGTGGTGACTCCGGTGACGAGGGGTCCGGCGACGATGGGTCGGGCGACGGTGGGTCGGGCGAGTCCGGAGACGGCGGTTCCGAGTCGCTCGTCGGGGACACCGATCCGGCGCAGGACAGTCGGACGCAGGCAGGTGGCGGTGCGGGAACGTTGGACACCCTCGCCCAGGCGATCGTGCGGGCGACCAACAAGGGTGTCGACGTCATGAACATTTCCATCAACCACTGTCGGCCCGCGGACGGCGGTGTCATGCCGGAGGAGCGGCGACTGCAGGCAGCGGTGCGCAACGCCGTCCGGAACGACGTCGTGGTCGTTTCCGCGGCGGGCAACGTGTCGGAGCGTTGTGAGCAGAACGATCAGGAGCCCGGTACCCCGCCGAACACCGTCGTGAGTCCCCCGTGGTTCGCCGACGACGTGCTCTCCGTCGCGGCGATCGACCGCACCGGCGGTGTCGCCGACTTCAGCATCCACGGCCCGTGGGTGAGCGTCGCGGCGCCGGGAACCGACATCATGTCGCTCGACCCGGCCGAGGGCTCCGGACGACTCACCAACATGATGATCGAGAACGGGGAGCCGGCTTCGATCAAGGGCACGAGCTTCGCCGCACCCTATGTCGCCGGACTGGCGGCACTGGTCCGTGCGAAGTATCCCGACCTCGACGCCCGGGAGGTGATGCACCGTATCGAGTTTACGGCGCATCACCCGGCGGCGCCGGGAGGACGGGACAACTTCGTCGGCCACGGCGTGATCAACCCGATGGCGGCACTGACGGCGACGGTGCCGTCCGAGGAGGGACTCCCGGCGGCGCGGGCGGAGTCTCTCCCCTCGGACATGCCGCCCCCCGCCGACCGCAACTGGACCCCGGTCGTGGTCGCGGTGGTGGGATCCGGCGGCGCGCTCACCGCCCTCCTCGTCACCCTGTTCGTCGTGCACACGATCCGCCGAAACCGCCCGACGAACACAACCCCCTCAACCTGACCCGAGCCGCAGCGCCCGCCGTGCCCCGGAGGGGCACGGCGGGTGGGACGTTCCGCCCGCGGAACGTCCCACCACGGCATCCAGAGTGAACGCCGAACGACCGACCGGGCCCCACGAGCCCATCCCATGGCGAACCGGCAGACGGGTGGTCCCGTCTCCGTGGGACGGTTCGCGGGCGGATCGTTCCTTCCGGTGTACGCCGGGCGCGCAGGCGCGCCGACGACGGGCGTGCCGATCCCGGGCATCCCTCTCAGCCGCTCACCCGGCGTCAACCGACGTCGGCCGGCGCTCGACCGGGCGCGGTCGGTGTGCGCGGTTAGCGGGCAGAACGTGGTTCGCCGGGGCACCCCTGTCGGTGCCCCGGCGACACGACGGCTCGTCAGCGGATCGTCCCGCCCCGCGGCCTCGCGCGAGACGATGAGGGTGGCGCACGCTCGACCGGCCCCGTGGGGGGTGTCAGTTCCCTCCCCGCACTCCACCGGAACCGTTGGAGGCCCGGTCGTCCGGTCCTTCCGTCCGCCCGGCCCCTTCCTCCACAGGCACGTAGTCGAAGGTCCGCTGAGCGTCCTGCGGGTTCAACGACGCTCCGGCCGGCAACAACTTGATGATCGACTCCGGTGCGGGGTCGGTCGGCGGAAGTCCCAGCCCCCGCGCGATCTCCTCACTCGGGATGCCGTAGCGCACGCCGCGATCGGAGATCAATTGGATGTTTCCCCGGCCGAAAGTCTCCTTGGTGGTCGCCGACCGGACGACACCGGCGTGGCCGGGCCGCATGTAGAAGCCGTCGACCTTCATGTTGTCCGGGCCCGGGGTCCCGATAGGCACCGTGTCCGACTCGTTGTCCTCGCCCTTCGGCCCGGGCAGCACACTGCCGACGTACACCGACGTGGTGGCGTCCCGCTGCTCTCCTTCTCCCTGGATGGCCCAGCCGAGGCACGCGACGGGATGCTGCATCGGATCGAGAACCGTGGGAACGGCGTCCGGGTAGTGCTGCACATCGATATAGCCCTCGTCACCGGGTCCCACCCGCGGCAGGGACTGCAACTTGTCCGGCGCGACGGTCGCCGCTTCCCCGGCGACGGTCTGCTCGAAGAGGATCATGTCCGCAACAGCGGTGGAAACAGGCTGTACACCTGCCCGGGTGACAACGTACTGGTCGACGCTCTCGGTGAGGTGGGTCTCGAACACCGCTCCGACCGGAAGGCCGTCGACGTCGTATTCCTCCGGGGACTCGCCCGCGCCGGGAATCGTCGGCGCGGCCAACTGTCCTACCGACGGGATCGCGTTCAGGAGCCCCATCGAGATCTTCCGCACGAACCGCTCATCGAGCTTGAGAGCCGCTCGCACCGAATCTTCCGCCAGATCGACACGGGCACGCACCGTGTTCGCGTTCAGGGTGTTCGCATCACTCTTCTGCCGGTAGACAAGGTAGTGGTTGCCGTCATCGGCCGAGACGAGCAGCGCCTGTCGTTGTCCCAGTTGCCGGCCGAGTTCGCGCACACCGGCGAAGACGGTCGTCTCGGTACCCGCTCTCTCCCGCGTGACCCGGTCGGTCAAGCTGCGGTCCATTGTGGTCTGGTCACAGACGGCCCAGTTCGGCGTCACGAGCTGGTCCTTGTTCGGCAGAAGGTCCGGACCACCGGGAATGCCGTGCAGACGGGCCCTCGGGATGTCCTTGAGCTGGTCGTCCGGAACGACCTCGGGAGGCGCGGGTTCAGCGGCCTGACCACCGCCGTCCTCCCCCTGCGACCGCGCCATGAGAAGCAGTCTGGCCGACGCCAGATTGAACGTCGGGACCAACTCCTTCGGGTTGCCCATGACGACGTAGACACTGCCGGACTGTTCGCCGATGACGATCCCCGAGTCCGGAGGCTTGGGAGCAGGCTTGAAGAAGCCCACCACGATGAACGCGACCATCCCCAACGCGCCCAGGACGACCCCGACGATCGTGGCCCGGGAGTGCGTGCTCATGGGATCGTGCAGCATGACGGCGTCCTTGCGGACCAGGGCCGACTGCATGCGGCGCAACACGAACCGGTACGCCTGAACTTGCGACTTGCTTGTCGGTGTTGACGGCATTCTCGACCTACAGCTCTCCCACTCGCGGTACGGTTCCGCAGGATAGCCGCGCGGGCCCGTTGGGTGTTGGTTTTTACCAAGTCCGACCGGCCTCGGATCCGTCGGATCGGCTGTCCAGCTCAGTCACAGGCACGAGGGGAAGAGAACGAGCGGATGTCCGTCAGCACTCCTCCACGCCCTCCGGGCCCCCCGGGGGCCCAACCCCCGTCCGGGCGTCCACCGGGGCCACCGCCACGTCCGGGAGGCCCGGGAGGCCCGGGAGGCCCTAACGGACCCGGAGGACCTGCCCGACCGGGCGGACCTCCTACGGGCCCGCCACCGGGTCCGGGTGGCCGCCCCGGCGCTCCGGCGGGACCACAGAAACCCGCGGGTCCGCCTCCGGGAGGCGGCTCGGGTGGACCAGGAGGCCCGAGTGGGCCGGGTGGTCCCGGAGGTCCGGGTGGTCCCGGCGGG
>NZ_KB912488.1:33977-74454 GCF_000383775.1 Saccharomonospora halophila 8
GCGGGCCCGGCGGGCCCGGCGGGCCGGGTGGTCCCGGAGATCCGGGGGGTTCCGGGGAGCCTGCCGGTGGCCAGGGAGAACCCGGGGGCCCGGCACGCGAGGCACCACCCGCACGACGTCGAATGGCGGCGGCGAGCTTCGGCCTGTTCCCGGTAGCCAACATCGTGGTGCTCGAGCTCGGGTTCGCGGTCGGCCTCGTCCTTCTCGCGATCAACGACGGCTTGCTCTACGTGGCGCTCGGGGTCACCACCGTGGCGCTTGTCCTGGCTTTCCTCCGGTGGAAGGGCCAGTGGTTCACGCAATGGGCAGGACTCACGGTCCGGTACGCGCTTCGATCACACGATCGCGTGATAACCCCACCCGATCCGACCAACGTCGAGCCCGTTGCCGTCCGGGAGGACGACGACGAGATCCTCGGACCCGAGGACGCCCGCGTCAGTCTGCTGCGACTCGCGGTACCCGACCTCGTCGTGGCGAAGACGAAGGACCATGAGCATCACGAGGTCGGGCTCGCTTGGCAGGACGGGACATGGACGGCGGTTCTTCTGGTCGAACCGACACCGGCACTGATCACCCAGGCGGGTGCCGCACCGAGCCTTCCCCTCGCGGCACTGGCTCCCTGCCTGGAGGACCGTGGAGTCATCCTCGATTCGATCCAGATGACCTCCCACTGCTACCCGGGCAGTGCGGCCCTGCCTGCGGAGTCACCGGCACTCGAGTCCTACCTGGAGGTCCTCGGACCGTTGTCCGCTCCGGCGCGACGATCCACCTGGATCTCCGTCCGACTCGACCCGAAACGGTGTCCGACGGCTGTCCGTGAACGCGGTGGGGGTGTCGTCGGCGCGCACAGAGCGCTGATGGGTGCCCTCTCGCGCGTCCGCAATGCACTGGAGTCACAAGGAGTGCCGACCAGGCCGTTGAACCCGGAGGAACTGCTGAGATCCGGTATTTCCGCGGCCGAACTGACCGACGTCGCCGGGTCGACCACCAGTGTCCGACTGCACGAACGCTGGGGCGGCGTCACCGCTGCCGGGATCGGACACGCCAGTTACGCCATCACCGGGTGGCCGAAGGGGCGGATCAGCAGCAATCTCGACGCACTCACCAGTGTCCGCGCGTTGTCCGCGACCGTCGCCATGTCCATCTCGCCCGCGTCCGACGACGGAAAGGTCGGACTGCGGGGCGTCGTACGTATCAGCGCGCGGAATCCGCGTGAACTCGAGGCGGGCGACCAGCGGCTGACAAGCATCTCCGAACGGATCGGAGTCACACTGACACCACTCCGTGGATCGCAGGCGTCCGGATTCGCCTCGACGTTACCCCTGGGAGGTACCGCGTGAGCGCCCGTGTCCACGACGCGAACGAGGCCGCAGGTGTGGCACCGGAATTCGTCGTCGATCCCGAACTGCTCGACGCTGTCAGTCCTTCGGGTGACCGTGGGGGAATCGTGCTCGGGTCCGGGCTGCAGGGGGAACCGCTGACGGTCTCCGCACTGCGGTCAACACCCACGCGCATCGTCCTGGTGGGTGGGCTGTACCTGTCCCGGCAGGTCGCGCTGCGTGCGATGGCGGTCGGCGCCTGGGTCGTCATCGCGACCGGGCGCCCCGCAGCGTGGCACGTCCTGCCCCAGGCTGCGGGACAGCAACAGAACGGACAGCCATCCCCGTTGGTCCAGATCCGGCGACTCTCACCGGTGGAACTGCCCAGGCCCTCCGAGGACGCACCACTACTCGTCGTCCACGACGGCGGTCCAACACCGCAGGACCTGTTTCCTCCACGTTCACCGTGGCAGACGACGATCTATGTCCTGCCGTACCTCCATCCGCAGGCAGGTGCACTGGCGAATGCGGCGGACCTGGTGCTGATGCAACGCCTTCCCGCGGGGCAGGCGGAACTCGCGGGCCGCATCTGGCGGCTCCCGCCGCAGATGATGCGGCAGCTGACGACCTTGAAGGACGACCAGGTCGTCGCCCTGGGCCGTAACCTGTGGCGCCCGCTTCGCCTGGTCACCACCCCCAAGGAGCAGCAACTCCTCGGCCCCGTCCGCCGCGGCGACTGACCTCGTCCCCCACTCCCGCCCGCCCTTCGACCGACACATGCCGTGGTTCCGGGCGGGAGGGGTGGGACGTTCTGCGGGCGAACGGTGGCGGTTCCGCAGGTTTCTTGCCTGTCAAGGCGTCGCCCGGCAGCAGTGGACAAGTCCGTCTCTTCGACAAACCTGTGGACAACTGCTGATCGGGAAGAGACGTGTGTCGGCGCTGTGAGTCAGGCTGTAGCCATGGACTCAGCGACGCGAATCGACATCAACGACGTCTTCCGTGGCTCAGCGGCACGCTCCGCGGGATACCTCACCGCAGCTCAACTTCGGGGCCCGCGGTTTCGCCGCCTGTTCCAGGACGTTTACGCACCGGCCCATCTCGAGGTCACTCACGAACTCCGCTGCCGCGGAGCCGCGCTGATCGTCCCGAAGCGTGCCGTTCTGACCGGGCGCTCGGCAGCGACCGTTCTCGGCGTCGACCTCGCCAAACCGAACGATCCGGTGGAATTCGTCGTGCCCGAGGAGGCACGTTTCGGCCCGATCCGTGGTCTCCACGTCCGACGAACAGCAGTGGGGAGGAAGGAATCCCGCCCGTGGCGCGGAGTGCGAATCGCACGACCCTGTCGCATCGCGCTCGACCTGCTCCTACGGCACTCTCCCCGGACCCGTAGCTGGGTGCGCAGACTCCGGCTCGCCGTTCCTGATCTGGACGCCTTCGTCCGCGCCCGTATGGTTTCCCGGTCCAGACTCGCACGCATACTTTACCGCCGCCGCAACCGGGGGATCCGGCTCGCGCGAAAAGCGTTCGAAATGTCTGACGACCGGGCAGAGTCACTTCCGGAATCGGAACTCCGGGTCGTCCTGGTCTGTGGCGGATTTAAACCGACTCCGCAATACCGCATAGTCCGAGCCGGCAAGGAGGTGGCACGACTCGATCATGCCCTTGAGGAGAGCAAGACAGCCGTCGAATACGACGGTTTGTGGCACCGGACCAAACGTCAGGTGCGGCGGGACAAGCTGCGCCGAAAGTGGTTGAGTGCGGAGGGATGGCGATTCGTCATCATCACCGCGGAGAAACTCGCCGGGGACCACGAGCGGTTGCTCGCCGAAGTGCGTGAGGCTCACTTCCGCGGCCGCTGATCAACCGGTCCGGTACTGCGCACATTACGGGTGGTCTCCGCCCGGGTCGCCAGCTGTTCGTCCGGTGGGTACTCGACATGGACCAGCGTCAACCCGTGAGCAGGCGCGACCACACTGCTGCGGTCCCCCAGGGCCAATAGTTCAGCAGGCCAGTCGATTCCTCTGCGACCGTCACCAACGTACAGCAACGCACCGACGAGACTGCGCACCATCGAGTGACAGAAGGCGTCCGCAGACACGTGCAGCACCAACTCGTGCTCGTCGACGCGTTCCCAGCGGAGGTGGCGCAACTCCCGGATCGTCGTCGCACCCTCTCTACGCTTGCAGAAGGCGGCGAAGTCGTGCAGGCCGACAAGGTGGATTGCCGCCTCGTTCATCGCGTCCACGGAAAGCTCCCGTGGCCACGTCAAAGTATCCCGTCGGCGCAGCGGACTGACTCCCCAGGCCGCATCCGACACCCGGTACTCGTAATGACGTTCCGCGGCCGAAAAGCGTGCGTCGAAGCCCGCAGGGGCACGCCGGACGTCAAACACCCGGACGTCGGCGGGCAGAGCGCGGTTCAACCGATACCGAGCCTGTCCGACGTCGGGGACACCATCGGCATCGACCGCCAACCTTCGGCGGTCTCGCGTTCCGCCCGCGAAACGCGTCACGTCCACGTGGACCACCTGGCCGGTGGCGTGGACGCCGGTGTCGGTGCGGCCGGCCACGACCACCGGGGGTTGGACGGAAGCGCCCGGGGGTTGCTTCGTCAGGGCGTCCTCCAGGACGCCCTGCACCGTGCGAAGTGTCGGTTGGCGGGCCCAGCCGTAGAAATCCGTACCGTCGTAGCCGAGGTCGAGACGGAGACGAACGAGCCCGCCGTCCCCGAAGGGAACGGCGGGCTCGTTCAACTCGTTCTGAGCCGTCAGGACTCGTCCTTCTTGTCGCTGTCGCTCGACTCATCGACGGCGTCGTTCGCCTCGTCCGAGATGCCGGCCTCGGCCTCGTCGTCCGGGCCGGACGTCCCCGCGTCCCGCCCGGCGGACTTCTCCGTGGTGGACTCGGGCTGCGCGTTCTGCGCGGCCTCGTCCTTCGCGAACTTCGTCTTCCGTGCGGCCTCCGCCTCGGAAGTCACCGTCTTCTCCGGGACCAGTTCGATGACCGCCATGGGCGCGTTGTCGCCCTTGCGCGGCAGCGTCCTGGTGATCCGCACATAGCCACCGTTGCGGTCGCTGTAGAACGGTCCGATCTCGGCCATCAGCTTGTGCACGACGTCCTTGTCCCGGATCGTCCGCATGATCTGACGCCGATTGTGCAGATCACCACGCTTCGCCTTGGTGATCAGCTTCTCGGCGAGCGGGCGCACCCGCTTGGCCTTCGCCTCGGTCGTAGTGATCTTACCGTGCTCGAACAACGACGTGGCCAGGTTGGCCAGCATCAACCGCTCGTGCGCAGGCGATCCGCCGAGACGGGATCCCTTCGTGGGGGTGGGCATCGGTTCTCCTCGTTTGAGCTTCTAGAGCCGCAGGACCACTTACAGCTGTTCCGTCTCCGCGAAGTCCTGGCCGTCGTCGGGGCCGGTGTCGGGGAAATCGGTCGCGGTGTCCGCGCCCCACGTCTCCTCCTCGTAGGTGGACGCAGCGGCAGTGGGGTCAAACCCGGGCGGGCTGTCCTTCAGCGCGAGGCCCAGACCGACGAGCTTCATCTTGACCTCGTCGATCGACTTGGCGCCGAAGTTCCGGATGTCGAGCAGGTCGGCCTCGCTCCGCGAGACCAGTTCGCCGACCGTGTGAATCCCCTCGCGCTTCAGGCAGTTGTACGACCGCACTGTCAGATCGAGGTCCTCGATCGGCATCGCGTAGGCCGCGATGGTGTCCGCCTCCTGCGGCGACGGCCCGATCTCGATGCCCTCGGCGTCGACGTTGAGCTCACGAGCGAGCCCGAACAGCTCGACCAGCGTCCTGCCCGCCGACGCGACCGCGTCCCTCGGTGTGAGGGACGGCTTGGTCTCCACGTCGAGGATCAGCTTGTCGAAGTCGGTCCGCTGTTCGACACGGGTCGCCTCGACCTTGTAGGTCACCTTCAGCACCGGCGAGTAGATCGAGTCGATCGGGATACGACCGATTTCGGCACCGGCCTGCTTGTTCTGCAGAGCGGGCACGTATCCGCGGCCACGCTCGACGACCAGTTCGATCTCGAGCTTGCCCTTGTCGTTGAGCGAAGCGATCTGCAGATCCGGGTTGTGCACCGTCACCCCGGCCGGAGGCACGATGTCCGCCGCGGTCACCTCGCCCGGCCCCTGCTTGCGCAGGTACATCGTGACGGGCTCGTCCTCCTCCGAGGAGACGACGAGTTCCTTGAGATTCAGGATGATCTCGGTGACGTCTTCCTTGACGCCCGGCACGGTGGTGAACTCGTGCAGCACGCCGTCGATACGGATGCTCGTGACCGCGGCACCCGGGATCGACGACAGCAGCGTGCGCCGCAACGAGTTGCCGAGGGTGTAGCCGAAGCCCGGCTCCAGCGGTTCGATCGTGAACCGTGAGCGCGTCTCGTTGACCGTCTCCTCGCTGAGAGTCGGCCGCTGGGAAATCAGCACTGTCCTTCTTCCTTTCCTGCCGACGCCCGCCATATGACGCCGAAAGGGATGGCGTGGTGGCGACGCGCTCCGGGCGCCGCCACCCGATCCGGACCGGCACCGGGCCGGTGCCGGATCACCTCGAGTAGAACTCGACGATCAATTGTTCCTGCACCGGAATGTCGATCTGTGCGCGCTCGGGCAACTGGTGCACGAGGATGCGCAGGTTCGACGGCACGACCTGCAGCCAGCCGGGCACGGGACGCTCACCCAGCGACTCCTTGGCCGCGACGAACGGCAGCATCTGCAGCGACTTCGGCCGGACATCGACAATGTCGAACTTCGTGACGCGGTAGCTGGGGATGTTGACGTTCGTCCCGTTCACCGTGAAGTGGCCGTGGCTGACCAGCTGCCGGGCCTGGCGGCGCGTCCGCGCGAGGCCCGCGCGGTACACGACGTTGTCCAGCCGGGACTCCAGGATCTGCAGCAGGTTCTCGCCGGTCTTGCCGGGACGCCGGGTGGCCTCCTCGTAGTACCGTCGGAACTGCCGCTCCACGATGCCGTACGAGTGACGGGCCTTCTGCTTCTCCTGCAGCTGCAGCAGGTACTCGCTCTCCTTGACCCGGCCGCGGCCGTGCTGACCCGGCGGGTAGGGGCGGCGCTCGAAGGCCTTGTCGCCACCGACGAGATCGACCTTGAGGCGACGCGAGAGACGGGTCGCGGGGCCGGTGTATCGAGCCATGGTTCTTTACTCCTCCCCGTTCCTCAGACCCGGCGACGCTTCGGCGGGCGGCAGCCGTTGTGCGGCTGCGGGGTCACGTCCTGGATGGTGCCGACCTCGAGTCCGGCGGCCTGCAGCGAACGGATCGCGGTCTCGCGTCCCGAACCGGGCCCCTTCACGAACACGTCGACCTTCTTCATGCCGTGCTCGGTCGCCTTGCGGGCCGCGTTCTCCGCGGCCATCTGTGCCGCGAACGGCGTCGACTTCCGGGAGCCCTTGAAACCGACGTGGCCGGAGGACGCCCAGGAGATCACCGCGCCCTGCGGATCGGTGATCGAGACGATGGTGTTGTTGAACGTGCTCTTGATGTGGGCGTGCCCGTGTGCAACGTTCTTCTTTTCCCTGCGCCGGACCTTCTTGGTTCCGGTCGTACGACTCTTGGGTGGCATGGTCGGGTTTCTCCTCTAGCGCGAGTTCTGATGATGGGCGACCGCGGCCTCGTGCTGGCCACGCCGGATGAGTGTTCCGGCGTCCGTGTACAGCTGGCGCAGCGCCATCGGACGGGCGTAGAGAGCCCTCGGGGACATGCGGGAGGTCGCACGCCGACGCTGGACCGCGCCGGCACGGGCACCCCGTCGGACCCGGACGCTCACTTCTTGCCCGCCTTCTTCTTGCCGGCGACCGTCTTCTTCGGGCCCTTGCGGGTGCGGGCGTTCGTCTTGGTGCGCTGGCCCCGCACCGGGAGCCCGCGGCGCCACCGCAGCCCCTCGTAGCACCCGATCTCGATCTTCCGCCGGATGTCGGCGTTCACCTCGCGCCGGAGGTCACCTTCGACCCTGAAGTTCTCTTCGATGTGATCCCGCAGTTTCACGAGGTCGTCGTCGCTGAGGTCCCGGACGCGGGTCTCCACGTTCAGGTCCGTCGCGGCGATGACCTCCCTGGAGCGGGTACGGCCGATCCCGTAGATGTAGGTCAGCGCGATCTCCAGCCGCTTCTCGCGGGGGAGGTCGACGCCGGCGAGTCGTGCCATTGGCGCTCGTGCTCCTTCGTTGTCATACCTTCGGGTCTTCTCCCCGTCCGTTCCGGGACCGACTCGCGTCGCCCGTCCGCTCTCACGAACGGTGTCCCGGCCCCGGCCCGAAGTCCCGGGGGTGAGCCGAGCCGCCGTGTCCGGCCGACCCGACAGGCGCGGGGAGGTACTGTGTGTTCGGCGTCAGAACACCTGAACGAGTGCCGCGATCAGCCCTGCCGCTGCTTGTGCCGCAGGTTGTCGCAGATCACCATGATCCGCCCGTGACGACGGACGATCTGGCACTTGTCGCAGATCCTCTTGACGCTCGGCTTGACCTTCACGTCTCCTGCTCTCCTGCTCGTGCTGAGTTGCTGCGCGCCCCCTGGCAGAGGTCGCCCTCCGCCACGCTCACGAAATCACTTGTAGCGGTAGACGATGCGTCCGCGGGACAAGTCGTAGGGCGAGAGCTCCACGACGACCCTGTCTTCCGGCAGGATGCGGATGTAGTGCTGCCGCATCTTGCCGCTGATGTGTGCTAGGACCTTGTGGCCGTTCTCCAACTCGACGCGAAACATCGCGTTGGGAAGCGGCTCGATTACGCGGCCCTCGACCTCGATGGCCCCGTCCTTCTTCGCCATGTACTCCGCGTTTCGTGATCGTTGAGCGTTGAGTGCTTGCCTGGGTGGCACACACGTCACGTCGGCCGGAACCCGATAAGCGAGCACGATGGGACCGACGTGATGAGCACGCCAATCAGACAGTGTACGCAACGCATGTCAAGCCCGACCACCGGGGCCGTGTCAAATCAGGCAGTGCCCGGCCGACCACTCTTAGCGGTCAACCGGACGACGGACCCGCAACTGCCTGTCCCCCGGCTTCCCGGTAGCGCGTTTCGCAAGCGGAACGTGGTCCCCGGGGCCCTGCGGTCGGCGAGGCGGGGGCGGTGCGATGGGGGTTGCGGGTATACGGGAGCCCGCCCGCGTGTATCGCAGTTCGCGGGCTAACTGTTGTCGTCCGGGGCGGTGAGGACCCACGGGCCGTCGTCGGTGATCGCGACCGTGTGTTCCCAGTGTGCGGCGCGGGAGCCGTCGGCGGTGACCACGGTCCATCCGTCGTCCAGCTCGACGGCTTCCGAGGACCCGGCTGTGAGCATCGGCTCGATGGCGAGCGCCATGCCGGACGTGAGCTTCGGGCCCCGGCCCGGCCGGCCGAGGTTCGGAAGGAACGGCTCCATGTGCATCTCGCGGCCGATCCCGTGTCCGCCGTACTCGGCGATCATCCCGTACTCCACGCCGTGCTCCGCGGCGCTCCGCTGGGCCGCCGTTTCGATGGCGTGCGAGATGTCCGTCAGCCGCGCGGCCGAACCGATGGCGGCCACTCCTGCCTCCATCGCCGCCCTGGTGGCCTCGGAGAGTGCGCGATCGCGATCCGGGACCGTGCCGATCTCGATGGTCACCGCCGAATCGCCGTGCCACCCGTCGAGGATCGCGCCACAGTCCACCGACAGCAGGTCACCGTCATTGAGCACGCGGTCCCGGGTCGGGATGCCGTGGACGATCTGCTCGTTCACCGATGCGCAGATCGACGCGGGAAAGCCGTGGTAGCCCTTGAACGACGGCACCGCATCCGCGTCGCGGATCGTCTGTTCGGCGAGCTCGTTCAGCTCACCGGTACTCGCACCGGGCACGGCCGACCGCCGTACCAGGTCGAGGGTCCGGGCGACGACGAGTCCGGCGCGTCGCATCGCGTCGAGCTCGCCGCGCGTCTTGACCTCGATCGTATTTCGGCGTCGGAACATATCCAGCAGTGAGCCGACCAGACTCACGAGCGCTTGCCGAGCGCGTCGAGCACCCTGTTCGACACCTCGTCGATGTCCCCGACACCGTCGACCGTCAGCAGGATGTCGGAGTAGTACTCCAGCAGCGGCGCCGTCTCCGAGCGGTACACCTGCTGCCTACGGCGGATGACGTCCTCGGTGTCGTCGGACCGTCCGCGCTCCAGCAACCGCTCGACCAGCAGGTCTTCGGACACCTGGAGCTCAATCACCGCGTCGAGCGCGGCGTCGTTGTCGGCGAGCATCTCGCCGAGCACCTCGGCCTGCTTGGTGTTCCGCGGGAAGCCGTCGAGCAGGAAGCCGCTCTTGGCGTCCGGGTCGCTCAGGCGTTCACGCACCATCTCGTTCGTCACCGTGTCCGGTACGAGCTCGCCGGCGTCGAGATAGCGCTTCGCTTCCCGGCCGAGCGGGGTCTCCTGCCCCACGTGCGACCGGAACAGATCACCGGTGGAGATGTGCGGAACGCCGAGTCTGTCGGACAGCGCCGCAGCTTGCGTACCTTTTCCGGCCCCTGGAGGACCAACGAGGACCACACGCGTCATCGGAGGAACCCTTCATAGTTGCGCTGCATCAGCTGGCTCTCGATCTGCTTCACGGTGTGCAGGGCGACACCGACCATGATCAGCACAGCTGTTCCGCCGAACGGGAAGTTCTGGGCGCCGCCGCCTTGCTGGCTCCCGGTCATGGACAGGAAGAAGTTGGGCAGGATCGCCACGATACCCAGGTAGATCGACCCGGGCAGGGTGATCCGGTTGAGCACGAACCCGAGGTACTCGGCGGTCGGCCGACCCGGGCGGATCCCCGGGATGAAGCCGCCGAACTTCTTCATCTCCTCAGCGCGGTCGTCCACGTTGAAGGTGATCGTGATGTAGAAGTACGTGAAAAAGATGATCATCGAGAAGTACAGCAGGATGTGTACCCAGCTCGACTGATCGGTCAGGTACGTCTGGATGAACTGCTGCCATCCGGACGCCTCGTTCGGATCCCCGATGAGCTGCCCGAGCAGATCGGGCAGGTACAGCAACGAGGACGCGAAGATCACCGGGATCACACCGGCCTGGTTGACCTTGATCGGCAGGTAGGTCGAGGTTCCGCCGTACATCCGGCGGCCGACCATCCGCTTGGCGTACTGCACCGGGATCCGGCGCTGGCCCTGCTCGACGAAGACCACGCTCGCGATGATCGCCAGTCCGAGGACGCAGACGAAGAAGAACGTGAGCCCGCCCGCCGAGCTCAGGATGTTCGCCCCCTCCTCGGGGATCCGCGCGGCGATGTTGAGGAAGATGAGCAGGGACATGCCGTTGCCGACACCGCGCTCGGTGATCAGCTCGCCGAGCCACATCATCACGGCGGTGCCCGCGGTCATCGTCAGCACCGTGAGGGCCAACGAGTAGACGCTGTCGTCCGGCAGCACCGGTACCTCACAGCCGACGAACAGCTGATTGCGGTCCGCCAAGGCGACCACGCCGGTGGCCTGCAGGATCGCGAGTCCGATCGTCAGGTACCGCGTGTACTGCGTCAGCTTGCCCTGTCCGGCCTGGCCTTCCTTCTTCAGCTCCTCGAACCGGGGGATCACCACCGTCAACAGCTGCACGATGATGCTCGCCGTGATGTAGGGCATGATGCCCGTGGCGAACACGGACAGCTGTAGCAGCGCCCCACCACTGAACAGGTTCAGCAGCGAGAAGATGTTCTGATCCTCTGCCTGCGCCTGACATGCCTGCACGTTGGGGTACGAAACCCCGGGAGCTGGCGTGACCGCACCGACGCGGTAGACGGCCACGATCATCAGCGTGAACAGGATCTTCTTGCGCAGGTCCGGCGTCGCGAGAGCCGAGCGGAAGGCGCTGAGCACGCGGGGGACCTCCTCGGCGTCGTCGGCGGACCGACGATCGGCTTGGCCGACCACCTTGGCCGGCTGGACACTCTGTCACTGGCGGGCAAGCCAGGCACGCTCGGGGCACATGGGTGCCCCAAGCGTCGATCCGACTCTAACAGCATCATCGGGCGCTGCCGCACACAGTGCACGCTTCGTGGGGCACGGGACCGTTCGGCCGGAGCCCGACGAGCACGTTTCGCCCGCTGAACGCGGTTCTCCGCGGCGAGTGAGGGCACGTTCAGCGGGCGAAACGTCGCGGTTGCCGGAACGGGTCAGCAGACGGGGGTCGTGCCGTCGACGCGGACGTCCCAAGCGGGGTGGGGCGCCGGTCCGTCGATGACCACGTCGTGGACGTACCAGTAGTAGTGGCCGTAGTAGGGGTCGCCGAAATGCATCTCGTAGGTTCCCCGCACCTTCTGGCGCATCGGGGCGGCGAAGATGTCGACCGCCTGGTACGGCCCCAGCTCGTGACGGATCTCGTCCGCCTTCGTGGTGGTCCAACTCCACTCTCGATTGAAACTCATCTCGTAGCTGGCTTCGAAGATCTCACCGAGCGTGACCCCGGCCCTGATCGTCACCCCAACCGAGTTCGTCGTCGTCTGCGACGACTCCCACCGGATCACACGGGTCGAGATGCCCTCCGAACAGTTCTGCGCACCGCCGGCCAACTCGTAGGTTCCGCGGTACACCTCCGGGGGCCCGGATGGATGAAATTCGCAGAGGTCCGTCCGACCTTGCTCGCACTGTTCCAGCAGTTGGCGGACGGTGGGACTCTCCGCAGCGCTCGCCGTAACGGGTATGAGCAGTACTCCGAGCATCGCCACCGCACCGATGAGCACTGCCAGCGCTCGCCTACCACGTCCCATCTCGCCCTCCTCAGCTCAGCCCTACGGTCACGGTGCGGTCGTTGATGTAGCTGCCCACTTCCGGGTGGTTCTCCTTGTACGGACCGGCCCGATCCCCGGAGTCCGGATACAGCCAGACCCAGCACGTCGACCACGCTTGGACGGACGAAATCCGGTTCTGCCAGTAGTCGTCGAGGTCAAGCCAGAAGTCGATCTTGCCGTTCTTCGGGCAGGGCTCCGGAACGGTAACGGTGAGCGTGGCGCCGCCGTAGTCGCTGTGCTCGAACACGGTCGCCCCGATGATCTCGCCTGCCGTGCGGGCGGAGACGCTTGTGCCGCCCCGTTGCGTCGCCTCGTCGAGCGAGTTGTAGCAGCGATACTCCTGCGTCGTCACGCTGTATACGCAGTGCTCGCCATCGGGTGCGGCGGCCGCAGGCACCGCCGCGAGCGCGAGCATCGCCGCGGTGCCGACGGTGGCGGAAAGGGCGAGGGCGGCACGACAGCGGTGCCGCCTCCGCGTGATTCCGGCTGATGTCATGCGATCTCCTCCCAGAGCCGAGCCCGAACCGGTTCAGGCGGACTCGACCCTTTCGAGGAGCCGCGCGATCGATTGAGGGCCAACTCGCGAGTAACCCACAGAGGTCTCCCCGGTTCCCGACGATCGTTCTCCCCTGCTCGGGTGGCCGTGGCCCCTGCGCCGCCCAGGAACCGGCCGCACCGCGTTTCGCGGGCTGAACGTGGTCTGGCGAGGGACGGCCGGGATGTGTGCGCCCATGACAACGGCCCGCCCGGGTATCCGGGCGGGCCGTTGTCCTGTGGTTGCGGCGGGTTACCGCTCAGAGTCGGGTCGCCGTGCCGCCCACCGACTCGATCTTCTCCCGGGCCGACTTCGAGAAGGCGTCGGCGGCGACGTCGAGCTTGACGCCGTTCACGTCGCCGTCGCCGAGGACCTTCACGAGTTCGTCCTTGTGGACAAGGCCCCGGGACACCAGCTCGTCCCTGCCGACCGTGCCGCCGTCCGGGAACGCGCGGACGAGATCGCCCACGTTGATTCCCTGGTACGCGGTGCGGTTGCGGTTCTTGAACCCACGCAGCTTCGGGAGCCGCTGCTGGATGGGCATCTGCCCACCCTCGAAGCCGGCGGGCACGTTCTTGCGGGCCCTGGTGCCCTTCGTACCGCGACCCGCCGTCTTGCCCTTCGAGCTCTCACCACGGCCGACACGGATCTTGTCCCGATTGGCGCCGGGGGCCGGCCTCAGGTGGTGGATCTTGATGGCCATTACTTGACCTCCTCCACGTTCACCAGGTGGCGGACCGCGTTGATCAGACCACGCACCTGTGGCGTGTCCTCCCGCACCACCGACTGGTGGATCTTGCGCAGGCCGAGGGTGCGCAGCGAGGCCTTCTGGCTCTTCTGCGTGCCGACCAGGCCCCTGGTCTGCGTGACCTTCAGTTGCGTCATGTCAGACCTCCTGCCCCGCGCGCTGGCGCAGCATCCGGGCCGGGGCGACGTCCTCGAGCGGCAGTCCACGACGGGCCGCCACCTCCTCCGGACGCTGCAGATCCCGCAGGGCCCGCACGGTCGCGTGCACGATGTTGATCGCGTTGTCGCTGCCCAGCGACTTCGACAACACGTCGTGCACCCCGGCGCACTCCAGCACCGCACGCACGGCACCACCGGCGATCACACCGGTACCGGGGCTCGCCGGACGGAGCAGAACCACACCCGCGGCCTCCTCACCCTGCACGGGGTGCGGGATGCTGCCCGCGATCCGGGGCACGCGGAAGAAGTTCTTCTTGGCCTCCTCGACGCCCTTGGCGATCGCCGAGGGCACCTCCTTGGCCTTTCCGTAGCCGACACCGACCTGCCCGTCGCCGTCCCCGACGACGACCAGCGCGGTGAAGCTGAAGCGCCGACCACCCTGGACGACCTTCGCCACCCGGTTGATCGATACGACGCGCTCGAGGTGCGGGGTCTTGTCCTGGGCCGCCCCGCCACGGCCACCGTCACGACGGTCCCTGCGGTCCCGGCCGCCACCGCGCTCGCGGTCGCCGCCCGGTCCCCCCTGGCCGCCGGATTGCCGCGTACGTCCCGGCATCAGGCGTTCCTTCCGTTCTCGAGAAATGTGCTCATGTCAGAACTCCAACCCCGCCTCGCGGGCGGCGTCGGCGAGAGCCGCGATCCGGCCGTGGTAGGCGTTGCCACCGCGGTCGAACACCGCTCGCGAGACGCCCGCGTCCTTGGCGCGGGCGGCGACCAGCTCGCCGACCCTCGTGGCCTTGGCCTTCTTGTCGCCCTCGACGGTGCGCACGTCCGCCTCCAACGTCGACGCCGCGGCCACCGTGTGGCCCGCGTCGTCGTCGATCAGCTGGACGACGAGGTGCCGCGAGGAGCGCTTGACCGACATCCGCGGGGTCTGCGCCGTGCCGCTGATCTTCTTCCGCAGCCGTGCGTGCCTGCGGGCCTTGCCGGCGCGACGACGGGTGGAGATGTCCTTGCCGACCGGCTTGCGCTTCGTCACCGTTTCGCTCATGATCACTTACCCGTCTTTCCGACCTTGCGACGGATGCGCTCGCCCTCGTACCGCAGGCCCTTGCCCTTGTAGGGGTCGGGACGCCGGAGCTTGCGGATGACCGCCGCCGTCTGGCCGACCTTCTGCTTGTCGATGCCGGACACCGAGAACTTGGTCGGGCTCTCCACCTTGAAGGTGATCCCCTCGGGCGCGGACACCGTCACCGGGTGGCTGAAGCCGAGCGCGAATTCGAGGTCGTCGCCCTTGGCCTGGACGCGGTAGCCGACTCCGTGAATCTCCATCCGCTTCTCGAAGCCGTCGTTGACTCCGGTGACCAGGTTGTTGACCAGGGTCCGGGTCAGTCCGTGCAGCGAGCGGTTCTCCCGTTCGTCGTCCGGGCGCCGGACAGCGAGCGTGCCGTCCTCGTCCCGCTCCACGGTGATCGGCTCCGGGACGGTGTGCTCGAGAGTGCCCTTCGGCCCGGTGACCGAGACGTGCTGACCGTCGATGGTCACCTCGACCCCGGAGGGGACGGTGATCGGCAGCTTACCGATGCGTGACATGCCTGTCCCCCTTCCTCACCAGACATAGGCGAGGACTTCCCCGCCCACGCCGTTGCGCTTGCACTGCCGGTCGGTCTGCAGGCCGGACGAGGTCGAGATGATCGCCACGCCGAGGCCCCCCAGAACGCTGGGCAGGTTGGTCGATTTCGCGTACACACGCAGGCCGGGCTTCGACACGCGCCGCAGACCGGCGATGCTGCGCTCGCGGTTGGGGCCGAACTTCAGCTCGACGACCAGGTTCTTGTGCTTGTCTCCCGGCTCGGTGCGGTAGTCCGAGATGTAGCCCTCGCGCTTGAGGATCTCCGAGATGTTCGCCTTGATCTTCGAGTGCGGCAGCTCGACCACGTCGTGGTACGCCGAGTTCGCGTTCCGCAGACGTGTCAGGAAGTCTGCGATCGGGTCGGTCATCGTCATGGTGACCTGTCAACCTTTCTCGCCCCGGTTCCCCTCACCGGCGGCCGGTGCGTACCGGGCCGGCTCGGGGCCTGTGGCGAAGTGGGATGGATCCCTGTCTGCGCAGGGTGCGGTAAAAGCCTTCACCAGCTCGACTTGTTCACGCCGGGGAGCTGGCCCGCGTGCGCCATGTCCCGCAGGCAGATCCGGCACAGGCCGAACTTGCGGTAGACCGAACGGGGCCGGCCACACTTCTGGCAGCGGGTGTAGGCGCGCACCCGGAACTTGGGCTTGCGGGCAGCCTTGGCGATCAGAGCTTTCTTGGCCATCTGATCAACTCTCCTGATTCTTGCGGGACACCCGCACCCGGTCGGCTTTCATGAGCACAACGGACCGAGTGTCGCTCATGACGCCTCCTTGAACGGGAAGCCGAGCTTGCGGAGCAACGAGCGGCCCTCGTCGTCGTTGGTCGCCGTGGTGACGACCGTGACGTCCATGCCGCGGGGGCGGTCGATCGAGTCCGGCGAGATCTCGTGGAACATCGACTGCTCGGTCAACCCGAACGTGTAGTTGCCCTTGCCGTCGAACTGCTTGCTCGACAGGCCACGGAAGTCCCGGATCCGCGGCAGCGAGATGGTCAGCAGCCGGTCGAGGAACTCCCACATCCGGTCGCCCCGCAGCGTCACCCGGGCACCGATCGGCTGCCCCTCCCGCAACTTGAACTGCGAGATGGACTTCCGGGCCCGGCGCACCTCGGGACGCTGGCCGGTGATCGCGGCGAGGTCGCGGACCGCACCCTCGATGAGCTTGCTGTCCCGGGCGGCGTCGCCGACACCCATGTTCAGCACGACCTTGACCACACCAGGGATCTGGTGCGGGTTGCCCAGGTCGAACTCCTCACGCAGCTGACCGGCGATCTCATCGCGGTACCGGGTCTTCAACCGCGGCGTCGGGTAGCTTTTCTCTGCGGTGGTCATCAGATGTCCTTGCCCGTCCTACGCGAGATACGAACCTTCTTGCCGTCCTCGCCGATGCGGTGTCCCACCCGGGTCGGCTTTCCGTCGGAGTCGACGACCATCACGTTCGACACGTGGATGGGGGCCTCCTGGGTGACGATGCCGCCGGACTGGGCACCGCGCTGTGTCTGGGTGATCCGGGTGTGCTTCTTGATGCGGTTCACACCCTCGACCAGCACGCGCTGGCGGCCCGGGTAGGCCTGAATGACCTTGCCCTTGGCACCCTTGTCCTTGCCCGCGATGACGAGGACCGTGTCGCCCTTCTTCACCTTCATTGTCAGAGCACCTCCGGCGCGAGCGAGATGATCTTCATGAACTTCCGATCGCGCAGCTCGCGGCCGACCGGCCCGAAGATGCGTGTTCCGCGTGGATCGTTGTCGTTCTTGATGAGCACCGCGGCGTTCTCGTCGAACCGGATGTAGGAGCCGTCGGGGCGACGCTTCTCCTTCACCGTCCTGACGATGACGGCCTTGACGACGTCACCACGCTTCACATTGGCGCCCGGGATGGCGTCCTTGACGGTGGCGACGATGATGTCGCCGATGCCCGCGTAGCGCCGCCCCGAGCCACCGAGCACCCGGATGGTCAGGATCTCCTTGGCACCCGTGTTGTCGGCGACTCGCAGTCGCGACTCCTGCTGGATCACGTCAACTCCTGTATGTCGCGCCGGTTCTCGGCGGGGCCGAGCCTGGCGGAACGAACGGGGCCGCCCGGCCCCTGATTACTTGGCCTTCTCACGGATCTCGACGAGCCGCCAGCGCTTGGTCGCCGACGTCGGCCGGGTCTCCATCAGCGTGACCCGGTCGCCCACGCCCGCGGTGTTGCCCTCGTCGTGCGCCTTGACCTTCTTGGTCCGGCGCATGATCTTGCCGTAGAGCGGGTGCTTCTTACGGTCCTCGAGTTCCACGACGATCGTCTTGTCCATCTTGTCGGACACGACCAGGCCTTCACGCACCTTCCGGTAGTTCCGGTCGGTGTCCCTGCTCTGCACCGCTTCCGTCATGCGGCACCCTCACTCTCGTTCTCCTCGGGGGAGACGGACAGGCCGAGCTCCCGCTCCCGCATCACGGTGTAGATGCGGGCGATGTCCGCGCGCACCGTGCGCAGCCTGCGGTTGTTGTCGAGCTGCCCGGTGGCCATCTGGAAGCGGAGGTTGAACAGTTCCTCCTTCGACTCCTTCAGGCGCAGCACGAGCTCGTCAGCAGTGAGCTCACGAAGTTCTGACGCCGCAACTCCTCCGGCCTTCGCCATCAGAACTCACCACCTTCGCGGTTCACGATCCGGCACTTCATCGGCAGCTTGTGGATCGCGCGACGCATCGCCTCGTGGGCGACCGCCTCGTTCGGGAAGCTCATCTCGAACATGACGCGACCGGGCTTGACGTTGGCCACCCAGTACTCGGGCGACCCCTTGCCGCCACCCATGCGGGTCTCGGCGGGCTTCTTGGTCAGCGGCCGGTCCGGGAAGATGTTGATCCAGATCTTGCCGCCGCGCTTGACGTGCCGGGTCATCGCGATACGTGCCGACTCGATCTGCCGGTTGGTCACGTAACCCTGTTCGAGCGCCTGGATGCCGTAGTCACCGAAGTGCACCTTCGTGCCGCCCTTGGCCGCACCGGAAGTCCTCGGCGAGTGCTGCTTGCGGTACCTGACCTTGCGTGGGATGAGCACGCCTCAGCCCTCCGTCTTCTCTGCGGCGTCCGGGGACGCCACCTCCGGGGCCTGGCTCGCCGCGACATCGGTGTCGGTCTGCGTGTTCGCGGCGGCCCTGCTTGCTTCGGTCGACGTCGGCGTCGTGCCGGACGATCCGGACCGACGCCGCGACGGGCGCTCACGGCGCGGCGCACGCTCGGAGGCCGCGGCGGCCTCCCGCTCCTGCTTGGCCTTGAGGCCACCCATCAGGTCGCCCTTGTAGATCCACACCTTCACGCCGATGCGGCCGAACGTCGTCCGGGCCTCGAAGAACCCGTAGTCGATGTCGGCACGCAGGGTGTGCAGCGGGACCCGGCCGTCGCGGTAGTGCTCCGACCGCGACATCTCGGCGCCGCCGAGCCGGCCGCTGCACTGCACGCGGATGCCCTTGACCTGCGGCGAGCGCATCGACGTCTGGATCGCCTTGCGCATCGCACGCCGGAAGGCGACGCGGTTGGACAGCTGCTCGGCGATGCCCTGGGCCACGAGCTGCGCGTCGGCCTCGGAGTTCTTCACCTCGAGGATGTTGAGCTGCACCTGCTTGCCGGTGAGCTTCTCCAGCGCGCCGCGGATCCGGTCGGCCTCGGCGCCGCGGCGCCCGATGACGATGCCCGGACGGGCGGTGTGGATGTCGACACGGACCCGCTCCCGGGTGCGCTCGATCTCCACCTTGGAGATACCCGCACGCTCCATACCGGTGGACAGGAGCTTGCGGATCTTGACGTCCTCGGCCACGTACTCCGAGTACTGCTTGTCGGCGTACCAGCGGGACTTCCAGTCCGTGGTGATCCCGAGCCGGAAGCCGTGCGGGTTGATCTTCTGGCCCACTACCGGCCACCTGCCTTCTTCTTGCTCTTCGACTTCGCCTTGTCGGGACGCGACTCGACCTCCACCGTGATGTGGCTGGTCCGCTTCCGGATGCGGAACGCACGGCCCTGCGCCCGCGGGCGGATGCGCTTGAGCGTCGGACCCTCGTCGGCGTAGGCGTTCTTGACCCAGAGCGTGTCCGGGTCGAGGTCGAGGTTGTTCTCCGCGTTGGCCATGGCGCTGGCGAGCACCTTGGCCAACTGGTCGCTGGCCGTCTGCGGCGCGTACCGGAGCACGGCCAGGGCCTCGTTGGCGTTACGGCCCTTGATCAGCTCGATCACCCGGCGCACCTTGGTCGGCGAGTCCCGGACGAAGCGAGCCCGCGCGAAAGCCGTGGGCAGTTCCTGCGCCTCGGCAACCGCGTCACTACGCGCGTTCATCATTACTTGCCCTTCTCGGTGCGCGCTCAGCGGCGGCGCGACTTGCGGTCATCCTTGACGTGGCCCTTGAAGGTCCGCGTCGGGGCGAACTCGCCCAGCTTGTGCCCCACCATCGCCTCGGTGACGAACACCGGGACGTGCTTGCGACCGTCGTGCACCGCGATGGTGTGGCCGAGCATGTCCGGGGTGATCGTCGACCGGCGGGACCAGGTCTTGATGACGGTCTTCTTGCCCGAGTCGTTGAGCGCGTCCACCTTCTTGAGCAGGTGGTCGTCCACGAACGGGCCCTTCTTCAGGCTGCGTGGCATCGGTGGCTACCTCCTACTCAGCGCTTCTTCTTGCCGGTGCGCCTGCGGCGGACGATCAACTGGTCGCTCGGCTTGCGCCGGCGGGTACGACCCTCGGGCATACCGTTCGGATTGACCGGGTGCCGGCCACCGGACGTCCTGCCCTCACCACCACCGTGCGGGTGGTCGACCGGGTTCATCACGACACCGCGCACCGTCGGGCGCTTGCCACGCCAACGGCTGCGGCCCGCCTTGCCCCAGCTGATGTTCGAGTGCTCCGAGTTGCCGACCTCACCGACCGTGGCCCGGTTGCGCACGTCCACGTTGCGGATCTCGCCCGAAGGCATCCGCAGCTGCGCGTACGGTCCGTCCTTGGCCACGAGCTGCACGCGCGCACCGGCCGAGCGGGCGATCTTCGCGCCGCCTCCGGGCCGCAGCTCGATCGCGTGTACCACCGTGCCGACCGGGATGTTGCGCAGCGGCAGGTTGTTGCCCGGCTTGATGTCGGCCTTCGGGCCGTTCTCGATCTTGTCGCCCTGCTTCAGCTTGTCCGGGGCGATGATGTAGCGCTTCTCGCCGTCGGCGTAGTGCAGCAGAGCGATCCGGGCGGTCCGGTTCGGGTCGTACTCGATGTGCGCGACCTTCGCCGGGACGCCGTCCTTGTCGTTGCGCCGGAAGTCCACGATCCGGTAGGCCCGCTTGTGCCCACCGCCCTTGTGCCGGGTCGTGATCTTGCCGCGGGCGTTCCGGCCTCCGGTCTTCGAGACCGGCTTGACCAGCGACTTCTCCGGCTCCGACCGCGTGATCTCAGCGAAGTCGGCGACCGAGGAACCCCGGCGCCCTCCACTTGTTGGCTTGTACTTGCGGATGCTGCCCATGTCGTCTCAGTCCCTTACGCGGCTGGTCCGCCGAAGATCTCGATCGGCTTGCTCTCGGCCGACAGCGTGACGATGGCGCGCTTGGTGTCCTTGCGCTTGCCGAAGCCGTACCGGGTGCGCTTGCGCTTGCCCGGCCGGTTCTGGGTGTTCACACTGACGACCTTCACGCCGAAGATCTTCTCGACCGCCACCTTGACCTGCGTCTTGTTGGCGTCGGGACGAACCAGGAACGTGTACTTGTGGTCGTCGAGCAGCCCGTAGGACTTCTCGGAGATCACCGGCGCGATCAGCACGTCGCGCGGGTCGGGGATCGCCACGGAGCTCATGCCTGCACACTCCCTTCGGCCGTCGTCTCCGCGCCGGCGCCCTTGTGCGGGGCGGGCCCGGCCAGGAAGGCGTCGAACGCGGCCCTGGTGAACACCACGTCGTCGTTCACGAGCACGTCGTAGGTGTTGAGCTGGTCCGGCGTGATCAGGTGGACGTGCGGCAGGTTCCGCGCCGACAGCACGCTGCGCTCGTCGTCGCGGTCCACCACGACCAGCACGCGCGTCGCGTCGGTGACCGCGGCCAGTGCGGCCTTCGCCGCCTTCGTCGACGGCTTCTCACCGCTGACCAGCTCGGTCACCACGTGCAGCTGCCCGGACCGCGCACGGTCGGACAGCGCGCCCCGCAGCGCCGCGGCCTTCATCTTCTTCGGCGTCCGCTGGGTGTAGTCCCGCGTCGTGGGACCGTGCACCGTGCCACCGCCGACGAACTGCGGCGCCCGGACCGAGCCCTGACGCGCACGCCCGGTGCCCTTCTGCCGGTACGGCTTGCGGCCACCGCCGCGGACGTCGCCGCGGGTCTTCGTCTCGTGCGTGCCCTGCCGCGCCGCGGCGAGCTGCGCCACCACGACCTGGTGCATCAACGGGATGTTGGCCTGCACGTCGAAGATCTCCGCGGGCAGCTCGACCGTGCCCTGGGCCTGGCCCGCCGGAGTCTTCACCTCGACCGTCGCGGTCATTGCGTCACACCACCCTTCGCGGCGCTGCGGACGAACACCAGGCCGTTCTTCGGGCCGGGAACCGCTCCCTTGATCAGCAGCAGACCGTCGTCGGCGCGCACCGAGTGCACGCGCAGGCCCTGCGTCGTGACGCGGTTGCGGCCCATCCGGCCCGCCATCTTCTTGCCCTTGAACACGCGACCGGGCGTCGCCGCCCCGCCGATCGCACCCGGCTTGCGGTGCGTGGCCTGGTTACCGTGGGCGGCACCCTGACCGGAGAAGCCGTGCCGCTTCATGCCGCCGGCGAACCCCTTGCCCTTGGTCGTGCCGGTCACGTCGACCAGCGTGCCGTCGTCGAAGATCTCGACGGTGAGCTCCTGGCCGACCTCGTAGGTGTCCGCGTCCGAGGTGCGCAGCTCCGCGAGGTGCCGCCGAGGGGTCACACCGGCCTTCTCGAAGTGGCCCGACTTCGGCTTGTTCACCTTCCGCGGGTCCACGGCGCCGAACGCCAGCTGCACGGCCGAGTAGCCGTCCTTGTCGTTGTCGCGCACCTGGGTCACCACGTTCGGCCCCGCCTTGACGACCGTCACCGGGATGACCCGGTTGTTCTCGTCGAAGACCTGGGTCATGCCGAGCTTGGTGCCCAGGATGCCCTTCACTTGCCTTTCAGACATCAGTCTCTATCTCCGCCGCTCGACCAACGCTTACTGGATGTTGACGTCGACGCTCGCCGGAAGGTCGATGCGCATGAGCGCGTCCACCGTCTTCGGCGTCGGTTCGAGGATGTCGATCAGACGCTTGTGCGTGCGCATCTCGAAGTGCTCGCGCGAGTCCTTGTACTTGTGCGGCGAGCGGATGACGCAGTAAACGTTCTTCTCGGTCGGCAGCGGCACAGGTCCGACCACCGAGGCACCGGTGCGCGTCACCGTCTCGACGATCTTGCGCGCGCTGCTGTCGATCGCCTCGTGGTCGTAGGCCTTGAGCCTGATGCGGATCTTCTGTCCCGCCATGGTTCCTTACCGTCTCGTCCTCGACCGGTCCGACACGACTCCGCGGGTCCGGTCCGCCTTCGATCCTTCGATCGCCGACCCGTTCACCGCAGCTCGCCACCGGACGGTCGGGGAATCGTCTAGTACCGCTGTTCTCGCACGTCAACGACCTATCCCCGGCCCCCGCGCTCGGGCGTGTCGCCCGGGCCACGCAGACTGATCCCGCAGGATCGTTGTCGTGCCGCCAGGTCTGCTTCCTCGGAGCGTCGGCTCGGCCGATCACTCCCGACTCGCGAACTTCACGAGCCCGGGGCGCTCACAGTGGGGCGGCCGATTTCTCCGGCCTGCGTGACGAGTCCTTGCGAAATCGGCCGCCCCACGTCGAGCAACCTGTTCAGGATGCCACACCGAGGTGCGACATCCGCACCCGGGGGTCCGGGTACCTTACTTGACGATCTTGGTGACCTGACCGGCGCCCACGGTGCGGCCACCCTCGCGGATGGCGAACCGCAGACCCTCGTCCATCGCGACCGGCTGGATCAGCTGGACCGAGATCTCGGTGTTGTCGCCCGGCATCACCATCTCCGTGCCCTCCGGCAGCGTCACCACACCGGTGACGTCGGTGGTGCGGAAGTAGAACTGCGGGCGGTAGTTGTTGAAGAACGGCGTGTGCCGGCCACCCTCGTCCTTGGCCAAGATGTAGACCGAGGCCTGGAACTCGGTGTGCGGGGTGGTGGTGCCCGGCTTCACGACGACCTGGCCGCGCTCGACGTCCTCACGCTTGACACCACGCAGCAGCAGGGCGGCGTTGTCGCCGGCCTGACCGTAGTCCAGCATCTTGTTGAACATCTCGATGCTGGTGACGGTGGTCTTGCGGGCGTCCGGCTTGATGCCGACGATCTCGACCTCTTCGTTCAGCTTGATCTCGCCGCGCTCGATCCGGCCGGTGACCACCGTGCCGCGGCCGGTGATCGTGAAGACGTCCTCGATCGGCATCAGGAACGGCTTGTCGGTGGCCCGCACCGGGTCCGGGATGTTCTGGTCGACGCCGTCCATCAGCTCGAGGATGCTCTGCGCCCACTTCTCGTCGCCCTCCAGCGCCTGCAGCGCCGAGACGCGGACGACCGGGGCGTCGTCGCCGGGGAACTCCTGCGAGCTGAGCAGCTCACGGACCTCCATCTCGACGAGCTCGAGGATCTCCTCGTCGTCGACCATGTCCGCCTTGTTCAGCGCCACCACGATGTAGGGGACGCCGACCTGGCGGGCCAGCAGCACGTGCTCCCGGGTCTGCGGCATCGGGCCGTCGGTCGCCGCGACCACCAGGATGGCGCCGTCCATCTGCGCCGCACCGGTAATCATGTTCTTGATGTAGTCGGCGTGGCCGGGCGCGTCCACGTGCGCGTAGTGCCGCGCCTCGGTCTGGTACTCGACGTGCGCGATGTTGATCGTGATGCCGCGCTGCTTCTCCTCCGGGGCGTTGTCGATCTGCTCGAACGCCCTGGACTTGTTCAGCTCGGGGTACTTCTCGTGAAGCACCTTGGTGATCGCCGCGGTCAGCGTGGTCTTGCCGTGGTCGACGTGACCGATGGTCCCGATGTTGACGTGCGGCTTGCCCCGCTCGAACTTCGCCTTCGCCACTGGAATGTCCTCCTGGACTTTCTTGCTCGCGACCGGCGTGGCAGCCGGCCGACGACTCGATCTGGTCGGTTGTGCGGACCCTAGGGGGAGTCCCCTTTCACGCCCGCGGATGGGTGCTCCGGGTTACTCCCCCGTCGCCTTCGCGATGACCACTGCTCGGCTCCGGGAGAGTCGCGCGCCTCGCGAGCCCACGCTCACTCGATGCTCACTCCCCCGTCGCCTTCGCGTCATCAGTGCTCGCCTCCGGGAGAGTTGCGCGCCTCGCGAGCCCACGCTCACTCGATGCTCACTCCCCCGTCGCCTTCGCGTCATCAGTGCTCGCCTCCGGGAGAGTTGCGCGCCTCGCGAGCCCACGCTCACTCGATGCTCACTCCCCGTCGCCTTCGCGTCATCAGTGCTCGCCTCCGGGAGAGTTGCGCGCCTCGCGAGCCCACGCTCACTCGATGCTCACTCCCCCGTCGCCTTCGCGATGATCTCCTTCGCGACGTTCGCCGGAACCTCGGCGTAGGAATCGAAGACCATCGTGTAGTTGGCGCGACCCTGGGTCTTCGACCGCAGGTCACCCACGTACCCGAACATCTCCGACAGCGGCACGAGCGCCTTCACGACACGCGTACCGGAACGCTCCTCCATGGCCTGGATCTGGCCACGGCGGGAGTTCAGGTCACCGATGACGTCACCCATGTACTCCTCGGGTGTGGTCACCTCGACCGCCATCATCGGCTCCAGCAGTACCGGGTTCGCCTTCTTCGCGGCATCCTTCATCGCCATCGAACCGGCGACCTTGAAGGCCATCTCCGAAGAGTCGACCTCGTGGTACGCACCGTCCAACAGGGTGAACTTCAGCCCGACGAGCGGGTAACCGGCCAACACGCCGTACTGCATGGCGTCCTGCGCGCCCTCGTCGACCGACGGGATGTACTCCTTCGGCACACGCCCACCGGTGACCTGGTTGTCGAACTCGTACAGCGCACCGTCCCCGGAGGTCAGCGGCTCCAGCTTCACGATCACCCGCGCGAACTGGCCGGACCCACCGGTCTGCTTCTTGTGCGTGAACTCCAGCTTGTCCACGGTCTTGCGGATGGTCTCGCGGTAGGAGACCTGAGGCTTACCGATGTTCGCCTCGACCTTGAAGTCGGTCTTCATCCGGTTGACCAGCACCTCGAGGTGGAGCTCACCCATGCCCTCGATGATGGTCTGACCGGTCTCCTCGTCCTGGCTCACCCGGAACGTCGGGTCCTCCTCGGCGAGCTTCTGGATCGCCGTGGAGAGCTTGTCCTGGTCGGAACGGGTCTTCGGCTCGATCGCGACCTTGATGACCGGCTCAGGGAAGGTCATCGACTCGAGCACGATCGGGTTCTGGGCGTCGGCCAGGGTGTCACCGGTCGTGGTGTCCTTGAGGCCCTGAACCGCGTAGATGTGCCCCGCCTGAGCGTCCTCGACCGGGTTCTCCTTGTTGGAGTGCATCTGGAACAGCTTCCCGATGCGCTCCTTGCGCTCCTTGGTCGCGTTGATGATCTGCGTCCCCGAAGCGACCTTGCCGGAGTACACCCGGATGTAGGTCAGCTTGCCGTAGAACGGGTGCACCGCGACCTTCGACACGAGCGCCGAGAACGGCTCCTCCGTCGAGGGCTTCCGGGAGACGCGGGTCTCCCCGTCCCGGAGCAGGCCCTCGACCGGCGGCACGTCCAGCGGCGACGGAAGGTAGTCGACCACGGCGTCCAGCATCGGCTGCACGCCCTTGTTCTTGAACGCGGACCCCGCGAGCACCGGGAATGCCTCCCGGTCGACGGTGAGCTTGCGGATACCGGCCTTGATCTCGGCCTCGCTCAGCTCCTCACCGCCGAAGTACCGCTCCATCAGCTCGTCGTCCGTCTCGGCGATGGCCTCGACGAGCTTCTCGCGGTACTCCGCGGCCCGGTCGGCGAGATCGGCCGGGATGTCCTCGACCTCGTACTTCTCGCCCTTCTTGACGTCACCGCGCCAGGTCAGGGCCTTCATCTGAACGAGGTCGACGATGCCCTGGAAGTCGCTCTCCGCGCCGATCGGCAGCTGGAGGACGAGCGGGCGGGCGCCGAGCCGCTCGGAGATGGTGTCCACGGTGAAGTAGAAGTCCGCGCCGAGCTTGTCCATCTTGTTGACGAAGCAGATGCGCGGGACGTCGTACTTGTCGGCCTGCCGCCAGACCTGCTCGGACTGCGGCTCGACACCCTCCTTGCCGTCGAACACGGCGACGGCACCGTCGAGCACGCGGAGCGAGCGCTCCACCTCGACGGTGAAGTCCACGTGGCCCGGGGTGTCGATGATGTTGATCTGGTAGTCGTCCCAGAACGTCGTGGTAGCAGCCGAGGTGATCGTGATACCCCGCTTCTGCTCCTCGTCCATCCAGTCCATCGTGGCCGCGCCGTCGTGGACCTCACCGAGCTTGTAGTTGATCCCGGTGTAGAACAGGATCCGTTCGGTGGTGGTGGTCTTACCGGCGTCGATGTGGGCCATGATGCCGATGTTGCGGACCTTGTTGAGGTCGGTCAGCACGTCACGTGCCACTTGATGTTCCCCTGTCCTGAACGTGGAACCCGGCATTGGCGCGGTCAAACGGACCGGGCGACCGTGTCCGACGGTTCACTGCGATGTTCGGGCTCACCAACGGTAGTGAGCGAAGGCCTTGTTCGACTCGGCCATCTTGTGGGTGTCCTCGCGGCGCTTCACGCTGGCCCCGAGGCCGTTGCTCGCGTCGAGCAGCTCGTTCTGCAGGCGCTCGATCATCGTCTTCTCACGGCGCTGCCGCGAGTAGGTGACGAGCCAGCGCAGCGCGAGAGTGGTCGACCGGCCCGGCTTGACCTCGATGGGCACCTGGTAGGTGGCACCACCGACGCGGCGGCTCTTCACCTCGAGGGTGGGCTTCACGTTGTCGAGCGCACGCTTGAGGGTGACGACCGGGTCGGTACCGGTCTTCTCCCGGGCGCCCTCAAGCGCGCCGTAGACGATGCGCTCGGCCACCGAACGCTTCCCGTCCCGCAACACCTTGTTCACCAACTGGGTGACGAGCGGAGATGCGTACACCGGGTCGGAGGTCAGTGGCCGCTTCGGGGCCGGACCCTTGCGGGGCATTAGCTCTTCTCCTTCTTCGCGCCGTACCGGCTGCGCGCCTGCTTGCGGTTCTTCACGCCCTGCGTGTCGAGCGAACCGCGGATGATCTTGTAGCGAACACCCGGAAGGTCCTTCACACGGCCGCCACGCACGAGCACCATCGAGTGTTCCTGCAGGTTGTGGCCCTCACCGGGAATGTAGGCCGTGACCTCGATGCCGTTGCTCAGCTTCACACGGGCGACCTTGCGCAGTGCGGAGTTCGGCTTCTTGGGCGTGGTGGTGTACACGCGCGTGCACACACCGCGACGCTGCGGGCTCCCCTTGAGCGCCGCCGTCTTCTGAGCGGCAGCCTTGTCCTGGCGGCCCTTGCGGACCAGCTGCTGGATCGTGGGCAATGGACCAGCTTTCTGTTGCGTCCTACTTAGCTCTACTGTGCTCCCCGGTACCCGCGGTCGGGCGTGTCGGCCCGTCTTGCGGATCATTGAGATCCGTCAACGTCCCCTCGGGGTTGCCGTGGAAACCCGCGCCACCTCCGCCACCGGGGCACCCGAAGCACCCCGCCGTGACCTGAAGGCACACGGAGGGCCCGACACCTGCCGGGCACGGTCGTCAAAGATACCCGCCCATGCTCAGAGCTACCACATCGGGGGTCGCTGAGACCCTCGATGCGAGCCCGGCGGACGTCTTTTCCTCACCAGTTTACCCCATCCCACACCGGAACGGGGGCCGCGTGGTCCATGATTGGTCGCGCAACGTGTCCAACCACCTACGCGGTTCCATCCATCGGGGAGGCAGGAGTGTCCGCCGAGTTCGAGCAGCTCGTCGCCCAGTTCGAACAGTTCCAGTCCAAGATCAGTAACGTCGACGACCAGCTCGCCAATGTCGGGCAGATGCAGACCGAGCTCGCCGACCTCGAGGCGACCGCGAGCTCGGCCGACCGCGCGATCACCGTGGTCGCCGGCCCCGGTGGGTCGGTCAAGGACATCCAACTCACCGACAAGGCGCTGACCCGGTCCCCGCAGGAGTTGTCGTCGTCGATCATGTCGACGCTGCAGGAGGCCGTCGCCGAGGCCGCGCGCAAGCAGGCGACGATCGTCGACGGGCACATGGGCGGGGAACTGAACACCACCGACCAGGTGATCGAGACACAGGCACAGCTGTTCGGCACCTCCCCCGAGGACCTGCGTGCGCGGATGGAGGAAGCCCGCCCCGCACGGCCGGCCCCGCCCGAGGAGGAGATCCACGAGGACTACTCCCAGCAGGACCTCTTCGGCGGCGACGAGGACGACCGCCCGGCCCGGCCCGCACCGCCGCCCGCGGACGACGGCGGTTCCGCCGGCGACGACTTCCTGCGAAACCTCTTCGACGACGAACGCTGAGCGGGGCAGATCACCACCGCACAACGAAAGCACGGTAAACCGCATGACGTTCGAAGAGACACTTCCGGCGATCGTGGTCCTCGGTTACGCGCTGGTGGTCGGCCTGGGCCTACTCGGCAGCCGGATCCGGCCCAGGACCGTCCCGGTCGAGACGGGCGATCAGCCCGCCGCGGAGACCGGGGACGAACCCGAAACGCCGGCCACAATCGCCCCGGCCCCGGACGACCGGGACCCGGGTAGACGCCGTCTCGCCGCCACATGTACGACGCTGGCCTGGGTGCTCGGAGTCGCGGTCACGATCACCTGGCTCTACGCCGCTGTCGGCATCGAAGGCATCATCACGATCGTACTGGTGCTGGTCGTGATTCCGTTTGTCGTGACCTTCGGCGGAATGCTGATCGGCGCCGCTCGGAAACGCCGTTCCGGGGGGCCGGTCGATCCCATCTGGCCGCAGCTACTGCTCGGCGGTGGCGGACTGGTGTTCCTCGTGATCGCCGTGAACCTGGTGGTCAACAGCGCCGCCTACTTCTTCGACTACGGCGAACGGGTCGCGCTTCGCATCACCAGCAGCTTTTCCGGCAATTCCTCGCGCAACACGGTCAGCGGTACCTACGAACTCGGAGGAAGCGAGCACTACGCCGATCAGATCTGGTGGTTGGGTGGCGCAGTACCCGAACCCGGGACCGTGGTCGATCTCGCCATCGGGCCGTGGTGGCCCTACCCCTTCCTGACCTCGACGCTGGACGCCGCCCTGTGGATGGTCATCGCCGCGGTGCTGACAGTGCCCGGGGCACTGCTCGCCGTCGCCGCCTTCCGTGCACGATCGGACTCGTCCCGCGAGACGACGGCATCAGCCAACACGTGACACAACGAAGGAGTTTCCATGACCGGTTTCGTCGTCGATGACGAGGACCTCCGCCGCTACGCGGACAAATTGTCGAACCAGCGAGAACGAGCCACGGCGATCGGTGGGCTGGTGGACACGGTCGACGTCGGGGATGAATCGTGGGGAGTCGTCGGACTTTTCGTGAAGA
This sequence comes from Saccharomonospora halophila 8, assembly GCF_000383775.1. Classification (GTDB taxonomy): domain Bacteria; phylum Actinomycetota; class Actinomycetes; order Mycobacteriales; family Pseudonocardiaceae; genus Saccharomonospora; species Saccharomonospora halophila. The sequence continues at coordinate 63,707 of NZ_KB912488.1, forward strand.
GCGAGTACTCGGAGATGCTGGCGGATCTCAAGGAGTTGTTCGGTCAACTCGACCAGGGGCTGCAGAGCGGAGCTGAGAAGTTCAAGCAGGCCGCGGAGGGCTACCGGCGCAACGAGGAAGGGATCAGAGATCTGCTGAACGGTATTGCGCTGCAGTTCGACGAGCAGAAGACCGTCTGACGGGGGCAGAAGTGGCGGAACAGAAACACACGGCCGGAGGCATCGAGGTCACCACCGGGGACAAGTCCACCGGTACCCAGGCTCTGGAATCCATACCGGTACTGGGCAACGCGGTCAAGGCGGCCGGTGCGGCAGAGAAACTGACCGACGGTGATGTGACGCGAAGCGAGATACAAGCGCTCCAGGGCGAAGCGTCCGGTTTCATCCAGTCCTGCGCCGGTACCGCGATGGGAATAGCTACCGACCCGATCGGCTGGCTGGTCGGGCAGGGGCTCAATTTCTTGATCAGCGTGGTCGGGCCGATCCAGGACGCCATTCACTGGGTGAGCGGTGACGGCCCGGCACTCTCGCAGGCGGCGGAAAACTTCAACGAGATCGGAAAAGGTCTCACGGAACTGCGCGACAAGTTCCGGGAGGACCTCGAGTCCTCGCTGTCGAACTGGGGAGGGGACGCCTCGGAAGCCGCCGGGACCAAGCTCGGCGAATTCGCCAAGGGAATCGATGGCGTGGCGGGACAAGCTGGAGAGATCGCGCAGTTGCTCCAGATGTCGAGCATGGTGATGACCGTGATCGAGGACTTCATCAAGGCGATCCTCACCGAGCTCGTCACCTGGCTGATCATGATCTGGATACCCGCGCTGGCAGCCGCGGTACCCACGGCAGGAGCCTCGACCGCCGCAGCCGGAGCGAGCACCACCGCGCGGGTGGCCACCACCGGTTCTCGGGTAGCTCGGATGGTCGCACGGTTGCGCAAGTTGCTCGACGACTTTCTGAACTTCCTGCGTTCCCTGCGCAATCGGGCCAGCAATTTCCGGGACGGCTTCCGGCGCGCCATGGAAGCCAAACGGACACGCGCCACCCAGGCCGACGACAATCTCGCCGACGCATCGAAAATGCCGTGGAAACAGCCCATGGACAAACTCCGCGGTACCGACGGCATGATCGGCGAACGGGTACAACAAGGGTTCTGGCAGTCGATGGGAAGTGCGGCCGGCGACACCGCAGCCGCTCAGGTCGGTGCCGGTGTCGGAACCAACGCCGGGGCCGACAAGGTCCTGCGTAACCAGTCCAACCTGTCGAAGGGTGCCGAATACGACCGGACCGGCGACGATCAGTCAGCCGCCGAGACCGGGGACTATCTCGATATCTGAGTCGGGCGCACCCCCAACTCGAAACGGGGGGACCCGACGGGCGGCCGACCAGCATCCTCCGGTGACACACGAGGAAGGCACGATGACACCCTCAACCTGGCTTCCGGACCATCCACTCGGCTGGGTTCTCCTCGCCGTGCTCGGTTTCGCGCTGGGCTTGTGGGCATACCTGAGGCTGTCCGCCGCGCTGTTCACACTCGTGGGTGCGCGGAGACTCGCGCGGGAGCGCGGCTGGCTGGTGAAAGTCGGACGATCGGCCTACGGCGACCACGATGACCTCGGCTGGAATGGTACCGCGCCACCCGACACCACCCTGGAGATCCTCGGACAACACCACGGGCGGTCCTTTCACGTCCGAGAACGTCGCGTCCGTGTCACGCGCACCAGTGGGCATCCCGGGGAGCCCTCCTATGCCTGGCGGTACGACTACGTGGCGACTCTGGCGACCACCGCTCGTCCCTCCGCGGAGTATGTTCCGGAGCAGCCGGCCGGGTCGCGCAGTGACCAACGGTTGGCCCTGTATCCGACGTTCCTGAATTGGGAGTCGGACATTTTCGCGGTTCTCGACTCGGCTGAGCGCCTACCGGAGCACGGTCTTCGCAGCGGTTCGGGCCTGCGCTCGGTCGAGTACCGAGGGAGACGGCTGACCAGGAAACGGTTGTTCGCCGACCTGGACATGCTCCTCGGGCCGGTGCACGGCTGAGCAGGTAAGCAGCGTCGCGACCCCGAGATACGAAGAGGGGCCCCGCCAACACCGGGCGGGGCCCCTCTTCGCGTTCGACGTGAGCCGGCGACCTCAGCGGAAGTCGCGGCCGAAGTCGTAGTCGTCCAGCGGGACCGCGGCACCGGTGCCGGTGCCGAACACGTCCGGGGTGTAGTAGCCGTCGTCGTAGGACGGGATCGCGTAGGCCGCGACCCGGGCCTCCTCGGTCGGCTGCACCTGGATGTTGCGGTACCGGTTGATGCCCGTGCCCGCCGGGATCAGCTTACCGATGATCACGTTCTCCTTCAGGCCCACCAGCGAGTCGCTGCGGCCGTTGATGGCCGCGTCAGTGAGCACGCGGGTGGTCTCCTGGAAGGAGGCCGCCGACAGCCACGAGTCCGTGGTCAGCGACGCCTTCGTGATGCCCATCAGCACCGGACGCCCGGAGGCGGGCTCGCCGCCCTCGGCCACCGCCTGCCGGTTGGTCTGCTCGAAGCGGGTGCGCTCGGGCAGCTCGCCGGGCAGGAACTCGGTCGTGCCGGAGTCGATGATCGTCACGCGGCGCAGCATCTGCCGGACGATGACCTCGATGTGCTTGTCGTGGATCGACACGCCCTGCGCCCGGTACACCTTCTGGACCTCGTCCACCAGGTGCATCTGGGCGTCCCGCGGGCCCATGACCCGCAACACCTCGTGCGGGTCCGGGGTGCCTTCCAGCAGCGGCTGTCCGACGCCCACGTGATCGCCGTCCGCGAGTGGGCCGTTCGGACCCAGCGCGAGACGCTGGCGCTTCGACAGCTTGTCGAAGACGATCTCCTCGCTGCCGTCGTCCGGGATGAGCGTGATCTTCCAGAACCGCTCGCTCTCCTCGATGCGCACCCGGCCGTCGACGTCGGCGATCGGCGCCTTGCCCCGCGGCACGCGGGCCTCGAACAGCTCCGTGACACGCGGCAGACCCGTGGTGATGTCGTCACCGGCGACACCGCCCTGGTGGAAGGTCCGCATGGTCAGCTGCGTCCCGGGCTCACCGATCGACTGGGCGGCGACGATACCGACGGCCTCGCCGACGTCCACGAGCTTGCCGGTCGCCATCGAACGGCCGTAGCAGGTGGCGCACACGCCCATCGAGGACTCGCAGGTGAGCACGCTGCGCACCTTCACCTTGCCGATGCCCGCCGAGATCAGCCGCTCGATCGCCGGGTCGCCGAGGTCGTCCCCTGCGTTGAGGACCACGTTGCCCTGCCCGTCCACCGCGTCGGCGGCGAGGCTCCGGGCGTAGACGCTGGTCTCCACGTGCTCGGCGCGCACCAGACGGTCGTCCGGCAGCCGGTCGGCGATCGTCATCGTGATGCCGCGACCGGTGCCGCAGTCGACCTCCCGCACGATGACGTCCTGCGAGACATCCACCAGACGACGGGTGAGGTACCCGGAGTCGGCGGTCCGCAACGCGGTGTCGGCCAGGCCCTTCCGGGCACCGTGGGTGGCGATGAAGTACTCGGCCACGGACAGGCCCTCGCGGAAGTTCGCCTTGATCGGCCGCGGGATGTACTCACCCTTCGGGTTGGACACCAGACCACGCATCCCGGCCAGTGACCGGACCTGGGTCATATTGCCCGCCGCCCCGGACTTCACGATCATCGAGATCGGGTTGTCGTCCGGGAAGTGTTCCTCCATCGCCTGTGCGACGTCCTCGGTGGCCTGGCCCCACACCTTGACGAGCTCGTTGTTGCGCTCGGTGTGCGACAGCTGACCACGCTGGTAGCGCTTCTCCACCTGCGCCGCCCTGGCCTCGAACTGCTCCAGCAGGTCCTGCTTCTCCGGCGGCACGAGCACATCCGAGATCGCCACCGTGACACCCGAGCGGGTGGCCCAGTGGAACCCGGCGTCCTTGAGGCCGTCGAGCGTCTGGGCGACCTGCGTCATCGAGTAGCGCTCGGCGAGGTCGTTGACGATCGCGCCCTGCTGCTTCTTGGACAGCGTCTGGTTGATGAACGGGTAGTCCGCGGGCAGCAGGTTGTTGAACATCACCCGGCCGAGGGTGGTCTCGGCGACCCAGGACTGCCCGGGCTCCCAGCCGTTCTCCTTCAGCGTCGGCTCGACGTCCCGGCCCGGCTGCCGGTCCCGGATACGGATCTTGACCGGGGCGTGCAGGCTGAGTTCCTTGAGGTCGTAGGCCATGATCGCCTCGGACGACGAGGAGTAGGCCTGCCCGGCACCCGTGGCGTTCTCGTCCGACCTCGTCAGGTGGTAGAGGCCGGTGACCATGTCCAGTCGCGGCATCGCCAGCGGACGGCCGGAGGCCGGCGAGAGGATGTTGTTCGCCGACAGCATCAGGATGCGGGCCTCGGCCTGCGCCTCCGCGGACAGCGGGAGGTGCACGGCCATCTGGTCACCGTCGAAGTCGGCGTTGAACGCCTCGCACACCAGCGGGTGCAGCTGGATCGCCTTGCCCTCGACCAGCTGCGGCTCGAACGCCTGGATACCCAGACGGTGCAGCGTCGGAGCACGGTTGAGCATCACGGGGTGGCCGCTGATGACCTCTTCCAGCACGTCCCACACCTGCGGGCGGGCCCGCTCCACCATGCGCTTGGCGGACTTGATGTTCTGCGCGTGGTTGAGGTCGACCAGCCGCTTCATCACGAACGGCTTGAACAGCTCCAGCGCCATGTCCTTCGGCAGGCCGCACTGGTGCAGCTTGAGCTGCGGGCCGACGATGATGACCGACCGGCCGGAGTAGTCGACGCGCTTGCCGAGCAGGTTCTGCCGGAACCGGCCCTGCTTGCCCTTGAGCAGGTCGGACAGCGACTTCAGCGGACGGTTGCCCGGCCCGGTGACCGGACGCCCGCGGCGGCCGTTGTCGAACAGCGCATCCACGGCCTCCTGCAGCATCCGCTTCTCGTTGTTGACGATGATCTCGGGGGCGCCAAGGTCGATCAGTCGCTTGAGGCGGTTGTTGCGGTTGATGACCCGGCGGTACAGGTCGTTGAGGTCCGAGGTGGCGAACCGCCCGCCGTCGAGCTGCACCATCGGGCGCAGCTCCGGCGGGATCACCGGAACGGCGTCGAGCACCATGCCACGCGGGTCGTTGCCGGTGGACTGGAACGCGGCGACGACCTTCAGCCGCTTCAGCGCACGCAGCTTCTTCTGGCCCTTGCCGTTGCGGATGACCTCGCGCAGCGACTCGGCCTCGGCGTCGACGTCGAACTCGGTCGCCAGCTTCTGGATCGCCTCGGCGCCCATGCCGCCGGTGAAGTACTCGCCGTAGCGGTCGTAGAGCTCGCGGTAGAGCTGCTCGTCCACGATGAGCTGACGCGGTTCCAGCTTCGTGAACGTCGACCAGACCTCTTCGAGCCGGTCCAGCTCACGCTGGGCACGGTCGCGGATCTGGCGCATCTCGCGTTCGCCGCCCTCCTTGACCTTGCGGCGGACGTCCGACTTGGCGCCCTCACCCTCCAGCTCGGCGAGGTCGGCCTCCAGCTTCTGCGCGCGCTGCTCGATCTCGGAGTCCCGACGGGCCTCGATGTTCTTCCGCTCGACGCTGATCTCGTTCTCCAGCGTCGGCAGGTCGTTGTGCCGCAGGTCGGTGTTCACGCTGGTGACCACGTACGCCGCGAAGTAGATGATCTTTTCGAGATCCTTCGGCGCGAGGTCGAGCAGGTACCCGAGGCGCGAGGGCACGCCCTTGAAGTACCAGATGTGCGTGACCGGTGCGGCGAGCTCGATATGGCCCATGCGCTCGCGGCGGACCTTCGCGCGGGTCACCTCGACACCACAGCGCTCGCAGATGATGCCCTTGAAGCGGACCCGCTTGTACTTACCGCAGTAGCACTCCCAGTCGCGGGTGGGCCCGAAGATCTTCTCGCAGAAGAGCCCGTCCTTCTCCGGCTTGAGCGTGCGGTAGTTGATGGTCTCCGGCTTTTTCACCTCACCGAACGACCACTGGCGGATGTCGTCGGCGGTGGCGAGGCCGATCCGGAGCTCATCGAAGAAATTGACGTCCAGCACGTTCTTGCATCCCCTTGGGATCTTCTCGAGGGTCCGGGGCAACTGCTCCCCGATCCCCGGCGGCTAGAGGGGTTCGGCTACCCGGTGGGGAGGGTGGCCCTCCCCACCGGGCGGCTGGGTCATTGCACGACGTCGTCCACGGAGGGCGACTCGTTGCGGGACAGGTTGATGCCGAGGTTGGCGGCGGCGCGCTCCAGGTCCTCGTCGTCGGAGTCACGCATCTCGATGGCGGCCCCGTCGCTGGAGAGCACCTCGACGTTCAGGCACAGCGACTGCAGCTCCTTCAGCAGCACCTTGAACGACTCGGGGATGCCCGGCGACGGCATGTTCTCGCCCTTGACGACGGCCTCGTACACCTTCACGCGGCCGAGCACGTCGTCGGACTTGATGGTGAGCAGTTCCTGCAGCGTGTAGGCCGCGCCGTAGGCCTGCATCGCCCAGCACTCCATCTCACCGAAGCGCTGACCACCGAACTGCGCCTTACCACCCAGCGGCTGCTGGGTGATCATCGAGTACGGACCGGTGGACCGCGCGTGGATCTTGTCGTCCACCATGTGGTGCAGCTTCAGGGTGTACATGTAGCCCACCGCGACCGGGTACGGGAACGGCTCGCCCGTGCGGCCGTCCAGCAGGACGGCCTTGCCGTCCTCCCGGACCATCCGCTCGCCGTCCCGGTTCGGCTTGGTGGAGGCGAGCAGCCCGGTGAGCTCCTCCTCGCGGGCACCGTCGAACACCGGGGTGGCGGTGTTCGTGTTGGGCTCCACGTCGTACAGCTCCTCCGGGAGCTTGGCCGCCCACTCGGGGTTGCCCTCGATCTTCCATCCCTGGGAGGCGAGCCATCCGAGGTGCAGTTCGAGGATCTGCCCGATGTTCATCCGGCGTGGCACACCGTGCGTGTTGAGCACGACGTCGAGCGGGGTGCCGTCCTCCATGAACGGCATGTCCTCGACCGGGAGGATCTTGCCGATGACGCCCTTGTTGCCGTGCCTGCCCGCGAGCTTGTCGCCGTCCTGGACCTTGCTCTTCTTGGCCACGTAGACGCGGACGAGCTCGTTCACGCCGGGCGGCAGCTCGTCGTCGTCCTCGCGGGAGAACACCCGGACGCCGATGACCTTGCCGGTCTCCCCGTGCGGCACCTTCAGCGAGGTGTCGCGGACCTCCCGCGCCTTCTCGCCGAAGATCGCCCGCAGCAGCCGCTCCTCCGGGGTCAGCTCGGTCTCACCCTTCGGGGTCACCTTGCCGACCAGGATGTCGCCGTCGCGGACCTCGGCACCGATCCGGACGATGCCGCGCTCGTCGAGATCGGCCAGCACGTCCTCGGAGACGTTCGGGATGTCCCGGGTGATCTCCTCGGCGCCGAGCTTGGTGTCCCGCGCGTCGGTCTCGTGCTCCTCGATGTGGATCGAGGTGAGCACGTCGTCCTGCACCAGACGCTGCGAGATGACGATGGCGTCCTCGTAGTTGTGGCCTTCCCACGGCATGATCCCCACGAGGAGGTTCTTGCCGAGAGCCATCTCGCCGTCCTCGGTGGACGGGCCGTCCGCGATGACCTGGCCCTTCTCCACCCGGTCACCCTCGTTGACCACCGGGCGGTGGTTGAAGCAGGTGCCCGCGTTCGTCCGGCGGAACTTGTAGAGCCCGTAGGTCTTGCGCTCGCCGTCGTCCTGCATGACCGTGACCAGGTCGGCCGACAGTTCCTCGACCACACCCGCCTGCTCGGCCACGATCACGTCACCCGCATCCACCGCGGCGGTGAGCTCGACGCCGGTGCCGACCATCGGCGACTCGTTACGCAGCAGCGGCACCGCCTGACGCTGCATGTTCGCGCCCATCAGCGCGCGGTTGGCGTCGTCGTGCTCGAGGAACGGGATCATGCCCGTGGCGACGGAGACCATCTGCCGCGGCGAGACGTCCATGTAGTCGATGTCGAGCGGGTCGATCAGCTCGACGTCGCCGCCCTTCCGCCGCCCGAGGACCTTCTCCTCGGTGAAGGACCCGTCGTCGTTCAGCGGCGCGTTGGCCTGCGCCTTGACGTAGCGGTCCTCCTCGTCGGCGGTGAGGTAGTCGATCTCGTCGGTGACCCGGCCCTCGACGACCCGGCGGTACGGGGTCTCGATGAAGCCGAACGGGTTGACCCGGCCGTAGGAGCACAGCGAGCCGATCAGGCCGATGTTCGGGCCTTCCGGCGTCTCGATCGGGCACATCCTGCCGTAGTGGCTGGGATGCACGTCGCGGACGTCCATGCCCGCGCGCTCCCGGGAGAGACCACCGGGGCCGAGCGCGTTGAGCCGGCGCTTGTGCGTCAGCCCGGACAGCGGGTTGCCCTGATCCATGAACTGCGAGAGCTGCGAGGTGCCGAAGAACTCGCGGATCGCGGCGACGACCGGGCGGATGTTGATCAGGGTCTGCGGCGTGATCGCCTCGACGTCCTGGGTGGTCATCCGCTCGCGGACCACGCGCTCCATGCGGGAGAGGCCGACCCGGATCTGGTTCTGGATCAGTTCGCCGACGGTGCGCAGACGGCGGTTGCCGAAGTGGTCGATGTCGTCGGTCTCGACGGGCACCTCGGTCTCGCCCTCACCCATCGTCTCCTCGCCGGCGTGCAGCCGGACGAGGTACTCGATGGTGGTGACGATGTCCTCTTCGGTGAGGGTGCCGCTGTCGTACGGCAGCTGGAGGCCGAGCTTCTTGTTGACCTTGTAGCGGCCGACCTTGGCGAGGTCGTAGCGCTTGTCCTTGAAGAAGAGGTTCTCCAGCAGCGTCTGGGCGCTCTCCTTCGTCGGCGGCTCACCGGGGCGCAGCTTGCGGTAGATGTCCAGCAGCGCCTCGTCGGTGCCCGCCGTGTGGTCCTTCTCCAGGGTCGCGAGCAGCGTCTCGGAGAAGGAGAACCGCTCGCGGATCGCCTCGGTGCTCCAGCCGAGGGCCTTCAGCAGCACGGTCACCGGCTGCCTGCGCTTACGGTCGATGCGCACCCCGACGGTGTCCCGCTTGTCGACGTCGAACTCGAGCCACGCACCCCGGCTCGGAATGATCTTGACGCTGAAGACGTCCTTGTCCGTCGACTTGTCGATGGACTGGTCGTAATACACACCGGGGGACCGGACGACCTGCGAGACCACGACCCGCTCGGTGCCGTTGATGATGAACGTGCCCTTGTCGGTCATCACGGGGAAATCACCCATGAAGACCGTCTGGCTCTTGATCTCACCGGTGTTGTTGTTGACGAACTCGGCCGTGACGAACAACGGCGCCGCGTACGTCATGTCCTTGTCCTTGCACTCCTCGACGGAGGCCTTCACCTCGTCGAAGCGCGGGTCGGAGAAGGACAGCGACATCGAGCCCGAGAAGTCCTCGATCGGCGAGATCTCGCTGAGGACCTCCTCGAGACCGCCGCTCGGGTTCTCCTCACCCTCGTTGACCGCGCGTTCGAACCACGCTTCCGAGCCGGTGAACCACTCGAAGGAGCGAACCTGGATGTCGAGCAGGTTCGGCGTGTCGAGCGGCTCCCGGATCTTCCCGAATGAGACCCGCTTCGGTGCTCCTGGAATGCCCGTCGACGGTCGAATCGAGTTGGTCGCAGCAGTGGCCTGGTTCGCGGGAGAGACTGCCAAGATGCGTCCTTCCGGGGACATAGCTCTGGTTGATCAGCCGCGCTAGCAACTCGCAACGCGGGCTGTCAAGGGTGCGGTGTTGCCGACCATCCTAGCTACCGCATATGGGCAGCCTGAAAGTGGGCAGCGCAAACAAGCAGTCTAGCCCGGAACACGACGATTGTCGAGGGGGCACACCCGATCGGGGCCCAGCCTCGGTCAGCGTCGTCGGTTCGCCTCCCACGGGGGCGTTCCGCTGCCTGTAAGCGTGAACCCCCGCGGACGCTGAGTCAAGCGTCGATCGGCGGACGACACCCGTCCGACGCGCGGTCAGTTACCGCCGGTCGCGTCCCCGTTGCCGTCCGCACTGCCCTGTTCCTCCTGTTTCTGCTGGTCGGACGGCTGTTGCTGCGACGAGTCGCCGTCCTGTCCCGCTCCGGCATCACCCGGACGTGACTGGTCCCCGGGCTGTGACGGACCCGACTCACCGGAGGCGTCGGACTCCGGATTCATCGACTGACCCGCCGAGTAGGTGTCCATGTCGGCGATCTTCCAGGTGCCGTCGTGCTGTTCCGCCCGGAACCACATGGCCGAGCCCGCGGCCGAGGTCTGCTCGTTCCCCGTCCGGGTGGCGCTCTGGTCGAGATAGACCAGGACCCGGGCGGTGTCGTCCTGCAGCCGCACCACGGCGCTGCGCACCGCCGTCGTGGTGACGACGAGTTTCTGCTCGGGTGCCTTCTGCCGCACGTCGCGCATCATCGCCTCGTACGTGTTGCGCACGTCCCCGTTGACGAGCAACTCGTCCGCGGCCTTCCGGTTCTCGCCCAGGTTGTTGTGATCGAGGGAGAACAGACGCTCGGCCGCGTCGGTCACGGCCTCCTCGACCTCGGCCGTGGTCGCGACATCCACCAGAGCGGCGTTGTCGGTCGTCGCCGCGGCATCGCTGTAGCGCTGGGCGAACAGCACCGCCAGGGCGGAGAAGCCGACCGCGCACACGAGCAGGGCCACCGCGACGGGGTAACCGGCCTTGCGGCGCCCCGACCGGCCGGCCCGTGCCACCGGAACCGGCCCGTCCCCGAACCCGGTGTCCGGCGGGGGCGCGGTTGCGGCACTCGAGGTG
>NZ_KB912488.1:74554-90188 GCF_000383775.1 Saccharomonospora halophila 8
GGTCAGCGCGGCACCCGCGGGCACGAGCCAACGGGGCGGGCCACCGCGGGAGGATCCGTCCGGAACCGGGTCGACGGCCGCGGCGGCGGCCTCCGCACCCTGGGAGCCCTCCGCACCCTCAGCACCCTCAGCACCCTCGGGCGACTCCACACCTTCAGGAGACCCGGCGCTGCGCCCGACGGCGTCGTCCCGGGCCGGCACCGGACTTCCGTCCTCCACCTCCCCCGGGTGGTCCGCGGAGGAGCCGTGCTGCTCGTCCGAACTCATAGCGCTCCAGACTAGGTCGAAGGTGTGATGTCGCTGTCAACCGGCCGATTCACCCGTCCAGTCCCAGCAGCCGGCGCATGCTGGTGATGTCCATCCCGGGGCTGCCCGCGATCCCCGGCGCGCCCCGCATCATCGCCAACTGTTCGCTGTCCCGGTCGCTGTTCGACTCGACCTGCCGGTCGGACGGGATCTGCGGGACCCCGTTGTACGGCGCGTTCTGCGCCCCGCGGACCGAGATCGGGCTGCCCGGGGGCTCGGCGCAGTAGGCGTCGTTCTTCGGCGGCCGGTCGCTGGTGTCGTTGCCCGCGCGGTACTCCTCCGGGGAACGGTAGCCCTTGGTGCACGACGGCGGGTCGAACATGTTCAGCACCATGCCCAGGTGTGCGAAGCCGTCCCCCGGGGTGACGCTGTACGCGCCGGCCGCCACCACCGGGTAGGTGATGAACGCCTGCTCGATTCCGTCCAGCCGGGTGGACGTGACGTTGGCCGTGGTGAGCAGGTTGGCGACCAACGAGCTCAGCCCGGGTCCGGTCTCGGCCAGCACCTGGCTGATCTGGGTCGCCGACCGCGGGGCGGTGTCGATGAGTTCCCGGATGTCGCCGTCCGAGTTCTTCAGCGTCGTGGACAGTGCCTCCAGGTCCCGGCTGAACGACCGCAGCGACCCGCTGAGGTCGTTCTGGGTGGCGAGCACCGTGCTGCCCTTGTCGAGCAGCTCCACCGTCTGCGGGAGGTGCTCGCGCGCCACGCGGGTGAACTCGCTCGTGGTGTCCATCAGCGCCTGCAGGTCGTCGCCGGTGCCCTGGAACGCCTCGTAGGACTCGTCCACCACCGTGCGCAGGGACTCGGTCGGCACGGACTCGGTGAAGTCGTACAGGTCCGAGATCAGCTCTTCCGTGCGCACCGGGGTGCTCACCCGGGAGGCGTCGATAACCGAGCCGTCCTCCAGGTAGGGGGCGCCGGAGGACGTCGGGCGGAGGTCGACGTACTGCTCACCGACCGCGGAGCGGTTCGCGACCGCCGCGTCGAGTGTTCTCGGGATCGGCGGCGCGTCGGCCGCGATGTCGAGTTCGGCGGTCAGCCCGCTGTCGGTGAGGCGCAGTTGTCCGACCTCGCCGACGTTGTGACCGCGGTAGGTCACCTCGCCGCCGCTGAAGATTCCTCCGGACTCGGTGAGCTGGAGCTGGACGGTGTATCCGCCGGAACCGAAGGCCTTCTCGACGTCGCTGAAGCGCACGAGCGCGTACGCGACGGCGAGCACCGAGATGACCACGAAGGCCACCAGCTGGATTCTGGTCTTGCGCACGAGCATCAGCGCGCACCTCCGGTGAGGGAGTCGAGGACTCCGCCGACGCCCGATTCGGTCCCGGAGCCGCCCTCGGTGTCGGTCTCCCCGGGTAGTGGCAGCGGCGGGGCGTCGCCGCCCTCTTCGCCGTCGGCCGAGCCGGGATCGGGAAGCGGGCTCTGCCTGCTGCGACCCAGGTTCGCCAGGATCTCCTCCAGGTTCAGGTCGAGCGAGACGTAGAGGTTCATGTAGTCGCCCTTCACGGCTTCGGCCGCCGCGTCCGTGAAGGGGTAGGTCAGCATCAACTCGAGTGCCTTCGGCAGGTCCGCGCCGGCCTCGGCGAGCTTGCGCAACGTCGGCAGCATCGCCTCCAGGTTGGCGACCAGATCCTCGTGGCTCGCGTTGACCGTATGCACGGCCACGTCCGACAACTTCTCGAAGGCGGTGAGCATGTCCACCAGCCGGCCGCGCTGGTCCTCGAGGACCCTGAGTCCGGGGCCGAGGTTCTCGACGGCGTTCGCGATCTCGTCCTTCTGCCCCGCCAGGGTCGCCGACAGCCGGTCGAGCGCGTCGAGAGCGCGGGTGATGTCGGACGACTGTTCGTCGAGGGTGGTCACGAGCTGCTCGGTGTTGTTCAGCATGGCCTTGACGTCCTGTTCGTTGCCCTCCAGCGCCGCGTTGAGCTCCCGCGTAATGGTGTTGAGCTGCTCGACGCCGCCACCGTTGAGCAACATCGACAGGGCGCCGAGGATCTCCTCGACCTCGACGGAGCGGTCGGTGCGCTCCACCGGGATCAGGTCGCCGTCGGCGAGTTCCGCCTCGGCGGGTCGCTGGGCGGGTGGGGCGAGTTCGACGTACTTCTCCCCGAGCAGGCTGGACTGGCGCACGTTCGCCACGGCGTTGGCGGGCAGGTCCACGTCCCCGCTGACCGAGACGGTGACCTCGGCGGTCCACCCGTCGTCGGCGACGTCGATCGCCTTCACCTCGCCGACGGGGACCTGGTCCACGCGCACGCCCGCCCTCGGCACCAGGTCGAGGACGTCGCGGAAGTGGATACGCACGTCGTACGGGTCCTCACCGAGGTCGGCCCCACCGGGCAGCGGGAGGTCGTAGACGCCGCCGAACTGGACGCCGCAGCCGCTGACCAGCAGCAGGACCGCGGCCGAGGCGGACGCGACGAGGGTGCGGGCGCGTTTCACCGGTCACCTCCCGATTCGGAGATCTGCCCGAGGACGGGCAGCGGCAGTTCCGGCAGTTCGCCCTCGTTGAGCGCGTGCGCCGCCTGGGCCAGCGACGGGAGCGGCACGGTCCCGTCCACCACCGGAGCCATGTCCGCGCAGAGGTCACCCACCGTGTCCAGCGCCTCCGGGGTCTGCTGGAGGAAACCGCACACCATCGCGGCGGGCGGCTGGGTCAGCTCGTTGAGGTTGGGCCGCGCGTCCAGCGTCCCGGAGGCGGCGTTGTAAGTGTTGGCGAGGTTACCCAGGGCCAACGGCGCGACGTCGAGCGTCTCCGCGAGCGCTCCGCGCTGCTCGACGAGAACCCGGGTGACGCTGGCGAGTTTGTCCACGTTGGATTTGACGCGGTCCCGGTTGTTCTCGACGAACGTGTGCACCGACTGCAGCGTGCTGCCCAGGTGGTCGACGGTGGCGGCCAGGTTCTGCCGCTCCGCCGCCATAAAGGAGCTGACGTCGGCGAGCTGGTTCTCGAAGCGGCGCACCTGGTCGTCGCTCTCGGCCAGCGTGCCGGACAGTTTCGCCAGATTCTCCACGGTGGCGAACAAGTCGCCGGAGTTGCCGGACAGGGTGCCCGCGGCCCGACCGAGTTTCGTGATCGTCTTGTTCATCTCGGCGCCGTTGCCGTCGAGGTTCTCGGCGAGGGTGTCGAGCACGTCGTTGAGCGAGCCCTCGGAGTTGGCGCCGTTCGGTCCGAGTGCCTCGGACACCTCGCTGACGCTCTCGCTCAGTTCGTCGATCTCCATCGGCACCGCGGTGCGGTCGCGGGTGAGGACCGCACCGTCCGCCAGTCGAGGCCCGCCGGTGTGCGCGGGGGTGAACTGGACGTACCGGTCGGACACCAGGGACGGCGCCACGATCGCGGCTTTCGCGTCCGCGGGGACGGCCACGTCGGAGTCGTAGGCCAACCCGACGCGGACCCGCTCCCCCTCGGGGGCGACCTCGGTGATCTCGCCGATGCGCACGCCGAGCACGCGCACGTCGTTGCCCTCGTAGAGGCCGATGGCTTCCGGGAAGTACGCCGTGGCGTGTCTGCGGCCGGAGTCGGCGAGGGCCCACCACAGGCCGCTCGCGACGACCAGGCCGAGGACGCAGGCGAGCACGACGCCGCGGGTGAGCCGGGTGCCGAAGCGGGTGCTGGTCATTGTGCGTGACACCCCTCTTCGTTGAGCGGACCGATCGAGGGCAGGAGTAAGCCGCAGATGTAGTTGTCGAACCACCGGCCGTTGCCGATGGTGTTGGTGAACACCCGCACGAACGGCGCGAACTGCTTGATGCCCTCGGAAAGCGATTCCTGGTTGCGGTGCAGCATGTTGGTCAGCTGGTCGAGGTCGGCGAGCACCGGCGCCAACTGTTCGTTGTTGTCGTCGACGAGCCCCTGCAGTTCGGTGGCGAGCTGTCTGCTGCCGTCGAGCATCGTCTTGATCGCCTGCTCCCGGTTGCGCAGCTCCTCGAGCAGTTTGTTCCCGTCCTCCATGAGCTTGGCGAGTTCGGCGTCCCGGTCGGCCAGGGTCCGACTGACCTGGCGGGTGTTGCCGAGGAGTTCGGACAGCTGCTGGTCCCGGAAGGCGATGGTGTCGGACAGCCGGGACAGACCGCGCAGGGCACCGCGCACGTCCTCCGGGGTGTCGGCGAACGTCTCGGACAGCGTGTCGAAGCTGCGTGCCAGCTGGTCGGTGTCGATCTCGTCGATCGTGCCGGACAACCCGCGGAAGGCCTCCATGATGTCGTAGGGCGCCGCGGTGCGCTCGATCGGGATGGTCTCGCGCGGGTCGAGCGCACGCTCGCCGACCGGATCGAGCGCCAGGTACTTCTGCCCGAGCATGGTCTTGATCTGGATCGAGGCACTGGTGTCGGCGCCGAGCCAGGTGTCGGAGACCGTGAACGACACGAGCACCCGGTCCCCGTCGAGTTCGATGTCGGCCACCTCGCCCACCCGGACACCGGCCACGCGGACCTCGCTGTCGGCCGTCAGCCCGGCGACCTCGCTGAACTCGGCGCGGTAGGTGGTACCACCACCGATGATCGGCAGGTCCTCGGCGTTGAGCGCCGCGAGCGTGCTGAGCACGAGCACGACGATGCCGACGAGCGCGATCGGGACGGGGTTGCGCTTCTGAAAACTCTTCATGACTGGCACCGCCCCTGGGTGACCGGCATCATCGGCAGGTCCACCT
Source organism: Saccharomonospora halophila 8 (assembly GCF_000383775.1). GTDB lineage: Bacteria > Actinomycetota > Actinomycetes > Mycobacteriales > Pseudonocardiaceae > Saccharomonospora > Saccharomonospora halophila. The sequence goes on from NZ_KB912488.1 coordinate 79,513, forward strand.
GCTTCTCTCCCGAGCCTGGGATCCGCACGCTGCCATGGGCCTCACACAGGTAGAAGTTGAGCCAGGATCCGTAACTGGCCGTGTTGCTGAGCGTGTTGACCTTCTCGGGCAGGTAGCGGATGAACTGCTCGACCGTCGCCTCGTGGTCGTTGAGGTTGCTCGCGAGGTCGCCGAGCGCGTCGATGTCCTGGCGCAGCGGTTCGCGGGCGTCGCCGAGCAGGCCGGCGGTGGTCTCGGTGAGATCGCCCAGGGACCGGATGGCCCGGCCGATCGGGTCCCGGTCGGCCGCGAGGCCGGAGACGAATCGCTGCAACCTGCTGATCAGGTCGGACAGTTGCGGGCTGCGTTCGTTCAGCGTCGCCAGGACCGTGTTCAGGTTCTCGATCACGCTGCCGATGACCTGGTCCTTCTCGGCCAGGGTGGTCGTCAGCGACGCGGTGTGCGACAGCAGGTTCTGCACGGTGCCCGCCTCACCCTGCAGCACCTGCACGATCTCGTAGGAGAGCTTGTTCACCTGCTCGGGTTCGAGGGCGCGGAACAACGGCTGGAACCCGTTGAACAGTTCGGTGAGGTTCACCGCGGGCCGGGTGCGCTCGACCGGGATCGTCCCGCCCGGTTCGAGGGAGCCCCGCGCCTGCCCCTCGCCGCGCTCGAGGGCGAGGTAACGCTGCCCGACGAGGTTGCGGAACTGGAGTGCGGCCGTGACGTTGCTCGGCAGCTCGCGCCCCTGCTCGACCTCGAAGTCGACCTCCGCCCGGCGACGGTCCACGAGCCGGACCTCGGTGACCTCCCCGACGCGCACACCGGCGATGCGGACGTCGTCTCCCGGGTTGACCATCGTGACGTCGCTGAACCGGGCGCTGTAGGTCCGGCTGTCGGACAGACTCAGATTGGCGATGCTGATCCCCAGCAGGCCGGTGCAGACCACGGTCACCAGCACGAAGGCGATCAGCTTGGTCAGTGGTGCGGCCAGTCCCCTCACGTGCTCACCTCCCTGGTCGACGGCGTGCGGTCGGATGTCTTCCGGCCCCGTGCGGGCCGCGGTCGCGGGGTTTTGGTCGCGGGTGTCGTCACTCGACCGTCACCTCCGTCCCCCGGTAGAGCGGTGCCACCAGCAGGCTGGCCCACCCGGGTATCTCGGACGGTTCGAGTCCGGTCGTTCCGGCGGAGAGCCGGGCCACCAGCGCCCGCTCACCGGACGTGCCGGCGGGATTCCCGATCAGCGGTGCCGCGCCGCCCATCCCGGTGGCGCCGCCCGCCCGGTTCAGTCCCTCCGTCGAGGTCCGAGCCGGTGGCGGCGACTCGCTGCCGTCCTTGAGCGGTCCGTCCGGGGGGTGTTGCGGGAACGGGTCCGGGTACTCGTCCATCGCGTAGCACCGCGGGCCACGCTCGTCGTTGTACTCCGGCTCGTCCCGGCCGGGCTCGTAGGGCCCGCGGTCCACGGTGATCTCCATCTTCGCGCGCAGGCCGGGCTTGTCCGTCCCCTTACCGAACGTCTCATCGATCCGGGGGACGAGTTCGGCCATCTGCCCGAGGAAGCACGGGTAGGACGGCGAGTACTCCGCGAGCAGCTCGGCCGTCGGTCGCGCCGTCTCCCCGAGGTTGATCAAGTTGTCCGCGTTGGCCTTGAGGAACGACCGCAGGTCCGTGGAGGCGGTGCTCACGGTGCGGTACAGCGTCGCCAGGTTCTCCCGCTTGTCCACGAGGGTGCGGCTGGTCGTGGTGAGGTTGTCCAGCGTGCGCACCAGTTGCGGAGCCACCTCGTCGAGGTTGTCGGAGTAGTCGGCGAGCTCGCGCAGGTTCGTCCGCAGGTCCGGCAAGTGCGGGTTCAGCTCACCGAGGTAGTCGCCGAGGCCGGTCAGTGTCCGGCCGAGCTGCTCCCCCCGTCCCTGCAGCGACGTCGACACGGCGGTGAGGGTGCTCGCCAGTTTCTGCGGCTGCACGGCCCGCAGGACCGGCAGCAGACTGTCCAGCGCCTGTTCGAGCTGCATGGCGCTTTCGGTCCGGTCCTGGGGGATCACGTCCCCGTCGGTGAGCGGCTCGCCTGCCGGCTCGTCGGGCAGCGTCAGCGCGACGTAGCGCTCCCCGAACAGTGTCTTCGGCAGGAACCGTGCCGAGGCGTTGCCCGGGACCAGCTCGGCCTTCGCCGGGTCGAGCTTCAGGGTCAGCTCCGCGCCGTCCCGGCCCTGTTCGACCGCACCGACATGGCCGATGATCAGACCACGCACCTTGACGTCGGAGTTCTCCGACAGCTGGTTGCCGACCGTGTCCGCCTGCAGCCGCACCGTGACGAACTCGGTGAACCGCTTGTTGTAGATGGCCACACTGAGCGCGACACCACCCACCATGACCGCCACCAGCAGCAGGCCGAGCAACCTGCGCCGCAACGTCACCATCGCCGTGCTCACCCCGCGATCCTCACGGTCGTGTCGGTGCCCCAGAGGGCGAAGCCGATGAAGAAGTTCAGTACGGCCGCCGTCACGATGGACAGGCGGACCGCGCGGCCGACCGCGATGCCGACACCGGCGGGGCCCCCGCTCGCCCGGTAGCCGTAGTAGCAGTGCGTCAAGATGATCACCACGCTGAAGATCAGCACCTTGACGAACGAATAGAGGACGTCCTGGGCCGGCAGGAACATGTCGAAGTAGTGGTCATAGGTTCCCGCCGACTGTCCGTAGAGGTACACGACCACCGTGCGGGAGGCCAGGTAGGAACTGAGCAGGCCGACCACGTACAGCGGCATCACCGCGATGAAGCCCGCGAGGATGCGCGTCGTCACCAGGTACGGCAGGCTCGGCACGCCCATCACCTCGAGCGCGTCCACCTCCTCGGAGATCCGCATCGCACCGAGCTGGGCGGTGAACCCGGCGCCGACGGTGGCCGACAGCGCGAGACCCGCGACGAGCGGGGCGATCTCCCGGGTGTTGAAGAACGACGTGAGGAAGCCGGTGAACGCCGAGGTGCCGATCGAGTTCAGCGCCGAATAGCCCTGCAGGCCGACCAGCACGCCGACGAACAGCGTCAGCCCGACCATCACACCGACGGTGCCGCCGATCATCGCCAGCGACCCGGAGCCGAAGCTCACCTCGGCGAGCAGCCGCATGACTTCCTTGGAGTAGCGGCGGATCGTCCTCGGTGCCCACGCGAGCGCGCGCAGGTAGAACGACATCTGGTCGCCGAGGTCGTCGAGCGTCTCCAGTGGACGGTTCGCGAGCCTCTTCGCGGTCTGGGTCACACGGGGCATCGGTTCAGTCCAGCTTCGAGGGAACGAGCTGCAGGTAGAGCAACGTCAGCACGACGTTGACCACGAACAGCAGCAGGAAGGTGATGACGACGGACTGGTTGACCGCGTCCCCGACGCCCTTCGGCCCCGGCGGGGGGTTCAGCCCCCGGTACGCGGCCACCACCGCGGCGATGAAACCGAAGATGAGCGCCTTGAGCTCGCCGACCCACAGGTCCGACAGCTGTGCCAGCGCGGAGAAGCTGGCGAGATAGGCGCCCGGCGTCCCGCCCTGCAGCACCACGTTGAAGAAGTAGCCGCCGAGCACGCCGATGACACTGACCATGCCGTTGAGCAGCAGGGCCACGAACATGCAGGCGAGCACCCTGGGCACCACGAGCCGCTGCACCGCGGAGACCCCGAGAACCTCCATGGCGTCGATCTCCTCGCGGATGGTGCGCGCACCGATGTCGGCGCAGACGGCGGAACCGCCCGCACCGGCCACCAGCAGCGCGGTCACCAGGGGTGCGGCCTGCTGCACCGTGGCCAGCACGCTGCCCGCCCCGGTGTACGACTCCGCGCCGAGTTGGCCCGCGAGCGAGCCGAACTGCAACGAGATGATCGCGCCGAAGGGGATCGCGACCAGCGCGGTCGGCAGGATCGTGACGCTGGCGATGAACCACGCCTGCTGGATGAATTCCCGGAGCTGGAAGGGACGCTGGAAGACACCGCGCGCCACGTCGAGGGCGAGCGCGAACAGTCTGCCGGTCTCACGCAGCATCCCGATCCCGGGAATCCTGGCCGTCGAGGCCGGAGAGCTCATGAGTGTCCTTGTTCGTACGGGGGCATCCGGTGGGTCAGCTCCTCGCCCTGGTCGTGCATTCCCTGGTCGGAACCGGGAACCCGGGCGACGTCGGCGTTCGGGAGGTGTCCTGCCCGGACACCCACGAGGTCCGCGTCGCCCGACCGCGCGACACCGTAGTGGCGCCGCTCCTCGGGGGTCAGCGAGTCGATGATCCCCTCCCGTGCCGCGGGTGGGAGAGTGTGCAGGATCCGCATCACGCGGTCCTTGCGGCGGCGGACACCGGCGCGCTCCGGCAGCCCGGGTGTGGGCTGGAGCTGCGCAACGATGCCGCGCACGTCCTCGGTGGACCCGTCGTGGTGTCCCGCGTCGGCCTGGGCCTGTTCGGCGGCCATCTGCGCGGAGTCCTTCTCCTCGCTCATACCGATCGGGCCCAGCCTGCGGCCGTTGAGGAACTGCTCGACGACGGGTTCTTCGCTGGTGAGCAGCACCTCGCGCGGACCGAACATCACCAGTTCCTTACGGAACAGCATCCCGATGTTGTCGGGCACGGTCCGCGCCACGTTGATGTTGTGGGTGACGATCAGAATCGTCGCGTCGATCTGCGCGTTGAGGTCGATCAACAGCTGCGACAGGTACGCCGTGCGTACCGGGTCCAGACCGGAGTCGGGTTCGTCGCAGAGGATGATCTCCGGATCCAGTACGAGGGCACGCGCCAGCCCGGCACGCTTGCGCATACCACCCGAGATCTCGCCGGGGAGCTTGTCCTCCGACCCGGACAGACCCGTCATTTCGAGCTTCTCGAGAACGATCTTGCGGATCTCGGTCTCGGACTTCTTCGTGTGCTCGCGCAGCGGGAAGGCGACGTTGTCGTAGAGGTTCATCGACCCGAACAACGCGCCGTCCTGGAACAGCACACCGAACAGCTTGCGGGTGTCGTACAGCTTGCGCTCGGAGCACTGCACGATGTCGACACCGTTGATCTCGCATTTGCCGGTGTCCGGCTTCAACAAGCCGATCATGGATTTGAGGAAGACGGATTTGCCCGTACCCGACGGACCGAGCATCACCGACACCTCACCGGGCGGCAGCGTCAGTGAGACATCCCGCCAGATGGCCTGCTTCCCGAAGGACTTGGTCAAACCTTCGATGACCACCTCGGCACCCATCGCACCTCCCGGAGATCGTTCATGGCGCGTCAACTCGGTTCAACGAGCAGAGGGCGCGTAGGTTACTCACCAGTTGGATGTGGGATAGAACTCCCATTGTGTGAATCTCGCCGTGGCACGGTAACCCATCCGGGCGCCGACAAAAAGAGCGGGCCGACCGTTGCGGCAACGGTCGGCCCGCTCAGGAGTGGCGGATCAGATCACTTGACGCTGATCTTCGCGCCGGCCTCCTCCAGCTTCGCCTTGGCGGCGTCGGCGGCCTCCTTGTCGACCTTCTCCAGGAGCGGCTTCGGGACCTCCTCGACCATCTCCTTGGCCTCCTTCAGGCCCAGACCGGAGACGAGCTCGCGGACGACCTTGATGACCTGGATCTTCTTGTCACCCGCGTCGTCGAGCACGACGTCGAACTCGTCCTGCTCCTCTTCCTCCTCGGCCGGGGCCTCGGCGGCACCGCCCGCGGCCACGGCGACCGGGGCCGGCGCGGCGGCGGAGACGTCGAAGGTCTCCTCGAACTGCTTCACGAACTCGGAGAGTTCGAGCAGCGTCATCTCCTTGAAGACGTCGAGCAGTTCGTCCGTGCTCATCTTCGCCATGATGGCGTTCCTTCCTTGTCGTGGACTCGTGGTCCCGGGTTGGTGTGTCGGATCAGCTCTCGGCGGCTGTCAGCTCTCCTCGGTGTCGCCACCGGCGGCGGCGGAACCCTCGGACCCACGCTTGCCCTCCAGTGCGGAGGCCATGCGCGCGACCTGCGACGCCGGGGCCGCGAACAGCGATGCGGCCTCGGAGATCTTGGCCTTCATCGCGCCCGCGGCCTTCGACAGCAGGACCTCGCGGCTCTCCAGGTCGGCGAGCCGGTCGATCTCGGTGACCGACAACGGCTGACCGTCCATGTAGCCGCCCTTGATGACCAGGGCGCTGTGGTCCTTCGCGAAGTTCTTCAGAGTCTTCGCGGCCTCGACCGGCTCGCCCTCCACGAAGGCGATCGCGGTCGGACCGAGAAAGAGCTCGTCCATCCCTTCGACGCCCGCCTCCTCGGCGGCACGCTTGACGAGGGTGTTCTTCGCGACCCGGTACTTGACGGTGTCGCCGAGAGCGCGACGCAGCTCGCTGAGCTGGGACACGGAGAGCCCGGTGTACTGGGTGACGACGGTGGCCGAGCTGTTGCGGAAGCTGTCCGCGATCTCGGCGACGGCCGCCACCTTCTCGGGCTTCGCCATGGTCGCCTCCTCTCTTGGCTGGTGACCACCGGCGGCCCGGCACCCCCACGACGACGAAACGCCCCGGCGCAGCAGGCGCGGGGCGTCGAAAGTGACGATCCACGGACAGGGTCCGGACCGTGTGCGAGCCTCGTTCCTCCTGCGCGGGCCGCCCGCCGTCACGCGGGGCCTTCGTTCCCCCCACCTCGAGCGGGAGGAAGACCGGCGGTCTTCGGTAGAACCGTCCCCAAGCATACGCCCCGCCCGCGCGCCCGGAATCCCCGCCCCCGGTGCGCACGGTCCGCCCGCGAACCGTGGTTCGCTCGGCCACCGGGCGTGGGCGAGCAGGCATCATGGGTCACGTGGTTGAGCGACCTGGTGACGCGCAGTCCGGACAGCCCCGCCCGGAACCGGACGGGGCTCCACCCGACGGGACCCCACCCGACCCACCCGGGGCGGGCACCCCGGGGCAATCGCCCCCGGACAGCGACGCCGACACCCCGGTGTCGGCGGATCCCGACCGGCGGTCCGGCACAGACCCGGCCGCGCTCGTCCCCCGGGAGAATGCCGAGCCGGGCGGTGTCGAGCCGGGCGGTGTCGACGCCGACCGGTCGCGGGAGTTCGAGCAGTTCCGGCGCTTCCAGGAGTTCCAGCGGTTCCAGGAATTCCAACGGGCGACCGAAGCCGGGGATGTCCCGGGAGCCGGCACCCCCGTGCCTGCCGGGACATACCCGAACGGCACGGACCTCTCCCCCGGCGCAACGACGACGGTGGGAACAGCCCCTCCCACGGGGCCGCCGGAGCCGCCCCCGGATTCCGCGCGGGGGCCCCGCCTCCGCGGCGTGCGTGTGCCGGGATGGCTGCGGTGGCTCGGCCGGAAGGTCCTCGCCTGGCTGATCTTCTTCCTGCTGCTCGCCCTCTTCGTCACCTGGCTGCTGAACCAGCTGTTCGGCTCGGACGAGCAGGGCATGTCCACCGAGGAGCTGGCCGGATCCGGCGGCGGCACCTACCGGACCGAGCAACTGCTCGCGACCGAACCGCACGAGGCGGTCCGCAAGGTCTACCACCACATCGCGCAGAACCGGGTCGACTTCGCCTGCGGCTACTTCGACAACGACGCCGGCATCCAGCAGCGGTTCGCGGAGAACCTGGGCCACGCCGACTGCCGGGAGGCCGTCCACGCCCTCCACGGCGAGGTCTCGCACGTCAACGACTACGCCGAGTCGCTGTTTCCCCGGTGGTACGACCCCGAGGCGCACCGTGTGCGCATCGACTCGTGCGAATTCGACGTCACCGGAGGACCGGCGCTGGGTGTGTTCACCGTGACCAGGGTGGAACTGGGCCAGTGGCTGATCACCAACCACCAACCGGGGCCGCGGGCCTGCCCACGGCCGAGCGCACCGTCCGGAACACCCACCGTCGGCACCCCCACCACGGGCAGCGCGGGCAACTGAGTACCGGATCCGCGTTCTCCGCGTGCTCCGTGCCCGGGCCCCGGGGCCGTGGGGGCCTCGGGGCCTCAGGGCCTCAGGGCCTCGGGGGCCGGATACGACAGTGGGGCGGCCATCCGTCCGGATGACCGCCCCACTCGGCGTCCCGTGTGCCCGTGGACCGGGCGGGTCAGCTCGCCGCTTCGTCGACCAGGAGATTGCGGGTGCGGGTCGGGTCGACCTCGATACCCGGGCCCATCGTGGTCGTGAAGGTGACCTTCTTCAGGTAGCGGCCCTTCGACGCCGACGGCTTCGACCGGAGCACCTCGTCCAGCGCGGCGGCGTAGTTCTCGACCAGCTTCTCGGTGTCGAACGAGACCTTCCCGATCGCCAGGTGCAGGTTGGCCTGCTTGTCGACGCGGAAGCTGACCTTGCCGCCCTTGATGTCGGAGACGGCCTTGCCGATCTCCGGGGTGACCGTGCCGGTCTTCGGGTTCGGCATCAGGCCCCGCGGGCCGAGGATGCGGGCCACCCGCCCGACCTTGGCCATCTGGTCCGGAGTCGCGATCGCGGCGTCGAACTCGAGCCAGCCACCCTGGATGCGCTCGAGCAGTTCGTCGGTCCCGGCCGCGTCGGCGCCGGCGGCCTCGGCCTCGGCGGCCTTCTCACCGGTGGCGAACGCGATGACGCGGACGGTCTTACCCGTTCCGTGCGGCAGGTTCACGGTGCCGCGGACCATCTGGTCGGCCTTGCGGGGGTCCACGCCGAGTCGCATGGCGACCTCGACGGTGGCGTCCATCTTCACCTTGGCCGTCTGCTGCGCGAGCTTCGCGGCTTCGAGCGGCGTGTACTGCCGGTCGCGGTCGATCAGCTCGGCGGCCTGACGGTAGGCCTTGCTGCGCTTGGTCATGTCCTGTCCTCGAAAGTCGTGATGCGGATCAGTCGTGGTGCGGGTCAGCGCGTGGCCCTTCCACTCGGCCGTTCCGGGGCGGGACCCGGAGGCGGGAAATCACTCGATCGTGATGCCCATCGACTTGGCGGTCCCGGCGATGATCTTCGTCGCCTGGTCCATGCTCTCCACGTTGAGATCGGTGCGCTTGGTTTCCGCGATCTCGCGGACCTGGTCCCAGCTGACCTTGCCGATCTTCTGCTTGTGCGGCTCGCCGCTGCCCTTGTCCACGCCCGCGGCCTTCATCAGCAGCTTGGCCGCCGGCGGGGTCTTGAGCTTGAAGTCGAACGAGCGGTCCTCGAACACGGAGATCTCGACCGGCACCACGTTGCCGCGCTGCGACTCCGTCGCGGCGTTGTAGGCCTTGCAGAACTCCATGATGTTGACGCCGTGCTGACCCAGCGCGGGCCCGACCGGCGGCGCCGGGTTCGCGGCGCCCGCCTGGATCTGCAGCTTGATGATCGCTGCGAGCTTCTTCTTCTTGGGTGGCATTCTCGTTCCTGTTCGATGTCACTCGTCCCCGCGCACCTGCCGTGGCGCGGAGCCTGCCTGCGGCCGTGGGATTCGACCGTCAGATCTTGGAGACCTGGTTGAACGACAGCTCGACCGGCGTCTCCCGGCCGAAGATCGAGACCAGGACCTTCAGCTTCTGCGCGTCCGCGTTCACCTCGCTGATCGTCGCAGGCAGCGTGGCGAACGGTCCATCCATGACCGTGACCGACTCGCCGACCTCGAACTCGACCTCCACCGCACGGCCCGTGGCGGCGGGGGCCTCCGCGGCGGCGGGCTCGCCCTTGGCGGCCTTCGCCGGTTCGGGCTGCTCGACCTGCGGCGCGAGGAACTTCAGCACCTCGTCCAGGCTCAACGGCGACGGTCGCGACGTCGCGCCCACGAACCCGGTGACACCGGGGGTGTTGCGCACCGCGCCCCAGGACGCGTCGTTGAGCTCCATCCGGACCAGGATGTAACCCGGAAGGACCTTGCGCTGCACGATCTTGCGCTGGCCGTTCTTGATCTCGGTGACCTCCTCGGTGGGCACCTCGATCTGGAAGATGTAGTCCTCGACGTCGAGCGTCTGCCGCCGGGTCTCCAGGTTGTTCTTGACCTTGTTCTCGTACCCGGCGTAGGAGTGCACGACGTACCATTCGCCCGGCTGCGAGCGCAGCTCGGCACGCAGCGCGGCGACGGGGTCCTCGTGCTGCGGCTCCGTGGCCTCCTCCGGCTCCGCAGTCTCCTCCAGCGCGGCGGTCTCCCCCGGCTCCGGGGCCCCGGTCTCGGGCGAGCTTTCCGTCGGCTCGGTGATCCCGGCACCCTCCGCGGACTCGGCGGACCGTTCCGGCGACTCGACGGGGCCGGTGTGGTCCGACTCCGATCCGCCGGTGGCCGCGAGCACCTGCTCGTCGGGGAGGCCGGTCTGATCCTGACCGGCTCCTGAGCCGTTCTCGGAGGTCACTTTCCGTCCTCTCAGTTGATCACGTCTGCTGGTGGCCCGCGCCGCACCGACGCGACCACCCGCGAGGGGTTCTGCGAACCGGTCACTCGCCGAACACGACGTCGACACCCTGGAGGAAGACGTAGTCGAGTCCGGAGACCAACCCCACCATGAAGACCAGGAAGATCAGCACCACGGTGGTGTAGGTGACCATCTGTTTGCGCGTCGGCCAGATGACCTTACGCAGCTCACCCCATACCTCGCGGATGAACCGGACGATCCGGGAGAACAGCGAGTCCTGCCCGGTCTTCCGGCGGTCCCGCTGCTTCGGGGTGGGCCGGTTCTTGCCCTCGGGCTTGGCGGACTCACCCGAGGTCTTCCCCTTCGGGGCGGGACGGTCCGCGGACGGACCGCCCTTGGCCTTGCCCCGCGGGGCGCCGGACCCCGTGCCCTCCCGGCGGGCGGAGGCGCGCCGTGC
>NZ_KB912488.1:90288-95278 GCF_000383775.1 Saccharomonospora halophila 8
CCGCCCGGAACCCGACTGACGGGCGTTCCCGCCGACGGCGTTCCCGGGTGGTGGCCGCTGCGCGGCTTCAGCTCAGGCGGACGACGGCCCGGGCCTGGCCGAGCACGGCCCGGCCGTCCACCGTGGCGGTGATGTCGACACGGGCGGTGCCGTCCTCGCGGACCTCGCCGACCGTGGCGCCGAAGTCCACGTCGGCACCGTCGGTGTCCACGACGACCGGACGGGTGAACCGCACGCCGTACTCGATCATCCGCGTGGGGTCGCCGAGCCAGTCGGTGACGACCCGCCCGGCCAGCGCCATCGTGAGCATCCCGTGCGCGATCACGTTCGGCAGTCCCGCGCCGGTGGCGGTCCGTTCGTCCCAGTGGATCGGGTTGAAGTCCAGCGACGCCCCCGCGTAGCGCACGAGCCGGTCGCGCGTCACCCGCACCGTCAACGCGGGCAGCGGGTCGCCGACCCGGACCGTGGTCGGGTCCGGCGTGGTGGTTCCGGTCACCGTCACTCCCCCCTCACGACGAACTGGGCGCGGGTCGTGCCGACATGCTCTCCCTCGGTGGTGTGAATCTCGGCGTGGACGGTGAGGAAGTCGTTGCCCGCCCGCCCCCGGATGTCCTCGATGCGGGTGGTCGCGGTCAGCGCGTCCCCGGCACGGACGGGCCGGTGGTGGATGAAGCGCTGATCCCCGTGCACCATGCGCGCGTAGTCCAACCCCAGCTCGGGATCGGCCACCAGCGTCTCGACGACGGGCAGGTGGACGAGGGTGAGGAACGTCGGCGGTGCGACGACGTCCGGATGCCCCGCGGCGCGCGCGGCCTCGGGGTCGCGGTAGAGCGGGTTGTCGTCGCCGAGGGCGTCGGCGAACTCCGCGATCTTGGCGCGGCTGACCTCGTACGTGCTCGTGGGCGGGTAGCTCCGCCCGACGAAACTCGGATCCAGTGGCACGGCTGCGCAGACTACCGGTCCCCACCCCCGCCACGGGGACAACCGCCCGGACACCCACCGCGGGACGCACGACCGCACATGAGAAAGGCCACCTCCGCCGGGTGTGGCGGAGGTGGCCTCGTCGAAAAACTGCGGCGCGTCGGCCCCGGAGGGGCGCGGACGCGTCAACGCCGGGAGGAGGAGCTCAGCGCGTCTCCTTGTGCGAACGGTGCGTGCCGCACTTCGGGCAGAACTTCTTCATCTCCAAGCGGTCCGGGTCGTTGCGCCGGTTCTTCTTGGTGATGTAGTTGCGGTTCTTGCACTCCTCGCACGCCAGCGTGATCTTCGGTCGTACGTCGGTGGCAGCCACAACGGCTCCTTACTCTCTACTCGGTTCCCCATCCGTGGGGTCCGGGGGCCGGAGCCCACCGGGTGGGAAGCGGAGGGCGGGACACTACCGTCCCCGATGCTGTCGCGGAGCGAGGAGGTACCTACTCTTCGGTAAGCCCGGCCCGCCCACTCGCGTAGCGGTGGCCGGACTCGAACCGGCGACGCAGCGATTATGAGCCGCTTGCTCTGCCAACTGAGCTACACCGCCTCGTGGTCACGCCGAGCCCCTTTACGGAATCGAACCGTAGACCTTCTCCTTACCATGGAGACGCTCTGCCGACTGAGCTAAAGGGGCCTGCTCTCAACGAGCTGTCCCAAAGACTACATCAGTCGCTCACACCTTCGGGCAAGGGGGTGGGTTCCCCGCGAAACCTCAGGTCAGCAGCATCAGAACCGCCTCGGAGGCGGGTGCTGGCGAGCGGACCGTGCGCGCGGTCAACCAGGCCTGGAGCCGCTCCTCGGACAGTGGCCGGGAGATCAGGTACCCCTGCGCCACGTCACAGCCCATCGCCTCCAGCTGGTCCCGGGCCACGTCCTCCTCGACCCCCTCGGCCACGACCGTCAGCCCGAGCGAGTGCCCCAGCTCGACGATCGACCGCACCACCGCGAGGTCGCCCAGATCGGTGCCCATCCCGAAGACGAAGCTCTTGTCGATCTTCACCTGGTCCACCGGGAGCTGCCGCAGATAGGCCAGCGACGAGTAGCCGGTGCCGAAGTCGTCGACGGCCAACTCGATGCCCTGCTCCGCCAGCCCACGCAGGATCGGCAGGGCCCGCTCCGGGTCGGCCATCACCCCGGACTCGGTCAACTCCAGGGTCAACAGCTCCCCGGGGACGTCGAAGCGCTCCAGCGCCTCGGCGACCCGCGCCGGGAATTCGGTGTCGGCGAGGTTGCGCACGGACAGGTTCACCGCGACCGAGATCCGCAACCCCTCGTCCAGCCAACGGCGCACCCGGTCGAGCGCGGTGTCCAGGACGAAGGAGGTCAGCACCCCGACCAGCCCCGCGGCCTCGACCGCGGGCACGAACTCGTCGGGATTGACCCGGCCGAACTCGGGGTGCTGCCAGCGTACGAGCGCCTCGACGCCGAGCACCTGCTTGCCGGGCAGGGCGACCTTGGGCTGGTAGTGGACGCTGACCTGACCCTGCTCGATCGCCTGCCGGAACTGGGTGACCATCTGGAACCGACGCAGGAAGATCTGCCCCATGCTGGGGACATAGGCGCGGACCTCCTCGCCGCTGCGGGTCGCGCGCACGGCCATGTCGGCCCGTTGCAGGAAGCTGTCCACGTCGACGCCGTCGGCGTTCTCCCGCGCGGTCGTGGCGGCGTATCCGACCACGGCGTTCGCCTCGACGGTGAGCCGGTCCACCGGGTAGGGGGCGGACAGCTGCGTGCGCAACAGCTGCGCGGTCTCGTGCGCCCCGTCGGCGTCACAGTCCACCAGCAGGGCCGCGAACGAAGCGCCTTCGAGCCGGGCCAGCGGCACGTCCGGGCCGAGCGTGTCGCGCATCCGCCCGCCCGCGGCCATCAGCATCCGGTCGGCCCAGGCGTAGCCGAGCGCGTCGCTGACCGTGGAGAGCACGTCCAGGTCCACCCGCAGCACCACGGAGTGCTCGTTCTCCCGGAGCGGGTCGGTGGCCACCTGCCGGAAGCCGGGACGGTTCAACAGGCCGGTCAGCGGGTCGTGGTAGGCGTCGTGCCGAAGCGTGGCGAGCAACCGGCGGTTGTCGAGCGACGTGGCCAGGTGACTGGCCATGGTGCCGAGCAGTTGGACGTCGTACTTGCCGAACCCGCGCCACCGGGAGAGCCGGTCGTGCGCCTCCAGCACCCCGAGCAGTTGGCTGGCGCTCCGCAGGGGCACGACCAGTGCCTCGTGCGCGCCCCGGTCGAGCAGGGCGGTACGCACATCCGGATGGGTCTCGGTGAGACGCAGATGCCGCACGTGTGAACCACGCAGCCGCAGCAACGGATCGTCCACGGGCAGGGCGGTGGGCAGGTCGTCACCCACCACGACGGTGCGCATGGACTCGTCCGGGTCGAGCCGCAGCCGCAGGACGATCCGGGCGGCGGCGAGCTGGTCCCGGATCCGCTCGGCGAGCGTGGTCCATTCCTCGATGTCCACACCACCGTCGACGTCCTCCGCGCGGCCCGCCGGACGTGCGGCGGCCTGTTGTCCGGACCGCGCGACCATCAGGCTGACGTCCGTCAGCGCCTCCATGTCGCGCTGTTCCCGCAGCAGGTCGGAGTAGGCCCAGTACAGTGCGGCCAGCCCGAGGGAGACGGCGAGCACGATCGGCCAGGCCTCGGGGGTGTTCGAGATCACCAGGTACCCGGTGAGGCCGACGGAGGCGTTCACGAAGCCCACCACGAGGATGCGGCCCGCCAGGCGCAGCACCGTGTTCACCCGCATCCGGCGACGGAGCACACGGACGGCCACCATCGCGAGCAGGGTGCTGGCCAGTGGGGCGGTCAGGGTGCCGGCGAGCGCGGCGATCCACGGCATCTGGTCCGCACCACCGAGGATCTGCCGGACCAGACCGGCGACGGCGAACGCGCTGGTGACCTCCAGCAGGAAGGCGCCAGCGTTGTAGAGCACCCGGCCGGTGACGCGACGGGCCAGCAGGGTCGCCACCCCCGCGACCACGTGCGCGGTGAGGACCACCTCGAAGGGCGCGACCAGAAGACCGATCACGAGCGGGATCTCGGTGAACGAGATGGTCCAGGAGATGCCGCTGCGGACGTCGACGTTGACCCCGAGCTGTTCCGCGCCGAGGAACGCGGCGGCCAGCAGTGGTCCGATCCACCACAGATGGACCGAACCGGTGAACGGCAGCCAGGTGGAGACCGCTCCCGCGGCGAGGATCCCGACCGTGAGCACGACCACCGTGTAGAGGCGGAACCGGAGTTCGTCCGCACGGGCCTGTGCCGAGGCCTGGCCTCCGTCCGGGGGCTCCGGTGGGTCGGCCGTGGCCGTACCGGTGCCGGCGGAGTCGCCGTGTGCGTTCGGCATGCAACCTCCTTGTGATGACGCGCATGCTCGGTGTCGGAGCCGACCCGCGAACGAAGGGATACTTTACCCCGGAGGGCGTATCAAGATCTCCTTTCACGACAATGAGGTCACCTCTGTGTCAGCACCACCCGGACAACGACCTCGCCCGGCCGCGAGGAGGGTGACCGTCTGGCGGGCGACCGGTCGCCCATTGTAGTCGAAACTCGGTGAGGTATGTCATACTCGCGCGGGGTTAGATTGAGTCCATGGACGTCGAGACCATCACGACCGGACACGTCAAGCGTCTGAGCGCACTCGACCCGCTGTCGCCCGCCCCGGCACCGTGGCCGGAGACGTCCGATCTGCTCACCGTGCCGTCCGGCGTGGCCCGGGTGAGCACGTCGGAGGTCCCCCCGGACTCGCCGGCCGCGCTGTGGCGGCCGTTGCGGGAACACCGCCTCGACGTCCGTCTCGCGGGCGAGGATCCGGGAACGGCGCTCGCGGGCCTGCTGGACCGGTGGGAGGAGACGCTGGCCACCGAAACCGTTCCGGGCACCGCGGACACGGCCGCGGTGCTCGCCCGGCCGAGCCGGGACTGGCCGGGAACGGAATCGCTGCTGGCGCACCACTTCGCCCCGGTGCGGGTGCTGGCGGCCCGGCCCTCCGCGCGGCACGGCAGCGGACCACCCG
>NZ_KB912488.1:95378-100292 GCF_000383775.1 Saccharomonospora halophila 8
CGCGGAGCGTGACCCGGCGGCGCGGCGCGACCCGGCCGGCACGACGGGGCGTTTGGCGCGTCCCCCGCGGGGGCATGCCGCCGCGGGGGAGGAAGGGGAGACCGATGTCCGAGAACGACACCCTGGCCACCATCGACCGCCTGATCGAGGAGGAGAAGGAACTCCGCTCCCGCGCGACGGGCACGGGCCTGGACGAGAACGACCGCGTGCGGCTGCGGCACCTGCAGGAGCGGCTGGACCAGTGCTGGGACCTGCTGCGCAGGCGCAGGGCGAGCGCCGAGTTCGGCGGCGACCCGGACCAACCGCAGGCCCGCCCGGTGAGTGAGGTCGAGTCGTACCAGCAGTAGTCCCACCGCCGCCGGTGCGGTGGGCACGGGTCTCCCGCCGCACGCGGGTCACCCGTACGGGCGTACTTCGTCGACATGCGGGTACCCGCAGGCGCGTCTAGCGTGATTCGTGGCCTTCCCGGGCCGTCACCGGACCGAGGCGCGCCCGGGGATGCACCTTTCGGCGGAGGGACTTTCGTGGACACGCAGCTCGTACGCCCGACGAGGATCCAGGAACCGGCCCCGGTCCCGGCCAAGCGCGGCCAGCGCGCGCTGAGCTGGCTGCGCACGACCGATCACAAGGCGATCGGCCAGCTCTACCTGGTCACGGCCATGGCGTACTTCATGGCCGGTGGCATCATGGCGCTGTTCCTCCGGGCCGAGCTCGGACAGCCGGGCCTGCAGTTCCTGTCGACCGAACAGTACAACCAGATGTTCACGCTGCACGGCACCATCATGCTGCTGCTGTACGCGACCCCGGTGCTGTTCGCGTTCGCCAACCTGGTGCTGCCGCTGCAGATCGGGGCCCCGGACGTGGCCTTCCCCCGACTGAACGCCTTCTCCTACTGGCTGTTCCTGTTCGGCGGGCTGATGGTGCTCGCCTCGCTGCTCACCCCGGGTGGGGGTGCGGACTTCGGCTGGACCGCCTACACCCCGCTCTCGCGGGACCAGTTCTCCGTCGGTATCGGCGGGAACCTGTGGATCATGGGATTGGTGGTGTCCGGGTTGGGCACCATCCTCGGGGCGGTCAACATGATCACGTCGATCGTGTGCATGCGGGCGCCGGGAATGACGATGTGGCGGATGCCGATCTTCACCTGGAACATCCTGTTCACCAGCGTGCTCATCATCATCGCCTTCCCGATCCTCACCGCCGCGCTGATGGGATTGGCCGCCGACCGGCTGTTGGGTGCGCACGTGTTCGATCCGGTCAACGGTGGGGCCATTCTGTGGCAGCACCTGTTCTGGTTCTTCGGCCATCCCGAGGTCTACATCGTGGCCTTGCCGTTCTTCGGCATCATCACCGAGATCATCCCGGTCTTCAGCCGCAAGCCCTTGTTCGGCTACCGGTTGATGGTGTTCGCGACCATCGGGATCATGGGCCTCTCGGCCGTGGTGTGGGCCCACCACATGTTCGCCACCGGCGCGGTGCTGCTGCCGTTCTTCGCGATGACGACGTTCCTGATCGCGGTGCCGACGGGGATCAAGTTCTTCAACTGGATCGGCACGATGTGGAAGGGCAGGCTCAGTTTCGAGACGCCGATGCTGTTCTCGCTCGGCTTTCTGATCACCTTCCTGCTCGGCGGGCTCACCGGGGTCATCCTCGCCGCGCCACCGCTGGACTGGCACGTCCACGACAGCTACTTCGTCGTCGCGCACTTCCACTACGTGCTGTTCGGCACGATCGTGTTCGCGACGTTCGCCGGGATCTACTTCTGGTTCCCGAAGTTCACCGGCCGGATGATGAACGAACCGCTGGGCAAGCTGCACTTCTGGCTGACCTTCGTCGGCTTCCACGTGACCTTCCTGGTGCAGCACTGGCTCGGCAACGAGGGCATGCCCCGCCGCTACGCCGACTACCTGCCTTCCGACGGGTTCACCACGCTGCACGTGGTGTCCACGATCGGGGCGTTCGTGCTCGGCCTGTCGATGCTGCCGTTCCTGTGGAACGTGGTGCGCAGCTACCGCTTCGGCGACCCGGTGACCATCGACGACCCCTGGGGCTACGGCAACTCGCTGGAGTGGGCCACGAGTAGCCCGCCACCCCGGCACAACTTCACCGAGCTGCCGAGGATCCGCTCCGAGCGCCCCGCGTTCGAGCTGCACTATCCGCACATGGTGGAGCGGATGCGCGGCGAGGGTGAGATCACCTTCACCGGCAGGACGAAGGACGCCGAGCGCCCGCACCTGCCCCCACCCGAGGTCAAGGCGTCCGACGCCACCAAGGGCGAGACGGGGTGAGCCGGTCGCCGCGTGGCAGACTCGCGGGTGTGGCGGACAGGGACCGGGACGACGAGGGACGCGCACGCAACGCCAGGCCGCGCGACGGGCTCGGCAGGCCGTTGCCCTACGACGCCGCGGGTGTCGAGCGCCAGCCGGAGGGCGTGACGCGGACCCCGGAGCAGACGGTGCGCGAGGCGCAGCGCCTGCTGGACGAGGGCAAGCCGTTCCACGCGCACGAGGTGTTCGAGGACGCGTGGAAGTCCGGCCCGGACGCGGAGCGCGAGCTGTGGCGGGGGCTGGCCCAGCTCGCCGTGGGCCTCACCCACGCCGCCCGCGGCAACCCGAACGGGGCGGTGTCGCTGCTGCGCCGGGGCGCCGACAACCTCGCCGGGTTCGCCGACTCCACCCCGCACGGTATCGACGTCGCCGGACTGCGCGAGTGGGCGGACACCCTCGCCGGGTGCGTCCCCGGCCACGACACCCCACCCGCCCCCGCCGCCGTCGCCCCCCGCCTGCGGCCGGAGAACCGGTTTGGGGGCTGACCCGCGCGTGCTGTCTCGCCTACGACATCCCGCTCGCTACCTTCGACATCAAGGACTTCGCAGACTTCGCGGAGTACGAGGGTTCGGAGATCCTCGGGTACTCGCCGGCCTAGTGCGTGCCCGGAGGAGTCCGAAGCCTGCCCCGCCGCACCCGGTGCGGGGAACCGGGTGCAGCGGTCCGATTCGTTCAAGACCAGAGGCCGCGCACGGCCGTACCGTGCCGGAATGACACCACGTTTCGCTCTCCTCGGCCTGGTCGTGGCCGACATGTCCGCGTCCCTGGCGTTCTACCGCAGGCTCGGCCTCGACCTACCCGCCGAGGCGGATGCCCAGCCGCACGTGGAGGCGTCGCTGCCGGGTGGCCTGCGGCTGGCCTGGGACACCGTCGAGACCGTGCGCTCGTTCGACCCCGACTGGACCCCGCCACGGGGCGGGCCCGGGATCTCCCTGGCGTTCGCCTGCGACGACCCCGCCGCGGTCGATGGCACCTTCAGCACCCTGGTGGGCGACGGCTACCGGGGCGTGCACGAGCCGTGGGACGCCTTCTGGGGCCAGCGCTACGCCACCGTCGCCGACCCGGACGGCAACCACGTCGACCTGTTCGCGCCGCTCGACGGGTGATCATCCGTCCGAGGTGGGCAGCAGCGCGGACAGCGGAACCCCGGCGAGGGCCTTGATCTCGCGGCTGAGGTGGGCCTGGTCGGCGTAACCGGTCTCCACCGCGACGTCCGCGGGCGGTGTGCCCGCACGGGCGGAGTCCAGCGCGCGCCGCATCCGCAGGATCCGGGCGAGTGTCTTCGGTCCGTAGCCGAAGGCGCGCAGGCACCGCCGGTGTAGCTGCCGGTCGCTGAGGCCCACTGTGCGGGCGAGCTGGGCGACGCGCTCGCCCCCGTCGAGCTGTCCCGCGACGAACGCCGCCAGCGGGTCCGGCCGCGCCGTGCGGAGCCGGTGTGCGGCGATCCTCTCCAGCACACGACCCGCGTCCGGTGCTGCGGTCAACCGTTCGCTCAGTCGCCTGCCGGTGCCCGCTCCCCAGACGTCGGCCAGCGGGAGCCGCAGGTCGCGCAGCTCGTCGGCGGGCAGCCCGAGCACCGCGGGCGCGACACCAGGCGGGAACCGGATCCCGGTCACGACGTCGCCCGCGGTCACGGTGGGCACGTGCGAGCGTGTGTCGGGTCCGGCGATGCACAGCTCACCGCCGAGGAGGATCAGGTCCATGCACCCGTCGGGCAGCACCCGGGCCGCACCTGCGGGAGACACGGTGAGCGACCAGACGACGGCGCCGCCGACCGACGAGGGACGTTGCCGATACAGCACGACACCAGCATCGCACCGATCCCGCACCGTAGGGTGCGCGGCGGGGACACCGTCCGTCGTCGCCGTCGGGCGACCGAGTGCCGACGACCGAGTGCCGCTTTCTTTGTCGGTGGTGGGTGGCATGCTCGGGGTGTGCCGAAGACCGACCGCACCATGCCCCCGTTGACCGCCGACGACCGTGCCACGCTGGAGAGCTGGCTCGACTTCCAGCGCGCCACCCTGGGGGTGAAGTGTGCGGGCCTCACCGAGGCGCAACTCCGCGACGAGGCCGTCGCCCCGTCTCCGCTGACTCTGCTGGGGCTGACCGCGCACCTGGCCGAGGTCGAACGGAACTGGTTCCGTCGTGTGCTGACGGGCGAACGGGTGCCCACGATCTTCGGTGGGGACCACGATCCGGAGTCCCCGGACGGCGGGTTCGACGTGCCGGAGGAAAGTTCCTTCGCCACGGTCCGCGAGGCGTGGGAGGCCGAGGTGGCCCGCGCGCGGGAGAACTGCGCCGCCCGCGCACTGGACGACACCGGGGCCTTCGGTGGCGCCGAGGTCAGTCTCCGCTGGATCCTGGTGCATATGATCGGCGAGTACGCCCGGCACAACGGGCACGCCGACCTCATCCGCGAGCGCATCGACGGCGTGACGGGTGTGTGAGGCGAGCCTCATTCGTGGGACGTCGTTTCCTCCCGGGCGCCGACGAGGTCGAGTCAGGCGGCCGGCTGTGCCGCGTCCGCCACCCCGCACCGGAAGCCGAGTGCCCGTCCGGCCGCACGGCCCGCAGCTCCCGGCCGGGG
>NZ_KB912488.1:100392-110169 GCF_000383775.1 Saccharomonospora halophila 8
CGGGCGCGAGCGCGGGCACCAGCGTGCCGCGCAGGAACGCGGGTGCGGGGTGGGTGGCGGCCTCGACGAAGAACACCCCGTGCGTCAGGGCCAGCACCTGCCGCGCGACGGGGCGGCGCTCGGCCTCGTAGGAGTCCAGCAGCGCCGTGCCGTCCGGAGGCCTGCCGACCGGGGCTGAGCCGTCCGGGGCGGTGAGCTCGGCCTCGGTGTGTGCTGCCTCGGTGTGTGCGGCGAAGGCGAGTTTCCAGTCGAGGTTGACCGCGTCGAGGATGCCGGTGTTCATGCCCTGCGCGGCCGCCGGGAGTGGGTGTGCGCGGCGTCGCCGACGAGGAACAACCGGCCCGCGCGGAACCGGCGCGCCAGCCGGTGTTGCAGCCGCACCCGGGCGGACCAGGTCAGGTGGCGCAGCCAGGCACCCAGCCCGGCCTGCCGCAGCAGCGCGTCGACCTCGGTGGCCGGGACCTCGGCCGTGGGGTGTCCGTCTTGGTCGGGGGTTGGCGGTCGCGGTGACGGCAAATCCAGCGTGTACGGCGGAACCGCCCGGTGCGTCCCGTTTCCCGAGCGCGGAGATCGGAAGGAACCGACCATGGGTCTGATCAACAGGGCCAAGGCCGACACGACGAGCACGAGGCCCAGCATGCGATCGAGCGTGGCCGCAAGGTCTTCGTCGCAAAGTTCATCGAAGCGAACACGACCAGCCTGGTCACGGGGCCGATGACGGGACTCAACGACCAGATCGAGGCGGTCGAGGCGCTCGGCTGGCACCTGGACCAGTTCGCGGTGGGCGAGGGTCAAGCGTTGACCGGCGAGCGGGTCGCCGTCATCTGCCTCTTCCGGCGCTCCTGAGCAGGCAGCCGGTTCGGGAGTTTCCGTCGAGGTGCCCTGCCGACCCGACTCAGAAGGCGCCGGACGGCATCAGCGTGGTGGTGACCATACGTACGGCGTGGTGGTGGCCACAGCACGGAAATTCAACCGCTGCAGGATCGGTGCACTGTCGTCGGATGCCGCCACCTGCAGAAACCTGACGCCCTGAGCGACAGCCCGCTCGGCACGCGCGGCGACCAGCGCACGATAGACCCCTCGTCCCCTCCATGCGGGCAGCGTCGAGCCGCCACAAAGCCCGGCGAACCCGACCCCGGCGCCGAGGAAGACCAGCCACGCCGCCGAAACCATCTCGCCACCGGCTTCAGCGACGAACACGGCGGTGTCGTCCGGCGCGGCCGCCACCCGATGGACCAGGTCCTCGCCGATGCCGCTCCA
The DNA here is from genome assembly GCF_000383775.1 of Saccharomonospora halophila 8. Classification (GTDB taxonomy): domain Bacteria; phylum Actinomycetota; class Actinomycetes; order Mycobacteriales; family Pseudonocardiaceae; genus Saccharomonospora; species Saccharomonospora halophila. The sequence continues at coordinate 101,653 of NZ_KB912488.1, forward strand.
ATCCTCTCCCCAGACCACCGACTCCATCGCCGCGATCCGGCGCATCTCGGCCGGCGCAGTGACCTGGCGCAGTACGACACCCTCCGGCAGGACCGGCGACGTCACCATCTCCTCGGCGAGCCCGAACATGACCGTCTCCGACGGCTCCGCGACGAAACCGGCCCTGCGCAGGCGACGCCCCAGATCCGCGGGTCGGTCATGTTCGCAGACCTTCCACACCACCGGCTCCCCACGCGCGGCGAAGTAGTCACGCTGCCGCGCGATCAACCGGTCCAACTCCCCGTTCCGCACCCCGACGTCCCGCGGACCACTGACGAAGCCCTCGGACTCGCCGACGGTTCGCCATACCGGCCCGTCCCATTCGTGCACGACTCCCGCGGGCACCGGGACCGCCGGGGGCCGACACCGATGATCATCGTAGAGTCGGCGCACAGCTCAGCTCCTCCTCCGCCTGGTCGCTCATCCCCGCCGGTCCGCCGGAGAAGGCTCCGAAACTCGACCGGTGTCATGGTGCGTCATCGCGGGCGAATCGGCGATCATCCGGATCCGGCAGTGCGCGGCGTCGACGCAGCGTGCGCACCGAGCCCCCAGCCGTTCGGTCAGTTCGGTGCCCGGACGGTAGCGGTGGTTCTGCAGCAGGGACAGCAGTTCCTGTGATCAGCGGCTCGTAGGGCTCGTTCTCCGGCGTGAAGATGAGGAGGAAGTCCCTGCCTGCCCCGGTGGCGACCTCGTGGAGGCGGGCGAGGGCCTCGGCCTCGGTGGGGAGGGTGAGGAGGCCGAGCACCGCGGCCGCACGGTCACGTCGAAGCTCCGGGTCGGGCGTGCTCGCCAGGTACTCGGCAGCCAGTTCGCGGCTCTCCTCCGCGGTGAATTCCCGGCAGTCACGCCACCAGGGTGCGACCAGCAGGAGCCGCATCAGCTCCCACAAACCGATCGCGACGAGAGCCGCGCGGCCTTCCGAGTCCGCGTACAGGACCGGACGTTCTTCGCCGCCTTCGCCACAGAAGAAGTACGTACCCCCGGCTCCGTCTCCCGCGAAGCCCTCCAAGGGCGCGCCCGACGCGAGATGGACCTCCTCGCCGTGGTCACTCCGGTCGAGGTCGAAGTCGCCCGGCCAAGCCAGGAAGTCGGCGACCTCGGTGTGTTCGGCGATGACACTGATCAGCGAGGGCATGCACGGACCCTAGCGGCGGGGAACGACAGATTCGCACCGATCGCGGGCCCGGGCGGGCTGTACGAGAAACGCCCCGCCGACCTGGCGTTTCAGGTCGACGGGGCGTTTGCCTGGTGGTGGCGGGTGAGGGATTCGAACCCCCGTAGGCTGAGCCGTCTGATTTACAGTCAGATCCCTTTGGCCACTCGGGTAACCCGCCAAGTTCGGTCATCCCGACCGACACGAAGTCTACCCAACGCCCTCCTCGCCCGGCCGTGGGGGGCGGGGGTGGCTAGGGTGGGGGCGTTCCCGCAAGCCGATCCGTGAGGTGTGTGCCGTGGCCGATCCGTCCTTCGACGTGGTGAGCAAGGTCGACCGCCAGGAGGTGGACAACGCACTGAACCAGGCGGGCAAGGAGCTGTCCACCCGGTTCGACTTCCGCGGCACCGGCGCGCGGATCGAGTGGGCGGGCGAGCGAGCCGTCGTGATCGAGGCGGAGACCGAGGAACGCGCAAAGGCGGCGGTGGACGTGTTCAAGGACAAGCTCGTCAAGCGCGGGATCTCGCTGAAGGCGGTTGAGGCCGGCGAGCCCGCGGTGTCCGGCAAGACCTACAAGGTCAACGGCACCATCCTGGAGGGCATCGAGGCGGACAAGGCGAAGAAGATCGCCAAGTACATCCGCGACGAGGGCCCGAAGGGCGTGCAGGCGCAGATCCAGGGGGACCAGCTTCGGGTGACCGGCAAGAAGAAGGACCACCTGCAGGAGGTCATCTCCCTGCTGAAGAACACCGACTTCGGCATCGCCCTGCAGTTCGACAACTACCGCTGACCCGCCGCACGAGCTGATGTTCGAACCGCACGGGCAACCGACGCCCGTCGTGCGTGGCCGCCGTGCGGACGACGTCTCCGCCTGCGCCACCGCGCTGGTGGCCGTGCACGAGACGGACGGCTACCCGGTGGAAGGGGTCACCGACCCGGAGGCGTGGCTCACCCCGGAGAACCTGCTCCGGGCCTGGGTCGCCGAGCTGGCCGGGGAGGTCGTCGGTCATGTCTGCCTGACCGCTCCCACGGACTCCAACCCGGTCGCAGCGACGGTGCGGGCGCACACCGGGACCGAGGCGGCCGGGTTGGTGGTGTTGGGCCGCCTGTTCGTGCTCCCTGAGGCACGCCGACACCGGGCCGGTGAGCTGCTGACCCGGACCGCGACGGACTACGCGGCCGTCGCCGGACGACGTCCGGTACTGGAGGTCATGGACAAGGACCGGGCCGCGATCCGCTTCTACGAACGCCTGGGCTGGCGCCGGATCGCCACGACCGGGCACGACTCGGGCCACGGCCGCGTCCCCGCCCACCACTACCTCGGCCCCGCCCGGTAGGCACTCCTCGAGCCACGCTCACCGACCCATCGTCGCGACCCTCGGACGCATGATGAACGCGTAGCGCTCGTCAGCGGGATCCCAGAGGGGCCGGCCGTACCCGAGCGTCGAAACCATCGGCGACGAAAAACTTACTCTCAGCCGTCTTCTCCCACTCGGGCGTGAAACCTCCCGCCTTATGGATAGCGGAACGCGTGATGAGAAGCGCTTGTTCCAGTGCTCCAGCGTCCGTCTGTGCGTCAACCCCCAGACTCACCCTGATGTCTCCAGTAGTCAGCTCAGCGCAGACATCGGGGTCCACAGCCCCTGGTTCGTCGAGCAGAGCGTCCATCACTGACAGGAAGTGGTGCTCAAGATCGCCCGTCCCGGTCTCGACGTGGCAACCCAGCTCGATCCAGTACCTAGCCGTCACGCGCCCTCATTCCAGCAGGTCGCTCGCTTCAACGCGTCGGATAAGTGGACAATCGACGAAAGAGATCATTGACCGATCAATGCCACCGCAGGGGATCACCGCGCCCGCTGGATCTCTTTCAGCTTCATTCACCACCCAGTGCTGAAAGACGAAGGGGCGCGCCTCTGGCGCGCCCCTTCTCCCGAGTCTGGCTGAGTCGTACCGTTCGCCACCGCTCCGCAGTGCACGAACACGGCACTTTCGACCGCTCCGCAGTCTCAACAGCCGCCTAGCATGCTAGGCAGCTGCTGTGGTCCTGTCAAGGAAGAGCCGCCTGCCACTACTCGGCCCCGCTCGGTAGGCGCCTCCGGTACAATAGTGGTTGAGGGATCGTCTCTCCCGACTGTCCCGGGCGAGCCGATCCACCGGGGGACGACGTGTCGCGAACAGAGCTCTACGACGAGATCGGCGCTGGATACTCCCTGGGACGACGCACGGACCCGCGGTGGATGGTGCCCATCTCCACCGCGCTCGGCGACGCCCGGTCGGTTCTGAACGTGGGCGCGGGTACCGGCTCCTACGAGCCGGGCATCGACCGGGCTGTCCTCGCCGTCGAACCCTCACGGCAGATGATCCGTCAGCGACCCGGGAACGCAGGCCCGGCCGTTGCCGCGATCGCCGAAGCACTCCCGGTCCGCGACCGGGCGGTCGATGCCGCGCTAGCCGTCCTCACCGTGCATCACTGGTCCGACTGGCGACAGGGTCTCGCCGAACTGTGCCGGGCGGCCCCGATTCGAGTCGTGCTCGCCTATGACACCGCACGGCACACCGATTTCTGGTTCGTCCGCGAATACGTTCCCGAGATCGCCGACCTGGAACTCTCCCGCCCCTCGGCCGAGGACATCGCCACGGAGCTCGGCGCGCACACGATCACCACACTCCCGGTGCCGTGGGACTTCACCGATGGCGTGTTCCCCGCCTACTGGCGACGGCCTGCCGCCTACCTCGATCCACGAGTCCGGCAGAGCTGCTCCGCGCTGGCACAGACCCACCCCGACGCGGTCGACCGGGGGATCCGCCGCCTGCGTCGGGACCTCGAGACCGGCCACTGGCACGAGACCCACCGGGACCTGCTCGGGATGACCGAGTGGGACGCGGGTTTCCGACTCATCGAGTCGTCCGCCTGAGCGGGTCGGCGGCTCGACCGGGCCGATTCCACGTCGGTCAGCCGCCGGTGGCGCCGAGGGTGTCGACGGGGCACCAGTGCTCGCGCCGGGGGTCGTCGAGGCAGGCCTGGATGCAGCGTTCGCAGAAGCGGCCGTCGACGGTGCCCCGCGGACGGTCCGGCCGGGCCACCGGCTCGACCGCGCACACCGCACACGGCGCCGTGCCCCAGGCGCGCAACGCGGCCAACACCCGCCGCATCACCGCCACCTCCGGCGGACACAACCCCGCCGCATCCGGATCCACCACCGGCCACCGGGGCGGATCCGAACCCACCCGCCCCAACAACACCGTCGGCGCCTCACCACACACCGTCCCCACTCTCGACCACCCGACCCCCGGCACCACCGTCGAGCTCCTCGGCACGGCCCAGGAACTCCCCCGCCAACGCGGCGAACGCGTCCCCGACCTCCCGCACCGGACCCGCCGGCAACTCACCCCCGTCCTGACGCCCCAGCAACTCCACCACCACCGGACCGAACGACCGCATCACCTCCGCCGCCCGACACAACAACTCCCGATCCCGCGCAATCACCGGAACCACCCCCGGTGCGCCGACGCGTGCAAGCCAGCCCCCCTCGTCATCGGCGTGGCGAGCTTTCCGCGCATCGCCCTCTGGTCCTCGCCATCCATAGCTCCCTCAAATCGGACATCTGAGCCATCAAGTTTGTTGTGCGCTATTTAAGACTTTGACGCTATCGAGGTCAAGCGCCAAGCGAGACATCCAAGACAATCCGTAGCGTCCAAGACATGGGTGCGCGCAAGCTCCTGACCAGCAGGGAAGTCGCTGACGAACTGGGGTTGTCGGCGCGCACCATCGCGCGGTACGCGAGGGACGGTTCACTCGTTCCGACGATCGTCACGCCGGGCGGTCAGTACCGCTGGGACCTCGACGACGTGAAACGCCAGATGCGCGAACAGTGGGAACGCCAGCGCGACGAGCGCCCCTAGCCGGACTCCGGCCGGGTGCCGTGAAGGCCCCCTTGCCTGCGTGGGACTCCGTGAAGGACTCCTTCACGGCACTCAACGCAGGGAAGGAGTCCTTCACGGCACCACGGGAGGCGATACGCTGCCCGGCGGCAGGGTGAAGCGGCGACACGGGAGTGGCGGATGAAGGGCATCGTCCTCGCGGGCGGGAGCGGCACCCGGCTGCATCCGATCACACAGGCGGTGTCCAAGCAGCTGCTGCCCGTCTACGACAAGCCGATGATCTACTACCCGCTGTCGGTGCTGATGCTGGCGGGCATCCGGGAGATCATGGTGATCTCCACGCCGACGGACCTGCCGCACTTTCAACGGCTGCTCGGGGACGGCAGCCAGTGGGGCCTCGACCTGGCCTACGCCGAGCAGCCCAGCCCGAACGGGCTTGCCGAGGCGTTCGTGATCGGGGCCGATTTCGTCGGCGACGACGACGTGGCGCTGATCCTCGGTGACAACATCTTCTACGGCCGGGGCTTCTCCGGCCTGCTGCAGGAGCAGGCGCGGAACCTGGACGGGTGCGCGCTGTTCGGCTACGCCGTGAAGGACCCCGAGCGCTACGGCGTGGGCGAGGTCGACGGGGACGGCACGCTCCTGTCCATCGAGGAGAAGCCCGCCGAGCCGCGGTCGAACCTGGCCATCACCGGGCTGTACCTCTACGACAACCAGGTGGTCGACATCGCCGCCGGGCTCCGGCCCTCCGCCCGGGGCGAGCTGGAGATCACCGAGGTGAACATGGAGTACGTGCGGCAGGGTCGCGCCCGGCTGAACGAGCTCAGCCGCGGGTTCGCCTGGCTGGACACGGGCACGCACGACTCGCTGCTGGAGGCGGGGCAGTTCGTCCAGGTGCTGGAGCACCGCACCGGGGTGCGGATCGCCTGCCTGGAGGAGGTGGCGCTGCGGATGGGGTTCATCACCGCCGACGAGTGCCACCGGCTCGGTGCGAAGCTCGCCAAGAGCGGCTACGGCGACTACGTGATGGAGGTGGCCCGGGCGGCGGGCGCCACCGGTTGACCCGCCGGGCACGCCGGCGGATCGGCCCGCGGACTCACAGCGAGCGCCGGGACATCTCCTCCAGCCTGCGCACGCGGTCGCTCACCGGCGGGTGGGTGGAGAACAGGTGGGAGAACTTCTCCCCCGGCCGGAACGGGTTCGCGATCATCAGGTGGGACTGGGACACCACCTGCGGCTCCGGCGCCAGCGGCCGGGCCTGCGTGCCGCGCTCCAGCTTGCGCAGGGCCGAGGCCAGCGCCATCGGATCGCCGGTGAGTTCGGCGCCCGAGGCGTCCGCCTGGTACTCGCGGGAACGGCTCACGCTCATCTTCACGATGCCCGCGGCCACCGGGCCGAGCAGCGCCAGCAGCAGCGCCCCGAACGGGTTGATGCCGTCCTCCCGGCTGCCGCCGAACATGCCCGCGAACATCGCCATGTTGGCCAGAAAGCTCACCACACTCGCCAGCGCCCCGGCGACACTGGAGATCAGGATGTCCCGGTTGTAGACGTGCGAGAGCTCGTGCCCGAGCACGGCGCGCAGCTCCCGCTCGTCGAGCAGCTGCAGGATACCGGTGGTGCAGCACACGGCGGCGTTGCGCGGGTTGCGTCCGGTGGCGAACGCGTTGGGTGCCGAGGTGGGGCTGACGTAGAGGCGGGGCACCGGCTGCCGGGCCGAGGTGGCCAGCTCGCGCACGATCCGGTACATCGCGGGCTGCTCGGCCTCGGACACCGCCCGTGCCCGCATCGCCCGCAGGGCCAGCTTGTCGGAGTTGAAGTAGGCGTAGCCGTTGACGCCCAGGGCGATCAGCAGTCCGAGGATCAGCGCCGTACGGCCGAACAACCCGCTGATCAGCACGATCAGGGCGCTGAGCAGGCCGAGCAGCAGCGCTGTCTTCAACCCGTTGCGATGGGAGTGCACGTGCCCTGCCTCCTTCCGGCGGTCTCCTCGGCGTCGGGCCTTCAGCGGTGTCCGGTGTTCCGTGGCCCCTACCGGATCGAACGACGTCGATCGGCACGAAGTTCCTGGTCGTCGCGACCGTGACGAAGCTGACGTCCTGCTCGGACACCGCAGGCATCGGGTGGACCTCGCCGCGATCTTCGCCGTGGCTTACGATGGGTTTCGGGATGCCGAAAAGAGGTGATCATGCAGGAGGAGGGTCCGGCGGGATCGCTCGCGCGCCGCAGACGGGCGACGCGGCGTGCCCACGTCCGCACGGTCGCCGCCGTCGCGGTGATCGCCGTGCTGGCGGTCAGCGGCGCGATCTCCTACGCCGTCCGGCCGGGCACCATCGAAACATCGGACGGCGGCGACGGACCCCTGCGGGTGGTCACCACCACCACCTTCCTGGACGACACCGTGCGGCGCATCGGGGGCGAGCACGTCCGCACCGTGCGGCTCATGGGCCCGGGCGTCGACCCGCACCTCTACCAGGCCCGGGCCAGTGACCTGCGGCAGATGCGGGCCGCCGACGCGGTGTTCGCGGTGGGCCTGTACCTGGAGGGCTCGCTGATGCGCACGCTGCACGGGCTCGCCCGGGACAAGCCGGTCCTGTTCGCCGGCGAGGCGATTCCCGAGGACCGGCTGCTCCCCCCGCCCGCCGGTTCCGCGCCGGAGGAGGAACACGACCCGCACGTGTGGTTCGACCCGGAGCTCTGGGCGCACGTGGTCGACGCGGTCACCACCCGGCTGGCCGAACTCGACCCGGCCCACGCCGACGACTACCGCCGTGCGGGCGGCGACTACCGGGAACGCGTGCTGGCGCTGGCCGAGGAGGCCGAGGCCGCCATCGCGACGATCCCGCCCCGCTCCCGCGTGCTGGTGACCTCGCACGACGCCTTCCGCTACCTCGGCCACGCCTTCGGGATGGACGTGGTGGCCGTGCAGGGCATCTCCACCCAGGAGGAGGCGGGCACCGCCGACATCACGCGGGTGGCGGATGCCGTCGTCGACAGCGGGGTGCGCTCGGTGTTCCTGGAGACCAGCGTGCCCGGCAGGACGCTGGACGCGGTGCTCGCGGCGGTGCGGCAGCGCGGCGGCGAGGTCCGGCTCGGGCAGCCGCTGTACTCGGACTCGGCGGGGGACGACGGCACCCCCGAGGGCACCTATCTCGGCATGGTGCGCGCGAACATCGACCGGATCGTGGAGGGCCTGCGATGAGACCGACCCGCACCCGGAGGCGGCCGGGGACCGGCACCGGCACGCCCACCGCGCTGTCGCTGTCCGGCGTCAGCGCCTCCTACGGCGGTCGCACGGTGTTCGACGGGGTGGACGTGGACATTCCCGCCGGGGTCCTGGCCGCGGTGGTCGGCCCGAACGGGGCGGGCAAGTCCACGCTGGTGAAGGCCGCGCTCGGGCTGGTCCCGGCCGTGCGGGGGCGGGTGCGGGTACTGGGCGCGCCGTT
>NZ_KB912488.1:110269-114572 GCF_000383775.1 Saccharomonospora halophila 8
CGGTGCGCCTCGGCGCGGCGCCGGGGCGGCTGAACGGGACCGCCCGTGCGGGCTGGGGCGCGAGGTGGCGGCGATGACGCCGGACGACGTCATGATCATCGTGATCGCGGGGTTGCTGTCCACGGCGTGCGCGCTGCTCGGCGGCTTCCTGCTGCTGCGCAGGCAGGCGCTGCTGCCGGACGCGGTCAGCCACGCGGTGCTGCCCGGCATCGTGCTGATCTTCCTGCTCACCGGGGAACGCGGGTCCCCGGTGACCGTGCTCGGCGCGACCGCGTTCGGGGTGCTGTGCGTGGCGGGGTTCGAGTGGCTGCGGCACACCGACCTCGTCGGGTCGGACGCCGCCCTGGCGCTGGTGTTCCCCGCGCTGTTCTCGCTGGGCATCCTCGGCATCAGCCGCTACGCCTCGGGCGCGCACATCGACCTGGACTCGGCGATCTACGGCGACATCACGTTCGCCCCGCTGCGCACCGTGGACCTCGGCGGTGCTCCGGTGCCGTCGTCGCTGCTGGTGACCGGGGGCGCGGCCGTGGCGACGGTGCTGTTCGTCGTGCTGCTGTGGCGGCCGTTGCAGGCGAGCACGTTCGACCCGGACTTCGCCGAGCTGGGCGGTCTGCGCGGGCGGGCGGTACAGCGGATGCTACTGGTGGCCGTGGCCGGGGTGGCGGTGGTGGCCTTCGACAGCGTCGGCGCGATCCTGGTGATCACGTTCTTCGTGGTGCCCGCGGCCACGGCCCGCCTGCTGGCCCGTGGCCTGGGCGGCATGCTGCTGCTCGCCGTGGCCGTCGGCTGGATCGCCTCGGCGGTCGGTCACCGCGCCGCGCTGACGTTCGACTCCTCCATCCCCGGCACCATCGGCCTCACCACGGGCCTGCTCTTCCTGCTCGCCCTGGCCGTCAGCCGCGTGCGGCACCTCCTGAGCCGCTCACCCCGAGTGTTGCCGTGAAGGGCACATTTCCTGCGTGTGACGCAGGGAATGTGCCCCTCGCTGCGTCCGGCGCAGGGAAAGTGCCCTTCACGGCACAACACCCGCACGGGTGAGGGCACGGGTGTTACTTGCGGAGTTCGAGGGTGCAGCATTTGGGGCCGCCGCCGGATTTGCGGAGTTCCGAGATGTCCAGGGGGATCGGCTCGTAGTCGCGGATGGCCAGGCGGTCGGCGAGGCCGGTCGCCTCCACCGGGAGCACCACGTGACGGCCGTCGGAGACGGCGTTGAGGCCCAGGCACACCGCGTCGTCCGCGTCGGCGAGCACCGCGTCCGGGAAGAGGCGTTCCAGGGTGCGGCGGGAGCCCGGGGAGAACGCCCCGGGGAAGTAGGCGACCTGTGCGGGTTCGGTGTCGGTGGCCTCGGTGAGCACGAACAACGCCGTGTCGAGGTGGTAGAAGCGCGGGTCGGTCAGCCGCAGGGACACCACCGGCACCCCGAGCACCTCCTGCGCCTCGGCGTGCGCGGCCGGGTCGGTGCGGAAGCCGGTGCCCGCCAGCAGCACCCGGCCGGTCCAGGCGAAGTCGCCTTCGGCCTCGTTCACCCGTGTGGGCATCGTGACGTCCCGGAAACCGTTCTCCACGAACCAGCGGCGGAAGTGCTCCGCCTCGGCGGCCCGCTCCGGCGCGCGGAACCGCGCGCCCAGCACCCGCCCGTCGAGCACGGTGCCCGAGTTCGCGGCGAAGACCATGTCCGGCAGGCCCTCCCGCGGTTCGATCTCGGACACCGAGTGGCCGAGCCGCCGGTAGGTGTCCCGCAGCACGGTCCACTGCTCCGTCGCGCGGTCGGCGTCAACGGGCACGTCCGGGTCCATCCACGGGTTGATGACGTAGTCCACGGCGAAGTACCGCGGCGGGCACATGAGGTACTGGCGAGGCACAGGTACGCGCATACTTCGAATGTATGGTGCGTGTTATCCGGCTATCAATTGTCAGCGATTGCGCACTGGTGTGCTAAACGTTGCGTGTGAACACCTTGGATCAACGCATCGTTTCGTGCCTGGTGGCCAACGCGCGGTCGAGCTACGCGGAGATCGGTGACGTCGTGGGCCTGTCGGCACCCGCCGTCAAGCGCCGTGTCGACCGACTGCTGGACAGCGGCGTCCTGCGCGGCTTCACCGCCGTGGTCGACCCCGAGGCGCTCGGCTGGGGGACGGAGGCGTTCGTGGAGGTGCACTGCCAGGGCAACGTCTCCCCCGTCCGTATCCGGGCGCGCCTGGAACCCCTGCCCGAGGTCGTCGCCGCCTACACCGTGTCCGGGGCGGCCGACGCGATCGTGCATCTGCGGGCGGCCGACATCCACCACCTGGAGGACGCGCTGGAACGTCTGCGCGGGTTGGAGATCATCGATCGGACGGTGTCCACGGTCGTGTTGTCCACATTGTTGGAACGCCCGCCGGACCCCGGCCACTGAGGGCAGACTCGGGGCGTGGGGCCGCCGGACGCCCGGCCCGCCGGTCCCAGTGGTTGGGACCGGGAGACCCTGTTACCGCCGGTCACGGGTAAGCCGGATCACACCACACCACGCCCACCGAAAACACCAAGTAATCTCGAAGTATAGAGCGCGGGGCGCGCCGAAACCGGGAGAGAGGGAACCGCTGGCCCATGAGCACGAGCGCGAACGGGGACGGATCGGACGGTACGGTGTCCGCGGAGCGGCCGACGGAGGTCAGCAAGCTCGACCGGGTGGTGATCCGCTTCGCGGGCGACTCCGGTGACGGCATGCAGCTCACCGGTGACCGCTTCACCTCCGAGGCCGCGGCGTTCGGCAACGACCTGGCCACCCTGCCCAACTTCCCCGCCGAGATCCGCGCCCCGCAGGGCACCATCCCCGGTGTCTCCAGCTTCCAGGTGCACTTCGCCGACTACGACATCCTCACGCCCGGTGACCGTCCGGACGTGCTGGTGGCGATGAACCCCGCCGCCCTCAAGGCCAACCTCGCCGACGTGCCGCGGGGCGGCACGGTGATCGTGAACGAGGACGAGTTCACCAAGCGCAACCTGTCGAAGGTCGGCTACGAGGCCGACCCGCTGTCCGACGACACGCTGGAGCCGTTCGAGGTCCACCGGGTCGCGATGTCCGGGCTCACCCAGGGCGCCCTCGCCGACACCGGCCTCGGCAAGAAGGACGCCGAGCGCTGCAAGAACATGTTCGCGCTGGGCCTGCTGTCCTGGATGTATCACCGGCCGACCGAGGGCACCGAGGCGTTCCTGCGGGAGAAGTTCGCCAGGAAGCCGGAGATCGCCGAGGCGAACGTGCTGGCCTTCCGCGCGGGCTGGAACTACGGCGAAACCACCGAGGCCTTCGCCACGACCTACGAGGTCGCGCCCGCGAAGCTGCCGGAGGGCACCTACCGGCAGATCACCGGCAACACCGCGCTGGCCTACGGCCTGGTGGCCGCCGGGCAGCGCTCCGGGCTGGATCTGCTGCTGGGCACCTACCCGATCACTCCGGCCTCGGACGTGCTGCACGAACTGTCCAAGCACAAGAACTTCGGCATCACCACGTTCCAGGCCGAGGACGAGATCGCCGGGATCGGTGCCGCGCTCGGCGCCTCCTACGGCGGCGCGCTCGGGGTGACCTCGACCTCGGGTCCGGGCATCGCGCTGAAATCGGAGACCATCGGGCTCGGCGTGATGATCGAGCTGCCGCTGGTGGTCATCGACGTACAGCGCGGCGGCCCGTCCACGGGGCTGCCCACCAAGACCGAGCAGGCCGACCTGCTGCAGGCGATGTTCGGCCGCAACAGCGAGTCGCCGGTGGCGGTCGTGGCGCCGTCCACGCCCGCGGACTGCTTCGACGTCGCGCTGGAGGCCGCGCGCATCGCGCTGACCTACCGCACCCCGGTGCTGCTGCTGTCCGACGGTGCGGTCGCCAACGGCTCCGAGCCGTGGCTGATCCCGGACGTCGAGAACCTGCCGGACCTGCGGGTGCGGTTCGCCTCGGAGACCAACGCCGCCGACGGGTCGGAGGAGTTCTGGCCGTACGTGCGGGACCCGGAGACGCTGGCCCGCGAGTGGGCCGTGCCGGGGACGCCCGGCCTGCAGCACCGGGTCGGCGGGCTGGAGAAGGCCGACGGCAAGGGCAACATCTCCTATGACCCGGACAACCACGACCACATGGTGCGGCTGCGGCAGAACAAGATCGACGGCATCGACGTGCCGGACGTCACCGTCGACGATCCCGGCGACGGGCAGGCGCGGGTGCTGGTGCTCGGGCTGTCCGGGTTGCCAGGGTTGCCCGGGCGGTCCCCCCTGTGGGTACTGCGCTCCCGGCGGACCTTCGGAGGGTGGAACCGTCACCGTGACCTCACACCATCTT
>NZ_KB912488.1:114672-121877 GCF_000383775.1 Saccharomonospora halophila 8
CGCGTCGCGCGCGGGCTCCGCGGTGCCGTGGGCCGCGAGCTCCCGCTCGAGTTCGCGCACCCGCCGCCGGGCGGCACGGGCGAGGAAGAGCCAGGACAGGAACGCACCGCACACGAACGCGGCCGCGCTGTACACCCAGACCTGGCCGAAAACGGACATGACTCGCGTCCTCCCTGCTGCGTGGCGGGCCTACCGGGTCCGTGCGACGAGGTAGTCGGCGACCGACTCGCACGCCTCCCGCGCCGGTGACGACGGCAGCGCGGTGAGTTCCTCCCGTGCCCGTCGAGCGTAGTCATTCAGCGTGGCGTGGGCGCGTTCGAGGCCGCCGGACGCGCGGAGCAGCTGGAGTGCCTCGTCGACGAGGGAATCGTCGGTGAGCGGACCGTCGAGCAGCCGGGCCAGGCGCGGGTCCGGCGTGCCGGAGAGCGCGTAGTGCATCGGCAGCGTCCGCACGCCCTCCCGCAGGTCGGTCCCCTGCGACTTGCCGAGCTCGCCGGACGACGACGCGATGTCGATGATGTCGTCCGAGATCTGGAAGGCCGTCCCGACGAGGTCACCGAAGCGGCGCAGGGCGTCGATGTGCTCCGGGCGGGCGTCGGAGAGCATGCCGCCGAACCGGCCCGCCGTGGCGATCAGCGAACCGGTCTTCTGACCGATCACGGAGAGATAGTGGTCCACGGGGTCCTCGCCGTCGGCGGGGCCGACCGTCTCCCGCATCTGCCCGGTGACCAGCTCGCCGAACGTCTCCGCGATGATCCGCGCCGCGTCCGTCCCGAGGTCGGCCACCAGCCGGGAGGCGTGCGCGAACAGGTAGTCCCCGGTGAGGATGGCGACGGTGTTGTTCCACCGCGCGTTCACGCTGGGCGCTCCGCGCCGCATCGTGGCCTCGTCCATCACGTCGTCGTGGTAGAGCGTGGCCAGGTGCACCAGCTCGACGGCCGCCGCGGCGGTGACCACCCCGTCCCGGTCCGTCGTGCCGAACTGGCCCGCCAACAGGGTGAACATCGGCCGGAAACGCTTGCCCCCGGCGTCGACCAGGTGCCGCGCGGCCTCGTTGATCGCCTCGACATCGCTGCGCACGGCCTCGTGCAGGATCTCCTCGACGTCCCCCAGTCCGGAGACCAGTGTGCGCAGCAGGTCCTCATCGGCGATCTGCAGACCGACTGCCGCGCGCAACTCCTCGATGGTGCCCTCACGCACTGACACGTCGGCTCCGCCTTTCCGGCCCAGGGTCACGGTCGGCGTCCAGCCTAATGGGGCCCGACCGGGTGCCGGTGACCCGCTGGTAGAGCCACCGACGGTGATCTCGCCGACACCGCACGCACCGCCGGCCGGGTCAGGACGTCAGGGCGAAGCCGCCGGTGCCCGCCCAGTCGAGGGCGAACGTCGGCGCGACGCCGAGCAGCAGGGTGACCACGACCCCGAGCGTGATCGCGGCCGTGGTGAACGCCCCGGGCACGCTGACGGTGGGGCCGTCCTCGGCGGGCTCGGAGAAGAACATGAGCACCACCACCCGCAGGTAGAAGAACGCCGCCACCGCGCTGAAGATCAACGCGATCACCACGAGCGGGGCCATGCCGTCGGACAGGGCCGCCGAGAACACCACGAACTTGCCCACGAACCCGCTGGTGAGCGGGATCCCGGCCAGCGCGAACAGCAGGAAGGCGAAGGTCCAGGCCACCACGGGCGAGCGTTTCGCCAGCCCGGCCCACGCGGACAGGTGGGTCGCCTCGCCCCCGGAGTCCCGCACCAGCGAGATCACGCCGAACGCGGCCAGCGTCGTGAAGCCGTAGGCGAGCAGGTAGAACATCGTCCCGGACAGGCCCTGCTCGGTCAGCGCCATCGTGCCGATCAGCAGGAATCCCGCGTGCGCGATCGACGAGTACGCGATCATGCGCTTGACGTCGGTCTGCGTCAGCCCCAGCACCGCACCGATCAGCATCGACACGATCGCCACGGCCCACAGCACACCGCGCCACTCCCAGTGGGTCGACTCGAATCCGACGGTGAGCACCCGCAGGATCGCCCCGAACGCGGCGACCTTCGTGCACGCCGCCATGAATGCGGTGATCGGTGTCGGCGCGCCGTGGTAGACGTCCGGGGTCCAGGTGTGGAACGGCCCGACCGAGGCCTTGAACAGCAGCCCCACCAGCAGCAGGCCCAGCCCGGCGAACAGCAGCGTGTCCGAGCGGTCCGTGCCCGCCGTGGCCACGGCGATCTCGGAGAACCGCACCGACCCGGCGTAGCCGTAGAGCAGGGCGACGCCGTAGAGGAAGAACGCGCTGGCGAACGCGCCGAGCAGGAAGTACTTGACCGCGGCCTCCTGGGACAGCAGCCGCCGCCTGCGCGCCAGCCCGCACATCAGGTACAGCGGCAGGCTCAGCACCTCCAGCGCCACGAACATGGTGAGCAGGTCGTTGGCCGAGGTGAACGCCATCATGCCGCCCAGGGCGAACAGGCTCAGCGGGAAGACCTCGGTCTGCATGCTCTGCGTGGCGGCCTGTTCGCGGTCCTGCACCGTGCCGGGGCTGATCCCGGCCTCGGCGACGAACGCGCCACCCCGTTCGACCGTGCGGTCGGCGATGAGCAGCACCGCGGCCACCGACAGCGCCAGCAGCGTCCCCCAGAGGAACAGCGCCGGGCCGTCCACGGCGACGGTGCCGCTGAGCGTGGTGATGCCGCGCGGTGGCGCGTCGGCGGTGTAGACGCCCAGTGCGACACCGGCGCCGGCCAGTGCCAGCAGCGTCAGCCCCACCTGGGTGGACCACCGCCGGTGCTTGGGCAGGAACGCCTCCAGCAGCACCCCGACGCACGCGACGCCGAACACGATCAGCATCGGCATGATCGCCGCGTAGTCGATCCCGGGCGCCTCGATCGGCCCCTGTTGCTGGGCGAAATGAACGTTCAACACGGCTGGGATTACCTTTCCTGCACCGCTGTCAGTGTCGCCTCCACCGCGGGTTCGACCGTGTCGAGCACCGGCTGCGGGTAGAACCCGAGCCCCACGATCAGCACCACCAGCGGCGCGAGCACCGCGATTTCCCTACCGGACAGGTCACGCACGGCCTTCTTCGCCCCGGCCTCGGGTGCCGTCGCCGTCCCCGGTCCGCCGCCCGCGCCGACGAGGGCGTCCCCGCGCACGGGCCCGGTCATGATCCGCTGGTACAGCCACAGCACGTACGCGGCGGCGAGCACCATGCCGACGGTGGCGAGGGTCGCGAACACCGGCCGCGCGTCGAACGCCCCGATCAGCACCAGGAACTCGGACACGAACGAGTTCGTGCCCGGCAGCGACAACGTCGACATCCCGGCCAGCAGCAACATCCCGCCGAGGACCGGCGTCACCCGGAACATGCCGCCGTAGTCGGCGATGCGGCTGGACCCGCCGCGCGCGGCGACGATGCCGATCACCAGGATCAGCATTCCGGTGGCGAGGCTGTGGTTGAGCATGTACGTCGCCGAGCCGACGGTGGCCTGCGTGGTGAACGCGAAGATGCCCAGCGCGATGAACCCGAAGTGGGCGATCGACACGTACGCCACGAAGCGCTTCATGTCGTGCTGGCCCGCGGCGAGGATCGACCCGTAGAGGATGCCGACCACGCCCAGCACCAGCACCAGCGGCGCGAGCTGCGTGCTGGCAAGGGGGAACATCGGCAGGCTGTAGCGCAGGAAGCCGAAGGTCCCGACCTTGTCCAGCACGCCCACCAGCAGCACCGTGACCGCGATCGGCGCCTGCCCGGCCGCGTCCGGCAGCCAGGTGTGGAATGGCACGAGCGGCGCCTTGATCGCGAACGCGAGGAAGAAGCCGAGGAACAACCACACCTGCGTCTCGACGGGGGCCCGGCTGACCACGGCGACCAGGGTGGCCCAGTCGAAGGTGCCGCTGCCGAGTTCGTCGGCGGCCAGCGAGTACGCCCCGATCGCCGACGCCAGCATGATCAGGCCGCCGAGGAACGAGTACAGGAAGAACTTCACCGCCGCGTACTGCCGCCTCGGCCCGCCGTAGAAGCCGATGAGGAAGTACATCGGCACGAGCATGATCTCGAACAGCACGTAGAACAGGAAGACGTCGGTCGCCGCGAACACGGCGATGGTCAGCGCCTCCTGCACCAGGATCAGCGCGAGGAAGTGGGAGACCCGGCGCTCGGCGGGCAGCGTGTCCGTCGACCGCAGCGCGCCGATCACGATCGGCACCAGCAGCGCGGTGACCGCCACCATGAGCAGCGCGATCCCGTCGATGCCGAAGGCGAAGTGCACCCCGAACGCGGGGATCCAGTCCACCGAGGTGACCTGCTGGATCCGGTCACCGCCCGGGTCGTACGTCAGCCACAGCGGCACCACCAGCAGCAGCGTGGCGACCGAGACGCCGAACGCGGTCGCCGTCGCCGCACGGGCGTTGTCCCGCCACCCGGCGACCGCGAGGGCGCCGAGCAGCGGCAGCAGGATCAGGGCTACGAGCCAACTCATGAGAACCTCACCAACAGCAGTGCGGCGACGAGCAGGAACGACCCGCCGAGCATCGACAGCGCGTACGACCGGACGAACCCGGTCTGCAGCCTCCGCAGCCGGCCGGACCCGCCGCCGAGTCCGGCGGCCAGCCCGTTCACCGCGCCGTCGACGCCCCGGTTGTCCAGGAACACCGAGAACCGGGTCAACCACAGGCCGGGGGTGGCGACCAGGGTCTCGTTCAGGGCGTTGCCGTACAGGTCGTTCCGCGCGGCCCGCACCGGCCAGGACACCCGCTGCGGACGCTCGACGCCGGTCTCCCGCCTGCCGAACAGCAGCCACGCCACGAGCACGCCGAGCGCGGACAGGCCGACCGTCAGCCACGGGATCACCGCGTGCGGCAGCACGCCGTGGTGCGGTTCGGCCAGCGCACCGACCGACGGCGCCAGGAACTCGGCGAGCCGGTCACCGGACATCAGCAGGAACCCGGCACCGACCGAGCCGAACGCGAGCACGATCATCGGCACGGTCATCACCGGCGGCGACTCGTGCGGGTGGAACTCGCGGCCGTCGGCCGAGGTGGCCCCGGCCCAGCGCGGCTTGCCGAGGAAGGTCAACAGCACCAGCCGGGTCATGTAGAAGCCGGTGATGCCCGCGGCGAGCAGCGCCGCGCCGCCGAACACCCAGCCGCGCCAGCCCTCCTGACCGAACGCCGCCTCGATGATCGCGTCCTTGGTGTAGAAGCCGGACAGGAACGGGAACCCGATGATCGCGAGGTAGCCGAGCCCGAACGTGACCGCGGTGATCGGCATCTTCTTCGCCAGGCCGCCGAACCTGCGCATGTCGACCTCGTCGTTCATGGCGTGCATGACCGACCCGGCGCCGAGGAACAGCCCCGCCTTGAAGAAGCCGTGCGTGAGCAGGTGGGCGATGCCGAGGGCGTAGCCGACCGGGCCGAGCCCGGCGGCCAGCATCATGTACCCGATCTGGCTCACCGTGGAATAGGCCAGCACCTTCTTGATGTCGTCGTAGGCGCAGCCGATGATCGCGCCGAGCATCAGGGTGATCGCGCCGACGATGGTCACGACCAGCCGGCCGTCCGGGGTGAGGTTGTAGATCGGGGCGGAGCGGGCGATCAGGTACACGCCCGCGGTGACCATCGTGGCGGCGTGGATCAGCGCCGACACCGGGGTCGGGCCCTCCATCGCGTCCGGCAGCCACGCCTGCAACGGGAACTGGCCGGACTTGCCGCACGCGCCGAGCAACAGCAGCAGCGCGATCGCGGTCACCACCCCGGCGGAGGCCTCGCCGACACCGGCGAACACCTCGGCATAGGAGGTGCTGCCGAACTCCTTGAACATCAAAAAGATCGCCAGCGCCAGCCCCACGTCCCCGACGCGGTTCATCAGGAACGCCTTCTTCGCCGCCGTGGCCGCCGACGGCCGGTCCTGATACCACCCGATCAGCAGGTACGAGGCGAGGCCGACACCCTCCCAGCCCAGGTACAGCAGCACGAAGCTGTCGCCGAGCACGAGCACGAGCATCGCGGCGACGAACAGGTTCAGGTAGCCGAAGAAGCGCCGACGCGATTCGTCGTCGGACATGTAGCCGATCGAGTAGATGTGGATCAGCGAGCCGACCCCGGTGATCAGCAGGACGAACGTCACCGACAGCGGGTCGATGCGCAGCCCGAAGTCCACCTGCAACGCCTCGACGGGGATCCACGAGTAGACCGTGGTGTCGGTGGCCCGCGACAGCGACTCACCGAAGAACAGCGCCAGACCGTACACGAAGGACGCGATGACCGTCGCGGAGCCGAGCAGGTGCCCCCAGCCGTTGGTGCGGCGACCGCCGACCAGCAACACGAGGGCGCCGAGCGCGGGGAACGCGACCAGCAGCCACGATTGAGCGATCAAGGTGATTCCCTGTGGTTGGAGGCTAGTACTTCAGCAGGTTGGTGTCGTCGATCGAGGCCGACCGCCGGGTGCGGAAGATCGACATGATGATCGCGAGGCCGACGACCACCTCGGCCGCGGCCACGACCATCACGAAGAACGCCATCACCTGGCCGTCGATCGAGCCGTTGATGCGCGCGAACGTCACCAGCGACAGGTTCACGGCGTTGAGCATCAGCTCGATGCACATGAACACCACGATCGCGTTGCGCCGCACCAGGACGCCGACGGCGCCGATGGTGAACAGCAGCGCCGACAACAACAGGTAGTACGTCGGGGTCACTTGGTCTCCCCTTCCCCGGCGGTGTCCCGGTTGTCCCGGTGGATGCCGTCGCCGTTCGCGCTCGGGGTGGACGCACCGTCGTGGTTCTCGGTGCCCCCGACGAGCGCGTGCGCGTCCGGGGCGGTCGTGTCCCCGGCCACCTGCCTGCGCTCGGCCTCCAGCCGCGCGGTGGGCGTGGACTCGATGAGTTCGGACAGCGACTCCGGTGCTACCGACCCGTCCGGCAGCAGCGCCGGGGTGGCCACCGAGTTCGCCGTGGCGAACACGCCCGGCCCCGGCTTGGGCGAGGGGCGTTCGTACTCGCCGCGGAAGCGGGCCACCACCAGCTCCTTCTGGCTGCGCTTGCCGCCCGTGGCGTGCCGGGTGGTGAACGACAGCACCATGCCCGCCATCGCCGCGGTGATCAGCAGCGCGGCGGTGAGCTCGAACGGGAACAGGTAGTCGCGGAAGATGATGCGGCCGAGACCGCCCGCGCCGCCGCCCTCGGCGCTCCACGGGTCGAGCGGCTGCGCCGGGGTCAC
>NZ_KB912488.1:121977-127849 GCF_000383775.1 Saccharomonospora halophila 8
GGTGCGCCCGGCCAACCGGTCCAGTGCGCCGAACAGGCCGGGCACCTCGGCCGCGCGCTCCCCGACCAGCACCACGGCACCCTCGGTGCGCAGCTTCGCGTCCACATCGGGCGCGTGCCCGGCCAGTCCGTCCACCGCCTCGGCCTCGGCACCAGGCAGGCACGCCAGCAGCTCACCGAAGGTGCGCTCGACGGCGGGCGTCGTCCACTGTCCGATGTGCACGACCCGGACACCGTTGTCCCGCGCGCCCTTGCGCAGCCGCAGGAAGACCAGCGGCGACTCCTCCTCCGGCTCGAAGGCCACGCACAGCACCGCCGGTGCGTTCTCCAGGTCGGTGAAGGTGACCCCGCCGTTCTCCGGCGCGGTGCCCACCACGCGGGAGGCGAGGAAGTCCAACTCCTCGTCGGAGTGCGCCCGCGCCCGGTGGTCGACGTCGTTGGTGCGCAACGCGACACGGGCGAACTTGCCGTAGGCGTAGGCGTCCTCCACGGTCAGCCGCCCCCCGGGCAGCACGCCGACACCCCGGCCGTCGCGGGCCGTCGTCAGCCCCTCGGCGGCCACCCGCAGCGCCTCCGTCCAGGAGGCCTCCCGGAGTTCACCGGAGTCGGCGTCGCGCACCAGCGGCGTGCGGACACGGTGCTCCGCGGTGGTGTAGCGGAACGCGAAGCGGCCCTTGTCGCAGTTCCACTCCTCGTTCACCTCGGGCTCGTCGCCCGCGAGCCTGCGCATCACCCGGCCGCGCCGAAAGTCGGTGCGCTGCGCGCAGCCGGACGAGCAGTGCTCGCACACACTCGGCGAGGACACCAGGTCGAACGGCCGGGAACGGAACCGGTACTGGGCGCTGGTCAGCGCGCCCACCGGGCAGATCTGGATGGTGTTGCCGGAGAAGTACGACTGGAACGGGGTGCCCGCCCCGGTGTGCGCGGCCGTGTCGAGGACATCGGCCGTTTCGGACGTACCGATCTGCTGATGCGCACCGCGCTCCAGCAGGTCGATGAACGGGTCGCCCGCGATCTGCGCCGAGAAGCGGGTGCAGCGCTGGCAGAGCACGCACCGCTCGCGGTCGAGCAGCACCTCGGTGGAGATCGGCAGCGGCTTCGGGAACGTCCGCTTCTGGTCCCGGAACCGGGACTCCGGCCGCCCGTGCGCCATCGCCTGGTTCTGCAGCGGGCACTCGCCGCCCTTGTCGCAGATCGGGCAGTCCAGCGGATGGTTGATCAGCAGCAGTTCCATCACGCCCTGCTGCGCCTTGTCCGCCACCGGCGAGGTCTTCTGCGTCTTCACGACCATGCCGTCGGCCACGGTCATCGTGCAGGAGGCCTGCGGCTTGGGCATCGGCCGCCCGTTCATCTCGACCTCGACCAGACACTGCCGGCACGCGCCCGCCGGGTCGAGCAGCGGGTGGTCGCAGAACCGCGGGATCACGGTGCCCATCCGCTCGGCGGTGCGGATCAGCAGCTCGCCCTTGGGGGCGACGACCTCCTCACCGTCGATGGTGAGCTTGACGTGGCCCTCGGGAACGGGCGTGGCCGAGGACGTCTCGGGTGCGATGGTCATGATGCTCCCACCAGTTCGGGCGAGGACGCCCGGTTGCTCTCACACAGTGCGAGGAACTCGTCCCGGAAGTACTTGATGCCGCTGGTGATCGGGCTGACGGCACCGTCACCGAGGGCGCAGAACGCCCGGCCGAGGATGTTGTCGCACACGTCGAGCAGCGTGTCGATGTCCTCCTCGGTGCCGTGCCCGTCGACCATCCGCTCCAGCACCTTCGCCAGCCAGAAGGTGCCCTCCCGGCACGGGGTGCACTTGCCGCAGGACTCGTGCTCGTAGAACTGCGTCCACTTCATCACCGCCCAGGGCACCGAGACGGTCTCGTTGAACACCTGCACGGCCGTGGTGCCCAGCATCGAGCCGGCCTCGGCCGCACCCTCGAAGTCCAGCGGTACGTCCAGGTGCTCGGCGGTGAACAG
Organism: Saccharomonospora halophila 8; assembly: GCF_000383775.1. Lineage (GTDB taxonomy): Bacteria > Actinomycetota > Actinomycetes > Mycobacteriales > Pseudonocardiaceae > Saccharomonospora > Saccharomonospora halophila. Next base: position 123,948 of record NZ_KB912488.1, read on the forward strand.
CGGGGTCGACGACCCGCCGGGGGTCCAGAACTTCAGCGGGATGCCGTCCTTCATCCCACCCGCGAGGTCGAGCAGCTCCCGCAGCGTCGTGCCCAGGGGGGCCTCGTACTGCCCGGGACGCTCGACGTGCCCGGAGATCGAGTAGATCTTCGGGCCGGGCGACTTCTCGGAGCCCATCGTGCGGAACCAGTCCACCCCGCCGCTGACGACGTACGGCACGGTGGCGATGGTCTCCACGTTGTTCACCGTGGTCGGCTTCGCGTAGAGACCGGACGCGGCCGGGAACGGCGGCTTCAGCCGGGGCTGGCCGCGTTTGCCCTCCAGCGAGTCGAGCAGTGCCGTCTCCTCGCCGCAGATGTAGGCGCCCGCACCGGCGTGCACGACGATGTCCAGGTCGAACCCGGAACCGAGGATGTCGGCGCCCAGGTACCCCGCGTCGTAGGCCTCCCGCACCGCGGCCTGCAGCCTGCGCATCGGGTGCAGGGCCTCGCCGCGGACGTAGATGAAGCACTGGTGCGCCCGCATCGCGTACGAGGCGATGATGCAGCCCTCGATCAGCGAGTGCGGATCGGCCATCATCAGCGGGATGTCCTTGCAGGTGCCCGGCTCACCCTCGTCGGCGTTGATGACGAGGTAATGCGGCTTGTCCTCGTCGGACGGCATGAACGACCACTTCACGCCCGCGGGGAAGCCCGCGCCGCCACGGCCGCGCAGCCCCGCGTCCTTGATCAGCTGGACGATCTGCTCGGGCGTGCCGGCCAGGGCCTTGCGCACGGCGGTGTAGCCTTCGAGCTTCTCGTAGGTCGCCAGCCGCCACGACTGCGGCGAGAGCCACCGTTTCGTCAACACCGGCGTCAGCGGATCGGCACTCATTTCGCCTCCTGTGTCCTGCGGGACACCCGCACCCGGTCGGCTCCATGAGCACGGGTGACATGCTCACTCATTTCGCCTCCTGTGTCCTGCGGGACACCCGCACCCGGTCGGCTCCATGAGCACGGGTGACATGCTCGCTCATTTCGCCTCCGTTCCCGGTAGGGGCGCCTCGTCCGGCATCATCGGGGCGGTCCAACCCCGGTCGGCCGCGAGCTGGGCGCCGCGCACCGTCTCCACCGCCTGCGACGGTCCGTCCACATCGGAACGGAAGACGTCCTCGTCGTCGGGGAAGAACCCGGCGAGCTGGCGCTCGACCGACTTGAAGTCGGACAGCGGCGCGCCCCGCGTCGGCTGCGGTTTCTCCCCGGCGCGCAGGGCGTCCACGAGCGCGACCGCCTTCTCCGGCGTCTGGTTGTCGAAGTACTCGTAGTTCACCTGCAGCACCGGGGCGAAGTCGCAGGCCGCGAGGCACTCGGCGTGTTCGAGGGTGACCGAGCCCGGCTCCCCCGGCTCGCCCGCCGTCCGCTCGTGGCCGAGCGGTTCGCCGTCGTCGCCGAGATGCTCGGCCAGCCGCCGGTAGATCGCGTCCCCGCCGAGCGCCGCGCACAACGTGTTGGTGCAGACGCTGACCAGGTGCTGCCCGCACGGCCTGCGCTTGTACATCGTGTAGAACGTGACCACCGCGCTGACCTCGGCCTCCGACAGGTTCAACTGCTGGGCGCAGAAGGCCACCCCCTCCTGGGAGACGTAACCCTGCACCGACTGCACCAGATGCAGCATCGGCAGCAACGCCGACCGGGACTCGGGATACCGCCCCGCCAGCTCCCGCGCCCGCTCCGCGGTCTCCGGACCGAACGGGTCGGCGGGGGTGTCCCCGGTGAGCATCCCGTCCGTGCGTACCGGCGAGATCGCCCGCACGTCGACGTCGTCGGACGCGGCGGCGTGGGTCCGCTCGGCCTGCTGCGGCCCGCTCCGCGGTGTCTCGGAAGACTCGGTCATCGGTCCACTCCCCCCATCACCGGGTCGATCGAGGCGATGGCCGCGATGACGTCGGCGACCAGGCCGCCCTCCGCCATCGCGGGCATCGACTGGAGGTTGACGAAGCTCGGATCCCGGACGTGCACGCGCAGTGGCCGGGTGCCGCCGTCGGAGACCAGGTGGTAGCCCATCTCGCCCCGCGGCGACTCCACCGGCACGTACACCTGCCCCGGCGGCACCCGGAAGCCCTCGGTGACGAGCTTGAAGTGGTGGATCAGGGACTCCATCGACTGGCCCATGATCTTGCGGACGTGCTCCAGCGAGTTGCCCAGGCCGTCGGACGAGATGGACAGCTGCGCGGGCCACGCGATCTTCTGGTCCTCGACCATCACGGGACCGGGCTCGATCTTGTCCAGCACCTGCCGGACGATGCGCAGCGACTGGTGCATCTCCTCCACGCGGAGCAGGTAGCGCGCCCAGCAGTCCGCCTCGGTGGAGGTGGGCACCTCGAAGTCGAACTCGTCGTAGCAGGAGTACGGCTCCACCTTGCGCAGGTCCCACGCCACCCCCGCCGAACGCAGCACCGGACCGGTGGCGCCGAGCGCGAGGCAGGCGTCGACCGGCAGGTAGCCCACGCCCTTGAGCCGGTTGCGCCAGATCGGCTGGCCGGTGAACAGCTTGTCGTACAGCGGCAGCCGCTCGTCCATGACCTTGCAGAACGCCTCGACCTTCTCCACCCAGTCGTCCGGCATGTCCTGGGCGAGGCCGCCGGGCCGGATGAACGCGTGGTTCATCCGCAGGCCGGTGAGGTGTTCGAGCAGGTGCAGGACCTCCTCGCGCTCCCGGAAGCCCAGCGTCATGGCGGTGGTGGCACCCAGTTCCATACCGCCGGTGGCGATGTAGACGAAGTGCGAGGCCAGCCGGTTCAGTTCGAGCAGCAGCACCCGCAGCAGCTGCGCGCGGCGCGGCACCTCGATGCCGAGGAGCTTCTCCACTCCGAGGCAGTAGGCCATCTCGTTGGACAGCGGCGCGAGGTAGTCCATGCGCGTCACGAAGGTGACGCCCTGGGTCCAGGTGCGGTACTCGGTGTTCTTCTCGATGCCGGTGTGCAGGTAGCCGATGACCGAGCGGAGCTGGGTGACGGTCTCGCCCTCCATCTCCAGCACGAGCCGGAGCACACCGTGCGTGGACGGGTGCTGCGGGCCCATGTTGATGACCATGCGCTCCGACTCGGTGGCGTCGGTGAGCACGTCCTCCCAGTCGCCGCCGCTGACCGTGTAGACGCGGCCCTCGGTGGTCTCCCGGTGGTCGGCGTACCGGGCGCTCTCGGCGCCCTCGGCCGTGGTGTCGGTGCCCGTGCTGCTCTCGGCGATGCGGTCGCTCGTGGTCATGAGTAGGACCTCCGCGTGTCGGGCGGCGGGATCTCCGCGCCCTTGTACTCCACCGGGATTCCGCCCAGCGGGTAGTCCTTGCGCTGCGGGTGGCCGTCCCAGTCGTCCGGCATGAGGATGCGGGTCAGCGCCGGGTGTCCGTCGTAGACGATGCCGAACATGTCGTAGGCCTCCCGCTCGTGCCAGTCGGCCGTCGGGTAGACCTCGACGATCGACGGCACGTGCGGGTCGTCGATGTCCAGGGTCACCTCCAGCCGGATCCGGCGGCGGAACGTCATCGACGTCAGGTGGTACACCGAGTGCAGCCGCTGCGGCACGTCCTCGCCGTAGTCCACACCGGACACCGAGCTGCACAGTTCGAAGCGGAGTCCGGAGTCGTCGCGCAGGGTGCGACAGACCGAGACCAGGTCCTCGCGCGACACGTAGAAGGTGATCTCCCCGCGGTCGACGGTGACCTGGAGGATCGACTCCGTCGGGATCCCGTTGTCGGAGAGTGCGGCGAAGAACTCGTCGGCGAACTCGTCGAACCACCCGCCGTAGGGCCGTTCGGCGGGCGGCGGCGAATGGGCGGGCAGCCGGAGGCCGCCGTACCCGGACGTGTCCCCGGTTCCGGAGACGCCGAACATGCCGTGCCGCTCCCGGCCCGCCACCACCGGCTCG